>CAZLCG010000007.1:0-62176 GCA_964557975.1 uncultured Eubacteriales bacterium
TACCAACGGCGAGGTTTTCTAATTTTGTAACACATCATTGACAAACCTACAATTTAATCAATTTGTGCTTTTTATTAAATAACCGAAAAAATAGACAAATTATAGCGGAAAAATCGCATTTTGTTTTGCTAAATTATTCTTGTTTTTAAAATTCAAAATGCTTATAATATATCTTAAAATGATGAAGCAAAAGGAGGCTTTCCCGTGGAAAATATGCTCAGAGAAATAGTTGAAACCGACAAGGCCTCAAGGCTTGACGTTCAAAAGGCTGTGCACAGACGTGAGAAGCTGACAAACGAGCTTGCCGAAGCAAAAGAAAAAACGGACGCGGAGTATAAAAGAAAAGCCGAAGAAAAGGTCGAAAGATTAAAGAAATCAGCCGAAAAAGAGGTTGCCGAAATAAAAGAAAAAATAGAACTTGAGACCGACGAAAAAAGCAAAGCGCTTATAAAAAGCTATGAAGAAAATCATACGGAATGGGAAAAGTCGGTCTTTAACGCTGTAATCGGCAAATAATAATCTTTTAATTTAAATTTTGAAGGGGGGCGGTAAAATGAGTAAAATATCAAGCCTGTCAAGCAATGCGATACTTGCGAAGTCTCGGGCTATGTATGCCTATTCTCTAACCGAAGAGGATTACGCCGCTCTCATTTCCTGCCGCTCGGTAAATGAAATTGCAGGTTATTTAAAGACTCACACCGTATACGGTAAAAGCCCTTTGTTTGCGGCTGATTCAAGATATTCCCGTTCAAGGCTTGAAGCGCAGATAAGACACTATGCCTATAACGAAATCGCGCAGCTTGCCGCTTTCGAGGGAGCAATCGGAGGAAAACTTAACGGGATAATATATTTAAGTTATGATATAACCCTTATTTTGGCTTGCGCCGACAAGCTTGACACAAATACGGTTTCGGATTTATCGCTTTTCACACCCGAAATGATAAAAAACCGTTCCTCTCTCGACATTCCGTCTCTTGAAAGAGCAACGAGCTTTAAGGAGCTTTACGACGCGCTTTCGGGAACAGAATACAAAAAACCGCTTGATATATTTTTTAACGGCGCGGCGGCTTTTTCAATTCCCGCGCTTGAAAACGCGCTGTACGGATATATGTGCGATGAAGTAAAAAAGCTTGTAAAGAAAAACTGCGGCGGCGCTTCGCGGAAAGAATTACTCGAATTGTTTGAGACTAAATCGGATTTCAAAATGTTTGAAAGCATTTACAGAATGAAGAAATATTTTCCGTCAGAGCCTCTTGACTTGACAAAAATTTTCTGTTCGGGGCTTTCGGGGCTTTCCTTGGATGAAATAAAAAAAATGCTTGCTTCCGACAGCGCCGAAGAAGCGCTTAACCTTTTCAAAGCCTCAAAATACGGAAAATATTTAGACGAAAGGTATATGGGCAGGCTTGAAAAATGCACGCACATCGCATTACAGACCTTCTTTAAAAAAAGGCTTCGGTTTTCGACCGTTCCCGAGGCGGTTATGTTCTGCTATTTCTTTATTCTCGAAAATGAGGTTAAAAATATAATTCATATCACGGAGGGCGTGCGTTATGCTCTGCCGCCCGAAGAAATAGAAAGCTTTCTTATCTTAGGCACGGAATAACCTGTCGCGGTATGCCTAACCGAAAAATGACGGCGAAAGGAGAACAAAATGTCCATAGAAAAAATGACGCTTATCAAAATAAGCGGCGGTCTTGAAAAAATGTCGGAAGTCGGCGGCAAGCTGTACGAAAGCGAATGTTTTCATCCCGAGCCTGCGGCAAAAATGATTTCAGCTGATATGGGCTTCATCCCGTTTGTTGATGAAAACACATATACTTCGGAGCTTTCCGATTTAACCGAGCTTGCAAAAAATGCGGATTTAACGCTTCAGCTTATGAGCTTAAACGAGCAGGCGGAGGTGAGCGACGGCGACCGTGAATACATAAAAACCGTCAAAGCAAAAATTCAAAGGTATTATGACGAGATAAATTCGCTTGAAGAACAGAAAAACATCTGCGAACAGGGTATTAAAAGCTATGAGCATTTCATCGGGCTTAACGTTGACCTTGACGATATTGCGGAATGTGAATTTATAAAGGTTCGCTTCGGTCATCTCCCCAAAGAGAGCTACAAGAGGCTCAATACGATGTATAAGGACAATCCTTATATATTCTTCTATCCCTGTTCCGAAAACGAAACGGATTATTGGGGCGCTTATTTTGCTACGGTTGATATCCTTGACGAAATAGACGGCGTCTTTGCGTTCCTGTTTTTCGAGCCTGCCAAGGTTCCGGGCGCGGCAGGCAAGGTTGACGAGGTAATAAACGAATGTCAAAAGAGCATTGAAATTATTTCGTCACAGCTTGACAGTACAAAAAATGAAATGCATAGCTTTGTAAACAAAGAGGTTGAGCATATAAACTATATTTACTCAAGTCTTGTTTATTTAAATTCCCTTTATGAGCTGAGAAGCTATGCGCTTCACAGCGAAAAGCGCTTTGTGTTCGTAGGGTATGTACCCGCCTGCGATGTAAAAAGGCTTGAAGATTCCTTAATCGGCATTCAGGGCGTCAATATTGAATGTGAGGACGCCCGCAAGGACGGCGAAACAGCCGTTCCCGTGAAATATAAAAAGGGAATAAAGCCTTTCAGCTTTTTGGTTGAGCCGTATAGGTTTTACGTCGATATGTACGGAACGCCGAGCTATGACGACGTTGATATCACCCCGTTTGTCGCCGTGACCTATACAATTCTGTTCGGCATAATGTTCGGCGACTTGGGTCAGGGCTTAATCCTTTCAATAATCGGCTTTTTAATGTGGAAGCTTAAAAGAATGGGGCTCGGAAAAATACTTATTCCCTGCGGTATTTCGTCAATGGTGTTCGGCTTTATTTTCGGCAGCGTATTCGGCTATGAAGAAATGCTTGACCCCGTTTACGAGGCGCTCGGCTGGGGCTCAAAGCCGATTTCGGTTATGGACAGCATTAACACGGTTCTGCTCGTCGCAATCGGCATAGGCGTTGCTCTTACGGTTGCCGCAATAATTATTAACATATACGCCTGTATAAAGCGAAAGCACTTCGGTGAGGCGCTGTTCAGCCAAAACGGCGTTGCGGGGCTTCTTTTATATCTTGCGGGTGTAAATCTCGCCTCGGGCTTTATGGGCGGACCCGCTCCCATAACCACCTCGACCTCGGCGGTAATCCTCGTTGTGTGTGCAATTCTGCTGTTTATAAAAGAAATACCGATAGGTATTATTGATAAGCGTCCGGATTGGAAGCCTGACAGCGTTATGGATTTTATACTCCAGAATTTATTTGAGCTTCTTGAATATATCCTGTCGTATTTAAGCAACACCGTTTCGTTTTTGCGCGTCGGCGCGTTTGTGCTTGTTCACGCGGGTATGATGATGGTTGTGTTCTCGCTTGCGGGCGAAAACGAAAATACGGTCGTGATTATATTGGGAAACATCCTTGTTATCGCGCTCGAAGGTCTTTTAACCGGTATTCAGGGTTTAAGACTTGAGTATTACGAAATGTTCAGCCGTTTCTTTGACGGAAGCGGCGTTCAGTATAAGCCCGTCACACTGAAAAAGCAAAAAAATATATAATATTTCGGAGGAATTAAAAATGACAACTCTTTTCTGCATCCTTATGGTTCTCGCGCCCGTTGCGCTTTTCTCGACTGCCTTTATCGCCGCAAAAAATATGAACAGCGGTAAAAGAATTAAAAAGCCCGTATGTATGAATCTCGCGGTTTTTGCGGTTCTTGCGGTTCTTATGAGCGTTCTTTGCGTTAACGTCTTTGCGGCGGAAAACGCTGACGCTTCGACCGAAACAGCCTCCGTTGAGGTAACCGAGGAAGCCCAAACGGATAATTCAAAGGGCTTGGGCCTTTTAGCTGCGGGTCTTGTTACGGGTCTTGCAGGCATCGGCGGAGGTATCGCCGTTGCGGCAGGCGCTCCGGCGGCAATTGCGGCAACCGCCGAAAATCCGAAGTCATTCGGTAAATCCATTATTTTCGTCGCGCTTGGCGAATCGATAGCCCTTTACGGCGTTGTTATTTCGATTCTTATACTTAACAAAATCTGATAGGACGTGTTTTTATGCGGATGCTCCTGATTACGGACAACACTGACGCTATGATAGGTATGCGCCTTGCAGGAATTGAAGCCGTACGCGCGAGGAACGCCGAAGAAGCGCGCGCTCAAATTCAAGAAGCGGCTTCAGACGAAAATATAGGCATAATACTGCTTACGGCAAATGTTGAAAAGATGTGCGGCGAAATCCTGTTTGGGATAAAGCAGGCAAAAAGACCGCTTGTCGCTGTTATACCCGACAGCGACGGAAACGGCAGAAACGAAAACGCAATCACCGACTACATCAGGGACGCTGTAGGAATTAAAATTTGACGACTTACCCGAGGTGAAAGGAATGGACGCTTCAGTTAACAATACGAAAGCATTTACCGACGCTATCAAACGGATGGCGGCTGAAAAGTGCAGGCAAATAGATGAAGAAACCGAAGCCTTACGCAGACAGCGTCTTAAAGCCTTAAAAGAGGACGCCGAAACGCGTTATAAAGGATATGCGGATTTTGAAACGGTAAGGATAAACGCCAAAAAGAACCGTGAAATCTGCGAAGCTCAGCAGGAAGCGAAAAAACAGCTTGCAGACAAGCGCTCCGAGCTTACGGAAGCTGTATTTGCGTCGGTGCGTAGAATGCTTGCGGATTTTTCAAAGACAGAGGAATATAAACAGCTGCTTTTATCTTTGGCGCGCGAGGCTGCCGAAGCATTTGAGGGCGGCGAGCTTGAGTTTTTTGTAAAGCCCGACGATATGAAATATTCCTCCGATATAAAAGAACTGGCCGACGGCTGCGCCGTAACCGCTTGCGATGAAATCAAGCTCGGCGGCGTAAGGGTCAGAGATAAGAGAAGCTCCTGCCTTGCGGACAGCACTCTTGACGCAGGGCTTTTAAGCCAAAGAGAATGGTTTTTGGCTCAATCCGGATTAAAAATATAAGGGGGGAAATGTTATGCGGGAAAATAAAATATTCGGCATAAACGGCCCCGTCGTAACAGTAAAGGGCAAAACCGATTTAAGTATGATGGAAACCGTCTATGTCGGCAATTCGCACTTAATCGGCGAGGTCATTAAGGTTGACAGCAATAAAACGACAATTCAGGTCTACGAGGAAACCACGGGGCTTAAGCCCGATGAGCCCGTCATCTCAACGGGGCTTCCGCTGTCTGTTACTTTAGGTCCCGGTATTATAGGCAACATATTTGACGGTATTCAAAGACCGCTGCCCGAAATAGAAAAGAAATTCGGTCCTTTCATAGGCAAGGGCGCGGATTTTAATGCCCTTGATGAAAAGAAAAAATACAAGGTTACCGTATCCGCCAAGGTCGGCGAGCATCTGAACGGCGGCGACGTCTTTGCATCCTGCCCCGAAACGCCGGTTATCACCCACAGGGCGATGCTTCCCCCAACGCTTTCGGGCGAGGTTACGGAGGTCACGCCCGACGGCGAGTACACGGTAAACGACACAATAATTAAGATTAAAAACGAAAACGGCAAGGTTACGGAAGTATCCCTCAAGCAGAAATGGCCAATCAGAAATCCCAGACCGGTCAGAAAAAGACTTCCTGCCGTAAAGCCTCTTATTACGGGTCAGCGTGTGATCGACGCCTTGTTCCCAATAGCCAAGGGCGGCGCGGCGGCAATCCCCGGCGGCTTCGGAACGGGAAAAACCATGACGCAGCATCAGCTCGCCAAATGGTGCGATGCAGACATAATCATATATGTTGGCTGCGGCGAAAGAGGCAACGAAATGACGCAGGTGCTTTCGGAATTTTCAGAAATTGTCGATCCGAAAACCCAGCGTCCCCTGCTTGAAAGAACGGTGCTGATAGCCAACACCTCAAATATGCCCGTTGCCGCCCGTGAAGCGTCAATTTACACGGGCATCACGCTTGCAGAGTATTACAGGGATATGGGCTATCACACGGCATTGATGGCGGACTCCACCTCGCGTTGGGCTGAGGCTCTGCGTGAAATTTCGGGCAGACTTGAAGAAATGCCCGCCGATGAAGGCTTCCCCGCATATCTTCCGTCAAGGCTTTCGGAATTTTACGAGCGTTCGGGCTATACCGAAAACCTAAACGGAACCGAAGGCTCCATTACCCTTATAGGCGCGGTTTCTCCGCAAGGCTCCGACTTTTCCGAGCCGGTAACTCAAAACACCAAAAGATTTACCCGCTGCTTTTGGGCGCTCGACAAATCTCTTGCCTACGCTCGGCATTATCCCGCGATCAACTGGAATCTTTCATACAGCGAATATGTAAACGACCTTTCAAATTGGTACAGAGATAATATCTCTCCCGATTTTATGAAATACCGCGAGGAAATCTGTGCGATTTTGCTTGAAGAAAATTCCCTTATGGAAATTGTAAAGCTCATAGGCTCGGATGTGCTTCCCGACGACCAGAAGCTGATAATTGAAATCGCAAGGGTTATAAGGGTAGGATTTTTACAGCAAAACGCTTTCCATCCCGATGACACCTTTGTACCGCTTGAAAAGCAGTTTAAAATGATGCGCGCAATACTTCACCTCTATCACCGCTCAAAAGAGGCTGTCGCAAGGCAGATACCTATTTCAAAAATATTATCGACAGGACTTTTCGATAAGCTTATCCGAATTAAATACGACGTGCCGAACAGCAAAACGGAAATGCTTGACGGTTACATTAAAGAAATTGATACCGTTCTTGACGGAATTATCAAATAAGGGGGCGGGCTTAGGATGATTATTAAGCACTTAAATCTTGATGAAATTAACGGCTCGCTCGTATCGCTTGACGGCGTTAGTGACGCTTCGGCGGAAGAAATCGTCAAGCTTATGACCGACGACGGAACTGAGAGGATAGGCAGAATAGTTAAAATTGAAGGGGAAAGAATTACCGTTCAGGTATTTGAGGGCACGCGCGGGCTTTCTATGAGCAACGTCACGACGTCGCTTACAGGCAAACCGATGGAAATCGCCCTTTCTCCCGAAATTCTCGGCAGAACCTTTGACGGGCTGGGCAGACCCATTGACGGGCTCGGGGATATTTTCCCCGACGAAAAACGCGATGTAAACGGCGCTCCCATAAATCCCGTTTCAAGGGAATATCCGAGGAACTTTATTCAAACGGGGATTTCTTCGATAGACGCGCTTGCAACGCTTATCAGAGGACAAAAGCTTCCGATTTTTTCAGGCTCGGGTATGAAGCATAACGAGCTTGCGGTTCAGCTTGTGCGTCAGGCAACCATTGCCGACGGCAACGACTTCGCAATAGTCTTTGCCGCAATGGGCGTTAAAAACGACGTTGCGATGTATTTTAAAAATTCCTTTGAAGAGGCAAATGTTATGAGCAGGGTCGTAATGCTTTTAAACCTTGCCAACGACCCGATAATTGAAAGAATTATGACGCCGAAATGCGCCCTTACAATTGCCGAGTACCTTGCCTTTACGCTTCACAAGCATATACTTGTTATTATGACCGATATGACCTCTTACGCCGAAGCCCTGCGCGAATTTTCAAGCTCAAGGGGCGAAATCCCCGGCAGGAAAGGCTTTCCCGGCTACCTTTATTCGGATTTAGCGTCGCTCTATGAAAGAGCGGGTATGATTAAGGGCGTTGAAGGCTCTGTTACGCAAATTCCGATTTTGACCATGCCCAACGACGACATAACCCACCCGATTCCCGATCTTACGGGTTACATTACAGAGGGGCAGATTGTTCTCGACAGAGCACTCGATTACAAGGGTATTTATCCGCCCGTGGGCGTCCTGCCGTCGCTTTCAAGACTTATGAAGGACGGCGTCGGCGAGGGCTACACAAGAGAGGATCATCCGGCTCTTTCCAATCAGCTTTTGGCGACCTATGCAAAGGTTCAGGACGCAAAGGCGCTTGCCTCTGTCATAGGCGAGGATGAGCTTTCAAATGAGGATAAGCTTCTTATGAAATTCGGCACTGAGTTTGAAAACCGCTTTATAAACCAAAGCTTCACGGAAAACAGAACCATAGACGAAACGCTTGATCTGGGCTGGGAGCTTCTCTCGATGCTTCCGAGGAATATGCTCGAACGTGTTGATGACGCAACTATAGAAAAGCATTACAAATCAAATCAAAGCATATAAATATTTTTAAGTAATCACGGAAAGGGGGCGTGAATATGGCGCAGGTATTTCCCACAAAAGCCAACCTTATGGCAACGCAAAAATCGCTTTCGCTTGCAAAATTGGGCTATGAGCTGATGGACAGAAAAAGAAACATTCTTATCCGCGAAATGATGCAGCTTATAGACGAGGCAAAGGAAGTTGAAAACAGCATCAACGAGGTTTTTAATAAGGCGTACAAGTCCCTGCAAACCGCCAACATCACGCTCGGTCTTTGCGGCGATTTTTCAAGAACAGTCCCCGTAGACAAAAGTCTTAACGTAGATTACAGGAGCGTTATGGGCGTTGAGATACCGAAAGCCCGCGTTGACGACGCGCCTCTTCGACCGTACTATGGGTTTGACAACACAAACAGCTATCTTGACGAGGCTTACCGTGACTTTAACGAAGCGAAAAAGATGGCGGTAAAATTAGCCGAAACCGAGGCTTCGATTTACCGTCTTGCAGACGCCGTAAAAAAAACTCAGAAGCGTGCAAACGCGCTCAAAAATATTATGATTCCTCAGTTTACGGCTACAATTAAATATATCTCGGAGGCGCTTGACGAAAAGGAAAGGGAGGATTTTACAAGCCTTAAAGCCGTTAAGCGCATAAAAGAGGAAAAGCAAAAGGAAGAACAGTAATATCTTTTTCGTGCTGAAATCTGTAACCAAAGCGCAAATCCTTCATACACTGTTAATGAAGTTTTCGGACTTATATTTTATATTAACAGGAGGATTTTTATGGCAGATAACAGAGCCTGCGAGGCAAAGCTTCCCGGAAAAATCCGTGAGGCTGTATGCATAGACACAAACCGTGTATATGACTCTTGTGCAGACAAAGACTGCTTGGCGGATTTAAGAGTATATTTTCCGCCCGAGGCGCAGAGTATTATTGACCGTGCCGTGAACGTAAGATGCAGAGGCACTGAGGTAATAAACTGCTATATTGACGTAGAAAAAGTTCCGTTTAACAAGGGCTGTTACTCAGTCGACCTTACATTCTTCTTCAAGGTAAACGTCGAAGCCTTCTCAGCGGCTAACTCAAATCCCGTTACAATATGCGGTTTCACTACATTCTCAAAGAAATGCATACTTTACGGCAGCGACGGCAAGGTAAGGGTATTCTCCTCGGAATACACAGCCGACGGCAGCGACGACCAGCTTATGCAGACAAATACCAACCCGAGAGCAAAGGTTCAGGTTGCCCAGCCCATTTGCCTTGAAGCAAAAATATGCAATCCCTGCGATTGCTGCAACACGATGTGCGGAATTAACATTTCGCTTCCCCGCTGCGTCAGAAGATGCTTTAACGAGGAATTTCCCGAGGATTTCCTCAATCGTCCCTGCGAAAAAGCCGTTGCGGTTACGATCGGTCTTTTCACAATAGTTCAGCTTGAAAGAGATGTGCAGATGCTTATTCCCGCATATGATTTCTGCATACCGAGCAAGGAATGTTCCTGCGACACAGACGATCCGTGCGAAACATTCAGAAAAATCAAATTCCCCGTCAACGAGTTTTTCCCGCCCAAAGAAGCGGATTTGGACGAGTGCGGCTGCACCAATACATGCTGCTCGGAATAAAAAACATCCGTCGGATTTTACGTCCGGCGGTCTTTTTATGCCCGTCCGCCTTGACTGAAAAGGGTAAAAATGGTAATATAGTAACATAAAATTTCGGTAAGGGAGCGGTTTTATGACCGTCTTTGATTTTGATAACACAATTTACGACGGCGAGAGCGGACTTGACTTTTTTCTCTACTACCTTAAAAAAGAACCCAAGGAGGTCGCGAAGTACATTCCTAAGTTCGGCGAGGCTTTTTTGAAATACAAAATGGGCAAGCTTTCCATTGAAAGCGTATTGTCTGAGTACAGCTATATTTTAAAGGAGTGCTGTGAAAAGTTTGACGGTATTGAAGAAAATATTAACGCTTTTTGGGACGAGCATGAAAAAAAGATTAAAAGCTTTTATGCTAAAATCCAAAAAGAGGATGACGTTATCCTCTCCGCCTGCCCCGAGATTATGCTTAAAGAAATTTGCAGACGCATTGGCATAAAAAACTATATCGGCAGTAAGATTGATATAGAAACGGGAACGATCCAAAGCATTTGCTACCGTGACAACAAAATTAAAATGTTTAAAGAGGTTTACGGCGATATTGAAATAGATGAGTTTTACACCGATTCTATCAATGACAAGCCGTTTATGGATATTTCAAAGGACGCTTATTACGTCACGGGCGACAGAATAGAAAAGGTTAAGGCGGACGGCGTTTATTTAAGAGAGATAAAATAAAATACGGCTCAAGCTTTATTTTAATATTGTGATAATCTGTATAGAATCCCCAAAGAGTGTTCAAAAAACCGTTTATAGCTTTCACAGAATATGTTATCTCCCGCTCCGTTCGGAAAAAACGGCTCTCTGTACCGCCTGCATCCGCCCCTGCATATAGGGTAAAGCTCACAGACTTTACACTTCTCGCCGATTGCTTTTGACTGCTCAACGAAGCCCAATTCACGGCGTTTTTCATTTATTTCCGAAAAAGAGTTTTCGTTTATGTTACCGAGCTTAAGCGAATCAAGCACATAAAAATCGCACGGATAAACCGAGCCGTCAGCTTCAATAACATTCTGCTCCGAGCAAACGCCCGAAAAGCCGCAGCTTTCCGGCGGAATGCCTTTAAGCATAAGAATGTAGTTGTCAAACTGCCTGATGCTCGGAGCATTTCCCGTTTTTATGTCCCGCACCCATAAGTCAAAAATTCGGCACAAAAATTCACCGTATCTTTCGGGCGAAAGGGTATAATCGTATTTTTCATTCATCTTTTCAATCGGGTTAAGACAGGGAATAAACTGCAAATATCCGAAACCCTGCTTTTTATAAAAGTTATATACCGCCTCGGCGCGTCGGGCAAGCGGATTTGTAACGACTGTCAGAATATTAAACTCAACATTACTCCTTTTCAAAATATCGGCGCTGTTTAAAATCCTTGAAAAGGTCCCCTTCCCCTCGGCGTCAAACCTGTATAAATCATGCAGATCCTTATTGCCGTCAACAGACAGCCCGACGAGGAATTTATTTTTCCCGAAGAACTCAGCCCAACTTTCATCCAAAGCATATCCGTTGGTTTGTATCGCGTAATGCACCTTAATTTTTTTAGTATTGTATTTTTCTGCCGTGCTGACAAAATTTTTGTAGAATTGAAGCCCGATAAGCGTCGGCTCGCCGCCCTGAAACATAAAGGTAACCTGCCTTTCGGCTTCGGCAAAAGCTTTTTTTATAAGCTCCTGTGCGGTTTTTTCACTCATAAAACCGAGCCTTCGGCTGTGAGTAGAAGAAATATCGGCGTAAAAGCAATATCTGCACCGCATATTGCATTTATCGGACGAGGGCTTTATCAGCAAGCATAAATATTCCATAAAATCACCTCATAAATTCTAACATAAAAGCAGGAAAAATTCCACCTTGTATTCAGTCCCGTTTCAAAGCTTGAAAACATTAAAAAAATGTGTTATTATATTTTTATAATAATATATTTTCTTGAAAAGAGGCGGACGTAATGCGTCTTCAGGAATCCGGAGAAATGTATCTGGAAACGATACTTATTCTTTCAAAAAAGAGCGACAGTGTACGTTCGATTGACATAAGCGAATATATGGGCTTTTCAAAGCCGAGCGTCAGCCGCGCGGTCGGTCTTTTAAAAGAGGGCGGCTATATCGCCGTTTCAAAGGAAGGGTATATAAGGCTCACTAAGGACGGTCACGAAATTGCCGACAAAATCTACGAGCGACACACTGTGCTTACTCAATTCCTTGTAAGCCTCGGCGTAAACGAAAAAAACGCTACTGAAGATGCGTGCAAAATCGAGCACGATATAAGCGACGAATCATTTAACGCTATAAAAAGCGTCTTAAAACAGAATTAAATTTTTAGCCCCTCGCCCTGATTTAAAGTCAGGGCTTTTTTTACAAATTCCGCGTATGAGAGACCGTCCTTTGCCCGCTGTATTTTGCAGGCATCACTGCGGATGCGGGTTTGTTCCCACCGCATTCGTGGGGCGCGGCATTCTTGACGCGCCGCCCTGAAACTCCCTCAGTCACTTCGTGAAAGCTCACTCGGGTAGGGAGCGGGACGACATCAGGCTGTGATATTCCGCATCGCGCTTAATATCACAGCCTGTTTTTCGTGGCCTTAATTCACACGGCTTTTACCCGTATGTCCGATACTATGTATTCTTATCTACCTGATGAAACCGCTTTAAATTACCCTGCTTTTGATGCCTTTTTGAAAGCTCCGCCTTTACATCTGCGGGAGTTATTCCCTCGTTCGCCATCATAACGGCAAGGTGGAAAAGCAAATCCGATATTTCGCCGACGGTATCCGCTTTAACTCCGTTCTTTGCGGCAATAATCGTTTCGGCGCTTTCCTCGCCGACCTTTTTTAGAATTTTATCAAGCCCTTGCTCAAAAAGATAGCAGGTATAAGAGCCCTCCTGCTTATTCGCCTTTCTTTCAAGCGCGATTTCATAAAGCTCGTCAAGCACGTCATTCATTTTTATTTACCTCCGATGTAAAATCGTTAAAAAAGCAGGTCTTACTGCCGGTGTGACAGGCAACGCCCGTCTGCACGACCTCAACCAAAAGCGTATCGTTGTCACAGTCTCCCTTAATTGAAACCACCTTTTGCGTATGTCCCGATGTTTCGCCCTTGTTCCAAAGCTTGCCGCGTGAGCGCGAAAAAAACCATGTGTACCCCGTATCAAGGGTCTTTTGCAGGGATTCCTTATTCATATAAGCGAGCATAAGCACCTCGCCCGTACCCGTTTCCTGAACTATGGCGGGAATAAGCTCGGATTTAACAAAAAAACTATCAATGTTCATCTTATTCCCCCGCAATCTCAATTGCACGCTTTAAGTCAATCGTGCCTTTATAAATCGACCTGCCTAAAATCGCGCCGTAGACGCCCTCGGATTTCAAAGCTCTTACATCGTCAATATCCCTAATACCGCCCGACGCAACAATATTGCAGGAAACAGCGTTATTCAGATTAACCAGCTGTTCAACATTCGGTCCGGAAAGCATACCGTCGCGGTCAATGTCTGTAAAGATAATATACTTTACACCGAATTGTTCCATTTTTTTTGCAAGCTCAATATATGAAATATCGCTCGTTTCAACCCAGCCCTCGGACGCCGCCATACCGTTTCTCGCGTCAATACCGACTGCGATTTTTTCGCCGTATTTCTCACAGGCTTCCTTTACAAGCTGCGGATTTTTAACAGCCGCCGAGCCGATAATTACCCTTTTTATGCCGCGTGACAAATAAAATTCAACATCGTCAAGGGTTCTTATTCCTCCCCCGACCTCGACGTTCAACCCCGAGACATTTGCAAGCTCGGTAAAAATATGCGTGTTAACGCGTTTGCCGTCAACCGCGCCGTTAAGGTCGACCGTATGTATCCATTCCGCGCCCGCCTCTTTAAATGCCTTGGCGGTTTCAACGTGGCTGTCGGCAACCCTTTCGGCGCTCGACATCTCGCCCCTATACAGCCTTACGCAAGCGCCGTCCTTTATGTCAATAGCAGGAAAAATTACCATTACAATACGCCCTTCGTCGAAAGTGTTTCGCCTGTTTCATTTTGCCTGACGGCAAGCTTGAGCGCATGCCCGAACGCCTTGAAAAGCGCCTCGATTATATGATGCGAATTATTGCCGTAAGGCGCTCTTAAATGAACGGTAATCGCCGAATTTAAAGCAAACGCCCTGAAAAACTCCTCAGTCATACACGTGTCGAACGAACCGACAGCCTCTTCGGGAAAATCAGCCTCAAAAACAAGGTACGCCCTGCCGCTTATGTCCGCCGCGCAAAAGCCGAGAGCTTCATCCATCGGCACAAAAAAGCTGCCGTAGCGCTCTATTCCCGATTTATCGCCGAGAGCCTGTGAAAACGCCTTGCCTAAAACGATTCCGACGTCCTCAACCGTGTGATGACAGTCGACCTCTAAATCACCCTTACATTCTACCGACAGACCGAAGCCGCCGTGAACCGCAAAGGCAGTCAGCATATGGTCAAAAAAGCCTATTCCCGTATTTACGCTTACTTCGCCGCCGTCAAGGTCTACTGACAGCTTTATTTCGGTTTCCTTAGTGTTTCTCTCGATTTCAGCCCTTCGCATCGGCTTCCCCCTTAAAGAATTTTTCCGTTTCTTCGTAAAGAACCTCGTTTTCATAGTTCCTGCCTGCGGTAATCCTCAGACAGTCACCCATTTTACGGATAATTATCCCCACGCTCATAAGGTACTCGAACAGCTCCTGCGCCCTTTTGCATTTCATAAACACAAAGTTAGCGTCGGGCTTTATAACCGTCAGCTCATCGGGATATTCGCTTTCAATTTTTTTCATATACTCGTACAAATCGTTCCTTGAGTCGATAATTCTTGAAACGCAGCTGTTTAAATATTCGGGATTTGAAAGCACAACCGCGCCGAGCGCCTGTGTGACGGAATTTACATTGTACGGCGATTTAACCGCTTTTAAAACATTTATGAGCGTTTCGTTCGCAACCGCAAAGCCGAGTCGGAGCGCCGCCATACCGATAGCCTTTGAGCAGGTTTTTAAAATAATCAGATTGTCATATTCCGAAAATTCGGATAAAAGGCTCCGGTCTGAAAAGTCCATATACGCCTCGTCAAGCACGACAAGGGCGTTGACTGACTTTATGATTTTTCTGACATTCTCCCTGTCAAGTACTATTGAAGTGGGGTTGCACGGGTTTGAAAAAACAAGCATCCTCGCCTTTTCCCTATTCACCGCTTCAATAACCCTGTCGGCGTCTATCGTGTAGTCCTCATTCTTCGGTACTGTAACGTTTTTGCACTCGACCACCGAAGCGTAAAAGGCATACATTGAAAAATCCCTGTCAAGGGTAACGACAGTGTCGCCCTTCTGCAAAAATGAGTTCATTATGACCGAAATCACCTCATCCGAGCCGTTGCCCGCCATAACGCAATTTGCGGGAACGCCATAGCGCTTTGCAAAAAGCTCTGTTACATCAACGGCATACGGGTCGGGATAGCGGTTAAAATGAGTGTTTATAACCGCTTCGGCAAATTCCTTTTTCATCTCCTGCGTGGGGGTTATAAAGGATTCGTTAGCGTCAAGCCTTATTCTGTAGTTTCCCGTAATCGGGTCATAGGGCTTTAATTCTTTAACTTTTCTGTTAAGCTCAAACATTATTTCTTCCCCTTGTATCTAAAAATGCGAGAATTAAAATCTAACCTTAATTGAGTTTGCGTGAGCGGTAAGCCCCTCGGTATCGGCAAGCTTGATAATATCGTCCTTTGCCTCGCGCAAAGCGTCTTCGGTATAGTAAATGAAGCTTGATTTCTTTACAAAGCTGTCAACCGACAGGGGAGAGAAAAATCTTGCCGTTCCCGAAGTCGGCAAAACGTGGTTCGGACCTGCGTAATAGTCGCCGAGAGGTTCAGGCGCATAATTGCCTAAAAAAACGCTTCCCGCGTTATCGACCCTGCCGATGTATTCAAACGGATTTTCAACCGCAAGCTCCAAATGCTCGGGCGCAAGCTCGTTTGCAAAGTCGATCGCCTCGTCAAGCGAACCGCAAACGATTATTGCGCCGAAATCGTCAAGCGACTTTTCGATAATTTCTTTTCTTGAAAGGGTCTGCGCCTGTCTTTCAATCTCCTCAGCCGTTTTATTTGCGATTTCCGCGCTTGTGGTAAGCAGTATTGCGCTTGCCATTTTATCATGCTCTGCCTGACTCATAAGGTCGGCGGCAAGAAATTCAGGCTTGGCGGTTTTGTCAGCGACAACAAGTATTTCAGACGGGCCTGCAATCATATCAATATCGACCGTACCGAACAGAAGCCTCTTTGCGGTAGCGACAAAAATATTACCCGGTCCTACGATTTTGTCCACCTTCGGTACGCTCTGAGTGCCGTAAGCCAGAGCCGCGACCGCCTGCGCTCCGCCCATTAAAAATACTCTGTCAACTCCCGCGATTTTTGCGGCGGCTAAAATATCGGGGTTAGCCGTTCCGTCCTTTGAGGGGGGAGTTACCATAATTATTTCTTCAACACCCGCAATTTTTGCGGGGATTGCGTTCATAAGCACGCTTGACGGATAAGCCGCCGTACCGCCGGGTACGTAAATACCTACTCTTTTAAGTCCTCTTATCCTCTGCCCTAAAATAACGCCGTTTTCCTTAGCGTCAAAACGGCTTTGCTGTTTTTGGCGGGCGTGGAAGTCCTTAATATTGTCCGCCGCGCGGTAAAGAGCCAAAACAAAATCGCTGTCGCATTTCTCTGTCGAAGCGTCAATTTCTTCTTTTGAGATTTCAAAGCTTTCGGGAACTCTCCCGTCAAATTTCATTGTGTATTCGCGAACGGAATAGTCGCCGTACTCCTTAACCTCCGAAAGGATTTCAGATACGGTTTCGGTAACCTCTTTATCTATTTCGCCGCTTCTTTCTTTAAGCTGTTTTATAAGCGCTTTTTCCCGAACGCCGTCGGCTTTTACAATTTTAATCATTTTTTTCATCCCTTGCTTTTCTGATTTTTGAAACAAAACCGTCTATTTCGCCGCGCCTTAATTTCATGCCTGCGGTGTTTGCGATCACCCTTGCGGAAATCGGCATAATTTTTTCATAGACCTCAAGTCCGTTTTCTTTAAGCGTAGTGCCCGTTTCGACAATATCGACTATAGCGTCCGCCAAGCCGAGAAGCGGCGCTAACTCGACCGAGCCTTCGATTTTTATTATTTTAACATCCATACCCTTGGATTCAAAATAGCTTTTCGTAACGTTCGGATATTTCGTTGCTATCCTTTTTATATTATAGCCGCTGAAAAAATCCTCGCCCTTTTTGCCCGCAAGACAGAAGCTGCATTTGCCAAGCTCAAGGTCGAGCAACTCATAAAAGCTTTTGCCGTTTTCGACTATCGTATCCTTGCCAACAATGCCTATGTCGCATACGCCATGCTCAACATAGGTGATAACGTCGTCTGCCTTTGCCAATACCACCTCGTAATCGCCCACGGGGAGAACGAGCCTTCTGCCCTTGTTTATAAGCTCGCCGCAGTCAAGTCCCATTTTCGTAAACAGGTCAACCGTCTGCTTTTCAAGCCTGCCTTTTGTAAGGGCAATACGCAGTTTTCTCATAAGCTTATCTCCTTAACGCCGAGGGAATTTACCCTGTGTATTTTTTTAATGCCCTTGCTTTTTGCATATAGAAGCGCTCCGTCAAAGGAGGAAGCGGTGCAGTTTTCGCATTTTACGCCGTTTTTATTAAGCTCCTTTATATGAATGAGCGCTGTTATTTCACAGCCGTCGTCACCGAAAACAAGAACCTCGACAGGCTTATCGGAAAACTTATCATCTCGGGAAAGCATAGCCTGCGCGAGCGCGTCCGTCTGGACGCCGAAGCCCGTGGCAGGCAAATCCTCGCCGAATTCCTTAATAAGGCTGTCGTAACGTCCGCCCGAAAGAACCGTAATTCCGCTGCCCTCGGTGTACCCCCTGAAAACAATGCCCGTATAGTAATTGCTTCTGTGAACAAGGCTCAAATCAATAATAATTTTATCCTGAAGACCCAACTCGCAAAGGCTTGTATATATTGTTTTAAGATAGGAAAGCGCCTGCCTGCCCTCTGCCGAATTTGAAAGCTTTTCGCCCTCGGCTATAACTTCAAGTCCGCCGAACATTCTCGGCAGATTACGCAGAGCCTCAGCGGTTTTTGATTCTTTCATACCGTCAAGCACGGAGTTGAGAGCGACGAAATTTTTAGTTTCCGTATACTCGTATATATCAGACAGCGTTTCGTCATCGGTGTCAAGCTCGACGCAAAGCGACTTGAAAAAGCCCGCGTGTCCGATTTCTATTTTATAATCCGGCGCTCCGCAAAGATCAAGAGCCTCAATAGCCATGGTTATAACCTCAAGATCCGCGCGAAGCCCCTTTGCGCCTATAAGCTCAATACCCGACTGGCTCGTTTCGTCGTTATGCCCCGTAAGCTTGGGCTGACGGGTAAAGACGTTTTGATTATAATAAAGCCTTATCGGAAACGACGCCCCTTTAAGCCTTGTCGCGGCAATTCTCGCGATAGGCAGGGTGCTGTCGGGACGCAGAACAAGAAGCCTGCCGTAAGCGTCGGTCATGCTGTATAGATTTTCGGGCAGAGTTCCCGCGCTTTCACGGTTAAATACGTCAAAAAATTCTATTGTGGGCGTGATAACCTTTTTATAGCCCCTAAGCTTAAACATATCTGACAGGGTTCTTTCAACCGTTCTCAGAGCGTCGCTCTCCTCAAACAAAAAATCCCTCGTACCCTCGGGCGTGAGTTTTGAATAATTCTTCATAACAAATCCTTTCGGAAACACCGTTTATTTTCAATCTCACTTTAGCGTGCTAATATGATACCATACTAAAGTATAACCGTCAAGTAGAAAAAGGACTGTGATTTTCACCATGTTTTGTACAGTCTGACGGTTTAAAAAAGGCTGAGCTGCGAGGAAACAGGCAAATCACCGAAAGCGCCTATCTCCGTAAGCATCTCAATTACCGCTTTACCCGCCTTGCCCCTGTCGGCAAAGTCCTCTATTGAAATAAACCTGCCGTTTCCGTCGTCACGGGCGTTTGCTAACGGAACAGCCGCGCTCTCGCCGATTCCGCTTAAAGCGCTGAACGGCATTCTGATTTTTCCGTCCTCAATAATATATTCTGTCGCCTTTGATTTGTATATATCAACCGGCAAAAGCTCAACGCCCCTTGCCATCATCTCGTTTACGACCTGCAAGGCGGTATATTGATCCTTATCCTTTGCGGTTGCGGTTTTAAGCTTTACCTTATCGTCAATTTCCTTCATCTTTTCACGGACGGCGTTTCTGCCCTTAATTACGGTTACCGCGTCAAGATCTCCGCCGCGCACGGTAAGGAAAGCGGTGTAGTATTCGAGCGGCTTATATATCTTGTACCAGCCGAGACGAAGCGCCGCAATAACATAAGCCGCGGCGTGAGCCTTGGGGAACATGTATTTTATTTTTCGGCAGGAATCCATGTACCACTGCGGAACATTGCACGCCCTCATAGCCTCCTCCGCGCCCTCGGGGAAGCCCATTTTTGCAACGACGCCTTTTCTTGTTTTCTCCATAATCTGGAACGCGAGACTCGGCTCAACTCCCTTGTGCATAAGGTAAATCATAATGCTGTCGCGCGTTCCTATAACCTGCGAAATATCGCACGTTCCGTTGTTTATCAGATCCTGCGCGTTGCCGTTCCAAACATCCGTCCCGTGCGAAAGGCCCGAAATCTGCAAAAGGTCGGAAAATGTTTTCGGCTGAGCCTCAAGAAGCATTTGTCTTACAAACGGAGTGCCCATTTCCGGTATTGACAGAGTACCCGTTTCGCAGTCGATTTCCTCCGCGGTAACGCCCAATGGCTCGGGACTTGTGCAAAGCCTTATAATTTTAGGGTCGCACACATCAATATCATTAACATTCGTACCCGTCATATCCTCAAGATGCTTGTAGAGCGTCGGAACATCGTGACCCAGCTCGTCAAGCTTCAATATAGTATCATGCATAGAATGGAAATCGAAATGCGTCGTTTCCATATCGCTTGAGGTGTCCTCGGCAGGATACTGAACGGGTGAGAAATCGTAAATTTCATAATCATTCGGCACAACGACCATACCGCCGGGGTGCTGACCCGTCGTGCGCTTAATACCGGTACAGCCTCTTGTGAGCCTGTCCTCCTCAGCCTTTGAAACGGTAATTCCCCGCTCCTCAAGATATTTTTTTACAAAACCGTATGCCGTTTTGTCGGCAACCGAAGCAATAGTACCGGCCTTAAAAACGTGAGAAGAACCAAACAGCTCCTCGGTATATCTGTGAGCCTTGCCCTGATATTCGCCTGAGAAATTAAGGTCAATATCGGGCGCTTTATCGCCGTGGAAGCCGAGGAAGGTTTCAAACGGGATTTCGTGACCGTCCCTTATAAGCGGAGTTCCGCACTCGGGGCAGTTATCCTCGGGCAAATCGAAGCCCGAACCGTATTCGCCGTTCTCAAAGAACCTTGTGTATTTACACTTGGGACAGCGGTAGTGCGGCGCTAACGGGTTAACCTCGGAAATTCCCGCCATTGTAGCGACAAACGACGAGCCTACCGAGCCCCTCGAGCCGACGTGATAGCCATGCGCCTCGGAATCCCAAACAAGCTTCTGTGCAATTATGTAAAGAACCGCAAAGCCGTTCTCTATAATCGAATCAAGCTCTCTGTTAAGTCTCGAAGAAACAATTTCGGGAATTACCCCGTCCTTTTCGTACCACTTTTTCGCTTTTTCCCAGCATATTTTGCGAAGCTCCTCCTCAGAGCCTTCAATTGACGGCTGATATGTGCCGTCGGGGAACGCCTTTATAACGTCAATCATATCTGCGATTTTATTTGGGTTTGTAACGACTATTTCCTTTGCGGTTTCCTCTCCCAAATATGAGAAATCGACAAGCATTTCCTCTGTAGTTTTAAAGTACAGAGGGGCTTGTCTGTCGGCGTCCGTAAAGCCCTGCCCCGACATAAGGATAGCCCTGTATTTTGCGTCCTCGGGGTCAATAAAATGCACATCCCCCGTTGCAACGACAGGCTTGCCCAAACGGTCGGCAACGGCTATAACCTTTCTGTTTACGTTTTCTATATCCTCAACCGTGTTAATCTTATCAAATTCCTTATTCCTGTCGGGATGCTTGGAATTAGGATCTGAATGTGCTTCAAGCATAAAGCGGTTATTGCCTGTCGGCTGAATTTCAAGATAATCGTAGAACGAAGCTATTTCAAGGATTTCCTCCTCGGGACGCTCCTCAAGAACAGCTCTGTAAAGCTCTCCCGCTTCACAGGCAGAACCGAGAATAAGCCCCTCTCTGTGCTTCAAAAGCTCCGACTTCGGGATTCTCGGCTTCTTATAATAATACTTAAGATTTGACAGCGAAATAAGCTTATATAAATTTTTAAGCCCCGTATTGTTCTTGACCAATATAATCTGATGATATGTACGCAGATTGTTGATCGGAGTTTCGGGGTCTTTTACGTCGTCTATAAAATAGCTTTCAACGCCGTAAATAATTTTAATATCCTTTCCCGACTTTTTAAGCGCCCTTGCAGTGTTCATAGCCTCGGGGAAGCCCTGAACACAGCCGTGGTCGGTTATCGCGATCGCCTTATGCCCCCACTTCGCCGCACGCTCAACGAGCCTTGCGGGCGCGGTCATACCGTCCATCTGCGAAAGGTTGGTATGCAGGTGAAGCTCGACCCTCTTTTCGGGAGCGTTGTCTTCCTTTTCAATAGGTACGACCGTACATATATTTTTAGGATTTACAACCATTTCGCTTCTGTATTTATCATACGACATTGAACCCGAAAGCACAATTTTAATACCGTCCTTCAGCGTGTCAAGAAGCGTGCCGCAGTAATCTTTTTTTTCAAACATTACAGCCGAAATCGAATTGGTATTATCGGTTATGTTAAATGAAATTATATATTTGTCGCCGTTTTTGGTGAGACGTGATTCAAATCCGAAAACCTCACCCCAAACAACGACCCTGTCGTCGTCTCTTTTAATATCGTCAATTTTCATCGGCTTGCCCTTAATTAAAGAGCCGTAAACAATTCTTAAACTGTCCGTATAATACGGATAGCCTTCTTCGGTAACAGTCGCCGTTACCTCTTTAGCCGTCTTTTTTTTCTGCTCGGGAGGCTTGCTCAGCATCTGTTCGTCGATTTTTTTCTGCATTTCCTCTATTGATGCGGAAGCATTTTCCTCAGACTGCTCGATTACCGCCTTTAAATCCACACCGAAGCGTTCTTTTATGATTTTTTCAACAAAGGCGTCGCAGCGAGCGTTTACAAGTATGTCCCTGCCGCCCTTGGCAAGCGTAATTGTCAGACTTTCCCGACCGCAGTAGGTAAAAACGCATCCTTCAAGGAATCCGTTTGCAACCACAATATTCCGCTTTATGAGCTTCACAAGCTCTCCGTCGTATTTATTTGAAAGCAGCTCGGCAGGGAAAACGGGTTCAATCACAACGCTGTAGATTCCAAGCTCCGAAGCCAATATATCGCCGATTTTATGTAAGGTTTCATCGGACATAAGCAGAGAAAATCCGACTGTTACAGTCAGTTTTTTTTCGGCGCTGTTATTAACCACCCTTAATATTTTTGCGTTGTTAAGCGCCCTGTCATAGCTTTTCAGCCCGTCCGAAAAAGGCGCGAACAAATCGTAAAATCCGTTCATTTAAGTTTAAAGCTCCTCTATCTCTTTGAGTAATTCCTCTACTATTTTATCCTCACTGACTTTTCTGAGAATTTCTCCCTTTTTAAAAATAAGACCGCAGCCGTCGCCGCCCGCAACGCCTATATCGGCTTCCCTTGCCTCGCCCGGACCGTTTACTATACAGCCCATTACCGCCACCTTAACAGGCTTGCGGCAGCAGGCAAGCTCCTTTTCAATTCTTTCGGCAAGACCTATTAAGTCAATTTTTGTTCTTCCGCAGGTCGGGCAGGATACGATCTGAGGGCAGTCCGTCTTAATTCCGACTGCCTTTAAAATATCAAAGCCCGCCGCAATTTCATCAACGGGATTTGCCGTGAGCGATACCCTAACAGTATCGCCTATGCCGTCAAGCAGAAGCGAGCCTATTCCCACAGCGGATTTCATAAGCCCCATACGCCTTGTGCCCGCTTCGGTAACGCCGAGATGCAGAGGGTAATCGCACCTTTCTGCAAGCATTCGGTAGGCTGATACCATAGTCGCGACGTCGGAGGATTTAATCGAAATCACTATATCGTTAAAATCGAATTTTTCAAGCAGCGACGTGTGCCTTAACGCGCTCTCGCAAAGCCCTTCGGGAGTTACGCGCCCGTATTTTGCCAAGATGTCCTTTTCAAGAGAGCCTGAATTTACGCCTATCCTGATCGGGATACCGTGAAGCCTGCAAGCGTCGGCAACGGCTTTTATCCTGTCGTCGGAGCCTATGTTTCCGGGGTTAATTCTTATTTTGTCAACGCCCGCGGCAACGCTTTCAAGCGCACATTTATAATCGAAATGAATATCGGCGACAACGGGAATCGACACGGCTTTTTTTACCGCTTCAAGCGTTTTAACGGATTCCGTGTCGGGTACCGTAAGCCTTATAATCTCACAGCCTGCCCTTTCAAGCTCGACAGCCTGCCTTACGTTTCCCTCAACGTTTTGAGCGGGAACATTGAGCATTGACTGAACGGTGATTTTTGAATTACCGCCGATTTCGACCTTGCCCGCCTTAACTTTTCTTGATTTTCTTCTTTCGGTCATATCCTCATCCTCTTTACCGTGATGAATTACGATGTAACAATTCTTACTATATCGTTATAGGTAACAAACAGCATCAAAAGCAGAAGCAGCGCAAGCCCCGCCGCATGAATGTAGCCCTCGTATTTCGGGTTTATCGGTTTTCTTCTTATTCCCTCTATTAAGAGGAAAAACAGCCTGCCGCCGTCAAGCGCGGGAAGCGGAAGCAAATTTGCAACGCCAATATTTATGGTAATAAGCGCCATAATGAGCAGAAGCGTTTCCGCGTTGCCGGAGGACGCCGCGTTTTGGGTAACGTCCGCAATAATATTGACCGTTCCGACAGGTCCCGCAAGCTCGGAAACCCCGTATCTGCCCGTAACTATATCGAAAAGGCTCAGCCATACCATACGCACTATTGAAGCGGACTGCGTAAACGAATTGACGAAAACGTTTTTAAATCCGACAGGCTCGCCGATAATTACAAAATCATAGGTGATAACATTAACGCCGTCGATTTCCTCAGTCGCAAAGCGAACGCCGTTAAGCTCGACCTCCTCCCCGTCGCGCTCAACCACAAAATCAAAAACTCCGTCCTCGCTTCTTGACATTAAAAAGCCCAAATCTCTTTCGGACCAAACTCTGTGACCGTCGATTTTAATAAACCTATCGCCTTCACAAAGCCCGTACTGCTCGCTTACGGCGTTTTCATAAAAGCTTTTAACGGTGTTGGTTCCGATAAGCTCGGTCGAGCTTGAAAGCATAATTGCCATAATTACAAAGCCGAGAATAAGGTTCATCGCCGCGCCTGCGGCAACAATTATCATCTTCTGCCAAACGGGCTTTTTGTTAAAAGCTCTCTCGTCCTCGCTGTCCTCATCCTCGCCCTCCATGCTGACGTAACCGCCTATCGGCAGACAGCGAAGCGCATAGGTGGTTTCGCCCTTTCTTTTTTTGAACAAAGCGGGTCCCATACCTATTGAAAACTCGTTTACCTTAACGCCGAAAAGCTTTGCGCAGGTAAAATGACCGAATTCATGAATTATTATAATTACGCCGAAAAACAGTATTGCAACCGCAACAGTCCATACCTTGCTCCAAACACCCGAAGCTGTAATTTCAAGAAGTATTCCGATCACCTCATAACATTTTCTCTTGCGAATTTATCTATTTCCATAATATCTTCAAGCGTATATTCGTCATATTTCGGCGTACGCTCGTAAACCGCCCGAACCCTCTCGGCAATATCAAGAAAGCCTATTTTCCCCTGCCTGAAAAGGAGATTGGCCTGCTCGTTCGCGGAATTTACCGCCGCAGGATAAAGCCCCCCTTTATTTATTGCATTTCTGCATATGTTTATGCACTTGAAGGTATCATAATCAGGCTCATAGAATGTCAGCCTTCCTATATCCGCAAGGCTTAATTCACCTGCGGGAGAGGAAAACCTTTCGGGGTATGTAAGAGCATACTGGATGGGTATTCTCATATCCGGAAGCCCTAACTGGGCAATTACCGAGTTGTCATCATACTCAACCGCCGAATGAACAATGCTCTCCCTGTGGATGACAATATTGACGTCGTCGGGCTTAACCGAAAACAGCCATACCGCTTCTATAAGCTCAAGTCCCTTGTTCATCATTGTAGCGGAATCTATGGTAATTTTCGCACCCATTGACCAATTCGGATGCTTCAAGGCGTTTTGGACGGTAACATCTTTAAGCTCATCCTTGGTCTTTCCGAAGAACGGACCGCCCGAAGCCGTGAGAATTATTTTTTTAAGCGCCTTGTTTGACGGCTTACCCTGTAGGCATTGGAATATTGCCGAATGTTCGGAGTCAACGGGCAGAATTGAAACGCCGTATTTTTCCGCTTCTCTTAAAACAAGCTGCCCGCCCGCAACAAGGGTTTCTTTGTTTGCAAGGGCGATTTTCTTTTTTGCCCTTATCGCCGTAAGCGTCGGCAAAAGCCCCGCCATACCCACAACGGAATTTAGAACCGTGTCGGCGGAATTAAGCTCGGCGCACTCGCACACGCCGTCAACGCCCGCAAGAACTCTTATGTCGGTATCCCCAAGCCTTACTTTGAGGTCTGCCGCCGCCTTTTCGTCAACAAGCGCGACCGCCTCGGGATTAAATTCCCTCGCTTGCTTCTCTATTTCCCCAACGCTTGAAAAAGCAGTTAAAGCCTTGACGGCATACCCGCATTTGCGGGCTACGTCAAGACTTTGCTTGCCTATTGAACCTGTCGAGCCTAATATTGATAAGTTTTTTGTCATTGACAAACAGTCCTCATAAAAGTAATAATCGCATATAGCGACGCAAGCACGAACAGCCCGCTGTCGAAACGATCCATAACTCCGCCGTGACCGGGAAGAATATTGCCGAAATCCTTAACGCCGAAATTACGCTTAATGACCGAAGCCGTAAGGTCGCCGCACATACCTATAATCGAAAGCAGCAGCGATATAATTATAACCTCGGCATAGCTAATCGTATGTACGGTGAAAAAGAAATTGTCAAAAACCGCAAATAAAATTACGTTGCTTAAAACTCCGCCGACAACGCCGCCGACAGCGCCCTCGACTGTTTTCTTGGGGCTTATGCTCGGGCACATTTTGTGTTTGCCCAAAAACCTGCCCGTGAAATACGCAAAGGTGTCTGTAAGCCACGCCGCGAACAGACCGAATAAAATAAAGAACAGGCCGTAATACTTATCGTAATATTCGGGATATGTACTGCTCATATCGTTGAGCATAATAAGCGTTGAGAACGCCCACGGCACAAACATTGTCGCAACCAAAACCGCCGCGACATCTTCAAATTTTGTGTTCTTGAAGTCCGTCAGCATCAGCATAAACAGCAAAACTGCATATATTACCGCAACCGAGGTTACGGGAATTACAACGCCTATGTCCGCAAGCTCCGCGCCGTATTCGTAATAAAACGGAACAAGCCCCGAAAACACAAGGCTTATATAATATATCGCCTTATTTTTAATGCCTATAACTTTTTCTATTTCCCTCGCCGCCGCAACGGTCAGGACCGCAATAACTATAACGAGCGCGGGCGTATTGCGAAGCGCTACAATACCTATTGCAAAAGCGGCGGCAAGCACGCCGAAAAAGGTTCTTTTAAGCATAAAAATGCCTCCATATCCTTATATACTTTTTTACACACCGCCGAATCTTCTGTTTCGGTGTTCAAATGAACGCAGAGCCTCCACAAGGTTTTCCTCTGTAAAATCGGGCCAAAGAATATCCGAATACCAAAACTCCGAATAGGCCGACTGCCAAAGCAGAAAGTTGGAAAGCCTGTATTCGCCGCTCGGGCGGATTATCAAATCAGGGTCGGGCATACCTGCCGTGTAAAGGCTGTCGGAAATCATATCCTCGTCAATGTCAGAGGGCTTGAGCCTGCCCTTTTTGACCTGCTCGGCAAGACTCCTTACGCCGTTTACGATCTCCTGCCTGCCGCCGTAGTTAACGGCAATATTAAGGTAAACCTTTGTCTTATCCGCAGTAATCCTCTCGCTGTATTTCATAGCGGTAAGAATATCCTTGGGCATTCCCCTTTTGTCGCCTATGAAATTTACCTGAATACCCTTTTCCTCATTCTCGGCCTTTCTGTCGTCAAGCTCTTTAAGGTATTCACGGAACAAATCCATAATAGCCGAGACCTCCTCGGGAGGTCTTTTCCAGTTTTCGGTTGAAAAGGCATAGAAGGTAAGGTATTTTATACCGAGGTCGCCGGCAAATTCACCTATTTTACGGAAGGTCTTTGCTCCCTCGATATGTCCTTTATACCGTGGGAGTCCCCTTTCCTTTGCCCACCTGCCGTTGCCGTCCATAATTACGCCGATGTGCTTCGGCAGGACGTCAAACTTCGGTAAATTACTGTAATCCATAATTCCCTCCGCGTGTCGTACGGTGAGATTTTTAACGATGCTTTAGCGGAAAGATACCGTTTTTAAACCGTGTCGGGTTCGATTTTTCTCACCTTAAACATTTCCGATAAAAGCAGAGCCTGAGCGTCAACTCGGCTCTGCATGCTTTTTCAGATTTCCATTATGTCCTTTTCTTTTTGCTCGGCGAGCTTGTCAACCTCTTTAATGTATTTATCGGTAATGTCCTGCATTTCCTTCTCGCCGTCGCGTAAATCGTCCTCGGTTATGGTGCTGTCCTTTTTAAGCTTTTTAAGCTTTTCAATCGCGTCGCGGCGAATTGAACGAACCGCAACCTTAGCCTCCTCGGCGTATTTGCCCACATCCTTGGCAAGAAGCTTTCTTTTCTCCTCTGTAAGCGGAGGAAATGTAAGCCTGATAACCTTGCCGTCGTTCATAGGCGTAATGCCGAGGTCGGAAGCGTAAATAGCCTTTTCAATAGGCTTTATCGTAGTAACGTCCCACGGCTGAATAACAAGGATTCTGCCCTCCGAGACCGATATTGCCGCCATCTGCTGGATAGGTGTGGGTACGCCGTAATAGTCAACCTGAATTTTATCAAGCACGGCGGGCGAAGCTCTGCCCACACGCATTGAAGCGAACTCGTTATGGAGAGCCGTCAATGATTTTTCCATTTTTTCCTTTGATAAGTCAAATATCTCCTGCATAATTATACCTCCTGATACTGTAATAAATATTTCTGCTTTTATTATTTAACTATTGTGCCTATGTTTTCTCCGTTAACCGCCCTTAAAATATTTTCGGGGTCGGAAAGGTTGAAAACAAGAATGGGGATACCGTTATCCCTGCAAAGCGAAGCCGCCGTCGCGTCCATAACCGCAAGCCCTTTGCTCAGAACCTCGGTATGCGAAAGCGTGTCGTACTTAACCGCGTCGCCGAATTTATTCGGGTCTTTATCGTAAACGCCGTCGACATTCGTTGCCTTAAAGATGATGTCCGCATTTATCTCAGCCGCGCGAAGCGCCGCCGCGGTATCGGTTGAGAAGAACGGGTTGCCCGTACCGCAGCCGAAAATAACAACTCTGCCCTTTTCAAGATGCCTTATAGCCCTGCTTCGGATATAGGGCTCGGCGACCTGCCGCATTTCAACGGCGGTCTGGACCCTTACGTCAACGCCCAACTGCTCAAGCGAGTCGGCAAGCGCCAGCGAGTTCATAGCGGTTGCGAGCATACCGATATGGTCGGCTCTTGTTCTGTCCATATCGCCGCTCGACCTGCCCCGCCAAAAATTTCCGCCGCCTACGACAAGGCCTATCTGCACGCCCGTATCGGCGCACGCCTTAACCCATTTGCAAACTGAATTTACGGTATCAAAATCGAAGCCGTGACCTTTGTCGCCGGCAAGAACCTCGCCGCTTAATTTAAGCAGTATTCTCTTATAAACAGGCGCCATATTTTTACCTCCGAAACGGAATTTAATCACAAAAAACTATGAATATATTTTATCTTAAATCCTTCCTTATGTAAAGACATATTTTGTAAACAAAAAACATTTTGAAAAATCGGCGGACATTTTTTGCCGTGTTGACTTGCGCAAAAAATAATAATATAATTAAATCCGCTACAATTAAATATGAAAGGGAATTGAGAAATGCCGTTACCGTTTAATATTGATTTTATACTGTCCAATTTCAGCTTCGGCGGCGAATACGAAGGGTACGAAACTAAGAATGACGGTCATATAAACTCTACATATGTTCTGCGCTTTAAATGTCCCGACGGCAAAAAGCTGTCATACACGGTTCAGAAAATCAACACATACGTTTTTAAAAAACCCGACGAGCTTATGGAGAACATCTCGGGCGTTACGTCCTATCTTAAAAAGGTGATCGCGGCAAACGGCGGAAATCCCGACAGGGAAACGCTGAATTTTTTAAAGACAAAGGACGGCAAAGATTATTGCACCGACAGTGACGGCTGCTGCTGGAGAGCCTATTATTACATTGACGGCGTATATACCTGCAACATTATAAACAGCGCTCAGGTTTTCCGTAATGCGGGAAAGGCGTTCGGAAAGTTCCAAAATCAGCTTGCCGATTATCCGATTGAAACTCTTTATGAAACAATACCCGATTTCCACAACACATATTCAAGGTTTACGGATTTTAAAAAGGCTGTTTCAGATAATATTTCGGGCAGAGCCGAGAATGTAAAGGAAGAAACACGCTTTGTTTTCAGCCGCGAGGATGACACAAAGGTTCTGTTAAGGCTCTGCGGCGAGGGCAGGCTGCCTGTAAGAGTGACCCACAACGACACAAAGCTTAATAACATTCTTTTTGACGAAAAAACCGACGAGGGGCTGTGCATTATAGACCTTGACACGGTTATGCCGGGGCTTTCGCTTTACGACTTCGGCGACAGCATCCGCTTCGGCGCAAACACAGCAAGCGAGGATGAAAGGGACGTTTCAAAGGTTTCGCTTGATTTGAATTTGTACAGAGCATACGTTGAAGGCTATCTTTCAAGCGCAAAGGACAGCCTCACCGAATGTGAAATCGAATACCTGCCTTTTTCCGCAAAGCTTATGACGCTTGAATGCGGTATGAGATTTCTCACGGACTATTTAAACGGCGACGTTTATTTTAAAACAGAATATCCCGAGCATAATCTCGTCCGCTGCCGCACTCAATTCAGGCTGGTTGAGGATATTGAAAATAAAATGGATGAGATGAAAAAAATAACGGTCAACGCCGCGAAAGGATGAAAAAATATGCTTGAAATAAAAGGAAACGACTTTTATCTTGACGGCAATAAATTTAATATATATTCGGGAGCGGTACACTATTTCAGAAGCTTTCCCGATTGCTGGGAGGATGTGCTTACCAAGCTGAAGCTCTGCGGCTTTAATACGGTTGAAACCTACGTCTGCTGGAATCTTCACGAAAAGCGGGAGGAGGAATTTGATTTCGGCGGTTCCCTTGACATTGTAAGGTTTCTTGAAACGGCAAAAAAGGTCGGTCTTTACGCAATAGTAAGACCCGGACCTTATATCTGCGCCGAGTGGGATTTCGGCGGGCTGCCTTCATGGCTTTTAAAGGATAAAAATATGCGAATCCGCTGTATGTACCCTCCTTACATAAAAGCGGTCGAGCGCTTTTACAGAGAGCTTTTCAAAAGGCTTCTTCCGCTTATGTATTCAAACGGCGGCAACATAATCGCAATGCAGGTTGAAAACGAATACGGAAGCTACGGAAACGATAAAGAGTATTTAAGCTTTATTAAAAACCTTATGCTTGACTGCGGCTTTAAAGAACTGCTTTTCACCTCGGACGGCGCCGAGGACGATATGCTCTCGGGCGGAACTCTGCCCGAGGTTTTCAAGGTCGCGAATTTCGGCTCACGCGCCGAAGGCGCTTTTAAAACGCTCAGAAAATATCAGCCGAAAGGACCGCTTATGTGCGGTGAATTTTGGAACGGCTGGTTTGACGGGTGGGGAAATGAAATTCACCACTCAAGAAAGCCCGACGAGGTAGTCGCGGAGCTTAAAGAGATGCTGCGGCTAAACGCGAGCTTCAGCTTTTATATGTTTTACGGCGGAACTAATTTCGGCTTTAACTCGGGCGCTAACTTTTACGGTGAATTTCAGCCGACGGTTACAAGCTATGATGACGACGCTCTTTTAAACGAGTGGGGAGGCTATACCGAAAAATACCATGCGGTGAGAAAGGCGCTTCTTGAGCATCGGGGAATTAAGCCCGAGCCGCTTCCCGCAGAGCCTCGGCTTCAAAATATAGGAAAGGTCGAGCTTAACCGCTTCGCGTCTTTCCTCGGCAATGCGGGCAAAATAGGCGTAAAGGTGAAAAGCATTACACCCGAAGGTATGGAATATTTCTCACAGCACAGCGGATTTATCCTGTACAGCCATAGCTTAAACGGGAATTATTCGGGCAGGCTTTATATCGACGGGCTTTGCGACAGGGCGCATATATTTATAAACGGCGATCTTAAAGGGATTATTTACAGAAACGATAAAGAGCAGTTCATAAATTTAGAGCCGTTAACGGGTGAAAACCGTATAGACATACTTGTTGAGGATATGGGCAGGATAAATTACGGCGCTTTTATGCTTGAAAGAAAGGGCGCGGAGCGCATAAGAATTAACAACCAGCAGTTGTTTAATTGGGATATAACCCTGCTGCCGCTTGACAACATTGAAAAGCTCGATTTTTCGGCGCGGAATACGGACTGTCCCGTATTTATGAAGGGCGTCTTTCGGGCGGAGCCGCAAAAAAGCTGCTTCGTGCATCTTGACGGATTTACAAAGGGCTATGTTTTCGTAAACGGCTTCAATCTCGGCAGATATTGGAAAATCGGACCTCAAAAATCACTTTACATTCCGAACGCCGTTTTAAAAGAGGAGAACGAAATCGTTGTTTTGGAGCTTGACGGAGCGTCGGCAAACACGGTTTCAATTCTTGATGTTCACGATATAGGTCTTTAAAAAGGCATAAATAAAAGCCGAACGGCAGGAAGCGCGCCTGCCGCTTGGCTTCTGTTTTTTTCGGCTTTAATTTTTTATCGCCCTGACGGCAGACGCGTATGCCGTCAGGCAGATCGTCCTTGTCCGCTTGATAAGGAACGACGAAGTCGAAAACAAGCGAACAGCCTCAGTGGCTGTCATCGCAATTTGATAACCGCGAATAAAAATGCTTCCGCTCCTTCGAAAGAAGTGGCGGAAGCAAACTGAAAGGGTACAGATATTGTCAACATTTTTTGATATTATATTTTTAATTATGAAATTCATATTATCTGATAAATGCGAAATATGAACTGATTCCGCGTGAGTCAGACAGCGCACCCGCATTAACCGACACGCCCAGCCCTGCAACAGAAAAAGATAAACCCAATCCTAACGGATTCCTGTTATGGACATAATTTAAATTTATATTTGTTCGGTTAGATTCAGCGACACTTGTGGAATTGTACATAGGAGAGGTAGGAATTAACAAAACCATCATTCCTCCGCCGACATAACTGTAAGATAGAGATAATTGAGTAAAATGCCCTAAACCGCCTTGATTGCTTTCAGACATATCTGTATATTCTTTGGTAATGGTAAATTCCTGCGATTGCGATTTTTTGCCTAAGTCCTGCGCGTAGAATGATCCCAAAAGGAAAATGCTTGCGTCCCAGTTGACTGTAACAGCATCCTTGTTTCTGATTACCGGCTTTTCATCCTCCCATTCCCATAATGTCGAATACAAACATCCTGTAATTTGGTCAGTTCCTTTTTGGTTAATTACGCTTGCTGTAACCGTAAATTTCAAGGAAGAAGATTCAATTGTTCCCAATAGATTTACTCCATTCAAAATCCCGCCATCGTCAAGATAATAGACTTCTTCCTTAACCTCTGTAACCACATTATCCCCAATTGTGTTATACATTTTCAAAAGCATTTCTTTGGGCAACGAATTTAAGAAACCTTCAGAGTATCCGCACCGCAGTAAAAACTCATACGGTGATTCCTGTGCGGCAGATACAGGAAATACCGACAGGCACAGCAGTGTCAGTACGCAGACACAGGCAAGAATTTTTTTGATTTTTTTCATTTTTCATCTTCCTTTTTAATAGAATTTATATACAAATTATTTGTATATATATTATCCGTGTAAAATTGACAAAAATGAACCAAAAATTTGGATTATTTTACATCTCTTGCAATCTTCAGCAATTCTTCCTGTGAAAGAGAACTGTTGGACACTAAAATCATATATGCATATCCGTTATTATCCCAAAAAACACTTGTGATATTTTCTGTAGCTTTTTCTTCGATAAAAACATAATTTATTCCGCTGTCCTCAATCCTCATAAAGTTTTCTCTACGTTTATCGACAGAAAATTGAAGATCTTCAATAAACTTAACCAGTAAAAAGTACTGTTCACCGTTTGAAAACTTCACTTCACATTCAGGATATTGTATACCGACCATAATGTCCTTAAACCTAAATTCCCTGTCAACCTCTTTAAATCCCTCGGGAATATATCCGTATTCTATATCATCTACGCTTTTCTGCCCGGCATTATCGATCATAAAATTATAGGTATTAGGAGATAAAACATCTAAATTAAACTGCTTCGACTTGACCGTAGCAAAAGCCGTAACGCTCAAAAGTAAAACTATCGCCGCAACAAGAAGGATACACAGTTTCTTTGAGCCGAAACGGGTATTGCCCTTACCCTTTGAAATATCCTTTATTCTTTTAATGTGTTCCTTTGAATATTCGGGTTCAATATTAAGGTCAATTTTGTTAACCCAATCCTCGCACGCTTTTAAGCACGCGTTTTCAAAATTACTCATTTATTTCCCTCCAAACTCGTTTTAAGCCGTTTCAAGGCGGTGTTAATCACCCTGCCCGCATAAGAAGCGGATACGCCGTACATTCTTGCAATTTCGACATTGGAAAAGCCGTAAATAAATTTAAGAAAAATAAATGTCTGCTCCTTTTCGCCGAGTTTTTTAATTTCCTCGGTAAGCTCCGATGTCTCGAACGAATCGAAATACGATATATCGACGGGGTCGATATTATCGATATACTCGAAATTATCCTCCTTACGGATACCGTCAATCGCCTTTCCACGCGCGATTGTACATATTAAATTACGCCTGTGGTCCTCGTCGATTCGCAGAAAACAGTCTATTTTCTTTGCAACCGTCAGAAAAGTTTCCTGAACACATTCCTCCGCCAGACTGTGATTGTTAAGCTTGCCGATTGCCAAGGAGTATACAAGCTTATTGTATTTTTCATAAAGCTCGCGGAATAAGTCTTCGCTTTCCCTGCTGTCGGATTTGTCAAACGTGTATAACACCGTACGCCTCCTTTCGTATTCGGTCAAATAAAGAATATCAATGAGCTCATTTCATATTCTATCTATATATCCGTTCAAAAAAGCAAAAAATGAACCTGAAAATTAAAAATATCGGGAGAGGCTGATTTATTATTCAGTCTCTCCCGATATACCGTCTTATAAATAACGTAACGTTAATAAAGAACTCTTAAACCTGCTATCGCCTGCAAGATCCACCTCGCGTCGACAAGCGTAACCGCGCCGTCTCCGGTTACGTCAGCCTTTGAAAACGCCGTATCGTCAAGCGTTATTGCTTCGGCAACCGCCTGCAAAATCATACGCGCGTCGGCAACAGTCAGCTTTTCGTCGCCGTTAACGTCGCCTAAAACATCAAGGGGCTCGGTCGGGTCAAAAGCGTCGGTACTCAGTTTCGGATATGTAAGACCGTCGATACCTTCATACCTGTCTCCGACAGGGTTATGCGTGGCTTCAAAGCTTAAACCTTGGCTGTCAAGGGTATTGCTACCCACGAGAAAATAATCCTTGGTTTTTGCGCTGTCTATCCATGTCACGTCAAGCGCATACCATCTGTTGTCCTCTAACTGAACATAATTCCAAGCGTGACCGCCCCAACTGCCCGAAGCATAGCCGTAGCCCACAACTATAAGCGACGGGATGCCGTTTGCGTCGCAAATCATTTTGAACGCCTTCGCGTATCCGTCGCAAACCGTTTTATAGGGCGACAGCAGACAGCTCGACGGGAAAAACACCTTGGAATTATACGCGGTTTCAAAGCCCGTAATATCGGCGTAGTCGGCTAAGGCGCAAAGCGTGTTGACAATGCTTTTAACCTTTTCGTATCTTGTCGAGCCCGAAACGGCAATATTTTGAGACTCCCAAAGGGTGTTGTAATATTCCTCCTCAAGCTCCGCTATACTGCTGTAAGGCGTATAATAAATATTCGTATAAAAATACAAGACATAATTATTATTACCATTACCGTTAGGCTTGGCTGCAATATCAAAAGGCATACCAAGCAACCAGAACAGCTCGGGATGATCGTCAATGCATGCCGCCGCCGCGGAATAAACCGCGTCAGCCAAAGCGACTTTGTCGGAAAAACTGTCTCCGTTTGTGATTTCGATGCTGAAATTACCCTTCGGCGTGCAGTTAAGACCGAGCTTGGTGCTTACGAAGCCGTTATATATGATTTTTTCGGTTTCGGTAAGGTTGTTATAAAATTTATACGCGGACGCGTTTGCAAGCTTCGGGTTATTCGCCTGCGGCAGCTCGCCCGAAATACTCTTTGCCATAGTACCGTTAGCTCTTTCGAGAGCGCCCAAAGAGATTGTCATAACGGTATCGTCCGAAGCGGCATATGCACATACCGAAACAGATGAAAACAGCATAACAACTGCCAGCAAAACGCTTATAATTTTGGTCTTTTTCATGTTTCTGCACTTTCCTTTCATATAAATGTTATTCGGTGTGGTTTTCAAAAAAAGTCAGCATCTCATCGATCGTATCCCGACTTTCCTCCAATTCGGGGTACGCCACGCTCGTGATATGCCCCGAGGATTTATTAACGGTCAAGCCCCAGTCACGGAACTGATGCTCCAAGCCAAATTCTGTCAAAACCTCATCCATATATACGCCGGAGGCGTGGAGAAAATCCCTTGCGTTTGTAACTATGTACGCGGGGGGCATATTGCCTAAGCCAAGCACTTCGTCGGGCTGTAAATACGGATAGTATTCGCTGTTCTTATAATCGAACCCCAAATAGCACGATAAAAGAGCGCTGTTCGGTCCGTTTTTCATATCGTACATTCCCGACACAAGCCCGACCGCGTCAATGCTCAAGCCCGACGGGGAAACGCCGTAAAGCTCCCGCAAAAATTCGCTTGTATCAACAATCGGCGCATAATAGGCAAGCTGACCGCCCGCCGAATCGCCCGTAACGTAGACCTTGCCTAAATCACAGTAATACTGACCGCCGTTATTACCGACCCAGTTAAAAGCAGAAATAATATCCTGCACCTGAGAGGGATAAAGCACGTCGGGAGACAGCCTGTAATTAACCGAAATTACAGTATAGCCCCGTGACGCCAAAATCGAGCAATAAACCCTGTTTGAATCCTTATCGCCCATCATAAGACCTCCGCCGTGAATGTCGATAATGACAGGCAAAGCCTCTTTTGTATTTTCGGGATAATATATGTCAAGCATATGCTCGTCAGTGCCGTCGTCAATATACGGTATATCCTCAAGTCTTATAACGCCCGAAGCCATAGTCTGCTTTGAAACGCGGTTTTGATCGTAATATGTCATAAAATCCCACACAAGCGAAATTGCCAGTGTAACAAAGCCCCTGTTAGTGAGCTTTCCCATACTTTCGGGACTTACCTCATTAAGCTGTGTATCAAGTGCGAAAAGACCGTCAAATATATTCTGAAAGCTATTGATAACGCCGTCGGTGTCCGTCTCGCCTTCGCCGAAAATTACGTCCGTTAAAAGCGAATAAAGCTCCGAAAACAAATCCGAAATATTATCCGTAAATTCACTGTCGCTGCTTTTGCCCGACGCGTTGATAAGGTTCCGTAATTCGTCGCCGTAACGGCTCTCGGCGTTCCTTACCTCAATAGCAAACTGTTTGCGCTTGGCAATAAGGTTCGTCTGCCCGCAAATTCCGAATGTAAATGATACCAAAAGCACAAGACTTATTATTCTGTTTAAGGTGTTCTTCATAAACGGTCACCTGCGGAAAAGAGCTTGAACAACAGAAACAATAAACATAGATATGTCCGCCGCTGCGGTGTTTCTGAACCTATCTACGAGCAAATCCGCTAAATCTCCGAAAGTTTTCATAAAGCCGCCTTATTTTGCAACGATGTTCACGAGCTTGCCTTTAACGTAAATTTCTTTTATAACGCTCTTGCCGTCAAGCTCCGCGGCAATTTTCTCATCAGCTTTTGCCGATGCTATAGCCTCGTTCGCTTCAATATCAACGGGAACGTTAAGCTTGGCTCTTATCCTGCCGTTAATCTGAACAACTATTTCAACTGTGGAATCAACGCACTTTGCCTCGTCATACTCGGGCCATTTGCCGTCCTTGGCAAGCATTTCGCCGTAGCCCAATGTGTTCCACATTTCCTCGGTAACGTGAGGAGCGAACGGATTTACAAGCAGAAGCAGGGTTTTAAGCTCCGCTCGGTTAATCGAGCCGTTATCATAAATGGTGTTAAGAAGCGTCATAACAGCCGCAATCGCAGTGTTATATTTCATCTGCTCAATATCCTCGGAAACTTTCTTCACCGTCTTATTAAAAGCGGACGACAGCTTTTCGGAATATTCTTCACCGTCCGTAAGCATATCCTGAAGCTTCCAAATTCGGTCAATAAACCTCTTGCAGCCCTTAACGCTCGACTCGCTCCACGGAGCCGCCTGCTCATAGTCGCCCATAAACAAAACATAGGTGCGAAGGACATCGGCGCCGTACTCGTCAACAACCTCGTTCGGGTCGATTACATTGCCCCTCGATTTCGACATCTTAACGCCGTCCGAGCCTAAAATAAGCCCCTGCGCGGTTCTCTTGCTGTACGGCTCCTCATAAGGAACCTCGCCCAAATCGTAAAGGAATTTGTACCAAAATCTCGAATAAATAAGGTGGCGCGTAACATGCTCCATACCGCCGTTGTACCAGTCGACGGGCATCCAGTATTTCAGCTTTTCGTAATCCGCAAAGGTCTTGTCGTTGTGCGGGTCGACATAGCGCAGAAAATACCACGAAGAACCTGCCCATTGGGGCATGGTGTCCGTTTCACGCCTTGCGTCGCCGCCGCATTTGGGGCATTTGCAGTTAACGAACGAATCAATTTTTGCAAGCGGACTTTCGCCGTCCTGACCGGGTTCAAAATTCTCGACCTCGGGCAGCTTGAGCGGAAGCTCGTCATAGGGTACGGCAACCATACCGCACTTAGGGCAGTGAACGATCGGAATCGGTTCGCCCCAATACCTCTGACGGTTAAACGCCCAGTCCTTCATCTTGTACTGAACGCCGCCCTCGCCGATGCCTTTTTCCTGCAAATATTCAATCATTTTCGCGATGGAATCCTTTTTGTTGGTACAGCCGTTAAGGAAGCCCGAATTTACCATTTCGCCGTCGCCCGTATAAGCGCCCTCGGAAATATCGCCGCCCTTGATGACCTCGATAATATCAATGCCGAATTTCTCGGCGAACTCATAGTCGCGCTCGTCGTGCGCGGGAACAGCCATAATAGCGCCCGTGCCGTAGCCCATCATTACATAGTCGGCAATATAAATCGGGATTTCGGTATTCGTAATCGGGTTAACCGCCGTAAGCCCGTCTATTCTGACGCCCGTTTTATCCTTGACAAGCTGAGTTCTCTCAAGCTCGGTTTTCTTTGCGCATTCCTCACGGTAAGCGGCTATTTCGTCCATATTGCGTATTCTGTCGGTATATTTGTCAATTATAGGATGCTCCGGAGCGATAACCATAAATGTAACGCCGAAAAGCGTATCGGGTCTTGTGGTATAAATTCTAAGCTTTTCATCAGCATCCTTAATTGAGAAATTGACAAAAGCGCCCCTCGACTTGCCTATCCAATTTACCTGCTGAAGCTTTATGTTCGGGAGATAATTAACCTTTTCAAGTCCCTCCAGCAGCTTGTCGGCATACTCGGTGATGCGAAGATACCAAACGTCCTTTGAACGCTGAACGACCTCGCTGTGGCAAATATCGCATTTGCCGCCCTGAGAATCCTCGTTTGAAAGCACGACCTTGCACGACGGGCAATAGTTTACAAGCGTTTTATCACGGAATGCAAGCCCGTTTTCAAACATTTTAAGAAAAATCCACTGCGTCCATTTGTAGTAGCCCTCGTCGGTGGTGTCGATCACCCTTGTCCAATCGAATGAAAAGCCCACCCTTTTGAGTTGACCCGTAAATTTTTCGATATTCATATCCGTGACCTTTCTCGGATGAATACCTGTTTTTATCGCGTAATTCTCCGTAGGCAGACCGTAAGCGTCAAAGCCTATCGGGAAAAGCACGTTATAGCCCTGAAGTCTTCTTTTTCTCGATACGACCTCAAGCCCCGAATAAGCCTTTATATGACCGACGTGCATACCTGCTCCCGACGGATAAGGGAACTCGACAAGCCCGTAAAATTTAGGCTTATCCGAACTGTCGTCAGCGTGAAAAACGCCCTCCTGCTCCCATTTATCCTGCCATTTCTTTTCAACCTTTTTGAAATCGTAATCCATTGGCTTCATTCCTTTGCATATGAATAGTTATTTTTTATCTGACAAGCTTATTCCTTGACCCATTTTGAAATATCAACGGTTTGCGCGTCCGACCACAGCTTTTCGAGGTTAAAGGTTTCGCGGCTGTCGGGTGTGAAAATATGAACAACAACATTGCCGTAGTCGAGCAAGATCCAGCCCGTAGCCTTGCCCTCTATGTGCTTCGGCTCCTGCCCCATTTCGGAAAGCTTATCCTCAAGCTCATCCGCAAGAGCCTTGATGTGCGTTGTCGATGTGCCTGAAACTATAACGAAATAATCGGCGACCGTCGTTAAATCCGTAATTTTCAGCGCCGTAATATCCGCTGCTTTTTTATTGTCAAGTATTTTAATTGAATTTTCAAGTATTTCTTGTGTCAGCATCTGTTTTTTCCTTTCTTTTCTCGCCGAGCGCGACCTCATTATATGCATAAATACTGTCGGGGTGGATTAACCGCCCGTCCCTTATATTTTCAATAATCGTAAATCGCAGACCGTACAGCATAGCCTCTTCAAGGCTTCTCTGCGCTTTTTCACGTATAATGTCAACGTCCTCATAGTCCCTGTCAGCCGAAATATAATCGGCAATATACAGCACCTTTTCAAGAAGCGTCATATTTGCTTTTGCCGTCGTGTGACAGCGAACGGCGGATAAAATTTCAGCGTCCGTCACGCCCAATTCAACTCTTAAAAACGCCTCGCCGCTCATAGCGTGCCACAGCTTTCGGTTCGCAAGCTCAACGTCCGTCAGGCAATAACCGCCTTTTTTCATGATTTCAAGCTGAGCGCCTCTGTCCGTATCCTTCATTATATCGTGAACAAGCCCCGCGGTAAAGGCTTTTTCTTGATCCGCGCCGTATTTTTCGGCAAGCTGCTTTGCGCTCTCGGCAACATTCAGCGAATGGTAAAAGCGATGCTCCGAAAGTCTTTTCTTTATTTCCTCAACAAATTCAGCGTTTCTTTCCGTATCCATAAAGACCTCTTTTTTTGATATATTCGTAAACCGCGCCGTCAAGATATTCCCCGACGTCCTCGCCGCGCTTCATTTTTTCTCTGAGCGCGCTTGAGCTTATCTTAAACGGGCTTATGGGCGAAATAACAATCCCCTTGCCCTCAAGCTCCTTTATATATATGTGAAACTGTGAAAACGCGTAGCTGCGAAGAGCGTAAATGCTCTGTTCATCATCCCTTGATGCAACGCACAGAGTACAGTTTTCCATAATTTCCTTATGCTTGTACCATTTATGGAAGCACAGAAACATATCCGAACCGATAATCAAATAAATCTCATCATCGGGATAAAGTCTTTTAATCTCGCGCAGCGTCAGCACCGTATAGCTGTCCGAGGCTCTGTCGACCTCCATGCGGCTTATTTCGTATTCGGGTCTTGTAAACGCAAGGCGGCACATTTCCACGCGCCTGTCGTCAATAACCAAATCCTCGCAGATTTTGTGAACGGGTCTTTTGTCGGGAACTATAAAAACCTTTTGAAGCCCAAGCCTGTCGGTAAATTCCGAAACAAGCCTCATATGCCCCTTGTGAGGCGGATTAAACGTTCCGCCGAAAATGCCTATTTTCATCGCACCACCGATAGCTTTGTTATTTCTTTTCGTGAAGCTTTTTATTGTAGCGGTAAAGTATCATAACCCCGCCTATGACCGCAACGACCTCGCAGGACGTTGCCTCCGCAATTTTGCTTGCCGCCTCTTTGGCGCCGAGCGGACAGGTTTCTCGAAGCACCTTGAGCTTGATAAGCTCACGCGCCTCAAGAGCGTCGTCCGTCTGTTTTATAAGCGTGTCCGAAATTCCGCCCTTTCCCACCTGAAACAGCGCGTCGAGCGAATTAGCCTGAGCGCGTAAAGCCGCTCTTTCCTTACTTGTCATATATTCTCCTCTTATTACATTCGCATCGGGGAAAATAATCCCCGTCCGCAGCCTGAAGCCTGCGAAAAAAATTTTTTATTTGTTAATATACTTCGGCAGTTCCTCTGCCAACAGCCTGAGCGCGTTGCCCCTGTGGCTTATTTTATCCTTTTCCTCCGAGGAAAGCTCGGCAAAGGTTTTTTCGCCCACATAGAAAAGCGGATCGTAGCCGAAGCCGTTACTGCCCTTTTCTCCATAGCCGATAACGCCCTTACATTCGCCCCTGACCGTGAATTTTCTGCCGTCGGGGAACACACAGCAAACCGCGGAAACAAACTTTGCCGTTCTCTCGGAAGGCTTTACATCCTTTAAGCTTGAAAGCAGCTTGTCATTATTCTTTTTATCGTTACCATGCTCTCCCGCATACCTTGCGGAATACACGCCGGGCTCGCCGTTCAGCGCGTCAACCATAAGCCCCGAATCATCCGCTATACAGGGCATGCCGCTTTCCTTGCAGCCCGAAACCGCCTTTAATTCGGCATTTTCCTCAAACGTCGCGCCCGTTTCCTCAACGTCCGTCAAATCAATTCCGACCTCGTCTGCGGTTTTAACCAAGACGCCGAGCGGCGAAAGTATCCTTTGAAGCTCATCTCTTTTTTTTAAATTATGAGTGGCGATTAAAAAGTCCAAGGAAGCCCCTCTTTTCTTTCTTTTCAGGTTTTTTATCCTCACGCGTTTCGCCGTCTTCCGAAACGCCTTCAAGTTCCTCTACCTCTTCCTGCGGTTTGTGTTCAGAAACTCCGCCTTCATCTGCGCCGGCGTCGATATCTTCGGATGCTTTTCCTTCCTGCGGTGATGAAACAACCGCTTCGCTCGCGACTTCAGCCTCATCTGCGCCGTCGCTGTGTCCATCGTCAGCAGGTCGTACGCCGTCCAAGACGTTTTGAGCAATTTTTGCAGTTTCATTTTCATCCTCCTCGTACTCTATCTTCTCGAACAGCCCCTGTGCAAACGCAGAAGGATTAAAAGGCTGTAAATCGTCGATCTGTTCGCCGACGCCGATAAACTTAACGGGTATGCCGAGCTCGTTTTTAATTGCAAGCACAACGCCGCCCCTTGCGGTTCCGTCAAGCTTAGTAAGCACAATACCCGTGATTTCGGCTGCCGATTTAAACTCCCTCGCCTGATTCACCGCGTTCTGCCCCGTCGTGGCGTCAAGCACCAGCAGCACCTCGCGGTCCGAATAAGGAAGCTCACGGTCGATCACCCTGTAAATCTTCGCAAGCTCGTCCATAAGGTTTTTCTTGTTGTGAAGCCTGCCCGCCGTGTCGATAATTACTATATCCGTATTTCTCGCCTTTGCGGCGCTCACCGTATCGAACACAACCGCCGCGGGGTCTGCGCCCTCGCCGTGCTTTACAATGTCAACGCCCGAGCGCTCCGCCCAGATTTGAAGCTGGTCGATTGCCGCCGCCCTGAAGGTGTCCGCCGCGCCCAAAAGAACCTTTTTGCCCTGAGATTTATACATTGAAGCAAGTTTGCCTATGGTCGTCGTCTTACCGACGCCGTTTACGCCGATTACAAGAATAACCGACGGCTGTGTGATAAGCCCCATATCCTCGCCGCCGTAAAGCAGATCGGAAACAATATTTTTCATTTCCTCCTTTATATCGTCGGAATGTTTAAGCTTCTTCTCGGCGACGTTCTTTTTAAGCGTTTCGGTAATCTGAACCGCCGTAACCATACCTACGTCCGCCATAACAAGAATTTCCTCAAGCTCGGCGTACAAATCGTCGGTAATCTCCTCGGCAGAATCAAATAAGTCGTCGATCGCGCCCGACATTTTATTTCTGGTCTTTGTAAGACCGAAGTTTATTTTACTGAAAATTCCCATAATATATCCTTTCGGTTGTCAAAGATTACGCAAGTCCCAATTTTTTCGCCATCTCGGCGGTTTTTAATTCAAGGAGCTTTGAAACGCCCTTTTCCTGCATCGTTACGCCGTAAAGCACGTCAGCCTCCTCCATAGTACCGCGTCTGTGCGAAATAAGTATGAACTGCGTGTTTTTTGTCATTCGTCTTACATAATTTGCGTATCTCGTAACGTTAACGTCGTCCAAAGCCGCCTCAACCTCGTCGAAAATACAGAAAGGCGCGGGCGTGACTTTAAGGATTGCAAACAGCAGCGCTATTGCCGAAATTGCCTTTTCACCGCCCGAAAGCAAATCTATGTTTTTAACATTTTTGCCCGGCGGCTGAACCTTTATCTCAATATCGCATTCAAGAATGTCAAGCTCGTTTTCAAGCCTCAGCTCAGCCTTACCGCCGCCGAAAAGCTCACAGAACGTTTCGCCGAAGCAGGTATTGATTTTGTTAAAGCTCTCCCTGAATTGCAGCGCCATTTTCCCCGTAAGCTCCGAAATAAGCTTCGTAAGCTCATCCTTGGATTTTTCTACGTCCGAAATCTGCGCCGACAAAAATTCATATCTCTCCGATACCTCTTTGTATTCCTCAATCGCGGAAACATTGACGGAACCCAAAGCTCTTATCAGGTTTTTAAGTTCTCCCAAGCGCTTTCCCGCAGCCTGATAATCCTCAATAACAATTTCAAGAGCCGCCGCTTCCCTGCGCGTCAGCTGATATTCGTCAAACAGCTTTGCCGTCAGCTCGTCATATTCCCTTCGCATCGCGATCTTGCGTTCCTCAAGCCGTGCAAGCTCGCCGCCGAGCTGTTCGCGCTCCGCAGTCTTTGAACGCTCCGAAAGACGCAGATCGTTCTGCTGCTTCTCAAAGCCGTCGCGCTTTTCGATAAGCGCGTCTATTTCGGCTCTTGAAGAAGCCGATTTCTTTTTAAGCTCCTCAATATTAAGATTTATATTCTCTATATTCTTCTTTAACCGTTCGTTCTTTCCAAGGATTTCGTCAATCTCCGCGTCAAGCTCCGCCGCCTTGCCCGTATGACCTTCCTTTCTCAAATTCAAGTGATGCAGAGTGTCCTCGTTTATTTCAATATCCTTTTTAAGCTCGACTGTTTTTACGCTTAATTCCGACGCCTTTTGCGAAAGCTTTTCTCTTGAGGCTGTAAGCTTTTCCCTGTCGCCCGTAAGCTTTTCAAGCTCGTTTTCCCTTTCGGCGATTTCCTTTGCAAGCGTTTCAACGATGGTTACCGCTTCGGCGGCATTCTCACGAATCGTTTTTATTCGGTCGGTTAAAGTCTGTTTTTCATCCGCAAGCTCACGGATACCGCCGGAAACGCTGTCCGCCTGCTCGCTTGCAAGCTTCAAATCGCCCTCACGGCGGATTTTTTCCTCATTAAGTCTTAAAAGATCGCCCTCTGCTCCGTCAAGCTCAGCTTTTGCCGCCGCCTTATCCTCTGACAGACGCTTAAATTCCGCTTGTATTGTCTTAACCTCATTTTTAAGCGTTTCAAGGCTTTTGGTGAGTTTTTCAAGCTCGTTGCCTCGGCTTAAAATGCCGGCGTTTCTCATTCTCGAACCGCCCGTCATAGAGCCGCCCGCATTTATTATCTGCCCGTCAAGGGTAACAATTCTGAAACGGTAAGAATATTTTTTAGCGATTGCAACGGCGCAGTCCATATCGTCGGCTACGGCTGTTCTGCCCAGCAGGGATTTAATAATCTCCGAGTATTTTTTATCCGACGAAACAAGCTCGGAAGCAATACTGACAAAGCCGAACTGATCGTCCAAGCCCTTTTCGTCGAGCGTTCTGCCCCTTATTGCGGAAATCGGCAGAAATGTCGCCCTGCCCGCATTTGATTCCTTCAGAAAATTTATGGCTCGCTTCGCGTCGTTTTCATTGTCTGTTACTATGTTCTGAATTGCCGCGCCCAAAGCGGTTTCAACGGCAACCGAGTATTTTTCCTTAACCGTGATAAGCTGTGAAAGAGGACCGTGAATACCCTTGAGAGCGCCCCTGCCCGACTCCTTCATAACGGCTTTTACCGCGCCCTGATAGCCCTCCATATTCTTTTCAAGGTCGGAAAGAAGCCTTATTCTGTCCTCCGCCTTATTTATAATTCTGTTTTTCTCGTTTAAAAGCGTTTCACATTCCTCGGCTTTTCTTGAACGGTTATCATAACGGATTTGATAGCCGTCGACCGAGTTTTTAATGCTCTGTATTTCATCCTCGCATTTTTTGAGCGCTTCCTCAGCCGCCTCTTCAGCCGACTTGTATTTAAGATAAACGTCCTCTCTGCCGCCGAGCGTGCTGTCAATAGCGGATATTCTGCTTTCAAGCTCCTGAACGGAGGTTTCCGCGGTTTCCGCCGTAACTCTTTTATCGGCAAGCTCTACCGACATAGACGAAATTTCCGCCGAAAGCTCCCGCGCCCTGTCTGAAAACATCATATTGCTGTTTTTGTATAGCTCGTCCTGACGCGTCAGCTCCGACATCTCATTCTCAACAGCCGAAAGCTGTTCCTCGGCTTTTGCAATATTCCCTTGAGCCTCTTTGATTCTCTCGTCAAGATGCTGTTCGGTTTCGTTTTCGTTGAGCCTGTCCTTTTCAAGTCTTTCAACGGTTTCGCTGTTATGTATAATTGAGTTTTCCTCAACCTTGACCTGCGTTTCAAGCGCCTGTATCTGTTCCTCGGAAACGGAGCTTTTATTTCTTATTTCCTCAATTTGAACGTTTATTTCACGCACGCCCGCGCTCGCCCCGTCTATTTTTTCTTCAATTAAGGAAAGCTCGTCCTCAGCCTGCTTATAGTTTACCTCCGCAGTCGCGATCTTATGGTCCTGCTCGCGCAGCTTGTCGCCCGTCCTGTCAATGGTATTAAGCCAAAGACCTATTTCGAGATTTTTTCTCTCCTCGGCAAGCACAATAAATTTCCGAGCCTTTTCGCTTTGCGTTTTCAAAGGACCTATTCTCGATTCAAGCTCCGTCAGAATATCACGGAGTCTGACAAGATTTTCCTCCGCCTGCGTAAGGCGCTTTGCCGCGTCCGCCCTGCGGTAACGGAAATGGGAAATTCCCGCCGCTTCCTCAAGCATATCGCGCCTTTCGCCCGTCCTTGAGGAAACCATATCGGCGATTTTGCCCTGACCCACTATAGAATAACCGTCGCGCCCGAGACCCGTATCCATAAACAGCTCGTTAATATCGCGCAGTCTTGCGCTCTCGCCGTTAATTAAATACTCGCTCTCGCCCGAACGGTAATATCTTCTTGTAATTGAAACCTCGTCTTTTTTATCGGACAGCGCTCTGTCTTTATTGTCAAGCCTCAGGGTAACCTCTGCGAAACCTTTAGCCTTTCTTATATCCGTGCCGTCAAAGATAACATCCTCCATCTTAGAGCCGCGGAGATTTTTCGTCGACTGCTCGCCGAGGACCCACCTTACCGCGTCGGATATGTTGCTCTTGCCGCTGCCGTTAGGACCGACAACAGCCGTAATGCCTTTATTAAATTCAAGTACGGTTTTGTCAGGGAATGACTTGAAGCCCTGCATCTCCAGTGCTTTTAAAAACATATCATTTTTCCTTCACTGTTATTTCGTAATCGCTTAAAAATTCATTACCTTTTATTTTACACTGTATGCCGTAATTTTTCAATGCTTTTTCGTTTCTTTTTGACTGCCCTACCGCCTTTGAAACGGACTTTTCGGGAACCTCGACAATGTATTCGGCTCCCTTTGGCAAACCGCTGAAAGCCGCCAGCATTTTTTTAAGATATATTTCGCCCTCGCACAGCTCTCGGAACGCAGGATGATACGCTCCGCCGAGACAGCCCTCTTCGACACTTCCTCCCGAATGAAGCCCGAGCCTTATCACTCTTATGCCGTTCTCTTTAAACATTAAAAGCAGTCGGGCGCAAAGGCTCACCGCGTCGTCAAGCGTTTGCGGAGTGTATTTGCCCTCTCTCATAAGCCTTGCAAGCGCGGTATTTTCAAGTACGATCGTGGGGTAGATCCTGACCGTTTCGGGCTTTAGCTTTATCAGCTCCCGCGCGGTATAAATATCCTTTTCCGAGCTCGAGCCGTAAAGCCCCGTCATCATCTGAAGCCCTAAGGAAAAGCCGAAGCCTGAAATCATTTCCGACGCGGTTCTGACGTCCTCGGCAGTATGACCTCTTTCGTTAAGAGCCAAAACGCCGTCGTCCATACTCTGCGCGCCGAGTTCTATTGCCGTCACGCCGTATTGCCTTAAAATTCGGAGTTTTTTTTCATCTATACAGTCGGGGCGTGTGGAGACCCTCACGCCTTTAAAATATTTTCGGTCAATATACGGCTTCGCGGCTTTTAAAAGGGAAAGCATATAATCCTCGTCAATCGCCGTAAAGCTGCCGCCGAAAAACGCTATTTCAGAGTTTTCGGGGCTTGCGTTTCCGCTTTTAATAGCGGTTTCGCAGGCTGCTTTGACCTCCTCGGGCAGGAGAGGTCGAGTTATTCCCGATATGGTTTTCTGGTTACAGAAGCTGCACATATGCGGACAGCCCTCATGCGGCACAAAAAGCGCTATGTTGGCGTGCCTCACAGTCCCATCAGCTCCAAAGCCTTTTTGGCGGCGTCCTGCTCCGCGCGTTTTTTGCTTCTGCCCTTGCCCCGTCCTATAACGTTGCTGTTCAAGCGGACCTCGACCTCAAAGGTCTTATCGTGGTCGGGACCCGACTCCGAAACCGTTTTATAAACAAGCTCCTCGCCCTGATTTTGCTGAACTACCTCCTGCAAGGCGGTCTTGTAATCCTTAAAGCTCGGCTTTGCCTCGACATAGGGCTCGACAAAGCGCAGTATAAACTTTTTCGCCTCGTCAATTCCTCCGTCAAGATAGATTGCGGCAATAACCGCCTCGAACGCGTCTGAAAGCACCGACGGTCTTTGCCGTCCGCCCGTGCGCTCCTCGCCGTTTGAAAGCAAAATATGTTCCCCCAAGTCCACCTGCTTTGCAAACTCAAAAAGGGATTTTTCACAAACGGCATAAGAACGGAGCTTTGTCAGCTCTCCCTCGGGGAAATTTTTATGATGCGAAAACAGATACTCGGCGGTTACGAAGCCGAGAACCGAGTCTCCCAAAAATTCAAGTCTTTCGTTATCCCCCTGAGACGAATGATGCTCGTTGGCGAAGGAGGAATGTGTAAGCGCCCTCGTAAGCAGAGCATTGTTTTTAAACCCGTAACCGATTTTTTTCTCAAATTCAGTCATTCTCTTTTCCGTCCTTTAAAGCCTCGGCGGTAATTTCTATAAAACCGCTCTCAATATATTTCACAGCCTGCCCGACCGCGTTTTTTAAAGCGTATGCGTCAGCCGAGCCGTGAGCCTTTATAACGGGCTTGTTAACGCCCAAAATAGGCGCTCCTCCGTATTTTTTATAGTTCATTTTTTCCGAGAAAGCGTCCATTCCGGATTTCACTCCGATGTAGGAGAGCATAGAAAATATATTCTTTTTAAAAATGCTTTTAATTTCACCCGTAATAAACTTCGCAACGCCCTCGTACATTTTAAGAATTACGTTGCCCGTAAAGCCGTCCGCTACGATAACGTCCGCCTTCCCGAACGCAATATCGCGAACCTCAATATTGCCCGTAAAGCTGATATTCGGAAGCTTGGAAAGCCTTTTGTACGTTTCTGTCTGTAAGGGAGTGCCTTTTGTTTCCTCCGCGCCGATATTTGCAAGCGCAACCCTCGGATTTTCCAAGCCCATAATTTTTTTCATATAGAGGTCGCCTATAACCGCGAACTGGCAAAGCATTTCGGGAGTGCATTCAACATTCGCGCCCGTGTCCACAAGTATAAAAGCGCCCTCCTTAGACGGCATAACCCCGCCTATCGCAGGTCTTTTTACGCCCTTTATTCTTTTAACGATCAGCGTTGCGCCGACTAAAAGCGCGCCCGTGCTGCCTGCCGAAACAAATGCGTCGCCCTCGCCCGCAGAGAGAGCGTCAAGCCCTATGCCCATTGAGGTTTTTCTCTTTGACTTTATGATCTCCGTCGGCGGCGTTGTCATCTCAAAAACGCCCTCGGCGTCTTTTATTTCAAATGAGGAAATGTCAATACCGTTTTCCTCGGCGCATTTCCTTATTTCCTTTTCGCTGCCCGTAAGCATAATACTTACGCCGTATTCTTTTTCGGCGTCGACAGCGCCCCTGATTATTTCAAGCGGAGCGTTGTCGCCGCCGAAAGCGTCAATTATTATTTTCATATCCCGTTTTCTCCTTTAAAGCTTAAAAGGTCTTTCATTGAGCGTTCAGCCAAAGCCGTATATCTTTCGCTTTTATCGCGTATTTTATCTTCAAGCGGCGGCAAAATGCCGAAATTCGCGCCCATAGGCTGAAAATTTTTAACCGTTTCGTCGCTTATATATCTTGAAAGCGCACCCGTCATGGTAGTTTCCGGAAGCGTAACGGTGCGAAGCCCTTTTAAACGCCTTGCCGCGTTAAGCCCCGCCATTATTCCCGACGCAGCGGATTCCATATAGCCTTCCACACCCGTAATCTGCCCCGCGAAGAAAATATTCGGTTTTTCTCTCATACCGAAATCCGAATTTAAGATCTCGGGCGAATTTATAAAAGTATTTCTGTGCATGACGCCGTATCTCAAAAATTCCGCGCTGCGAAGCGCAGGGAACATTGAAAAAACTCTTTTTTGCTCGCCGAATTTTAAATTCGTCTGGAAGCCGACAAGGTTATACATGCTTCCCGCGCTGTTCTCCTTGCGGAGCTGAAGATTTGCCCACGGTCTGTGTCCCGTTTTCGGGTTTGTAAGACCGACGGGCTTTAACGGACCGTATCGCATCGCGTCTTTTCCCCGAGAGGCTAACACCTCAATAGGCATACAGCCCTCATAGACGTCCTTTTTTCGGTCAAAAGAATGTATTTGGGCGCTCTCGGCGTTAATTATCTCGTTATAGAAGCTTTCGTATTCTTCCTTGTCCATGGGGCAGTTGATATAGTCGTCCTCACCGCCCCTGCCGTAACGCGACCGGCAAAAAGCGAAATCCATATCTATGCTCTCGGCGGATACAATCGGCGCTGCGGCGTCGTAGAACGAAAGCGAATCGCCGCAAAGCTCCTTTACGGTAACGGAAATCCTCTCGCTTGCAAGAGGTCCCGCCGCTATGATGACCGCGTCCGCCTCGGGCAGAGAACCGACCTCTTTTTCAATTACCGTTATAAGCGGCTCGGACTTTATTTTTTCGGTTACAAGCCGTGAAAACAGCGTTCTGTCCACCGCAAGCGCGCCGCCTGCCGGCACACGGGTTTCAAGCGCCGCATTAACGCAGATCGAACCGAACGTCTGCATTTCACGCTTTAAAAGCCCTGACGCGGAATTAAGCCTTTCCGCCTTGAACGAATTTGAACAGACAAGCTCCGCGAAATCATCGGTCTTATGCGCGGGGGAACGCTTTAACGGCTTCATCTCGTACAAATCAACCGTGATTCCCGCATTTTTTAACTGCCACGCCGCTTCGCACCCTGCAAGACCTGCGCCGATAACCGCTGCTTTCATCATTCTTCCTCTTTTTTCGATTTTTTCTTTCTTTCGGCTTTCTTCTCAAAGCCGCATTTTTCGTCAAGGCAGCGAAGCACTCCGCCCTTACCCTTGAAAAGCGATTTTCCGCACTGAGGGCAGATTTCGTCCGTAGGCTTATCCCACGTCATAAAATTGCAGTCGGGATAACTGCCGCACCCGAAGAACGTATAGCCCTTTTTGCTCTTTTTCTCAATTACCTTGCCGCCGCATACGGGGCATTTTGCCTTTGTTTCAACAACAAACGGCTTGGTATTCTTACATTCGGGGTAACCGGGGCAAGCTAAGAATTTGCCGAATCTTCCGACCTTTACGACCATCATCCTGCCGCACTTTTCACAGGGAATATCCGTGACGTCCTCTTTAAGCTGAATTTTGACGCCGTTCATATCCGTCTTTGCCTTTTCAAGCGATTTCTCAAAGCCGTCGTAAAACGTGTGAAGCATAGCGACATAATCAACGTCGCCGTTTTCAACCTTATCGAGGTCGGATTCCATATTGGCGGTAAATTTAACGTCGACTATTTTCGGGAACTGCTGTTCAAGCAATTTAACGACCGCCTCGCCGAGCTCGGTCGGCTTTAACTGCTTTTGCTCTCTTACAACATATTCACGGTTTAAAATTGTCGAAATGATTGAAACATAAGTACTCGGTCTGCCTACGCCGGTTTCTTCAAGGGTTTTAATAAGCGAAGGCTCCGTATACCTCGCGGGCGGCTGTGTAAAGTGCTGATTGCCGCCAAGCTCCTTTAATTTTAAAGCGTCGTTTTCCTCTATTGCGGGGATAACGCCGTTATCCTCCTCGCCGTCGTCCGTACCCGCAACGTAAAGCCTTGTATAGCCGTCAAATCTTACGGTATATCCGCTTGCGGAGAAAAGGCAGTATTTGCCTTGCGCTTTATCCTCCGCCCTTGCGCCCTCAATTTCAACCTTTACCGTATCCTGAACGCAGTTAGCCATAAGGCTTGCCGTAAAGCGCTTCCAAATAAGCGAATACAGCTTAAACTGCTCGGAGGTAAGGCTGTCTTTAACCTTATCGGGCGAGAGCGACGGTATCGTCGGTCTTATCGCCTCGTGACCGTCCTGCGCCGAAGCCTTTGTTTTAAAATATCTCGGCTTTTCGGGAAGATATTTTTTCCCGAACTCATTTTCTATATATTCGTTGGCGGCGGATCTCGACTCCTCGGAAATACGTAAGGAGTCCGTTCTCATATAGGTTATAAGACCCGTTGTACCTATGCCTTTAACCTCCATACCTTCGTAAAGCTCCTGCGCGATTTTCATAGTGCGCTTGCCTTGGAAGCCTAATTTCCTTGAAGCCTCCTGCTGTAAGGTAGAGGTAGTAAACGGGGGAGCGGGCTGCTTCCTCCTCGTGCCCTTTTTAACCGATTTTACGGAATACTCCGCTCCGTCAAGTCTGTTGAGACAGGAGTCCGCCTGCTCCTTGTTTTTAATTTTGACCTTACCGTTTTCATCCGCTGTCAGCGCGGCGGAAAAGGCTTTTTTGGACGACGGCGCAATAAATTTCGCGTCAATCGACCAATATTCCTCGGGCTTGAACGCACGGATTTCCTCCTCGCGGTCAACAATAAGGCGCACCGCTACAGACTGCACTCTGCCCGCCGACAGTCCCCTTCTGATCTTCTGCGAAACGAACGGACTTAACTTATAGCCTACAAGGCGGTCCAAAATTCTTCTCGCCTGCTGGGCGTCAACCAAATTAAGGTCGATTTTTTCGGGATGCTCCATTCCGGCGGTTACGCTCGTTTTATTTATTTCGTTAAATTTAACCCTGTTTTTCTCATTCATATCAAGGTTAAGAACCGTTGCAAGATGCCACGAAATCGCTTCTCCCTCACGGTCGGGGTCGGTTGCAAGGTAAACGGCGTCGGAATCCTTTACCATTTCCTTTAACTGCTTTACCAACTTTTCCTTGCCCTTTACGACGGCGTATTTCGGCGCAAAATCGTTTTTTACGTCTACGCTCAGCTTCGCCGCGGGCAAATCCCTTATATGGCCTACCGAAGCGGTAACCTTATAATCCTTTCCGAGATATTTTTGAATTGTTTTTGCCTTTGACGGGGATTCGACAATTACTAATTTTGACATAATAGAATCATCCTGCTATCTATATTTTTTTATATTTTTTACCCGGTAAGACTTCAATAACCGAAAGCATTTCCAGCTCTGTGATTCCCGAAAGAACCTTTCTTACCCCTAACCCCGAAGCCTTTACAATTTCATCGAAGTCCGTTTCGCCGTCTATCGTGCCGTAAACGGTTCTTGCGGTTTCGCTTGCGGATTCGGGCAATGCTTTCGGTATTGAAACCGTTTCATGCTCTTTTATGCTTTCTTCCGATTTGCCGCGCTTTACTGCCTTGCCCGTGCTCACGGCTCGGGTCATTTCGCCCTTTGCGAATATGTCCGCAAGCGATTCGTCGGAATTATCGATTTTTATTCTGTCCGGATACCGGTTATAATACTCCTCGACTATATCCCTTGCGGTAAACACAGGCTTCGCGCCGTCGCGTATGAGCCTGTTAGCGCCCGAAAACGATGATGAAAACACATCGCCCGGCACCGCAAAAACATCCCTGTTCTGCTCAAGCGCGAGCCTTGCGGTAATGAGAGAACCGCTTCTCTCGCCCGCCTCAATTACTACCGTACCCAGCGACATACCCGATATAATTCTGTTGCGCTTGGGGAAAGTATATTTTGAGGCCTTGTAAAACGGCGGATATTCCGTAACAAGAGCGCCGTTTTTTGCAATTTCACGGCGCAGAGCTTCATTTTCTCTGAGATAATCGGTACCCAAACCGCAGCCGAGCACAGCGACAGTTTTTCCGCCCGCATACATAGCTCCCGTATGCGATGCGCTGTCGATCCCGAGCGCGCCGCCCGAGACCACGGTCATACCGCACCTTGCGATCATCCCCGCGAGAGCAGACGCCGCGCGCAAGCCGTAATCCGAGGCTTTTCTTGTACCGACCATAGCTATCGGCAGGCAGGAATTAAGAATTGACGCGTCGCCGTCAACATAGAGAACCGACGGGAAGTTGCATATTTCACGAAGCCTTTGCGGATATTCAAAATCATCGGGAGTGATTATCTGCCAATGGTTTTTCATACACTCATTGATAATTCCGCCCGATTCCGACGGACTGAATTCGCAAAGATTTGCAATCTGACGGGGAGTTAAAAGCCCCGAAATCTTCCATTCGTACCTTCCTGCCTCATAAAGCCGTCTTGCAGAGCCGAAATAATTTATGACGTCATCTGTTTTTGCGCCGTCACCCAAGGTGCGTGAAAGCCAAATCCAATACTCGCAATCTCTCATCGCATCATTTCCCACATGGTAATAACCGCCGCAGCCGAAGCGTTCAGCGACTCCGCGCTGCCCTTCATTCTAATGGTCACACGGTTTTTCGCAGCGGCTTGAATTTCACGCGAAACTCCGCCGCCCTCATTGCCGATTACCGCGACAGCCCCTGAGCCGAAGGAAAGCGAGGTAATGTCCCGAGCGTTTGAGTCGGGGACGGTCGCAAAAGTAAACATTCCGTTTTCACGCGCGTCACAGACAAGCCCCGCAAGGTCGTCGGTTTCAATCAGGTTAATTCTCAAAAGGCTGCCCATAGACGCTCTTAACGCTTTCGGGTTATATCTGTCGCACCCCGAATACACAATTACTCCGTCTATTCCGAGCGCCTCCGCCGTCCTTGCCGCGGCGCCGAAATTCTGCGGATTCTGAATATTGTCAAGCGCTATATATATATTATTATACCTTATGCCGTTTTCTTCCCGTTGTTTCATTTCGGCAACGCAAAAAATGCCTTGGGAATTTACAGTATCCGAAAGCTTATCAGCAACCCCGTCTGTAATTAAATATACCCTTTCGGCGGAATCCGAAATTTTCCGCGCCCTTTCGCCGTATTTTGCGATTGCCGCTTCGGTGAAATACGCCTCTTTAATTTCGTAACCGCTCAAAACAGCGTCACGGCAGAGCCTGAGTCCTTCGCAGACAAACAGCCCGCTTTCCTTTCTCTGACGGGAATTTTTGACAAGCTTGCTTACATATTTTATTTTTTCGTTATTACGGCTTGTAATTTCAATATAATTCATATACCGATACCACAAAAGAACCACGCCCGTACAGGGGCGTGGTTATAGCTTATTTAAGAGCTGCTTTTGCCTGTTCCGTAAGAGCTGTAAAAGCGGCGGGATCCGAAATTGCAATTTCGGAAAGCATTTTGCGGTTAAGCGCAACCCCTGCCTTTGAAAGACCGTTGATAAATGTCGAATAATTCATACCGTTCTGCTTGCAGGCTGCCGAAATTCTTGTAATCCAAAGTCTTCTGAAATCTCTTTTTTTCTGCTTCCTGCCGATATATGCGTACTGACCTGATTTCATAACCGCCTGCTTTGCGGTCTTAAAAAGCCTTGATTTGGAGCCGTAGTATCCCTTTGCAAGCTTTAATGTTTTATTCCTTCTTTTGCGAGTCATCATCGCACCCTTAATACGAGCCATTTATATGTTACCTCCGAAAATTTTGTAGTAAGCGCAATTACCGCGCAGATTATTTGTAAGGAACAAGACGCTTGATCTGTTTCTGATTTGTCTTGTCCGCAACAGAAGTCTTGCGAAGATTTCTTTTTCTTTTTGTACTCTTCTTATTAAGAATGTGCGACTTGTAAGCATGAGCTCTTATGGGCTTACCGTTCTTTGACATTTTAAAGCGCTTTTTAGCTCCGCTGTGTGTTTTGATTTTAGGCATTGATTTATCCTCCCAGAATTATTTTTTACTTTTTTGCCGCAGGGGCCAAGAACATAAGCATTTGCCGTCCTTCGAGCTTGGCGGGCTTCTCAACCGACGCGTAATCGCTTACAACCTCGGCAAATTTTTTCATTGTTTCTTCACCGATTTGAGGATGAGCCATTTCGCGTCCTCTGAAGCGTATCGAAACCTTGACCTTGTGACCCGAATTTAAAAATTTTATTGCCTGATTAGCCTTGGTATCAAAATCATGCGTATCAATATTAAGAGAAAGCCTGATTTCCTTCGTTTCAATGACGCGCTGGTTTTTCTTGTTTTCCTTCTCTTTTTTAGCCTGCTCGAATCTGTACTTGCCGTAGTCCATTATCTTGCACACGGGCGGGTTCGCCGTTGGCGCGATTTTAACGAGGTCAAGGTTTTTTTCCTCAGCCTTTTTAAGCGCCTGTTTAGCGGACATAATACCGAGCTGTTCGCCGTCTGACGAAATAACCCTGACTTCCCTGTCACGGATATCTTCGTTCAGCTGCATTTCTTTGATACCGATAAATAATCACTCCCAATAAAAAATCAAAGCGTGAACGGATTTCCGTTCACGCTCAATACACAATAAGACGTCGCTTAAAAGTATTGACCTGTTTCATCAGAAAATCACAGGTGAGAACGGAGTTCTTCTTTGTTGTACCGATATTATATGCGCTCTCGCCGCATTTGTCAAGAATTTTTTCGGTTTAATTTAAAAAGGCGGAAAAATATAAATTAACAAAAGAACAAAACGTTGCTTGTTTGACGCCTAACGGAAGTTATGTTACAATAAATACACAGGTTAACGGTTAAACCGACTTGATTTTTTACGGAGGGATAATATGATTTACTTTATTATTATTGTCATTATAGCCTACGGTATACTAAACATTCCCTTTGCCAATCAAATTGCTTCTCCCTTTCTTGCCGTTGTTTTCATTTATACAGCGGTTATGCTTCACGATATGTACGACGAACAAAAGCAAATAAAGCGGGAGCTGTCCGAAATAAAGGAAATGCTTTCCTCCGCAGAGTTTCAGAAAGATAAGCCTTGTATTGAAAATGAGGAAAACGCGGCTGAAGGAAACAGTATCGAAGCTGAAAGCGATTCGGATTCCCTCAAGTAAATCCCTTCAATCAGGTTTCGTTAAATTGCGCAGGCTCATTCTTTGTGTGCCTGCGCAATAATTTTTATTTTTTCAAAATACGGTACGAAGCTCATTATATAAAAGTCATAATTCCTTCCCCGAACGGATTATATAATTCAAAACGTTTTCGGCGGTTCTCTGCATTTCGCCCAAGGTTATCCCGTCAGGCTTTCCGTAGGTTTCAAGAAGCGTGCCGTCGGCCTCTGCGGATTTGCTCGCAGCGGTTTTAGCGCCGGGCATAAGCACATCGACCTGCGCGCGCACACGGTAGGCGTTGCCCGACATTTCGGGGAACTCGGGCGACGGAGCGTATCGCATCCACCAATCGGTCATAACGTTGCCCTTATAGCCCCACTCATCTCTTAAAACAACCGTGCAAAGCTCGTAATTGTAATGGCTCCACACGCCGTTAATCTTGTTGTAGCTTGTCATAATGTTTAGCGGCTCGGACTGCCTGACGCATATTTCAAAGCCCTTTAAATATATCTCACGAAGCGCGCGCTGTGATAAAACCGAATTGTTATAATTGCGGTTATACTCCTGATTATTGCACGCAAAATGCTTAGGACACGCAGAAACGTTGTTTTTCTGAATACCGCCGACTGTTGCCGCCGCCATTTTGCCCGTAAGATACGGGTCCTCCGAGTAATACTCGAAATTTCTGCCGCACAGCGGATTTCTGTGAATATTCATTCCCGGCGCCAAAAGTATGTCGCTCCCGCGCTCGAGCATTTCCTTACCCATACCGTCAAACAGCTCTTTTACAAGCTCGGTATTCCAAGTGCAGGCAAGCGCGGTTCCGCACGGAATAAGCGAGCATGAAGCTCTTAGCCTTATACCCGACGGACCGTCCGTCGCGGTCATAGGAGGAATCCCCTTGTCCCTCAAAGATTTCGACACGCCGCCCAGAACACCCGCGTTGCCGTCCGCGCCGAGCTTACTCGACATCATCCCCTCGCCTCGGCTGATAAGCTCAAGCTCATCAAAAGAAAGCTGGGCGACGAAGTCACGCATATTGACTTTACCGTCTTTAACATCCTTTAGCTTATAGCCCCTGTCGCCCGTAATTTCCGTACCCTCGGGCAAGCCTTCAAGAATACGATTTTTTAAGTCAACCGTTCTTGCAGGCGTAGTTTCGTGCCGAACAACAAGCCTTCCGTCCTTTTCTTTTGCCGTAAAACGGTGGAAAACATCCTCGGGTCTGACCGCCATAACCTCGGTAAGGCGCTGTAAAACGACCGTTTCTTTGAGCGAATAGGAAAATACCTTTCGGCAGCTTCTTACGCTGTTTCCGAGGTAAAACGAGTATTCGCCGTTTTCGAGGACATAGCAGTTTTTATTGCCCGACCTTCCGCTGTCGTCAAAGGACGCGTATGAATATCGGTCAATTTTCATTGTAAGCATTTGAGCTTCCTCGGGCTGTAAAAGCCTCGTTTTCTCAAATCCGACAAGAACCCTTGACGGCTTGCCGAGAGCGCCCTGCGGACATTCCGCGTAAAGCTGCGCGACCTCTTTTCCCGCTGCTTTGCCCGTATTCCTCACCTGCGCGGTTATTGTTACAACGCCGTCATTTTCGCAGGCGCTTTTACACTCGATTTCAAACTCCGTATAGGAAAGCCCGAAGCCGAATTCATAAAGCGCCTTTTCGGGCGCAAACGTCTCGAAGTAGCGGTATCCGACAAAAATATCCTCCTCGTACTGATTCTGATCCTTGTTGCCGAAATGGTCGCTTCCCGAATAATACTTATATTTCCTTGCAACAGTGTCCGTAAGCTTTCCGCTCGGCGAAACTTTGCCGCTTAGCACGTCGGCAACGGCGTTTCCGCTCTCCATGCCGCCCTGCCAAACAAGCATAACGGCGCCTATCTTATCGCCGTAATTATTGATTTCTTCAAAATCCGTAATACTGCCTACATTAAGTATAAGTGCAACCTTACCGAAACGGGCGCACACAGCGTCAAGCATCTTTTTCTCACCCTTGGCAAGATAAAAGCTCCCTCTTTTAAGAACGTTTTCCCTGTCTTCGCCTGCGGAACGTCCGATTACGACAAGCGCGCTGTCGCTTATCCTTGCGGCATTTGAAACAACGCTCTCGGACAACGGCATTTCAGGGTATGACCTCGGCCAATGCCCCCAGAAGCCGGGATCAGGTACGTTCCTTTTATTGCAGCACCATTCGTAATATATGTTTTTTAACTCCTCGCAGACCTTAAAGCCTCCGCAGTTGTCAATACCCTGCATAAGGCTTACCTTATACGGCGCGCATACGTCTCCGCCCGAGCCGTTTCCGACATAGAACCAATCGTTCTGCACCCTGCCGAAAACCGCAACGGTACTGTCCTCGGAAAAAGGCAGAACGCCGTTATTCTTTAAAAGCACGCAACCTTCTGCCGCCGCCTGTCTTAAAACGGGCGCAAGGTCTTTATTAACATCGCCTCCGGCAATTCCGCCCGTCTGCTCCTGAGCCAGTTCACTGCCCGATATTTTCCTGATAAGCCTATTGATTATTTTCATTTTCACGCCGCCTTACAGCTTGTTTTTTCTGTATAAAGCCAATAAAATTATAACATCTGAAATTATTTTGAGCAACCTTAAAGCCTTAATAAAAACCGCATAATAATATGCAAAATATACAAAAAACAATGCTGTTCTTCGCCACAGTGTTCAAATTCAGTCCTTAAAGGTATTTTTTGTTATTTTTTTCTTGTATTACCCCTAACCGCTGTGATAAAATAAATGTTAAAGTTAATTTATCACCGCACAATTTCACATTTACGGTATAAACCAAGTATCGTTTTAAGCGGGCTTGACGGAGCGCTGCTCCGATTTAAAGAGCTTTTTTACAAATATGAATTTTTTCATAACGGCAGGTGAAAGCAAATGGATCTACAAAAGCATCATAAAGCGACATTCGACAATATTTCGCAGGAAAAGCGGGAAAGGATTATAAATGCCGCTACGACCGAGTTTGCCCTCAAGGGCTTCGACAATGCGAACATAAACAATATCGCAAAAAAAGCGGACGTCAGCGTGGGCTCTCTGTATAAGTATTTTGAAAATAAGCAGGATTTGTTCCTGACAATCATACACTATAACATTTCCACCGTTGAGGATCTGCTTAAAGCCCTCGCCGTAAGCGATGAAGACATACTTTTAAAAGCGGAACGGATTATACGCACAATTCAAAGCTATTCAAAGCAAAATCCCCTTATTATTAAGCTGTATAATGTTATGACAAGTGAAAACAATCCGAGATTTGCTTCACAGTTTGCCTATGAAATGGAGTCTATGAGCGCGAGAATTTACCGAATTGCCATTGAAGAGGGCAAAAAAACGGGCGACGTAAGGAGCGATATTGATTCGGCTTTTGCGGCCTATTTATTGGACAGCCTTTTTATGAGCCTTCAGTTCTCGTATGCGAGCGACTATTACAAGGAGCGTTTCAGGATTTATAACGGAAACGATATACTTGATAAAGACGATTTTGTGGTTGAACAGTGCCTTAAATTCATTAAATCGGCGCTGAAAAAATAAAATGCGGAGGTTTTATTATGATTAACCCCATGTATGTAATTGCTTATGACATCGGCACAACGGGCGTTAAAACCTGTCTTTTCGCCGTTACCGACTCCATAAAGCTTCTATCTTCGGCAAGCGAAGGTTATAACCTTTATGTTTTGCCGAACGGCGGCGCCGAGCAAGACCCCGAAGAGTGGTGGGAGGCTATGCGGGCCAGCACAAAAGAGGTTATGAAAAAAACCAAAATTGACAAAAAGGACATTTCGGGAATATCCTTCTGCTCGCAAATGCAGGGCGTTGTTCTCGTTGATAAGAACGCAAACGCCATAAGACGCGCTTTCAGCTACATGGATCAGCGCGCGGGCGCTCAGCTTAAAGCGTGTATGGGCGGAGGTCCGCAGATTGCGGGCGGCAACGTTGTAAAGGTTCTTGAAGCCCTCAAATACACGGGCGCGGCTCCGCTTTCCGTTAAAGACCCGGTCTGGAAATACAAATGGGTCGAAGACAACGAGCCGGAAAACTACAAAAAAATATATAAATGGCTCGACGTTAAGGAGTATCTTATAGCAAGAATGACGGGCGAGTTCGTTATGACCCACGACTCCGCGTTCTCCACTATGATATACGATATAAAAAGAAAAACATGGAGTCCGCAGATGTGCAGGATGATAGGCATTAACGAAAGCCATCTTGCAAAAATCGTAAAGTCGACCGACCGTGTAGGCGCTTTGACTAAAAAGGCCGCTGACGAGCTTGAGCTTGAAGAGGGTACGTCTGTTTTCGGCGGCGGCGGAGACGCGTCGCTCATAGGCGTCGGCGCGGGTGCGGTTGAGCTTGGCGACACCCATGTTTATTCGGGAACGTCGGGCTGGGTTTCGACGGTCGTTGACAAGTCCGTTGTCGATACAAGCGCCATGGTTGCCGCGGTAGTCGGTGCAAAGGACGGTTACTATAACTATTTTGCCGAGCTTGAAACGGCGGCAAAATGCGTAGAATGGGTCAAGGACCATTTAGCTCTTGACGAAATTGACATATACCTTGACAAGAGCCACAACCTAAAGCACCTGAAAGGCGATTACGAAACGGTCTACACGAACCTTTACGAATATATGATGGCCGTTGTCGAAACCGTTCCCGCAGGCTCAAACGGCGTTGTGTTCACACCATGGCTTCACGGCAACCGCTGTCCGTTTGAGGATCCGAACGCAAGAGGTATGTTCTTTAACATAAGCCTTGAAACCGGAAAATCCGAAATGATACGTGCGGTCGTTGAGGGCGTATGTTTCCATATGAGATGGTTCCTTGAAACGCAGGATAAAAAGATCAAGACCTCAAATACAATAAGGTTTGTCGGCGGAGGCGCGTTAAACGACGTTACCTGTCAGATTTTATCCGACTGTACGGGCAGAATTGTCGAAACCGTTGAAAGTCCGCAGAACATAGGCGCTGTCGGCGCGGCTATTACTATTGCCGTAGGCACAGGGCTTATTAAGGACATAACGGACGCCAAGAAAATGATTCCCGCCTCAAAGGTATTTAAGCCTAACCCTGCAAACAAGGCGGTTTACGACAGAAACTATAAGGTATACACAAACCTTTATAAATGCAATAAAGAGAACTTCGCAATTCTAAACGGTCAGAATTAGTTAAAGGAGCGGTTTGCCGCTCCTTTGTTTTGTACGGTTTTTTGTCTGTCGGCTTAAAATTTTCAAAAAGGTTCTTGACGGCGCTCGCGAAACAGTGCTCATTAAAAGCCGTCCGTTTCCGCTCCGTCTTTGAGGGAACGGAAAGATACCTCATCAGG
>CAZLCG010000008.1:0-61885 GCA_964557975.1 uncultured Eubacteriales bacterium
ATGCAACCGCAAATTCTACTGTTGCATTTACTTTGAGAATTTACTCATAATAAAAAATCTCCCTTATTCCTTGTATTTTCCCTTGTTTTTTGTTACTATATTTATTAACAAAATCATTTAACTGAGGTGAAAACCGTGATATTAAAATTAAAGCCCGTTCTTAAAGACTATTTATGGGGCGGTACCAAGCTTAAAACCGATTTCGGATTTGAAACCGAGCTTCAAAAGGTTGCCGAGGGCTGGATGCTGTCCTGCCACAAGGACGGCGAAAACACAGTCGAAAACGGCAAATATTCGGGCAAAACGCTTTCCGAGGTTATTGAAATTGAGGGAAGGGAAATTCTCGGAACCAACGGGATGAAATTTGATTTTTTTCCTATTCTCATAAAGCTTATTGACGCTGAAAACGATTTGTCGGTTCAGGTGCATCCCGACAACGAATACGCTCTGCGCGTCGAGGGCGAATACGGCAAAACGGAGTGCTGGTACATTCTTGATTGTGAGGAAAACGCCGAGCTTATATACGGCTTTAAAAAAGAGATAAGCTCCGACGAATTCAGGCGGAGAATTAAAGACAACACCTTTCTTGAAGCGGTCAATAAGGTTCGGGTTCACAAGGGCGATTTATTCTTTATTGAAGCAGGTACTCTGCACGCGATAGGCGGCGGTATTCTGCTTGCCGAAATTCAGCAAAATTCAAACACCACCTACCGTGTTTATGACTACAACAGAAAGGATAAGGACGGAAATCTCCGCCCGCTTCACACCGAAAAGGCAATTGACGTAACCAAATGCGAAATGCCGAAATACGGTATAAAGCCCGCAGGCGAAAAAACCGAGAAGGACGGCTTTTCGGAACAGCTTCTCACCTCGTGCGAATTATTCGCCGTAACCTTGCTTGAAATCACCGAAAAGGCGGAGAGAACGGCAAATTCCGATTCGTTTGTTTCTCTTCTTGCAGCCGACGGCGAGGGTACTCTCGAATGCGGCGGCGAAAAGCTGACTGTTAAAAAGGGCGACAGCTTCTTTATCTCTGCCGGAAGCGGTAAATTTACAATAAACGGCGCTTTAAGCGTGATTGAAACGAGAGTATAGATTAAGGAGAAAACAGATGCGCCGCACCTTTAAAGGGACGAAGGTCGCCTGCTATATAGGCTATATCGTTCAGGCAATAGTCAACAACCTCTCTCCCCTTTTATTCGTAATTTTTTCAAAGCAGTTTAATATCTCCCTTAAAACAATAGGAAGTCTTATTCTTATAAACTTTATCTCACAGATGATCGTCGATTTAATATCGGTTAAAGCCGTTGACAAGATAGGCTACAAAAAAATCATAATCGCCTCACACCTGTGCGCCTTTGCGGGGCTTATGCTTTTGGGTATTCTGCCGACGGTTCTTGAAAATAAATTTGCGGCAATTTGTATTGCAACGGTTATTTCGGCTGTCGGCAGCGGTATGATTGAGGTTACGGTAAGCCCGATTGTCGAGTCGATTCCGGGCGAGAGAAAGACTGCGGATATGAGCCTTTTACACTCGTTTTACTGCTGGGGGCAAACGGCGGTTGTCGCGCTTTCGACAGTGTTTATAAGAACAGCGGGCGGAAGCTGCTGGTACGCCCTGCCGATTATATGGGCGTTACTGCCGCTTATAAATATGTTCAATTTATTAAACGTGCCTTTTATGCCGACAGTACCCGACAACGTAAGAACGCCGATAAAAACGCTTTTAAAATCCAAGCTGTTTATTGCCGCTATGGTTATAATGCTCTGCGCAGGCGCGTCCGAGCTTGCAATGTCGCAGTGGTCGTCATTCTTTGCGGAAAGCGGTCTCGGAGTTTCAAAAATAACGGGTGATTTATTGGGTCCGTGCCTTTTTGCCGTATTTATGGGAACGGGAAGACTTTTATTCGGTATTTTCGGCGAAAGGATGAACCTCATCCGTTCAATGCTCGTCTGCGCGGTTCTCTGCGTGTGCTGTTACGTTACCGCGTCTGCTGTTGACGCTCCGTTTGTTGCGCTTTCAGCCTGCGCCGTTACGGGCTTCTCCGTAAGTCTGTTCTGGCCCGGCGTCTTCAGCCTCGCCGCAAGGCTTTATGAAAACGGCGGAGCAGGCATGTACGGGCTCCTCGCAATTCTCGGCGATATGGGCTGCGCGACAGGTCCTTGGCTTATAAGCCTTATAAGCGCCGCCTCCCAAAGCTCAGGGCTGACGCTTTCCGACGGTGAGGCTGTCAAATTCGGGCTTGGCTTCGGCGCGGGTTTTCCGATAATTATTATCGCGGGACTTTTATTTATCGGAAAAACTATAAAAAAACCTATTGACAGTGAAGGATAATAACCATATAATATTATCAAATTAAAGTTGTCTTCAGGGCGGGGTGAAAGTCCCCACCGGCAGTAAAGTCTGCGAGCCTTTTTAGGGTTGATTCGGTGAAATTCCGAAACCGACGGTAAAGTCCGGATGAAAGAAGATGTATAATTGCTTTATACATACTGCGCCTTGATTTTTTCAAGGCGTTTTTCTGTTGCCAACTCAAAAAGAGAGGTAATAATTTTGAAAAAAATCAAAAAGACAGACCCGATGAAAATTACGGTCACCGCCGTTTTAAGCGCCGTTGCCGCTATTCTTCAGTTTTTTGAGATTTCAATTCCCTTTATGCCGAGCTTTGTAAAGCTTGATTTCAGCGATTTGCCTGCAATTTTGGGCGCATTTTCAATAGGTCCTGTTTACGGAGCGATTATTGAGCTTTTAAAGAATATACTCCATCTGCCGTTCGGTTCAAGCGCGGGCGTAGGAGAACTGTGCAACTTCCTGCTCGGCGCGGTATTCACGCTCACCGCAGGGTGTATTTACAAGGCGAGAAAAACAAGAACGGCAGCGATCATCGCTTCTCTTTCGGGCGCGCTCGCAATGGCGGCGGCGTCCCTGCCGCTTAACTTCTTTATGGTCTATCCCGCATACGTTAAAATTTACGGTATACCGCTTGACGTTATAGTCGGCATGTATAACGAAATACTTGACGGTACGGATTCGCTTATTAAAGCGCTCTGTATTTTTAACATTCCGTTTACGTTTTTTAAGGGTATAGCCGACGCCGCAATGTGCTTTCTTATTTATAAGCCGCTGTCAAGGGCTTTAAAGGGCAAAGTAAACAAAGTGTGAATATACCCTGCAAAATGTTGACAAGCAAGCTGTAAAGTAGTATTATTACAATCGATAAAAGTAAACATCTCCTTATAAAGAGTGGTTGAGGGAAAGGCCCTGTGACGCCACGGCAACCTGCATAAGGCAAGGTGCTAAATCCTGCGGTTTTATACCGAAAGATAAGGTGTTTAAAGCACCTTTCGGGGTGCTTATTTTTATGAAATACTTTTTAGGAGAACAGATATGGCAAAACATCTTTTTACGTCGGAGTCCGTAACCGAGGGTCATCCCGACAAAATCTGCGACAATATCTCGGACGCGGTTCTTGACGAGATCCTTAAGCAGGATCCCGAAAGCAGAGTTGCCTGCGAGACTATGTGCATTACCGACCAAATAATCGTTATGGGCGAAATTACAACAAAAGCAAAGGTTGATATTGAACAGATTGCAAGGGACGTTGTCTGCGAAATCGGCTATGACAGCGACGAAAAGGGCTTCAACGGCAGAACCTGCAACGTTTTAACGTTTATTGACAGGCAATCCCCAGACATCGCGCTAGGCGTTGACAAATCCTATGAGCTTAAAGAGGGCAAAAACGACGGTTATAACATACACGGCGCGGGCGATCAGGGTATGATGTTCGGTTATGCCTGCGACGAGACCGAGGAGCTTATGCCGCTTGCGATTTCGCTTGCCCACAAGCTTGCAAAGCAGCTGACAAAGGTAAGAACCGACGGCGTCCTCCCCTATCTTCGTCCTGACGGAAAAACTCAGGTTACCGTTGAATACGATGAAAACGACGAACCTGTAAGGGTTGACACAATCGTTATTTCCTCACAGCACAGCGCAGATGTTGAGCTTTCAAAAATCCGTTCGGATATTATGGAAAATGTTATTAAGCCGATTATCCCTCAACAGCTTTTCGACGACAACACCATAATTTACGTTAACCCTACGGGAAGATTTGTAACGGGCGGTCCTGCGGGTGACTCGGGTCTTACGGGCAGAAAAATAATAGTTGACACCTACGGCGGCGTAGGCCGTCACGGCGGAGGCTGCTTCTCGGGCAAGGACCCGACAAAGGTTGACCGTTCAGCCGCATATGCCGCGCGCTATGTCGCAAAGAACATTGTCGCGGCAGGGCTTGCGAAAAAATGCGAAATTCAGCTCGCGTACGCAATAGGCGTCGCGCATCCTGTTTCGGTTATGGTTGACACCTTCGGGACCGGCGTTCTTTCCGATGACGTTTTAAGCGGAATTGTTGAAGAAACCTTCGACCTTCGTCCTGCCGCGATTATCGACTGCCTTGATTTGAGGAAGCCGATTTACAGAAATCTTGCCGCATACGGTCATATGGGCAGAACGGATTTAAACGTCAAATGGGAGCAGACCGATAAAGCGGACGAGCTCAGACGCGCTGCGGGAATATAAATACATAAGTTTTATTTGACCGACGGCAGTGTTATTGCTTCGCAGTTTTATTGTGCTTCGCGCAGTTAAAATAAATAAATAAAAAATTTTTCAACCCATTGTGCCGCTTTTAAACAAAAGACTTTCACAGTGGGTTTCATTTTTGATTGCGTTTTCACCTTTATTGAGCTTGGTATATTTTTATTATAACCGTAAATAATACTACCGAGCAAATAAAGGAGTTGAACTATATGATGCTTGATAAAATTGCTTTGATTATTCTCGTAATAGGCGGACTTAACTGGGGTTCGATCGGTCTTTTTCAGTTTGACCTCGTAAGCTGGCTGTGCGGCGGACAGGACGCAATTCTGAGCCGAATTATTTATACATTGGTAGCTTTATCGGCGATTTGGTGTATATCGCTTCTGTTCAGAGAAAATGAAGTTTTAGCGGTTTCGGACTCCGAAGAATAACCGAAACAAAGGCTCGGGACGGTCCTGAAGAAATTTGGGACGGTCCTGATTTTTTATCGGTGCAAGGTTGTTAAATTATTTTTATAAAAGCCTTGATTTTACATAAATTTTATATTATAATAACCGAGCATTTAAAAATAATATATTTTCGGGATGTGGCTCAGTTTGGTAGAGCGCTGCGTTCGGGACGCAGAGGTCGCAAGTTCAAATCTTGTCATCCCGACCAACAAAAATACCGCATTTGTCCTTTTGTACAAATGCGGTATTTTTGAGTGATGCGTTCCTTTCGGAGCGTGATGCGCACTGCTGCGTGCGTGATATCGACCTACGGTCTGTGATGCACGCCTTCGGCGCGTGAGTGAACGCATCGCATCACAGCACACAAGGTGTGCGGCATCACTGCGAGCAAAGCGAGTGCATCACTTATCACTGATTTGAAAAAGCCTTTAATTTGTGGTATTGTAATAGAGAACTGATACAGGCATACTTTTAAAATGACGAAAAAGCTCTTTTCCCCTTTTCTAAAAAGAAAACAACTTTTTCAAAATAACAGCGAACAGATAAGGTAATCGGTATCTTTGCTACGCAAAGCGATTGATAAAAATTTCTGATTTTATTTTTCGGGAGTGATAAAATGTACGAATTGATTAAGGTTACAGACAAAAGCTTTTATATTAAAAGTCCCGCAAAAATCGGTCTTTACAGGCTTAACGATACGGATGTTTGTCTTATCGACAGCGGCAACGATAAAGACGCGGGGCGCAAGGTAAGGCAGATTTTGGACGCAAACGGCTGGCTTCTTCGGGCAATTTACAACACGCACTCAAACGCCGACCACATCGGCGGCAACGATTATCTTCAAAAGCAGACAGGCTGTAAAATCTATGCTCCCGAAATTGAGTGCGATTTTACGCGCCATCCCATATTGGAGCCTGCGTTTTTATACGGCGGGTTTCCTCCCGAGGAGCTTCGTCATAAATTCCTGTTGGCAAAAGGCAGTGACGCGGAATATTTAACTGAGGAAAACGCTCCGGAGGGCTTTGAAATAATACCTCTTTACGGTCACTTTTTCAGTATGGTGGGCTTCAGGACGCCCGACAACGTAGTTTACCTTGCAGACTGCCTTTCGGGAAGAGAAACGCTTGAAAAGTATCGAATCGGCTTTATTTACGACGTCCAAGCCTACATTGAAACGCTTGAGAGGGTTAAAAAAATGACTGCCGAGATGTTTGTGCCCGCGCATACGGACGCGGTAAAGGATATTGCCCCGCTCGCGCAGTACAATATAGACAAGGTTTCGGAAATTGCGGATAATATCACGGACATTTTAAAAGAGCCCGCCGTTTTTGAGGAGCTTCTCGGAAAGCTTTTTTCCCGATATTCTCTTACAATGAATTTTGAGCAGTATGCCCTTGTCGGCAGTACCGTGCGCTCATATCTGTCTTATTTAAAAAACAAGGGCAGAATTAAAGCCTATTTTGACAATAACAGATTACTTTGGGAAAGAACATAATTATTTTAAAAGCCTTCGGCAGAACCGAAGGTTTTTATTTTTAAGATTTATCCTGTTTTGGGTTAAGCCTTTCCCCGTTTACCCTTTTGTTTAAGACTGTCGGCTTTTTGTAATTTTCAGGACAGCCCTGCGCGATTTCGGGCCATTCGTTCTGCATATCCGACGTCGGCTGTATTTCATAAGTCCCGTATTTATTAACCAAATCAAAAGAGGTTTCGGGCACGCCGTCGTAAGATTTTGACGACATCTCAATGTCAATTTTACCGTTTTTATTTTTTTTACTCATATTATCACCGATAATATTGTTTGTAAAAGCATAAGGATTATCAAACATTTATCCCGAAATTCAAATCGGCGAGCAGGTTATATGATTTCATTCCCCGTTCCAAAGGTATTTTTTAAGGTCAACCTTTCCCCCGTCGCTGACCTCAACGCCCTCGCCTCTTAAAAGCTCAATCTGCATATTTGCGCCGCCGAACGCAAACGCGGACGAAACCTCGCCGAAACGGTTTACGACCCTGTGGCATTTAATGCGCTTCGGGTCGGGATTTACATGCAGGGCATATCCCACGACCCGCGACCAATGCGGATTTCCCGCCATGGCGGCAACTTGACCGTAGGTTGCAACCTTTCCGTAAGGTATTCTTTTAACACATTCATATATCTTATCAAAGGTGTTCATATCAAGTTCCGCCGTACAAAGCTGCGGAGGAGCCTCCCAATCTTTTGATTTTAACGCTGACGTCCGTTACATAGTCCGTCTGCTTCATTGAAGTATTCCAATCGCTCACATTTTCTTTATAAAACGACGGCTCGCACCTCTTAAGTCTTGACGAAAAGCCGAAAACATCCGCGCCTTCCTCCATTATACACTGTTTTATACTGTTTTCAATATAATCCTTAATTGCATTTTTCGCGCTCTGCGATATTTTTTTAATATCCGCAGTATTTTTTTTATTGTAAACGCTGTCGTTAATTTCAGAGCAGACCACCGAACAGTTAACCTTTATAGTAAACCGAGGCCGTGAATTTACAATATCGGTTTTTATACGCGTTTTACTTGTCACAATATCGGCTGTTACGTTGTACCCGTCCTCGGTTCTGAATGTGAATTTACCCTTTTTTATCTCATCGTTTACCCAAAGAATACCTGCGGTTATATCTCTGTCAACGGTTGTCACAAGCTTATCTTCCTTAAAAAGAGCTGTTGAGCAGACCGAAATCACATCGTCTTCTCCGTCGCCTTCCTCACCGTCTCCCGTGTCGCTTTCCTCACCGTCTCCCGTGCTGTCTTCCTCGCTTTTTTCCACCCTGAGCATAGGCAAAAATCCCGAAAGCGCACTGTCGCCGAGCGTATTTATAAACCTGTATGCCTCAACCTCCGCTATATTAAAATTTATTTCGGCGGACTCAATTATCTGTTCGGTTTTTCTCGCCGGAATCACGTTTTCACCGAGCTTTGCGTAAATTACATCCTCCGCCTTTCCTTCGGCGACGGCAAGAAGTATAGTTTCCCTGCTCTCCGCATCCCTTACAAATTCATCAAGATAAGCGGATATTCCGCTTTTGGCAAGCTCGTTGCCGAAAACAACAATTCTGTTTTGTGAAATCATAGCCCTCATACCTGTTGACTCAGCCAATTTATCAAGAGCTTCCGAAACCGAAGAGCTTTCCACGGTAAAACAGTTTACGACATCGCTCGGAGAGCTACCCGAATTCGGATTGCTTGAAACATCGGTATTAAGCGTCTGAAAGCTTACGGACAAGCCGTTCTCCGACTTATCAAGCCCTATGCCCTGTATTACGATTCTGTTTTTAAGCTCAAGGCTCTCAACGCCGCCGACGCAGCCGCTCAAAAGGACGGTGAGCATTAAAAATAAAGTAATAATTTTCAGCGCTTTTTTCATTTTTTCACCCTCCTTTTTATCTTAGAAGCCGCAAGCACGGCGGACGGTAAAATAACCGCAACGGCGGCGAACATTACGCCCCTTGCCGTTAATGAGGTGATGCTTTTAAAGGATGTCAGAGATATTGACTCAAAGCTCAGCAAAATTATAAGCAGCAGTCCTATCGCCGTTATATAATAATTTTTATATTCCCTTTTAAACGAGCGTCCGAGCAGGTCGGATGACAAATAAATCATAAATCCTATCTTAATAAATGCGGAAATAATCCACACACCCGTCAAAACAATATCAAGGCGCTCAAAAAGCCCGAGAGATGAAAGCACCGCCATACCGTGTACGGGAAACATCTGCAAAAAAGAGCTGTTGCCGAGGGTGGTCATAAGGAAGAAGAAAATAGTTGTCGCAATCACGAAAAAAGAAACTATCCAAACCGTAAAGCCTTTTTTCAAATTACCGTTAATACGCGGAATTAAAACCGCTATCGCCGCAGGCTCAATTGTTCTTATAACCACCGAGGCGGCTACCTGAAAAGCCGATAATGTGCCGTCATATAATACGGGCGACAGATAATTTATATCAACCTTATCAATTAACGTCATAAGGATTACTATAAACGACACGCAGAAAAGAGCAAGCGAAACCGCACCCGCCCTGCCTAAGGGCTCAAGCCCCAGAGATGCGGCATAGCAGACTGCCGCAACCGACACAATTACAAAAAGCGATGTGTTCATATCGGGAAAAACAATCGTTGCGACAAAAAGATCCATCCTTACGAGGGTTAAAAATGCGTAATAGACAAACAGTATAACGTAAAGAACGGCTGCGATCCTTGAAAATATCGGAGATACGTAATACGCCTCGTCAAGTATGCTGTTCCTTTGTTTGTTTTTAAACAGAATGAAAACGGGAATACAAAAAATCGGAATCAGCGCGCTGCCGACCGAAACCGCCAAAAGGCAGTCCGATGTGCTGATACTGCCTATATAGTCGGGCATAAAGGTGAGCGTTGATAAAAGCCTTGATAAAAGCAAAAGAGAAAAGAACTGACCTGTGCTGATTTTTGATTGTGTGTCCATTTATTTCTCCATTTTTTGAATTTCAAGATTTTTCCTGCCGAGAGTACGCCAGCCGACTCTGAAAAACGTGTCGCGCATTGCGCCCAAGGAAAACGGCGCAAACGGTGAAAGAAAAGGTACTCCGAACGGATTTACCGCGCACATATTAACAAGCAAAACAGCAAAACCGATTTCTATGCCGTAAAAGCCGAACAGACCTCCGATTATAATAAACGCGAACCTCAAAAAGGCAACGGGCTGATACAGATGTGAAACGACAAAAGAGGTTATTGCCGAAAAAGCAACGACTATCAGCATCGGCGCGGCAATAAGCCCTGCCGTAACCGCCGCGTCGCCTATTACAAGCGCGCCCACAATGCTTACGGCGTGACCGACCGCCTTCGGCATACGAAGTCCCGCTTCTCTTACCATCTCATAAACCAAATGAATAAAAATCGTTTCAATCATTACGGGGAACGGAGTCATACTTTCCTGAATTGCCATGTCGTAAAGCATTGAAACGGGCAAAATTTCCTGATGAAAGGTGCACATTGCAACGTACAGCCCCGGAAGAAACACCGCCACAAAGAATGAAAAATACTTAATAAAGCGTAAAAACAAGGCGTAAAAGGGACGGTAATTGTAGTCATCCATGGTCTGAAAGCTCTCACAGAATAAATAAGGAACTATGATTGCAAACGGCGTTCCGTCGATTACTATTACAACTCTGCCCTCCGCCATTTCGGCGCACGCGACATCAGGGCGCTCGGTAGTGCCTGTTCCCGTGAACAGGGAAACAGGACGGTCCTCCAAAAACGGTCTTAAATACCCCGAGCCGAAAACAGTGTCAAGGTCCGCGCCGCGAAGCTTTTGCTTTACCTGCTTTACGGTTTCGGATTTGGCTCTGTCCGACATATAACACACGCAAACACGCGTCCTGCTTGTTGCCCCTACCTCAAGAGTTTCGCATTTTAAAACCGGCGAGCGTATTCTGCGCCTGAGAAGCGCAATATTATCCTTAAAGCTCTCAACGAATGCCTCGTGCGAGCCCCTCTCCTCGACCTCGGATTTTGCATCCTCAACAGAGCGCTTGGGGAAGTCCTGAACACCGAAGCACTCACAGTAACCGACGCCGTCAAGGAACATAATTACAAGTCCGGACAATACGTTTTTAATCGCTTCGTCAAGGTCGCGGGTTTCGGTTTGGTCAATTCCCGCCACAACATTATCGCGGATTTCATTGAGCATTTTATCGGGCTGCGACGGCAAATTTTTCGCCGTAAAAATCGGCTTTAAAATTTGCTCGACAACAAGCATATTGGAACACATTCCGTCATCCATTACGAATACGGCTTTTCTGCCGTTTATCTCCGAATACTTGTATAAAATATCAAAGCTTTCGCCGAGCTTTTGCCTGAAATAAATTATATTATCCTCAACATAAGGCTTTACCGATACGGTTTCTTCTTTATCAGTCACCTTTTCGGTTATTTTGTTAACCTTTTTCTCGAACCACTTAAACATTTTAATCACCGTTTTATATCAGTAAATCTGAGTGTTTTTAAGGTTATCATTACCATAATTGCGTGTGATATTCAACGCCGAAACAGGAAAACATAATAGCGGTGATTTTATGCTTATAAGTTTTCTTCGCGCAATTATTTTATATATTGCCGTCCTTATCGTAATGAGACTTCTCGGCAAACGGCAAATCGGCGAGTTACAGCCTGCCGAGCTTGTCGTGACTATTTTGCTGTCTGAAATTCTTGTAATCCCGATGCAGGACACAAGCCTTGCGCTTATCGACACTGTTATTCCCGTGCTTTTGCTTGTAGGGTTTGAAATAATCATTTCGGTTATCTGCCTTAAAAGTATCAGATTCCGTTCGCTTTTACAAGGAAATTCGCTTATTGTAATAAGAAACGGAATACTCGACCAAAATCAGTTAAAAAGACTTCGTTTTACAACCGACGATTTACTTGAAGCGCTGAGGAAAAAGGACGTATTCGACATTTCAACCGTGCAGTATGCCGTTGTGGAAACCGACGGCACGTTAAGCGTAATGCTCAAAGCCGAATACGAGCCCGTAAAAATCAAGGATACAAATATAACCGCCGAAGAAAACGCCTTCCCCTCGGTGGTTATCAGTGACGGAAAAATAATTCAATCGGACTTTAAGGAGTGCGGAATGAATTACCCGAAGCTTCAAAAAATAATGAAAAAGAATAAAATCAAAGTAAAAGAAGTAATGCTGATGACGCTTGATAAAAAAGGAAAAATCACCCTTATAAAAAAGGATGAAAAGAAATGAAACGAGTAATAACAGCTGTGTGCTTTATCCTTACAGCCGTATTTCTCGCGGTATTCGGATATTTCGATTTAAAAAACACATGCGAAAGCCTTATTGCCTCGCTTCAAAACGTAGTCGCGGTATCTCAGAACGGCAATAATGAAGAAACCGTTGCCGCGGCGGAGGAATGTACGCGCCTTTGGCAGGAAACGGGCGAAAGACTTGAAGTATATTTAAACCACAGCGAGATTGAGTCGGTGGAGATTGACTTTAAAAGCCTTAAGCGCTACGCCGAGGGAGAACAGGATATAATGCTCACCGAGGTATGCTGCGAGTGCATAAACAACCTTGAGCATATTATAGAGAGCGAAACCCCGTCTTGGGGAACGGTGCTGTAAGCGGCTTTCGTTAAGGCGAGGGGAGCCCGACCCGATATGGTTTAAAACGGTATCTTTCCGCTAAAGCATCGGTTGATTTCTGTTATCGAAATACGTAAAAAAAGCGGGAAGCGGACGGATGATTACCGCCCGACCCGCTTCCCGTTAAAATTAGTTTTACTGCGTCTTACCGCCTTCCACTACAAGGCTGTCCTCATAATCCAAGCCGTAGGTGTCGACCAGCGTCGCTTCATAGTCGGCGTGGAAGAAATTCTCTTCGCCGAGGGCTTCAATTTCCCCATTCAGCCATTCAAGCAACGTGCTGTTTCCCTTTGACACCGCAGGAGCGATTGTATCCTGACTTCCCAAAGAGGGAATACCGACAGTGTATCCTTCGTTTTGCAGAGCGAATGCAATAACCTCTGTGTTGTCATTTGCCCATGCAACGCCGTTTCCGTTTTCCAAAGCATTCTTTGCCGTCGCATAGGAATCATACTTCTGAAGCGGAATATCGGGATAGTTCTCAATTAAATAAGTCTCCGCGGTCGTGCCGGAAATTACAATAATTTGGTCATCCGCATTCCAGTTATCCAGACTTTTGATTACATTGCTGTCAGGCGAAACCACACCGAGAGCCACATTCATATAAGGCAGTGCAAAATCGACTTCTTCCGCTCTCTCCTCGGTTACTGTGAAGTTCGCAAGAATAATGTCAACCTTACCGGTTTGCAAATATTCGATGCGGTTTGCCGCTTCTGTGGATACATAGTTAATCTCTACGCCTAAGTCTTTGCCTATACGCTCGGCAAAATATACATCATAGCCCTGATAATCGCCGTTCTCATCAACATATCCAAACGGATTCTTGTCGGAGAAAACTCCGATGTTAATGACGCCGCTCTCCTTAATTTCATCCAAAGTGCGGTATACGGTATCTTCGCCTCCCGCATTGGAAACATCCGACTTTGATAAACTGCAAGCGGCAAACGAAACCGCCAGTGCCAGCGCCAATAAAAGTACGGTAATCTTACTGATTTTCTTCATGATAATCTCCTTTTCCGGGTATATACCCTGCATCAATTTTGTTTGAGCTTTTCCGCTCAAAAGTGAATGTTTGCAAAAATCTCTTGGCCCGTTCCGTTTTAGGCGAGCCAAAGAACTGCTCCGGTGTTCCCTCCTCCTTTATTGTCCCATCGTCAAGAAACACAACTCTGTCCGCCACTGCCCTTGCAAACTGCATCTCATGCGTCACGATAAGCATCGTACGTCCCTGATCCGCAAGGTTTAGGATAACCTCTAAAACCTCTCTGACCATTTCCGGATCAAGCGCCGCCGTAACCTCATCAAACAGCATAATTTCAGGATGCATACACAAGGCTCTGACGATTGCCGCCCTCTGCTTTTGACCTCCGGAAAGCTGTCTCGGAAAGCTGTCTGCCTTTTCCTTAAGCCCCACTCGGGACAACATAGACAACGCTTCTTCCTTTACCTCCGCCTTCGGTCGCTTCTGAACCTTAGTCGGAGCCAGCAAAATATTATCAAGCACCGTCATATGCGGAAACAATTCATAGCTCTGAAACACCATTCCGATCTTCTCGCGAATCTCGGTCAGATTTTTGCCGCTTTTGGAAACAAGCTCTCCATGCAGCCTTATCTCGCCGCCCTGAATATCTTCCAGGGCGTTGATACATCGAAGCAACGTACTCTTTCCGCATCCGCTTGATCCGACAATTACAATGACCTCGCCCTCATACACGCGAAGGTTTAAATCATCCAGAACCGTTAATCCGTCAAACCGCTTTGTCAGATGCTCTATTGTTAAAATCGGTTCCGCCATACTCTCACTTCCATTTTTTCTCCAGATATTTGGCAAGCAGGCTGATTGGCCAACAGGCGATGAAATACAGCGCAAATACCGTCAGATAGACGCCAAACGCGGCATTAGGGCTGCTGATACGGTTTGCCTCTATGATTTGTTGGGCAACCTTCAGAACTTCAACCACGCCAATCATTAGAACAAGGCTGGTTGTCTTTATCATTCTTGTGATCAGATTGATGGACAGCGGAATCAGACGCCGAACGGTTTGCGGAAGAACAACATATCCGTATGTCTGCATTTTTGTCAGCCCCAGAACCTCCGCGCTTTCATATTGATGCAGAGGTATGCTCGTAATTGCTCCGCGAACAAGATCTCCCATTTCGGCTGTTCCCCAAGCGGTAAATACAATTACCGATGCAAGTTCTCCCGATAGATCCCAGCCGAAAGCCCGTGTTGTTCCGAAATAAACCAAAAACAGCAGTACCATTTGAGGCATAATTCGGATAAACTCCAAATAACACCGTGTCACGGCTTTGCATATCGGGTTTTTCCATGTCATTAAAATTCCGAACACAATGCCAAGCGGGATACTGATTGCCACGGAAATCATACTGATTTTAAGAGCGACGCCGAGTCCGCCCAAAATACGCGCAAAATTTTTTCCTTTTAATAATACATCAAGACCCAAATCCGGCACGGCGCAGCCTCCTTTCCAAGAGACTTCCCAGTACGGAAACCGGAAGCAAAATCATCAAATAGAACACTACCAGCAAAAACAGGCTTTCTGTTGTCTTGTAGTAAAGTCCGATCAAATCCTTTGCAGTAAACATCAAGTCCATAAGGCTTATAGCGGAGAACACGCTGGTTTCCTTAAGCAAAAATATTACATTTGCCATAAAAGCCGGAACGCTGATGGAGAATGCCTGCGGCAGAATAACATAGCGCATTGTCTGTATCTTCCCAAGCCCGAGGCTGTAGGCGCTTTCTTCCTGAATCGGCTCTACCGCCTCAATACCGCTGCGGAAAGCCTCCGCCATATAGCTGCCGCCGAGGAATGCCAATCCTGCCACACCGCAGGTTTCCGCGTCCGTCTGTATTCCTATTTTAGGCAGACCGTAATAAATGAAAAAAAGCTGTACCAAAAGCGGTGTATTTCTGCTGATTTCAATGTAGACAGACACAATTTTTCTTGCTATGGGTATCTTGTAATACTGAATCACCGTACATACCAAGCCGACAAGGACAGCGGCCGCAATCCCTAAAAAGCCGATTTTCACTGTAAGCGCTGCCGCCTGTTTGTACAGCGGCAGATATTTTTCAATAAACTCCCAGTTCAAGTCAGCCGTCTCCTTTCTGTTGGTTTGACCGTTACCGTTTTAAATCGGGGCAGCGCTCAGGCTTTGATTGGCTTTCAGCTGAGCTTGCGGCAGGTTGCAGCGCAGCGGGCGGAAGTACCGGCCGAGCCGGCAGGTTAAACCTCCCCGCATAGAGGTTATAAAGCCTTATCACCGTTTATCCGCCGAAAAACGGATTGCAATGCAGGTGTTTCGGCATTGCAACCCGACATTTCTTTATTTTACCGCCGCAAAGCCTTTTTCGAGGTCGGCAATTATATCATCTATATGTTCCGTACCGATGGACAGGCGGATGGTATTCGGATGAATATCCTGATCGTTCAGCTCATCCGCAGAAAGCTGGGAGTGCGTTGTCGTTGCCGGATGAATTGCGAGGCTCTTGACATCCGCAACATTTGCCAACAGGGAGAAAATTTCAAGGCTGTCGATAAATTTCCATGCCTCTTCCTGTCCGCCTTTGATGTCAAATGTAAAGATAGAAGCCCCTCCGTTCGGGAAATACTTTTTATACAAGGCATTCTGCGGATGCTCGGGCAGGGACGGATGGTTGACCCTCTCTACCTGCGGATGCTTTGCAAGATATTCCACTACCTTTTTGGTATTTTCCGCGTGACGGTCAAGACGCAGTGACAATGTTTCCACACCCTGTAAAAGAAGGAATGCGTTAAACGGGGAAATCGTCGCTCCCGTATCGCGAAGCAGTATGGCGCGGATATATGTCACAAACGCTGCCGAACCCGCCGCGTCAACAAAGGATACACCGTGATAGCTCGGATTTGCTTTGGCGATCGGAGCATACCTGTCGGCATTTGCTTTCCAGTCAAAATTACCCGAATCAACAATTATGCCGCCGAGCGTGGTACCGTGTCCCCCGAGGAACTTTGTAGCGGAATGAACCACGATATCGGCGCCGTGCTCGATAGGACGGATGAGATACGGCGTTCCGAAGGTGTTGTCTATGACAACCGGAATATTATGAGCGTGAGCAATCTCCGCGATAGCGTCAATATCGGGAATATCGCTGTTGGGATTGCCGAGTGTTTCAATAAAAATCGCCTTGGTGTTTGATTGGATCGCCGACGTCACCTCATCAAGATTGTGGATGTCCACAAAGGTTGTTTCCACACCGTAATTCGGCAGCGTATGCGCCAGCAGGTTGTAGCTGCCGCCGTAAATGGTTTTCTGCGCGACGATATGATCGCCCTTCTGAGCCAGAGCTTCAACGGTATAAGTGATGGCGGCTGCGCCCGAAGCCAGCGCGAGTGCGGCAACGCCGCCCTCAAGTGCCGCGACCCTCTTTTCGAGAACATCCTGCGTGGAATTTGTAAGTCTGCCGTAAATATTGCCGGCGTCGGTAAGACCGAAACGCGCGGCAGCGTGTTCGGAATTATGGAAGACATAGGATGTAGTCTGATAGATGGGAACCGCTCTGGAATCTGTTGCGGGATCGGCCTGTTCCTGACCTACGTGAAGCTGAAGTGTTTCAAATTTATAATTACTCATGGTTTTTTACCTCTTTCTCAATATTGTTTTCTGTTTCAGATCCGCTTTGTATGGGCTCTGTATTCTTTCTTTTGACGCTGTCAAGGAATTTACTGATTATGTACTGCCTCATTTTAAGGCTTTATCGATGTATAAAGCGTCACATTCGTCCGTTTCGGAAATTGGCTTTGATAAGCTTATTAAAATAATTATCCGTCTTTCTCTCGGATAACGGCGCAAAGCCGCACATACAATTCGTTATGAAAATATTGCCGATATTAACCGTGCGCTTTGTCATAGCTGTTTTCTCCTTTCCTTTTGATGACTTTATTATACACGAACCTTTTTTTACTGTCCAATACGGCGTTTTGATATCCGGATATAGACTGCGCCTATAACTCAAAGCCCTTTATAGGTAAAGGAAATCCACGCACGGGTTATGTCAAAAGTAAAAGGTCATTAAAACCGCGTCTTCTTTCGGATTTTCGTAAAAACCCTTTCTTTTTCCGACCGTCTTAAAGCCGTTTCGTTCGTAAAGTCTTATTGCCGTTATATTTGATTCCCTGACTTCAAGCGTTATAAACTCCGCTTTTTCCTCCCGCATTTTGGCTTTCAGCGTTTTTATAAGCCCTGTCGCAATACCTCTGTTTCTGTATTCCCGCTGAACCGCTATGTCTGTAACGGAAACCTCTCCGCCGACATTAAACGCCCCTATATATCCCACAGTCTTATCGCCGTTTCTTGCGGCATAAAACCGCGCAACAGGGTTTTGCAGCTCCTCTGACAGCGCTTTTTCGCTCCAGGGCTGAGAAAAACATTCCTTTTCGATCCGCGCCGCTTCGGGTATATCCTCTTTTCGCATTTCCGAAACCGTATATTCGGCGTTTATAAAATCCAAGACCTCATCAAAATGCTTGATAATTTCTTTTGCCGTCATTCGGTATTCATCAATACCGCCGCCGAACGGATCGGGAATACCGAGAGCCGTTATTTTAAGACCGTTTTTGACTTTTCTCAGAACCTGCATATGCGATTTTGTCATACATATAAAATACGTTTCATCGGTAAAATCGCAGGCGGCAAGTCCACGTGAACGGTGTGAAGTGATGTCAGCTCCCAGCTCTGCAGCCGCCTTTACCGCGTTTTCGCTTGCGGGACTGCCCTCAAAGCAGTAAATTCCCGCACTCGAAACCTCAATATCCGAAACGCCCTTATTTTTTAGATATTCCCTGAAAAGCCCCTCCGCCATCGGGCTTCTGCAGGTGTTGCCCGTACAAACAAATACAGCTTTTTTCATTTTTATCCTTTCGCGTCATACCAGGTTTTGCCTATATTTGCATCGCTTTTAAGCCTGACCTTCATTTTGCAGGCGTTTTCCATTTCCTCCGAAACAATCTGTTTTACCCTCTGCGCCTCGTCAAGCGGCGCTTCAACGATCAATTCGTCGTGAACCTGCAAAATAAGCCTCGCTTTAAGCTTTTCTTTGCGAAGTCGGTCATAAACCCTGAGCATGGCGATTTTAATTATATCCGCCGCAGTACCCTGAATGGGCATATTTCTTGCCACTCTCTCGCCGAATGACCTTACCATCCCGTTTGAAGCCGAAAGCTCGGGAAGATAACGCCGTCTGCCGAAAAGCGTTGAAACATAGCCGTCTTTTTTGGCGTTTTCAACCACCGTTTTCATATAATTGTCAACGCCCGAATAGTGGTGCAGATAATCCTTTATATACTTATCCGCCTCGGCGCGCGAAACGCCTATATCTTTGCCGAGCGAGAACGCGCCGATACCGTAAACTATGCCGAAATTGACAGCCTTTGCACGGCTTCGCATTAAGGGCGTTACCATATTAAGCGGCATTTTAAACACCTGTGAAGCGGTAATTGCGTGAATATCGTCGTCGTTATTAAACGCTTCAAGCATACTTTTGTCGTTCGCAATATCAGCCAAAACACGAAGCTCAATCTGCGAATAGTCGGCGTCAACAAAGGTCATTCCCTCATCGGCTGTAAAGAATTTACGCATTTCTCTGCCCAGTTCGGTTCTTACGGGGATGTTCTGTAAATTAGGCTCGGCTGATGAAATTCTGCCTGTCCTCGTTTCAGTCTGGTTAAAGCTCGTGTGAATCCTTCCGTCGGGCGAAATCTCCTTTAAAAGGCCGTCACAGTAAGTGGATTTTAATTTTGCAAGGGTTCTGTATTCAAGAATAAGACGCACAATATCGTATTCGTCCGCAAGGTTTTCAAGCACCTCTGCATTTGTTGAATAACCCGTTTTCGTTTTTTTCTTTGACGGAATCTGTAATTTTTCAAAAAGGATTTCGCCTAACTGTTTCGGCGAATTGATATTAAATTCCTCGCCCGCAAGCTCGTATATGGAGCTTTGAAGCTCCTTTATCCTTTTCGCGAGCATTTCGCCGAATTTTTCTATGCCCTGCTTATCGACCTTTACCCCGCAGCGCTCCATGGACGCAAGTACACGGGAAAGCGGCATCTCAATTTCCGAAAAAAGCCTAGTAAGCTCCAAACGTTCAAGCTCAGACGAGGTTTTGAGGCAAAGCGCGGGCAGAGCGTAAATACCGTTTAAATTTAAGTCCTCATAACGGTTATCGGGAACGGAAAACTCCCCGGCAAGCCTTTCAATTGAATAATCCTTAGCGGACGGGTTTAAAAGATAAGCCGCAATCATTAAGTCATAATCAATATCGGAAAGCTCTATGCCGTTATAAAAGCAGTATTTATATATTTCTTTCGCGTTATATGTGTATTTCTTAATTTCCGTATCATTGAAAAGACGAAAGAAGCCGTCTAAATCATTTTCGGCTGAAAAACGGTATATATATTGATTATTTACCGCATAAATCTCCTTTACCGAACCGTTCTCAAAAACGACGGTAAAGTACATTTTTTTATCTTCCTCAGCCTTAATTAAATATTCCTCGAAATTACCTTCTTTAACCTCTAAAGCCTCGGAATTGCTCTCCGCCTCGGCGGGCTTTGTGCTTGAAAGATTTAATTTTTCGAGTATTTTGAACATTTCAAGACCTGTTAAGATCCTTGCCGCGTTCAAAGCGTCGGGGGGTAGTTTTTTATATTCGTTTATATCGGTTGGAACGGGCGAATTTATATTGATAGTGCCGAGCTTATAGCTTAAATAAGCCTTATCCTTATCGGCTTTAAGCTTTGCTCTGACGCCCTCCTTAACATCAATGGCGTCAATGTTTTCGTAGATATAGTCAACCGAGCCGAATCTGCTTATAAGCTCCTCGGCGGTCTTTCTGCCTATTCCCGCGACGCCGGGGATATTGTCGGAGCTGTCGCCCATCAACGCCTTTATATCTATTAACTGCTTGGGAGTAACGCTGTAATCCTCCCGAACCTTTTCTATGTCATAAACCGTGGTTTCGGGTCTGCCCATTTTTGTTGCGGCAAGCAAAACCTTAACGTTTTCTTTAACGAGCTGAAGGCTGTCCCTGTCCCCTGTAGCGATAAAGCATTCATTTTCCTCGCCGCAGTGCGCGGAAAGCGTGCCGAGAATATCATCCGCCTCATAGCCCTCTTTTGAAATGATTTTATATCCGAGGGCAACAAGCAATTCCTTAAGCACAGGCATCTGCTCGGCAAGCTCGGAGGGCATAGGCTTCCTGCCCGCCTTGTATTCGTCATACATTTTGTGCCTGAAGGTCGGCGCTTTAAGGTCAAACGCAACCGCGACACACTCCGGTTGAATATCATCCTCAAGCTTTAAGAGAATATTCATAAACCCGTAAATCGCGTTTGTAAATCTGCCGTCCTTAGTAGTAAGAAGTTTAATTCCGTAAAATGCTCGGTTTATTATGCTGTTTCCGTCCAAAATAAGAAGCTTCATTGTAAAAACTCCGTTCCGAAAAAAATAATATATGGTAATACAATAATAACATATTTTTCCCCTGTTTGCACAAAAAAATATACCTCCGCTGTTGAGAATATTAAAATATGGTGATAAAATATATAAAAATTAAAATTGAAATAAAAAAAACAAGGTTGAGTAAATGAAAATCGGAGATTTAAAAATTGAAGGCTACGCGGCGCTCGCGCCTATGGCAGGCGTTGCGGACAGAGCGTTTCGTGAAATATGCCGCGAATACGGCGCGGGCTATACGGTCACGGAGATGGTAAGCTCAAAGGGCGTCACAATGGGCGACGGAAAATCAAGGTCGCTTATGATGATTTCAGAGCGTGAGCGTCCCTGCGGCGTTCAGATTTTCGGAAGCACATCCGAAATAATGGCGGAAGCGGTTTCGGCGGTCAGCGAGGCTGAGCCTGATTTTACAGACATAAATATGGGCTGTCCCGCGCCGAAAATTGCAGGTAACGGGAGCGGCGCAAGCCTTATGAAAGATCCCGAGCTTGCCGAAAGCATTGTCAAGGCGGTTGTTTCAAGATCCCGCGTACCTGTCACGGTAAAAATGCGCTCGGGCTGGGATCTTGAAAATATAAACGCTCTTGATTTGGCGCTGAGAGCCGAGAGAGCGGGCGCCGCGGCGGTTACGGTTCACGGCAGAACAAGACAGCAAATGTACGCTCCGCCCGTAAACAGCGATATTATCGCTCAAATCAAAAAAAATCTTTCAATTCCCGTCATCGCAAACGGAGATATTACAGACGGTCAGTCGGCGGCGCTTATGTATGAAAGGACAAATTGCGACTATCTTTTGGTCGGCAGGGGCGCGCTCGGCAGACCTTGGGTGTTTTCGCAGATTAACGCCTATTTATCCTCGGGCAGAATAATTCCCGAACCGCCTGTTTCAGAACGTATGCGCGTTATGGTAAGACACATAAAAAAAATATGCGAATATAAGGGCGAAAAGACCGGTGTTAAGGAAGCTCGAAAACACGCCGCTTGGTATATGAAGGGCATAAGGGGCGGGGCCGAATTCAGACGGCAGGCAGGTATGCTTTCGAGTATAGAGGAGCTTGAAGATTTGGCTTACAGGGTTGTAATTAAAAATCAGTAAAGGTAAAACCGACAAATGAAAACAGCCACCCGAAGAAAGTATTTCATTCTTCGGGTGGTATTTGTTTTACGAAATTTTCATACGCAGTCTTAATTTATCGCTTATCATAGCAATAAATTCCGAGTTTGTAGGCTTTCCTCTTGCGCTTTGAATTGTATAGCCGAAATAAGAGCTTAAAACATCAACGTCTCCCCTGTCCCACGCTACCTCTATTGCGTGTCTTATTGCCCTTTCGACCCTTGACGAGGTTGTGCCGAAGGTCTTTGCGACTGTCGGATACAGCACCTTGGTAACGGAATTCATCATCTCACTGTCACCGATTGAAAGAATTATGGCTTCCCTTAAGTACTGATAGCCCTTTATGTGCGCGGGAACGCCTATCTGATGCATTATGTCGCTGACAATCACCTCTAAATCGGCGTCGGATGACTGCGCTTTACCCTGCTTGGGATTATTATTCCAAAGGGACATCTGCGTAATTCTTTCAGCCATCATATTAACATCGAACGGCTTAAGGAAATAGTAATCTGCTCCCGCGCTGAGGATTTCCTGCTCAAAACGCTGGTTATCGACCCCCGACATAACCATTATAACGGTGTTTTCATTTTTACCGCCGCTCTTTATCTCCTTTAACACACCGAGCGCGTCAATACTCGTCATAAACGCGTCTAAAACGAGAACATCGGGCTTTTCTTTTTCAAATTTTGAAATCACCTCCGCCCCGTTCTTTGCAACCGTTTTTACATCGCACCCGTAAGAACGCAGAACATTCGCGCAATTCTGCCCGAATTCGCTGCCCTCCGCCGCAAGCATAACTTTTAAATTTCTTTCCATTTTGTTACCTCCGTTTTTTTATTTCTGCCATATATTACCATATTTGTATTATTTTGGCAATAGAGTATTCAAAAATTTTCTAAAAAAATTTTAATTTAAAAGATTGTAAGGAGAAATGTCCGAAAACACGGGAACACAGAGACGCACAGGGAAACATTCCCTGTGTTCTTGACAGACTGTAAGCCGAAATTCATTTTTCTGCTTTTTTTGAAAAAATATTTTTTTGAAAAAATATTGACAAAATCTGTTTTTAGTTATATAGTTAGTTATAGAAGTAACTAACCTATTTATAAAAATCAGTCAGCAGACAAAACAAGTCATCAAAATATTAGGAAAGGTGCTAAAAATGGTATTCAGATTTTCCGGCGATAAGCCCCTTTATGTTCAAATTGCGCAGCAGCTTGAAGATGCGATTTTTACGGGAGCCTATGCCGAAGAAACGCAGATTCCGTCAACAACGGAGCTTTCGGTTTCTCTGCAAATAAATCCCGCAACGGTGCTTAAAGGAATGAACATTTTAGTTAACGACGGTATAATTTATAAGAAACGCGGACTCGGAATGTTTGTAAGCACGGGGGCAACGGAAAAAATCAGAAGGAAACGGCAGGAGAGCTTTTATGAAAATTTCATTTTTCCTCTCCTTTGTGAAGCGCATAAGCTGGGGCTTAATAAAAATGAGATAAATGCTTTAATCGAAAGGGGTTGTGAAAATTGGGCATTGAAATAAAAAATATTACGAAAAAATACGGTAAAAAAACTGCGCTTGATAACATTTCTCTTGAACTTGAAAGCGGAAAAATTTACGGACTGCTCGGCAGAAACGGCGCAGGTAAATCAACACTTCTCAATATTATAGACGGAAGATGCGTTGCGGACAGCGGAGAAACGTATATTGACAATAATTTATGTATTCCCGATTCCGCTCTGTTTTACGGTAATGTGTTTTTAGTAAGCGAGGACAATTTATATCCGCCTGATATGAGCATTCGTGAAATCATAAATCAAACAGGGAAATTCCACAGCAGCTTTGACAGGGAAAAGGCATTTAGGCTGCTTAAAGCTTTCGGCCTGCAAGCAAAAACGCGTATTAAAGGGCTTTCAACGGGCGGGAATACTGCGTTCAAAGACCTTGTGGGTCTTTGCATAAATAAGCCGTATGTTTTTTTCGATGAACCGACCTTAGGGCTTGATGCAGTTCACAGGGAAACATTTTATAAGCTTTTGCTCGAGCAGTATTCTGAAACCGACAGCACATACATTTTAACAACGCATCTTATTTCGGAAATATCCAATATTATTGAAAAACTTGTTATCATAGATGACGGCAAAATCATTTTAAATGACGATTGCAGTAAGGTTTTGGAAAACAGCTTTTGCATTTCAGGCGACAAAACAGCGCTTGATAAACTGATTAAAGCCGAAAATGTTATTGCGACGGAGTATTTCGGAAACAATGCATCCTATTACATAATCGGCAGTGAAATTCCCTACAGCGCTGTAGCGGGAATTGATATAAAGAAATTAAGCTTGCAGGATCTATTCATAAAGCTTACTAAAAATGATGGGAGAGATACATTATGAAGCTTAGAAATGCTGTAATATACCGCTACAAATATTTTGCGCCGTTATTAGCGGCATTGGTCGTTTTTTCCGTTTTTCAGTATGTATTTATGTCAGTCGGAGAGTTTTACTTTATGGATTTTCTTTTTTTCGCGGTAAAATGTGTTTTCTTTTTTGCATTCGGCATAATGTCTTTTAAAAAGCCTTATAAATATTTGCTCCAAAACGGTTACAAAAACACAGGAATATATGAAAGCTTCATTCTGTTTGTGCCGTCAACGCTTATATTTTCGGCGATTATAAACACTATTTCCTATTTTATTAGATATCAAAATGATTTTTTCACACAGTTATTTTCGGACGGGAATCTTGGATTGGCAAAATCCGATATGACAACATTTCTGATATTCAAAATAATTTCCTGCGCTGCTGTCTTTGCGATGTCGTTGATTTTGGGTTACATTTGTGCAATGGCGCTCTATAAATTTAACAATAAAATATTTAATTTCTTAGGTTGTCTTGCAGGCGTCGTGATGATTGCGGGATTGGGTTCACTTGTGGTTTACGGTGAAAGCAAAGGCATTTTCGCCTCATATTTTATCCCCGCAATTGTTATGATTTTAATACCCTTAACGGTCATTTTTGCATCGCTCGGATATTTCCTGTGCACACGAATTGAGCTTGAAAGGAGCAGGTCATAATGAAAAGAAAAATAACGGCAGCAGCGCTTATTTTGATTTCGCTTATATCAATCGTTTTGATTCTCGTAAAAACACCGATTTTGGATATTGAAAACATCGAGGATGAGAAAAGCGAATATTTAGATTACTATATTTTTTCATATAAGATAACAAAATCTCGTGATATTCTCAGCTTTATAACCACAGAGTACTGCAACAAAGGCGATAATTACGATAAACTGAAGCCTCTTTTTGACGATGTATTTGAAATAAGAGATGAATTTGAGCAAGACACGATTGTCTTTAATGCTTTTACCTACACCGATGAATGTTATATCTTATTTCTTTTAAGCAACGGAAGGATAGAGGAAGCGGATAAATTTTGCGGTGAGTGTTTTGATAAGGGTGAATATGCAAAGATACATACAGGTCTTCATTCAATAGCGCTTTTCAGCACAAACCCCGAATCAAAAAATTTTGCATTTGAGAAGATTAAAGCTTTAGCCGAAAGCGATATGTATCAAAGCAGTATTGAGAAAAAAATTGACAACTCAAGTATGTTAGAAACAGGAGAGCTTTTAGTTTGGGCTGAATATAACGAGTTGCTTTTCTTGAAAGGCGAATATGATTCAGTACTCAAAGAAATTGAAAAAATGGCAAATAATAAAGAAAACGGATACAGCCTGATTTTTTATACGCTGAGTTTGATGAAAGCTACAAATGATGAGAAAAAGGACGAGCTTACCGAAAAAGCAATTAACATTCTGGTTTCCTCAGACTGTGCCTCTGATGAGGAAATTATAAGAATTAAAGAGTGTTTTCAAACAGAATAAAAAAATGCCATAACTGAAAATTGTATAAGACTAACGGCGGGGAAACCCGCCTCAGCCTGTAAAAAAGCCCTAAATCTTAAGAGAGGTTTAGGGCTTTAGTATTAAAATTCATAAAGAACAAGAAAAATGAGTAAATGCGGTAGGGCTGTGAGGGGAACACAGGCGACGGGTCTGCGTGTTGACAGCCAAAAGCAAAAGCGATGTGGGAAATAATAAGTACATAACCGTCCCTTATGTTTTTCTTGTGTTATATACCAAAAGCGTGAAGAGAAATGCCCGAAAACATCTCTCTTCACTTTTTTAGGAAGCTTTATCAGTTACCGAATCTTCTACCTCCTGCGATACGGACAGCATATTTTCCGCAAATATCGCGTAACCCTGCAGGGAATTGTTCACAAAAACGTGCGTTACAGCGCCTACCAGCATTCCGTTCTGGATTATAGGGCTTCCCGACATCCCCTGAACTATTCCGCCCGTCTTTTCAATAAGAGCCGGATCCGTTACCTCTATTATCATATTTTTGCCGCTTGAATCAGAGGTTTTAAGGATTTTTACAATTTCCGCGTCATAATACTGAGGACCGTTTTCGTCAACGGTGGAAATAATCTTGGCAGGACCTTCGGTCACCTCCTGCTTTGTCGCTACGGGTATCTCTTTTCCGTCATAGCAGGTATCAAGCACACCGTAAATACCGTTTTCACAGTTGACTTTAAGCGAACCGATGTTTTTGTTTGTAAAAACACCGCAAAGCTCCCCCGTAACGCCGTTTGCGCCTTTATAGCATCCGCTTATAACCGCTTCAACGGCGTCGCCCTCCAGCAGGGGCATAAGGGCGCCCGAATCGACGTCGCACACCGCGTGTCCGAGCCCGCCGAAAACGCCTGTTTCTCTGTCAAAATAGGTGATCGTACCGACGCCCGCGGTACTGTCCCTAATCCACAGTCCCGCCTTATTTTTGCCGTCGCTTACGGATTTTACAAGAGTTATGGTGGCTTCAAACGGCATCCCGTTCCTGACTGCCGAAACTCCTATCTCATTACCGTTTACATTGGCAAAATAGTCGGTAAGCTCGGAAACCTTTTTTATTTCATTCCCGTCAAGAGCAATTATTACATCGCCTATTTCAAGCCCTGCGCTTTTCCCTGGATTTGCGGTTCCGCTTTCCGTAAGGACTTCATCCATACCGACAATAATAACGCCGTCGGTATAAAGCCTTATTCCGAAAGCCTCGCCGCCCGCGACCACATACTGCCTTTTTGAAACAGAAACAGTAGAAGATTTAACGGGAATTGCGTTTAGCAGCGTAATGTCTACCTTATATTCCTTTTCCGCGCCGTCTTCAGTGAGCAAGACCGTACTGTCCGTGTTGGCGGTTTTGACGCCGTCCTCCTCGGACACATCAAGCGAGTAAATCCCGCTGAGATTTATCTGCTCACTGCCGACGAGATGAATACGGTCGGGAATGGTTTTTTCGCCGAAAAACACAATTCCGAAAATAACAGAGGTTATCATAAGCCCAATAAAGCTTATAGTTTTGAAAAAATATTTCATTTTTTCCACCTCCGCTTCAGCAGCTTTCGCTGCTCTAATAATTTGTGAAAAAATCATTCTTTTATCAGCGGAAAAAAGAAGACTTTTCGGTTTTATTTAGACGGAAATATTATGTCCGAATAAACCGAAAAGTCTTTGAAATTTTATAAATATTAAGATTTTATTTTACCAAACAGGATATGATCTTTTCGACGGTAGTTTCAACATTTTCGTTTTTTAAAGAAATCGTAAAATCCGCATATTTTTTGTAAAGCGGAAGTCTTTCGCTTAAAATCGATTCGACGCTCTGCCCTTTTCGGGCGGCAATTCCCCTTGTTTTTATGTTGCCAAGTCTGTTTATAAGCGATTCCAAAGGGACGTCCAAAAAGGCGACAGTCCCGTTTTCACGCAGCTTTTGCATAGCTTTTTCGCTGAAAACAACGCTTCCGCCCGTGGCGATTACCGAATTTTTACAATCAAGCGAAAGAATTGCGCTTTCCTCAGCCGAAAGAAACGCCGCAAGCCCGTCGGAATCAATTATATCCTGCAACAGCCTGCCCTCGCGCTGCTGAATAACCAGATCCGTATCGACAAAGTACATACCGAGAGCTTTGGCAAGCACAACGCCTGCGGTACTTTTACCGCTTGCGGGCATACCGATTAAAACTATGTTATTCATCAAATTGAAATTTCGTGGGCGAGATTATAAAGCTTAATGTCAATTTCCTTGTGCATATTAAGCGCCTCGAAAATATCATAATCGACTATTTCGTCCTTTTGCATTGCGACAACTCTGTTGCCGATGCCCTCTTTAAGAAGTTCAACCGCACGGTAACCCATTTTGCTGCCCGCGACACGGTCACGTACCGTAGGAGAGCCTCCGCGCTGAACGTGACCTAAAATGGTAGCTCTGCTTTCAATGCCCGTGATTTCCTGAATCTTTTCAGCCATCTCCGCAACGCCGCCGATTCCTTCTGCGACAACAATGATAAAGTGTCTTTTGCCCGCCTTCTGCGTTCGTTTCATTCTCTCAATAACGTCTCTTTCAAAATCAAAAGGAACTTCAGGGATAAGTATTGTCGTAGCGCCGACCGCGATACCTGCGTTAAGCGCAATATACCCCGCCTTTCTGCCCATAACCTCAACAACGGAGCAGCGGTCGTGTGATTCGGTGGTATCGCGAAGTCTGTCAACCATTTCCATAACGGTATTCATAGCCGTATCATAGCCGATTGTATAATCACAGCACGCAATATCGTTGTCAATCGTTCCGGGTATCCCTACGCACGGGATACCTCTCAGAGACAAATCCCTTGCTCCCCTGAACGAGCCGTCGCCGCCGATTACGACAACGCCGTCCATACCGATTTCCTTGCAGACGCTGACGGCTTTCTGCATACCCTCCTCGGTCTTGAACTCAGGGCTTCTCGCGGAATAAAGGATTGTGCCGCCTCTGTTAATAATATTGGAAACGCTTCGGAGATTCATCTCATACATATCGCCGTACATAAGACCGTTATAGCCGCGTCTTATGCCCATAACACGCATACCGTTTTCACATCCCGAGCGAATTACCGCTCTTATTGCGGCGTTCATTCCGGGCGCATCACCGCCGCTTGTTAAAACACCAATAGTCTTCATTTAAAATCACCTCAAAAATTTATCAATTCAATAAAAAATGAAAAAATCAAAGATTTTTTCGCGCGGGACGCAAACAGGCTTGCCGCCGTCCCGTCTGAAAAGGCAAAGGATATTTTGCCGTAAGTTATATAATACACGATTAAAAAAATTAGTCAAGCAAAAAGCAATTTTTTCCTTACGATTTGCTATTGAACGACAACATTCGCCTCGCCCGCCGCGGCTTTAAGCTCCAAAAGAGGAATATCCCCGAAATTTACGGAAAAAGATGCAGGCTTGTATTTTTTCACGTCTTCAAAAAAGAAGAAAACGGGATAATCGCCCGAATGGGTCTTTAATATATTACGGCAGACGGAATATTTTTCGTCGTTCTCGCTTTTAAGCCTTATGAACAGCCCCTTTCTCTTCTTAGGCGCGGCATTCTCGGGACATTTTTCAGCCGTATCCATAACGAGCTTGGCGTCCTCATCCTCACGAAGAGAAAGCCTGCCCGATATAAGCAAAACACCGCCCGTATTCAAAAGGGCTTTGAACCTTTCGTAAATTTTCGGAAAAACGATTATTTCAATACCGCCCGTAACATCCTCGGCGGTAACAAATGCCATAGTAGCGTCGCTTTTGGTTATTTTTTTCTTTACCGATGTTACTATTCCCAATATTTTAACCGAAACACCGTCTTTATAAAAACTTGTTTCGTCGTTTGCCGCTTCGATAAGGTCGATAATCCTTGCGGATTTAAGCCTCCTTGAAATATCGGCATATTCCGCCATAGGATGCCCCGAAATGTAAAGCCCCGTTGTTTCCTTTTCAAAGGAAAGAAGCTGAGCTGCGGGAAATTCCTCCGTATGGGTTATTTTCGGCTGTGAAGCATCCTCAAGCTGCCCGCCGAGGTCGAAAAGCCCGATTTGCCCTTCGACGTTCATTCGCCTTGACGCCTCAAGAGACGAAACCACACCTTCGAGATTTGTAAGCATTTCGCGCCTGTTTAAGCCGAGATTATCGAGCGCGCCGCACTTAATAAGGCTTTCAACCGCCCGTTTATTAAAATCCCTTGAATATACGCGCTTACAGAAATTATAAAACGAGGTGTATTTTCCGTTAAGGCATCTTTCCCCGTAAATTTTATTTATGAAATTATTGCCGAGGTTCTTTACGGCAAGCAAACCGAAGCGTATCGTGCCCGAATCCGCAGTAAAGCTTCCCGTGCCCGAATTTACATGCGGCGGCAAGACCTTAATGCCCATTCTTTCGCAGTCGGAAATGTAAAGCGCGACTTTAGAAGTATCGTCGATTATGCTCGTAAGCAGCGACGCCATAAACTCGGCAGGATAATGACATTTAAGATATGCGGTTCTGTACGCAACAACAGCGTATGCCGCGGAGTGGGATTTGTTGAATGCGTACGAAGCAAACGACGACATATCATTAAAGATGCTGTTTGCGGTCTCGGCAGGTATTCCGCGCCTTACGCAGCCCTCAACCTCAATATTCCCGTCATCGCCCGTAAGTCCGTTAATAAATATTTCCCTCTCCTGCTCCATTATCTTATGCTTTTTCTTTGACATGGCGCGTCTTACAATATCGGCTCTGCCGAAGGAGTAGCCTGCAAGGGAACGGAAAATTTCCATTACCTGCTCCTGATATACCATACAGCCGTATGTTACATCCAAAATAGGTCTTAGCTTCTCGGTCTTATATTTCACATTTTCGGGGTTATGCCTGTTTGAGATATATGCGTCGATAGAGTCCATAGGACCCGGACGGTAAAGGGAAATAACGGCTATTATATCCTCAAGGCTTTCGGGACGCAGCTTAGTAAGCACGCGCCGCAGCCCCGCCGATTCGCATTGGAACACCCCGTAGGTAAGCCCCTTTGAGAACATCTCATAGGTTGCCCTGTCGTCAAGGGGTATTTTTTCAATGTCAAAATCTCTGTTTTTCTCTCTTATCATTTTTTCGGCGTCGCTTATTACCGTTAAGGTGCGAAGCCCTAAAAAGTCCATTTTGAGGAGTCCCAATTCTTCAATGGTCGTCATTGTGAACTGGGTTACGATCGAATCGTCGTTTCTTGCAAGCGGAACATACTCGTAAACGGGTCTGTCCGTAATCACAACGCCTGCGGCGTGCTTTGAAGCGTGGCGCGGCATACCCTCAATCTTTTTAGCGGTGTCTATAAGCTCTCTTATCTTTTCGTCGCTTTCGTAAAGCGATTTTAACTCCTGATTTTTTTCAAGAGCCTTTTCTATTGTTATATTAAGTTCTCCGGGTATCTGCTTTGAAACGGAATCGACTGTGTTATAAGGCATCCCGAGTACTCTGCCGACGTCCCGTATTGCCGCGCGTGCCGCCATAGTACCGAAGGTTACAATCTGCGCGACATGATCCGCGCCGTATTTCTTTATAACGTAATCTATTACCTCCTCGCGCCTGACATAACAAAAATCAACGTCAATATCGGGCATACTTACTCTTTCGGGATTCAAGAAACGCTCAAAAAGAAGATTGTACTTCATCGGATCTATGCCCGTAATCCCCATACAGTAAGCGGCAATGCTCCCTGCACAGGAGCCTCTCCCCGGTCCTACGGGGATACCCCTGCTTTTTGCGTAGTTTATAAAATCGGCTACAATCAGGAAATAATCGACATAGCCCATTTTTTTTATAACCGACAATTCGTATTCAAGCCTTTTGATATACTTTTCGTCGCAGTCCTGACCGTAATTGCGCTTTAGACCCTCGTAACAGCAGCTGCGGAAATACTCATAATGATCCTGCCCGTTGGGTACGTCGAAACGGGGCAGCTTTGTGTTGTGGAACTCAAACTCCAAATTGCACATTTCGGCGATTTTGTTTGTATTGTCAACCGCATCGGGTATGTCGCTGAATATTTCACGCATTTCCTTTTCGGATTTAAGGTAAAATTCGTCAGTACCGAAATCCATACCCGTATTCTCGTCAACGGTACGGTTGGTTTGTATGCAGATAAGCACCTTCTGGATTTTAGCGTCCTCTTTTTTTACATAGTGAACGTCGTTTGTAGCGGCAAGAGGTATACCCGTTTCCCTTGCAAGCCTTATAAGCTTCGGCAGAATTTCAAGCTGTTCCTTTATGCCGTGGTTTTGAACCTCAATATAATAATTGCCCTGACCGAATACGGAATTGTACCAAAGAGCAGTCTGTTTCGCTCCCTCGTAATCATTTTGAAGCAGCTTTCTCGGTACTTCGCCCGCAAGGCACGCTGAGAGAGCGATAAGCCCCTCGTGGTATTTTTCGAGAAGCTCTTTATCAACCCTCGGCTTTATATAAAATCCCGAAACCCAAGACTCCGAAACCATTTTTATAAGGTTTTTATAACCCGTTTCGTTTTTGCAAAGCAGAATTAAATGATGCCTTTCGCTGTCTGTTGAATGTACCTTTTCAAGCCTTGAACGCACTGCAACGTATACCTCGCACCCGATTATAGGCTTAATTCCGTTTTCCTTTGCCGCCTTATAGAAGTCAATTACGCCGAACATATTGCCGTGGTCGGTAATGGCGGCGGCGGTCTGCCCTTGCTTTTTCACCGCATCAAACAACTGCCCGAAGCGGCAAGCGCCGTCGAGCAGACTGTATTGAGTATGCAGATGCAAGTGGACAAAGGACATTTAATTACTCCTTATTCCGTAACTTTTTTATAAAAATCAAAGCAATCAAAGGTTGCAAAATAATCCTTCGGAGTTTCAGCGCGTCTTATAAGTTCAAACCTGCCGTCGGGCTTTAAAAGGATTTCGGAGGATTTAAGCTTGCCGTTATAGTTATAGCCCATGGCAAAGCCGTGAGCGCCTGTATCATAGATGTAAATAAGGTCGCCCATTTCAATTTCGGGTAACATTCTGTCAATGGCGAATTTATCGTTATTCTCGCACAGGGAGCCTGTAATATCATATAGCTTGACGCATTCGTCGTTCTCTTTACCCAAAACGCTTATATGATGATAAGCGCCGTACATTGCGGGACGCATAAGGTTGACCGCGCACGCGTCAACGCCTATATATTCCTTGTGCGTATGCTTTTCGTTTATAGCCCTTGTGACAAGCGCGCCGTAAGGACCTGTCATATATCTGCCGAGCTCGGTGTAAATTGCGACGTCGCCCATACCGTTCGGTACAAGCACCTCGTCATACACCTTTTTAACACCCTCGGCGATTTTGAATATATCGTTTTTTGTCTGGTCGGGACGGTAGGGAATACCTATACCGCCCGAAAGGTTAATAAACTTAATGTCGGCGCCCGTTTCGTTTTTAAGCCTTACAGCTGTATCGAAAAGAGTTTGTGCAAGAATCGGATAATAGTCGTTTGTAACCGTGTTGCTCGCAAGAAAAGAGTGAATACCGAACTGCTTAACGCCCTTTTCTTTAAGCACTCTGAACGCTTCAAAAAGCTGTTCCGTTGTCATGCCGTATTTCGCGTCGCCGGGGTTGTCCATAATATTGTTGGCAATTTTAAAGTATCCGCCCGGATTGTAACGGCATGAGAGCTTTTCGGGAAGCCTGCCGAGCGTTTTTTCAAGTATTTCGATATGCGTAAAATCATCAAGATTTATAACAGCGCCCATATCGTTTGCATATTTAAATTCCTCGGGCGGGGTGTCATTAGATGAAAACATAACCGAATCACCGTCAGCACCGATTGCCTTTGAGAGCATAAGCTCGGTCATTGAAGAGCAGTCGCAGCCGCACCCGTATTCACGGAGAATATTTATAAGAAACGGATTGGGCGTAGCCTTAACCGCAAAATATTCGCGAAATCCCTTATTCCACGAAAACGCTTTATAAAGGTTTTCACAGTTTTCGCGGATTCCCTTTTCATCATATAAGTAATAAGGCGTAGGATAAACGCCTGCTATTTCTTCTGCTTTTTCTTTTGTTACGAAAGGTGTTTTGATCAATTCGCTATTCCTCCAGACAGCTTTGTAAAATATTTCTTATTTTATCGACATTCTCCCCCGTCATAGCGGAAAAAGGAAAAATTTTGCCGTCGCTCACGTCGGGAAGCTCGGTTTTGATTTCTTCGATTCGTTTCTGATACTCGGTTTTATTGAGCTTATCGCTTTTGGTCATTACAACAATAAACGGATAACCCGTGCTTTTAAGAAAGCCGAGCATCATTCTGTCATCCGCGGTAGGCTCTCGCCTCATATCGATAAGCTGAACAACCAAGCGAATATCCCTGCCCGAATTAAAGTAGCCGTCCGTTAAAGAAGCGAAACGCTGCTTTTCGGATCTTGGCAGCTTTGCATAGCCGTAGCCGGGCAAATCAACGATTCTTGCACCGTCAACCGAATAAAAATTTACGGTAACAGTCTTTCCGGGAACCGAGCTTACACGAGCCAGCGCCTTTCTGTTAAACACCTTATTTATAAGCGAGGACTTACCGACATTTGAGCGTCCCGAAAAAGCGATTTCGGGTAAATCCGATTCGGGAAGCTGTGAAAAAGTACCGTATGCAGCCTCAAACCGAGCTTTTGAAAAATCCATAATTATCCCTAATTCCGCCTCCATACGCCCATCGGTTTTTTCGGCTCCGACTCAGGCGAAATCACGACCTTTTTATCCGAGCTTTTTCTGTTAATTGCAATTTTCAGAACCTCACTGACGTCCGAAACGGGAATAAAATCCACCGCGTCGGAAACAGCCTTGTCAAGCTGTTTTATATCCGAAAGGTTTTCATCAGGTATTATAACCGTTTTTATGCCCACCTTGTATGCCGCCGTTGATTTTTCGCGAAGTCCGCCGATAGGCAGAACCCTGCCCGTCAAAGTGACCTCGCCCGTCATGGCAATACTTGATTTAACGGCTGAATCCGAAAGGGCGGAAACCATAGCAGTGGTGATGCCTATTCCGGCAGAAGGACCGTCCTTGGGAACCGCGCCCTCGGGGAAGTGAAGATGAATATCCTTGGTCTTATAAAAATCGGCGTCGATACCGTAAAGCTCCGCTACGCTTCTTATGTAGCTGTATGCCGCCTTTGCGGATTCCTTCATAACGTCGCCCAAAGAACCGGTAAGCTCAAGCTTGCCCGTACCCTCAACCGCAAGCGCTTCGATCTCGAGCATCTCGCCGCCGACGCTCGTCCATGCAAGACCGTTAACAACTCCTACCCTGTCGGTTCTTGAAAGCGCATCATCCTTATATTTTCTCGGGCCGAGAAGCTCCTCCAAATCACACGCCTTTACGGTGATTTTGCCGTCAAAGCCGCCTGCGAACCTGACCGCCTGCTTGCGAAGCACCTTCGCGATAACCCTTTCGAGCTTTCTGACGCCTGCTTCCTTCGTGTAGCCGTCAATTATAAGCCTTAGAGCGTCATCCTTTATTTTGACCTGCGAGGGCTTAATGCCGTACTGCTTTAACTGCTTGGGAATAAGATGCTTTTTAGCAATATTGAACTTTTCGTCAAAGGTGTAGCTGTAAAGCTCGATAACCTCCATTCTGTCAAGCAGGGGCGCAGGAATATTGCCCGTATCGTTTGCCGTGGTAACAAACAGGACCTTGCTTAAATCAAACGGAATATCTATATAATGGTCACGGAACGAAGCGTTCTGTTCGGGATCCAAAGCTTCGAGCAGGGCTGACGAGGGATCGCCCTTATAATCGCTTGAAAGCTTATCGACCTCATCGAGCAAAATAAGCGGATTAGCGCTTTTGGCGCGTTTAAGCGCGTCGATAATATTGCCGGGCATCGCGCCTATGTATGTTTTTCTGTGACCTCTGATTTCAGCCTCATCCCTTACGCCGCCCAATGAAATTCTTGCGAACCGTCTGTTCATAGCGCGCGCAAGCGATTTTGCTATTGAGGTTTTACCGACGCCGGGAGGACCCGCAAGACAGATAATCTGCCCTTTTATGTCAGGCGAAAGAGCTCTGACCGCAAGCAGCTCGATAATTCTTTCTTTGACCTGTTTAAGACCGTAATGATCCTTTTCAAGTATTTTGGAAGCCTTTTCGATATTTGTGTTATCCTTGGTATAGGTGTTCCACGGAAGCAACAGCACTTCATCAAGATAATTGCGTATCACCGTGCTTTCGGGGCTTGACGGCTGCATTTTAACAAGTCTGTCGCACTCCGTCAGAAGCTTTTCTTCATCCTCTTTGTTAAGAGCGAGCTTTAATATTTTATCACGGTAAGTCCGCGCCTCGTTTTCGGGTGAATCGCCGTCGTTAAGCTCGGCGGAAATCGCCTTCATCTGCTCGCGCAGATAATACTCGCGCTGATTGTCGTCAATCTGCACCTGAACCTTATCGTTTATTTCAGCCTCAATAGTTAAAATATCAATTTCTTTATTGAGAATGACGCACAGCCTTTCAAGCCTTTTGAGCGGATTTAACTGCTCCAAAATTTCCTGCTTTACCGTGTATTCAAGAGGAATGTTAGAAGTAATATAGTCCGCTAAATCTCCGGGGTCATGCTTAACGGAAACGCCCAAGGCAACGTCGGGCGCAATTTTAACCGCAAACGAGGAATACTCGTCAAAAAGTTTTTTTGCGCTTCTTACCATAGCGTCGTTCTCAAGCGTATCGGCAGACCTTACGCCCTTTTCTTTAAGAGAAGATACCGCGGCGGTATAATAAGGCTTAACGCCCGTAATGCCGCAGAGCTTACCTCTGAATTTGCCCTCTACAACAACTCTAAGCGCGTCGCCCGACGGCATACGCACAATTTGCTTAATCTCGCAGACGGTTCCGATTTCATAAAGCGTTTTTGCGTTAACGGTATCGTCCGCCATATCAATCTGCGCGACAAGAAAAATGTTTTGCTTTGAAACCATGGCGGCTTTTACGGCGGCTGACGACTTAGGTCTGCCGACGTCAAAATGCACGGTCGAACCGGGGAAAACGACAAGCCCCCGAAGCGCGACCATAGGCATTGAAAATATATCAATATTAGGATAATCCATTTAATCCAGCTCCCGTAATCAGGCAAGAAATAATTTGTATAGCATTATATAATATTTTAAAGATTTTAGCAATAAAAAGTTGAAAATTCGGTTGATTTATCATTTTAATTTTTTCGGCATATAATAAAAATGCACAGTTTGTTAAATTATTTAACAATTTTGTGGTGCTATATGCTGATTTTTAAAAAATAATTGTTAAAAATTTGTCAATTTGTTGACTTTATATATATTGTTTTGTTATAATAGGCACAATGCGTTTATAAAACTTTTAAGGTTTATTACGGAGAAAAATGTCGAATGACAGAATTTACGGAGGTTATACTAATGGCAAGAGTTTACAACTTTTCGGCGGGTCCCTCAATGCTGCCCGAGGAAGTATTAAAGAAAGCGGCGGCGGAAATGCTCGACTATCACGGCTGCGGTCAGTCGGTCATGGAAATGAGTCACCGTTCAAAGGTATTTGACGAAATCATCAAGGGCGCTGAGGCACTTCTTCGCGAGCTTATGAATATTCCCGACAATTATAAGGTCCTTTTCCTTCAAGGCGGCGCGTCGACTCAGTTCGCCGCAATCCCGATGAACTTTATGAACGGTTCCGGCAAGGCTGACTATGTCGTTTCGGGGCAGTGGTCCAACAAGGCTTATAAAGAGGCTGCCAGATACGGAGACGTTAAGGTCGTCGCTTCGTCCAAGGAGCAAAATTTCTCATGCGTTCCCGAGCTTGATAAAAATGAATTCCGTCCCGACGCCGATTATTTCTATATTTGTATGAACGAAACCGTTCACGGCAACATTATGCGCGATTTGCCCGATACGGGCGATGTTCCGCTTATTGCGGATATTTCATCCTGCTTCCTTTCAGAGCCTATTGACGTTACGAAATTCGGTATGCTTTACGGCGGCGCGCAAAAGAACGTTGCGCCGGCAGGTCTTGTAATCTGCATTATCCGTGAGGATCTGCTCGGCAAGGCAAGAGAGGATACGCCCTCAATGCTTAACTATCGGATCATGGCGGATAACGATTCGCTTTACAACACTCCCCCCTGCTACACCATCTATATCTGCAAGCTCGTTCTTGAATGGCTCAAGGAGAACGGCGGACTTGAGGCTATGCAGAAGAAAAATCAGAAGAAGGCTAAGCTGCTTTATGACTTCCTTGACAGTTCAAAGATGTTCAAGGGCACGGTCGTTCCGAAAGACCGTTCTTTGATGAACGTACCGTTCGTTACGGATTCGGAGGAGCTTAACGCAAAATTCGTTAAGGAAGCAACCGAAGCAGGTCTTGTAAACATCAAAGGTCACCGCTCGGTGGGCGGTATGAGAGCCTCAATTTACAACGCAATGCCTTATGAGGGCGTTGAAGCGCTTGTTAAATTTATGGGCGAATTTGAAAAAGCCAATTCATAATAAGAGGTAAATACGATGTATAATGTTTTAACTTTAAATAAGATTTCAAACACCGGTCTTAAAAATTTTTCGTCGGACTATAAGGTTTCCGACAGCGTTGCCAATCCCGACGCAATTCTCGTTCGCTCCGCTTCAATGCACGAAACGGAATTTGCTCCCGAAACTCTTGCGATCGCAAGAGCGGGTGCAGGCGTTAACAATATTCCGCTTGACAAATGCTCCGAAAAGGGCATTGTCGTTTTCAACACCCCCGGTGCTAACGCAAATGCGGTTAAAGAGCTTGTGCTTTGCGCGATGCTTATGATTTCAAGAAAAATCGTTCCCTCAATAGAATGGGTCAAAGCTACGCTTAGGGGCGACGAAAATTTCTCAAAATCGGTTGAAAAAGGCAAGTCGGCTTTTGCAGGCCCCGAAATCAAGGGCAAAAAGCTCGGCGTTATCGGCTTGGGCGCAATCGGCGTGCTTGTTGCAAACGCCGCTCATTCGCTCGGTATGGACGTATACGGCTACGACCCGTTCCTTTCGGTTGACGCCGCTTGGAATCTTTCGAGAGCCGTTCATCATTCCGCTTCGCTTGACGATATTTTCTCGCAGTGCGACTATATCACACTTCACGTTCCGCTTACCGACGATACAAGAAGCATCATCTGCACTCAGAACATCGCGAAGATGAAGGACAGCGTCAGAATCCTCAACTTTGCAAGAGGCGAGTTAGTTAATACAGATGATATTATCAAGGCTCTTTCCGACGGCAAGGTTGCGGCGTACGCAACGGACTTCGGTAATGACGCCTTGCTTGACGCTACGGGCGCGGTGGTTCTCCCCCACCTCGGCGCTTCAACACCCGAAAGCGAAGACAACTGCGCTGTCATGGCGGTAAACGAAATAAGCGATTTCCTTGAAAACGGAAATATAACGCATTCGGTTAATTTCCCTGCGGTTTGCGTCCCGAGAAGCGGCAGATCGAGAATTACGATAATTCACAAAAACGTTCCGAATGTAATCAGTAAAATCACGACCGCCGTTGCCTCCGAAAACATTAACATTGACAATATGGTTAATAAGTCGCGCGGCGAATACGCATACACTATGCTCGACACGGACACAGATGTTTCAGACGAAGCGATTTCGGCAATTGAGGCTCTTGACGTAGCCATCAGAGTCAGAGTTATAAAGTAAATAAAGCCTTTAAAAAACCCGCTGCAGTTTCCGTTCGGATTGCGGCGGGTTGTTTTTTAATCGGAGCTTGCGGATGTAATTTCGGAAACGCTTCTTTTAACATCAAGTCTGTCGTAATACTGCTTATACCTTACGTTAAGCCTAAAGCTTCTGTCGCACTCAGGGCAGTAAAATTCCGCTTTAAAGGACTGATTGGTAAAGCGCCATTCCTTTTTTCTTATAACCTTTCCTCCGCAGACGTCGCAGACGCAGCGGAATGCCGACCTGTCAACCAAGGGGCTGTTAATATCCCTTATAACATAAGGCTTAAAATTAAGCCTTCCGTAAAAATCCTTATCACACTTATATGTGAAACGGGCAAGCTTTTCCCTGTCAAAAACCTTTCTTACGCAGGCAACGGTCATAAGGCAGTCGTCAAGCGCGCGGTGGTGAGAAAACCCGTTCGGATCAACCTCCAGCTTTTCGCACATAGCGGAAAGCCCGATTTGCTGACTTGACGGAACGTCGGTAAAGGACTGGCAAAAGCTTTGAACGTCAGCGTAATTATTCATAAAAGGAATCGTTTTTTCTCCGGTAAAATATTCATAGTTTTTCAACAACACTCGAATGTCGCCGTCGCCCCAGGTCAAAAAAGTATTCTCCTCGCCGCCGAGCCACTGTGAAAGCTCCTTAACCGCTTTCGGAAAAACCTTACCGTGCGAAACCTCCTCATTCGTAATGTGCGTAAGCTGTTTAACACTGCCCCGAAGCTTCTTGTTTATCTGCGCTTTAACCACAATAGATATAGTGTCAACGCCGTTAAAATCAGCGTCGAGCCTTACCGCTCCTATTTCGATTATCTCGTTAATGAATTTCCCCTGCTTTTTTGAATATGCAGTGTTCCATTCAAGGTCCATAACAACGTACTGCAAAATGATACTCCCCGTAATTTGCGCTTTTTATGAAAATTTAAACCATGCAGCGTTCACGCCCGAATTAGCTCTCGCAGAGCCTGCGGCATAAACGCCGACCGAGCCGGCAGACGAAGCCTCCGCGCACAGGTTATGTCCGAATTTTCTAAAATATAATATCACATTTATTGCCGCAATACAATATGTCGAAAAATATTTCGGAGCGGTTTGTTTTATTGTTGACTTTTGATTTTTGTGTTATATAATCTATCTGTATTTGCGGTTTACATAAGGAGGCTGAATATGAACAACGATTTGCTTTGGTACAGCTCGCCCGCTGAATTTTGGACCGACGCCCTGCCCTTAGGCAACGGCAGTCTGGGCGGTATGCTTTTCAGCGGAACGGATAAGGACAGAATTGCTTTAAACCACGATACGCTGTGGAGCGGATTCCCCCGTGAATATGATAATAAAAAAGCCTTCCCGTCTTTTAAAGCGGCGCAGTCTCTTGCAAATGACGGAAGGCTTTATGAGGCTCAGGCGGAGCTTGAAAAGAATTTTCTTACCTCTTGGTCACAGGCATATCTTCCGCTCGGGGATATGTATTTGGACTTCGGTATGCGTTTCTCTAAAATTGAGAACTATAAAAGAGCCCTTGATATTTCTACTGCGGTGCATACCTGCACATACATAAAAAATAAAACAATGTTTAAAAAGCAGGCGTTTATTTCCAACCCCGACGGCGTTTTGGTTTACAGAACGGAAACCGATAAAAAGGTCGATTTTTCCGTAAGCTTTAACTGCAAGCTCAGGCACAGCCTGACGCTTTTGGAAAATTTGCTTATAATTGACGGTATCTGCCCGAGCGACAGTGATTCCCTGTCGCCGAAATATCCGTGCAATTCGCTGATTTATTCAAAAAAAGAGCGGGAACAGGGCGTTTCCTTCAGAACGGCGGTAAAAATCGTTACAGACGGAAAATGCGTAAAAAGCGGCGGCTTCTTCAACATTTCGGATTCAACCGACACAGTTATTATTTTAAGCACGGCAACAAATTTTGAAAACGGGCTGACCGCCCCATACAAGAGCAAAAAGGATTACGGGACGCTCGCTGTCAAAGCGGTTGAAAACGCTCGAAAAAAAGGCTTTGACGCGCTTTTAAAAACTCATGTCGATGATTATAAAAAGTATTATGACAGGGTTACCCTTTCCCTCGGTACGGGAAGCTCCAACGCCTCTTTGCCGACCGATGAAAGGCTTGCCGGATTTGTCAACGATAAATCGGATACGGGGCTTTATGAGCTTTTATATAATTATTCGCGCTATCTTCTGATTTCTTCATCACGAGAAAACACAGCGGCAACGAATCTTCAGGGAATTTGGAACGAAAGTTTAAGACCCGCATGGAATTCAAACTACACAATCAATATAAACACGCAGATGAATTATTGGTCGGCGCTTAAAAGCAACCTTGCCGAAACAGTATTGCCGCTTACCGAGCTTGTAAAAACGATTTCGGTCACGGGTGAAAAAACCGCAGGCAATTTTTATAACGCCAAAGGCTTTGTCGCCCACCATAACTCCGATATATGGGGCTTCAGTGTTCCTACGCTCGGCTCTGCCTCTTGGGGCTTTTGGCAGGGAGGCTCGGGGTGGCTTTGCCACACCGTTTGGGAATACTACGAATACACTTTAGATAAAAAATATCTTAAAGACACCGCTCTGCCGTTAATAGAAAAGGCCGCGGAGTTTTACAACGACATTCTTTATGAAAGCAAGGACGGCAGTTTGTGCGTTTCTCCCTCAACCTCACCCGAAAACACATTTTTTAATAACGGCAAGGAAATATCGGTTGCAAAATCGTCTGTTATCACAGACACAATCGTGCTTGACGTTTTCAAGAACTACCTAAAGTGCTGCGACGAATTGGGCGAAAGGAGCAATTTATATAATGAAATCTCTGAAAAGATAACGAGGATCAAGCCGTTCAAAACAGGCTCCGACGGCAGACTTTTAGAGTGGGAAAGCGAATACCGCGAAAAGAGCGTTAACCACAGACATCTCTCGCACCTTATAGGTCTTTTCCCGTTTGATATTATAAATGAAAGGACTATGCCCGATATTGTCGAAGCCTGCCGCAGAAGCCTTGAAAAAAGGGGCGATGAAGGTACGGGCTGGAGTCTTGCGTGGAAAATAAACCTTTGGGCAAGGCTTAAAGACGGCAACCGTGCGCTGAAGCTCCTTAATATGCAGTTAAATCCCGTAAAATCGCAGAAAAACTCCTCGCTTAATTACGGCGGAGGCGGCGGGACTTATCCGAATATGCTTGACGCCCACCCGCCGTTTCAAATCGACGGCAATTTCGGCTCGGCAAGCGGAATAAATGAAATGCTTTTGCAGTCGGACAGCGAAAACATATATCTTCTTCCCGCTCTGCCCGACTGCTGGAGCAACGGCTTCGTTAAAGGGCTTCGGGAAAAAGGGAACATAACCGTTGACATATTTTGGCAAAACAATAAGGTCGCCGATTATAAAATTCACGGCGACTTAAACGGTAAAAAGGTTGTGTTTAATTAAAGCAAAAGCCCGATTTTTCAGTGAATTTTACAGCTTCACCGTCGGGAGACTGACATTAAGGCTTTTGTATTCCTTGTCGAATTTAAAACCAAGGGCGGAATTTTCGGGGAATAAATCATGCAGCGGAACAAGCACAAAATCCCTTTGCAGAATATACGGATGCGGAACAGTCAATTCCCGACTGTCGCTTGAAAAGCCCTCATACAGCAAAACGTCAATGTCGATTATTCTCGGTCCGTTTTTAAAGGCTCTTACCCTGCCTAAAGCGGATTCTATCCCGAGACACGCCCCCAAAAGAGCGTGCGGCGAAAGCTCGGTTTCAATAAGCACGGCGCAGTTTAAAAAATTATCCTGCCGTTTATATCCCCACGGCTCTGTTTCATAGATTTCCGAAACCCTTTTAATCTCGGTTTTCACAAGCAGCCCGAGTGAGGAAAGAGCGTTTTTAATATTCTGTTTTTTATCGCCCATATTCGTGCCTATTCCGAGTACCGCCCTCATGCTCTGCTCCTTGTAATTTCGACGGCAACATAATCGAAGTCCGCGCTTATAGGCGCTTCGGGCTTCTTTACGGTTACCGTAACCTCGCTTATTTTTTCAAATTCCGAAAGCACGGCGTCGGCAACAGCCTGTGCCGCCTTTTCGAGCAAATCATATTTTTCCCGCAAAAAAGCTCTGCGTGCGCTTTTAATTATTTTCGCATAGCTTACGGTGTCGGCAACATTATCCGTACTGCAAGGCACGCACAGAGAAAGACGAGCTTTAATGTCGATAATAAAATTCTGCCCTTCCTCTTTCTCCTCGGGATTTACCCCGTGAAAAGCGAATAGTTTAAGACCTTTAACAATTATTTTGTCCATGACCTGCCCCTTACCAATTTATCCGCTGTTTTTGCCGAAAGCACGGCTTCCTTAACGTGATGAACTCTTATAAAATCGGTTCCGCCCGCTATTGAAAGCACATCCGCAGCTATTGTGCCGAACACCCTGTCATAGCCGTCCGCGCCTGTCGTTTCCTTAATAATTCTTTTGCAGGAAAGCGCGGTCAAAAGCGCTCTTTCGGGGGTTTTGAGTTTATTTATATTTCTTACAAGCTCTAAATTATCCTCATAAGATTTTCCGAAGCCTATGCCCATATCGAAGCATAGATTTTCTTTTTTTATGCCGTAACTCAAAGCCTTTTTTTGAGCCTCGTCAAAGAACCCGACAACTCCGTTTGTAACACCGCCCAAATCCGAAAAATCAGCCGTTTCGTCAGCGGATTTATGCCCCGTGTGGACGATGATCCACCCTGCATTATGTGAGCTTACCGTCTGTGCCATATCGGGATTTATAACGCCGCTTACATCGTTTATGATTGCCGCGCCGTGAGAAAGGCAGTAATCCGCGACCGAGGGATAAAATGTATCCACCGAAACAGGAACGCTTATATTTTCAGAAAGCAGATCCATATACCGCTTTATAATTTCAAGTTCTTCGGCTTCTCCGAGGAGCGTACTCCCCGGTCTTGTAGACTGAGCGCCGACGTCGATAATATCCGCGCCGTTTTTCTGCATTTCAAGCGCGTGGACAACAGCTTTTTGCGGAGTGTTCCACTCTCCGCCGTCAAAAAAAGAGTCAGGCGTAACGTTGAGGATTCCCATTACATAAGTGCGTTCATTTAACGGGAAAGAAAAATTTTCCCCTCTGAAATAATACAAATTACCTGCCTCCCTGCAAAAGCGACATAGCCTCCGCTCTTGTTCTCGCGTCCTTGCGCATTGAGCCTCGCAGCGCCGAGGTCTGTGTTGTCGCGCCCGCCGCTCTCGCGCCTCTCATTGTCATACAAAGATGCTCCGCTTCAATTACAACCGCAACGCCCTTGGGAGAAAGATTTTCTTCAAGGAAGTCGGCAATCTGTGAGGTCAGCCTTTCCTGAAGCTGCGGTTTTTTTGAAAAGCTGTCAACAATTCTCGCAAGCTTTGAAAGACCTATAACCTTGCCCTCTGACGGTATGTATGCTATATGGGCCTTGCCGACGAACGGCAAAAGATGATGCTCGCACATTGAATACATAGGTATATCACGGACTATAACCATCTCGTCGTTATCGCCCTCGTTAAACACCTTTAAATGCCTTGCGGGATTGTCCTCAATGCCCGCAAAAATCTCCTCATACATATTGGCAACCCTTTTGGGAGTTTCCGCAAGCCCCTCTCTGTCAGGATTTTCTCCTATTGCAATAAGGATCTCCCTGACCGCGTTTTCGATTCTTTTTTTATCCATACATGCCGCCGCCTTTCATCAGCCTTATGATAAAACGAATTACTTACCATCTGTTTCTTCAACCGCGTTTGCGGCGTCGCCCGCAGGAACAATATTGCCGCCCGAGTTTATAAACGCTGAAAGCTCACCTTTTTTGTTTGTAAAATCCACTATTGAAATATCGGTTTCGGAATTGTTGGCAAGATACGAAAAAAGACTATCCATTGAGTTCAGGTTGTCCTCGCCGAAAACAGTTGATAGGAAAGCGCAAAAAGCGGAATTTTTTTCATCCTCGGAGCAATACTTTAAATATTTTAAAAGCAAATCGCTTGACAGACTTTGCTCTCCCGCGTCAAGCGACAGACCGCCCGAGCTTACCGCCGCAGGAACGTTAACGGTAATATCTCCCGTTTTTGAAACGAACGATTTAAACTGAGCTTCGCTTACCTTAACATATCTGTCAATATTAACCGAGTAAGCGCTCTTGACCGCTTCCCGCAAGCCTGCCGCACCGAATTTTTTGTAATGCCCGTCAAAAGTAAGAGAAACGCCGCCTGCCTCCGAAACCGTACTTCCCGAAATGCCGTACACCTCTATCCGAGTCTCGGGCATATTGCTTTTTATCAGAAAAGAAAACAGCAGTCCGCCATCGGAATCGGCACAAATAAACAAGATGTTCGATTTTCCCGACATTTCCGCAATTTCGCTTGTCTGCTCAGACTCCGCCTCGGTTGTGCTTTCGAGCGCGGAGGATTTTAAATTTCCCAAATCAAAATCAAGCGTTTTCATAAACATAAGCAGGGATATTGAGCCGAGAACGACCGTAAACGCCGCAAATGAAACAATAAAATATTTAATTCGCTTGGAGTTTTTCTTTTCATTACTTGAAAAATCAAGTTTTTTTGCAGGCTTTTCGCGCTTCAATATCCTCACCTCTTATATTTTAATTTAAAAAGCCGACTGACCAGCAATCGGCTTTTTTTAGCTTAGCCTGCGGATTTTTTATCTGCCGCAGTATTCTGTTTTACGCCCTTTGCGCGTTCTATTATGGGGCTTTCGCCGTTATTGACGCAATCCTTGGTAATGACGACCCTTTTAACGTCGTTTTCCGACGGAGTGTTGAACATTATGGGGAGAAGCGTTTTTTCAATTATAGCCCTAAGCCCTCTTGCGCCCGTTTTCTTTTCAAGCGTCAAGCCTGCAATCGCTTTAAGAGCGTCGTCTTTAAATTCGAGCGAAACGCCGTCCATTTTCATAAGCGCCTCATATTGCTTTACAAGGGCGTTTTTCGGCTCGGTGAGGATTCTTACAAGGGCTTCCTCGTCAAGATTGTCAAGCGTTGTAATTACGGGAACACGCCCGACAAGCTCGGGAATAAGACCGTACTTAACAAGGTCCTGAGGGATAACCTTTTGATAAATCCTTGTCATATCAATATTTTTCTTATCGACTATATTGCCCTCAAAGCCGAGTGTGGATTTGCCCTCTCTTGACTCGATAATTCTTTCTATTCCGTCAAAAGCGCCGCCGCAGATGAACAGTATATCGGTAGTGTCTACCTGAATAAATTCCTGCTGAGGATGCTTTCTGCCGCCCTGCGGAGGAACATTTGAAACCGTTCCCTCAAGAATTTTAAGAAGCGCCTGCTGAACACCCTCGCCGCTCACATCGCGGGTAATTGACGGGTTTTCGGACTTTCTTGCGATTTTGTCTATCTCATCGACATAAATTATGCCGTGCTGCGCCTTTTCAATGTCGTAATCAGCCGCCTGAATAAGCCTTAAAAGAATATTTTCAACATCCTCGCCGACATAGCCCGCCTCGGTTAAAGTGGTTGCGTCCGCTATTGCGAACGGAACGTCGAGGATTTCCGCAAGCGTCTGCGCAAGCATGGTTTTGCCCACACCCGTAGGGCCTAAAAGCATAACGTTGCTTTTTTGAATGTTAACGTCGCTCTTATGTCCGTAAAAAATTCTTTTGTAATGGTTGTATACCGCAACGCTCAAGGCAACTTTTGCCGACTCCTGCCCGACTACATATTCGTCAAGCTTCGCTTTAATCTCCTGAGGCTTCGGCAAAGGTCCGGTCTGCGAATCCTTTTTGCGGCTGTTACGCCTTGAAGGACCGTCCTCCTCTATAATTCCCAGACACAGCTCGACGCACTCGTCACAGATGCACACTCCCGGACCCGCAATAAGCTTTTCGACCTGATCCTGCGTTTTGCCGCAAAATGAACAGCGGACTATCTTGTTATCTGTTTCTCTTGCCATAAAAGGCTACCTCCGCAATTATCTCTTGTAAAGAACCTTATCGACAAGACCGTATCGCAGAGCCTCCTCGGCAGTCATAAAGTTATCCCTGTCCGTATCGGCGGCTATAACCTCGATGGGCTTGCCTGTATTCTCGGAAAGAATTTTATTAAGTCTTGCCTTAGTTGCAAGAATATGCTTTGCCGTAATCTCAATTTCGGTCGCCTGCCCCTGAGCGCCGCCCGAAGGCTGATGAATCATAATATCGGAATTTGGCAGAGCATATCTCTTGCCTTTTGCGCCCGATGAAAGCAGGAACGCTCCCATTGAAGCCGCCATACCCATACAAATAGTGGAAACGTCGCACTTAATGTACTGCATGGTGTCGTAAATGGCAAAGCCTGCGGTAACCGAACCGCCGGGGCTGTTTATATAAAGGCTGATGTCCTTGTCGGGATCCTGCCCCTCAAGGTACAAAAGCTGAGCAACGACAACGCTTGCGCTCGCGTCGTTAACCTCATCCGAAAGAACAACTATTCTGTCATCAAGCAGTCTTGAAAAGATGTCGTAAGAGCGTTCGCCTCTGCTTGTCTGCTGAACTACATAAGGAACCAATGCCATAATTCTTTACCTCCGAAAAGAAAATAATTTTTTCTAAAAATAATTATTGAAAGAAAGCCGGCGCTTTAATCAAAAATTACTCGGCGTCTTCGGTTTTATTTGCCTCGGGCTTCTTTGCGGCGGTCTTCTTTGCCGTAGTCTTCTTTGCCGTAGTCTTCTTTGCGGCGACCTTTTTTGCCGCAGGCTTATTTTCGGTATTTTCATCCGTTTTCTTTGACGGGTCCGCGCTCTTCTTAGCGGTTTTTTCCTCAGTGAACACGGCGTTTTCGATTACAAAGTCAACGGCTTTGCGCGCAAGAAGCTCGGGCTTAATGTTTTCGGCGGGAATTGCTTTTGCAATCTGCTCGACCTCCATATCATATTGTTTTGCATAGCTTTCATATTCCGCGTTTATATCGTTGTCGGAAACCTCAAGCTTTTCCTCTTCAATGATTTTTTCAAGCGCCAAATCAAGCTTAACCTGCTTTTCAGCCTGAGACTTAAAGCCCTCGCGGAACGCCTTTTCATCCATACCCGTATATTTAAGGTAGGTTTTCATATCAAGACCCTGCATTTGCAAACGGTATGAGAAGTCTTCAACATCCCTGTCGATTTTACTTTCAATCATACAGTCGGGAATAACTGCTTCCACACTCTGCGCAAGCGTGTCAAGAACCGCATTTTTGGCCTCTGATTCAGCAGAATTTTTCTTTTGGGCTTCAAGCTCTTCTTTTACGCTCTTTTTAAGCTCGTCAACCGTATCGTATTCGCTGACGTCCTTAACAAATTCATCGTCAAGCGCGGGAACTTCCTTAACCTTGATTTCGTGAAGCTTAACTTTAAAGGTTGCGTCTTTGCCTGAAAGCCCTTCATGGTAATCCTCGGGGAATTTAACGTTAACATCAAACTCCTCGCCTGTCTTGTGACCGATAATCTGCTCCTCAAAGCCGGGAACAAACTGGTTTGAGCCGATTGTAAGCTCATAGCTTTCATTCTTACCGCCCTCAAACGCTTCTCCGTCAACGAAGCCCTCGAAATCAATAACGGTAATATCGCCCTTCTTAACCTTTCTGTTTGTTTCAACGGTAACTATTCTCGAATTTTGGTCGAGCATCCTGTTGATATGCTCTTTAACCTCGTCAGCGGAAACCTTTGACGGTTTTTTAACCGCCTTAATGCCCTTATATTTACCGAGCTTGATTTCAGGCTTAACAGTAACCTTAAATTTCATTGTAAGCCCGTTCTCTCCCATTTCGGGAATGTCGAGGTCGTAAGGAGTGTCGATGACATCAAGCTTTGCTTCCTCAATAGCGGACGGAACAACATCGGGATATATAATTTCAAGCGCGTCTTCATAAAAAACGTTTTTACCGTACATTTTTTCAATAAAAGCGCGTGGAGCTTTGCCTTTTCTGAAGCCGGGAACGTTTATTTTCTTTCTGTTTTTGAAATATGCGCTGTTAACAGCCGCCTCAAAGGCTTCTGCGTCAACGGATACCTCAATTTCCCAGACATTTTCGTCAACCTTGTTCGATGATTTTAAACTCATTTGTTTTTCCTCCTGAATTTTTTACACTAACTTAGGTATTATAACAGATAATGTAAAAAATTACCATAGTTTTTTATTATTTTGTAATTTGAACCGCTTTCGGACAAAAACCGAGCCAATCCGCAGACATCAATTCAAATTTTATACCGTATGCGGTTCCGTTAAAAGAGAATGCCGCCGAGGCGCTGTGAAGATGAGCGTAGTAGCAGCGCGTTATCCCCTCTTCAATAAGAACGTTCAGTATCGGTTCGCATTTTCGTTCGGAATTTACGGGCGGATAATGCAAAAACACAACAGGCTCGCCTCCGAGCCTTTTACCCTCGGCTATTGACGCGCGCAGTCTGCCCGCTTCACGGTTAACAATTTTAAGGTCGGCGTCGTTTTCGGCGTCAAAGAACCAGCCGCGCGTCCCGCAGACGCTTATATCCCCCGCTCTGTATGAATTGTTAAACAGAATATTAAGCGTATCAAAGGAATTTTTTTTAAAAAACTCATCCGTTTTTTTCTTTGTGTTCCACCAATAATCGTGATTGCCCTTTAAGATGATTTTTTTACCCGGCAGAGAGTTAAGAAAGCGAAAATCCTCATATGCGCCGTCAAGGTTCATGCTCCACGAAACATCGCCCATTATTACGACTGTATCATCCTGATTTACCACCCTTTTCCAGTTGCTTTCGAGGCGTTCGACATAATTGTCCCACCCGCGAAACACATTCATAGGCTTATCCGCCCCGAACGAAAGGTGTGTGTCGCCTATGGCAAATAAAGACATAGCGTTAACCCCGTTTTATCAGACGCCGAGCATATCGAAAACAACCTGCGTCATTTCATCCTTCGACGCAACGCGGTTGAACCTCGGCGTTTTATTTTTAAGGTTTGCAAGCTGAGGCGGTACGGGTTCCTTCGTCTTTTTGTGAAGCTCCTCAATCATCGAGAACTCGTCGGTTGAAGCGATATTGTCCTCAACAGCCGAAAGCACGCTTGCGGAGAACTTATAGGGATTTGCCGTTGAAGCGATTACCGTAGGCGTTTCGTCGCCCGTTCTCTTTACATAGGCTTCGTAAACGTTTACCGCGACAGCCGTATGCGTATCGCACAGATAGTTATATTTAGAGAAGGTTTCCTTAATTGTTTTCTTTGTTTCAATATCATCGCAGAAATCAGCGTCGAAAAGCTCCTCAATCTGCTTATATATTTTTTTATCCACCGTGTATCTGCCGTCGCGGGAGAGCTTTTTCATAAGCCCGCTTGTCATTATATCGTCCTGACCGCTCAGCTCGAACAAAAGTCTTTCAAGGTTTGAGGATATAAGAATATCCATTGACGGCGAAGATGTACAGTAGAATTTTCTGTTTTTATCGTAAGTACCCGTTCTTAAAAAGTCGGTAAGAACATTATTTGAGTTTGAAGCGCAGACAAGCTTGCCTATCGGCAATCCCATTCTTTTAGCGTAGTAAGCCGCAAGGATATTTCCGAAATTTCCGGTAGGAACAACTACGTTGATCTTTTCGCCGAGCGCAACGGTTCCCTTTTCGACCAAATCGCAGTAAGCCGAAACATAATAAACAATCTGCGGAACAAGTCTGCCCCAATTTATTGAATTGGCAGATGAAAAAGCAAGATGATTTGCCTTGAACTTTTCCTCGATCCACTTATCCGTAAAAATAGCCTTAACGCCGCTTTGAGCGTCGTCAAAATTGCCCCTAATAGCACAGACGCTGACGTTTTCACCCTCCTGCGTGGTCATCTGAAGCTTCTGCATAGGGCTTACGCCGTCGACGGGATAAAAAACAAGTATTTCGGTGTTCGGAATGTTCTTAAAGCCCTCAAGAGCCGCCTTGCCCGTGTCCCCCGAGGTTGCGACAAGGATTACAATTTTAGTATCTTTAAGAGTTTTTCCCGCGGAAACCGTGAGAAGATAAGGCAGAAGCTGTAAAGCCATATCCTTAAACGCGCAGGTAGGTCCTCTCCAAAGCTCAAGTATATTTTCCTTCTCGGTAAGAGAGTGAACGGGCGCAATTTTGTCGCTTGAAAACTTACCTTTTTTGTATGCGCCCTCGACGCAGGCGGAAAGCTCCTCCCGTGAAAAATCGGTAAGGTAGAGCTTCAATATCTCTTTCGCTCTGCCGATATAGTCAAGTGCTCCTATTCTTTTTATATCTTCAAGAGTGATTTTCGGGATCTCAACGGGTACGAACAGACCGCCGTCCGACGAAATGCCCTTTGCGATCGCTTCCGACGCAGTAACCTTAACCGTTTTATCCCTTGTGCTTTGATAAAACATTCTTACACTTCCCATCTGAATTCAGAGATAATATTTTAACACATAGTTTATATGTTTGCAATCAAAAATCCGTAAGCGCTGTCAAAAAAGATATTAAGATATTTTTAATCACTTTTTTGCGATAAATTTTTATCCGAAAGCCAAGCGAAGCCCGAGAGCCTTTACGGTTTAAAATAATCAGCCCTCGCCGCCGTATGCGTTTTCAATGAAATTAACCTTTTCCGCTCTGTCGCCCTTCATAAAGACCTCGATAACGTCAAAGCGCGGCTGCAGCTTGGTTTTATTATGCGAAAGGTAAAACCGAGCCGTGGAAATAATTCTGCGCCGTTTTGCGGAATTTACCGCATCCGAGGGCTTTAAAGCAGTATTCCCATCTCTTGTTTTTACCTCCACAAAACATATATATTTTCGGTTTGCCGCGATTATATCAATTTCGCCCATACGGCATCGGTAATTTGCGTTAAGTATCGTATATCCGTTTTCACGCAGAAACCTGCCCGCTGTGAGCTCACCGTACGCACCCGTCAGCGCCTTATCCATGCCGTTCTCCTATAATCTTTTTAAGAAATGTTTTTCTGTGAATGTCGCATATTCCGTACTGTTCTATTCTTTCGTAATGAAGCTTGGTGCCGTAACCCTTGTGCTTATCAAATTCATACTGCGGATATTTTTTTGCCGCCTCGCGCATAAATCTGTCGCGGCTGACCTTTGCAAGCACGGAAGCCGCCGCTATTGACATTGATTTCGCGTCACCCTTTACAACTGTAAGCGTATCAATGCCCAGCTCCGGATCCCGATTGCCGTCAACAAGTGCGAAATCAGGCTTAACCGGAAGAGCGTCAACCGCTCTTTTCATTGCAAGGAAAGTCGCCTGAAGGATGTTTATTTCATCAATTTCCTTTTCGTCGGCAAAGCCGATTGAATAGGCTGCAGCCGTTTCGGTTATAACGTCAAAAAGCTCCTCCCTCTTCTTTTCGGTAAGCTTTTTCGAGTCGTCAAGCCCCAAAATAACAGCGTCTCTCGGCAGTATGACCGCCGCCGCATACACAGGTCCCGCAAGCGGACCTCTGCCCGCTTCGTCAATACCGCAAACAGCGCGGTATTGCCTGTTTAAATATTCGTCTTCTATTTTAAAATCAACCATTGTATTCTCCGATCGCGTCAAGCGTAATTCTGCCGAGCTTGCCGCCTCGGTATTCGTCAAGCAGCATAACCGAGGCCCTCAGCGTATCGACCTCTCCGCCCTTTATAATCATACCTCTTTTTCTGCCTATGGCCTCCAACAGCTCATAAGCCTGCAAGTCATCAAAATCCGTTATTTTATACCTTTCCGAAAGCCTGTCGGCATAATCGGATTTAAGCGTTTCGAGAAGTCTTACGGCAAGTGTTTCCGTATCAAACACATCATCCTTAACCGAGCCTATAAACGCGAGCTTATCCCCTACCTTGGGGTCGTCGAATTTAGGCCACAGTACCCCCGGAGTGTCAAGCAACTCAATTCCGCCGCCTATCGCAAACCACTGGCTGTGCCTTGTAACTCCCGCCTTATCCGCAACCTGCGCCCTGTTCCTGCCCGCCATTTTGTTAATAAACGACGACTTGCCCGTATTTGGTATGCCGACGACCATAATACGTAAGGGCTTGCCCGCCATCCCCTTCGCTTCATTGGCGGCAATCCTGTCCTTTAATACCTCGCGCATAAGCGGAATATATTTGTTAAGCCCGTTTCCGCTTTTGCAGTCAACCGCAAGCGCCGCAACGGATTTTTTTCTGTAAAAATCAAGCCACCTTTTTGTAGCTTTTTCATCAGCAACATCACATTTGTTGAAAAGCACAATAAGCGGCTTATTACCTATAAGTTCGTGAAGCTCGGGGTTGCGGCTGCTTTCGGGCATACGCGCGTCGAGAATTTCCGTGACGGCGTCTACCTGAGAAAGGCTCTCTTTAATAAGCCTTCTCGTTTTTGCCATATGCCCCGGAAACCACTGAACTGTTTGTTTAATTGACTCTGCCATATATTTCCAAGCCTTTCGCCGTTTTAAACTATTCTGATGTGTTTAACAGCGAAGAATCTCCCATTCTGTAAAACGCCTCGCCTATTATGTATCTTTCGTCAATCATCCCGACAGCTGCGAAACGGCTGTCACCCGAATTGTTGCGGTTATCGCCCATAACAAATACATAGCCCTCGGGAACGGTTATCGGGTAATCAAACGCATCGCCCAATATTCTGTTTCTTTCTTTAACATAAGGCTCCGACAGTACTTCCCCGTCAACGGTAACGGTGTTGCTTCTTATATCAATATCAATAGTTTGACCGCCCGTGGCAATAACCCTTTTTATCAGAACCTCATTGTAGCCGTTAGGCTGTGAAATAATAACTATGTCGCCGTAATCAACGCTTTTAACCATTGCGGTTATAACAAGCTTGTCGCCGTTTTGCAGGGTATCGTTCATAGAGTCGCCGACTACGGTGGATATTTTAATGAAAAATGTAAACAGAAAGGCGACAGCAATCACAGCCGTTACAAGGACTGACGCAAGATCGTAAATCAACGAATACTTTTTATCTTTCATTTTCAATTCAACTTCCATTCACCAAAAGGATATAATCTGAATTCCGCCGTGCCTAAAAGATACCTTGTGTCTATAAAACCGACTAATGTCGAACGGCTGTCAAGCGACTCGTTTCTGTTGTCTCCCATAACAAAAACACAGCCCTCGGGTACGGTAATCGGAAAAGCAACGTCAAACATTCTTTCGGTCGGCTCGGCAATATAAGGTTCGTTAATAATCTCGCCGTTTATTTTGACGACGCCGTCCGCAAAATTTATATCAACGGTATCGCCCGCAACGGCAATAACGCGCTTGATCAACGGTTCATTAAGCGAGTTGGGCTGCGTTATAACAACAATGTCGCCGCGCTCGTAAGAGGTATTTACCGCCTTTACCGCAAGCCAGTCGCCGCTGTTAAGCGTAGGCTGCATTGATTTGCCGTTAACGCCGACAAGCCTGAAAGCAAGGGAAAAAACAACGAGTATGGCAACAAGCGCAAATATTACGGAGTCAAGCCAGCTGTATATAATTTTCCAAGACTTTGATGTTTCGGAATAATAATTTTCCAACTCGTCAAAATAAACTCTTATCTCTTCAACTTTTCTCAATTAACACACCTGCCCTGTTTTAAAATATATAATACAACATTTCCGAATAAAATGCAATAAAAAAAGAGGAACGGAAATAACCGCTCCTCAAATTCGTAAAAGTTATTTAATAAGCTCTTTAACCTTAGCCGCTTTGCCGACCCTGTCGCGCAGATAATAAAGCTTGCTTCTGCGAACCTTACCGTTTCTGACAAGCTCAACCTTAGCAACATTGGGCGAATTTACGGGAAATACCCTTTCAACGCCTACGCCGTATGAAACACGTCTTACGGTAAAGGTTTCAGAAACGCCGCTGCCCCTGCGAGCAATAACGGTGCCCTCAAAAACCTGAATTCTTTCTCTCTCGCCCTCACGGATTTTTACATGAACCCTGACAACGCTGCCGATGCTGATCTGCGGACGGTCTTCTTTAACCATGCCCTCTGTGATAACCTTTAATGCGTCCATAATGAACCTCCAAAAAATTTTTCAAGCGTTCATACCATAAAATACATATGCAGAGGACCGCTCGCTTTAATGTTGCCATTAACTGCCGTTTGCACATAAATAGGAAAGCCGAACATGGTATGCCTAAAATATGCAAGCGCCGAAATGCTTGAATATCATAACACATTGTTTGAATAATTGCAAGTATTTTTTTAATATACCGAAATTCTATTCAAATTCCGTCATATCCGCGCAAAGCATTTTTTCTTTAACGATGTCAACGCTTTCAATATCCTCTGAAATTTCCTTGGTAATCGCCGAAATTAAAAGAGACGGATTGATATTGTTATTTGCTCCCGCCGTTAAGACGGTATTCAATTCGACCGTACCTTTAACGTCGTCTAATTTAAAGGTCTTGATATTTTCCTTTAAATTGACCTGCTTCAAAACCTTTTTTCTTCCCTGTTTAGCCTTTTTCTCGGCTGAAATTTCATCTGCGGACAGAGCGGCTTCAAGCGCGTTTTTAACCTTTTCCTCCTTTTTTGTATGAAAGGATATATTAAATCGGGCGAACGCGATTTCCCCCGCCTTATGAACAGGCGTTTTAACCTTTGTAACAGCAATACCCGACGGCAAAGCGCCGTTTAACTTTTCCATGATTTCACTGTCGGTCATTTCATCCATAATGCGTATATCCACGGATTCGCAAAAGCTTTCCGTACCGAGCGACAACGGCAGTGAAAACGTCATAAACGGATGGGGATTAAACCCCTCCGTGTACCAAATCGGTATTTCCGCTCTTTTAACCGCGCGGCTGAAGCAGCGCATTAAATCAAGGTGTGAAATGTACTTTGCCGTGCCCCTTTTCTCAAAAAAAATTCTAACGCTTCGCATCGCATTTACCTCCGTTCAGCCTTGCCGCGCCGCAGGCGGCGCATTTCTGACGGCAGTTGGGCGTCGTTACGCTTATATGCGCCTTTTTGTTTTCTTCAGCGAGGAAATCCTTTCTTATGCCGTAATCGAACATATCCCAAGGAAGGATTTCATCAAATTCCCTTTTGCGGTTCGCATAGAATTGAGGTTCAACGCCGCAGTCCTCAAAAGCCTTCTGCCAAACGTCGAATTTAAAAAATTCATCCCAGCTGTCAAATTTACAGCCGTTTTGCCATGCCTTTTCGATTACATTACAGAGTTTTCTGTCGCCCCTTGCCAAAACGCCCTCAAGAAAGCTTGTCTGCGACTGGTGCCATGAAACCCGTATTTTATTGGTTTTTACATTGGAAAGAAGGTGTTTTTGCTTTTCAACAAGCATATCCATTGTGTCCTGCGGCTCCCATTGGAACGGCGTAAAGGGCTTCGGCACGAACGAAGCCACACTGACGCTTACGGTAACGCCCTTGCCCTTCGGTTTATCGGGATTTTGATAAAATGCGTCAACAACCTTTTGCGCAAGCTCGGCGATCCCTGCTATATCTTCAAAGGTTTCGGTAGGAAGCCCCATCATAAAATAAAGCTTAACGGAGGTCCAGCCGCCCCTGAACGCCTTTTTTGAAGTTTCAAGAACCTCCGCTTCGGTTACGTTTTTGTTTACGGCGTCGCGAAGCCTTTGCGTGCCTGCCTCGGGAGCAAAGGTCAAACCGCTTCGGCGTACCTTTTGAAGCTCCTCGATAAGCTCGTCCGAAAAATTGTCAACCCGCAGGGACGGCAGGGAAACATTGATGTTATCCTTCAAAGCCCACTCAAACATATCGGGAATAAGCTTATCTATATCGGAATAATCGCTCGTGCTTAACGAGCAGAGGGATATTTCGTCATAGCCCGTGGACTTGCATAATTTTTTTGCCTGCTCATTCACAACGGCACTTGATTTTTCACGCACAGGTCGGTAAATAAAGCCCGCCTGACAGAAACGGCAGCCCCTTATACAGCCCCTGAATATTTCCGATACCACTCTGTCGTGTACTATTTCAATAAAAGGAACTACGAATTTTTCGGGATAGAAAACCGTATTGAGGTCTGAAATAATTCTTTTCTTAACCCTTTTCGGAGCATTTTCCCTGTTTTTGACCTCTTTAATCGTTCCGTCGTCATTATAATAAACATCATAGAACTCAGGCACATAAACGCCCTCAAGCTGCGCCGCTTCACGCAGGAAATCAAGCTTTGAGGAGCCCGTCCGCTTGTGCTTTATAAAAAGGTCAATAAGCTCGTTGGTGACCTCCTCGCCCTCGCCGGGCAAGAATATATCGACAAAATCCGCAAGCGGCTCCGGATTGCATACGCACGGTCCGCCCGCGACAACGATCGGCGTCAAATCCTTTCTGTCGCGGCTTCTGACCGGCAGCCCCGCCAAATCAAGCATATTAAGCACGTTAGTGTAGCTTAGCTCATACTGAAGCGTAAAACCGATTAAATCAAAATCACGGATGTAATCTCCGCTTTCAAGCGCGAAAAGAGGAATGTTGTTTTTTCTCATTTCATTCTCCATATCCTCCCACGGCGCAAATACCCTTTCGCACCATGCGTCGGCGCGCTCGTTTACAAGGGAGTAAAGGATTTTCATACCGAGATGCGACATTCCGATTTCGTAACTATCGGGAAAGCAAAACGCATAACGCAGCTTAATGTTTTCCTTATTCTTCACAACGCTGTTAAGCTCGCCGCCCGTATATCTTGCAGGCTTTTGCACGTTTTTCAGCAGTTTTTCGATTTCTCTTTTCATTACCGTACCTCAAATAATAATTATCCCCCATATAATACTACAAAAAAAGGCGAAAAGCAATCATCTGCAAAAATTGACGCCGTCGCTACGCCTTAATAAAAAGCATTACGGCAAGATAAACGGTAATTAAAAGAAACGTAAAATTATAACCGCTTTCAATCAAAATACAGAAGCCCGCTCCCATCATAAAAACAAGCGCCGCGAACGAAACAGCCTTTAAAATTCTGTCGCCCGTATCCGCTTCAAAATTCATTTTAAGAAAGCTCTCGAGAGCCCTGCCCCCGTCAAGAGAAAACACGGGCATAATATTGAACGTTCCCATAATGAGGTTGACAAAAACCGATTTCATGATCCTGCTGTCGGGTATCCTTAAATATACCGCATAAAGTACGGCGGAAAGAAAAAAATTTGTAAACGGACCCGCCAACGCGGTTATAATCTCCTTTTTGTAATCCTGCGACAAGTCGCTTTGTCTGATGATCGTCATTCCGAAAAGCCCGAAGCGCACTGTTTCGGGCTTTTCCCTGCAAATTATTATCGCTGTTAAATGACCTGTTTCGTGAAGAATTGAGAAAAAAATTCCGAGCCTTACCTCGTCTCCCGTGTTAAAGCACAAAAGGATTGTAACCAGAGCGGCGAACAGAAAATCAATTTTAACCTTAACGCCGCCTACATAAAAGACCATCAGGTTTTAATAACCCAAGCAGGATTATAATAAACGCCGTTTACCTTTACTTCAAAATGCAGATGCGGTCCTGTCGCCTGACCCGTTGAACCGACCTTTGCTATTACCTCGCCCGCTTTAACGTTCGCTCCCTGCTCGGCAATAAGCTCACTGCAATGGCAGTATACGGTTGTGATCCCGCCCGCCGATGTAATTATCAAATAATTGCCGCGTCCGTTTGAATAGCTTGCGACCTCCACCGTACCGTTAAAGGCGGCTTTAATATCGGTGCCCTCGTCCGCCGCCAAATCAAGTCCCGTATGAAAGCCGTATTCATCGGTAACGGGATTCACTCTGTAACCGAATGATGACGAAACCCTTTTGAAATCAACGGGCTTTACAATAGGCACGCTCAAATAAAGCGGCGCAAAGGAGGTATTTTCACCTGCATACATTAAGTCCTCGCCGCCTGCGGCTTCGGTCAGCAGCTCGTCAATATAAGTCGGCTCTTCTTCGTCGTTTACGGCAGCTTGCCCGCCGTTATCGCCGCCGTCCGTAAGCGCACTTTCGGCAGTCTGAGGCTCAGTGATAAACTGCATAGCGGACTTGACGGCGTCCTTGATTTCTTCAGCCGTCATATCCCTCCGCATAATTTCGTTGTAGATTGTTTTAAGCTCCGTATAGGTTTCGGAATCGGATTTATAAAGAAAGAAGAATACGACTCCTATTACCGTAAAAACAATTATCTGAGTGATTATTACGCTTGTAAGGAAGTCCTTTTTTTCGTTTTTTTCTTCCTTTCCCCTGTTTTCGGTCCGCCGCTCTCTCGGTCTGTATACATTTTCGCTCATTTCATATTCCATATCATCACCCGATATTATGAATATGAATATGCCCAAAGAAAAATGACGGATAACATAAATTTTCGTATATTTTAAGCCGAACCGAAAGGCCCGGCGATTGACAAAATATGATAATATTGGTAAAATGTTTATGCAATCCGAGAGCAGGATATATGAAATTTTGCGAAAATGAGGCAAAACTATGAAAAACTCAGGCATTAAGAGCCGTCTGAAGATATTTTTAAAAGCGGCAGAAAAATCCGAAAAGGCGGCGGGTAAAATGTACGCACGCCTTGCGACTAAGGCGCGCAAAGGCGGTTTTGATGAAATTGCAAAAGCTTTTGAGGCAACGTCAAAAAGCGAATTTGCACATGAAAAGCTCATGAAAGATTTATCGGCAAAGCTGACAAAAAAATAAGACGGCAGTTTGTAATTACTCTTTATCGGGATTATTATTAAGTTATGTTAATAATAAATCCCGAACGTTCATTTTTTCATTTTTTATCGGTCGATACAATGCAGGGAATATCTAACTCATAGGATTTTTTGAATTTTATATAGAAATCCTCTCGAAACTTTTTATCGCCCGTTTCATCGATACCGCTGTCAATAAAGCATATAAAATCGCTCCCGCCGCGAGCGCGCCCGTCTGTAAGCCGATATGCGTAAAGCCGAAGGCGTTAAGCGCCGAAAGTTTCGGAATGTGAAAGAGTGTTTCACCGACGACTGCGACCGAAAAGGCGGCAGCGGTAAAAAGAACAAACGGTTTTCCGAATTTATACGCCGTCCTGAAAAAGCCTCCGACAAATAACGCGTTGAACAGTCCCAAAACCAGAAGCACAAAGCCGAGATACACAAGGTTCGCGTTCATAAGCGCGTTATTCCTGTAAACCTTCGCTTCAGAGAGCAAAGTCATACGAACAAGCGTAACCGCCGCAGTAAGAATAAAATAACACAGTTCAATAAATATGCAAAATACATATTTCGCCCTGACAGCGTCGCCTTTTGCTACAGGCAGAAGCGCCGTGTAGGTGATGTCGTTTGCTTCCCGAGCCGCCTGGAACGATTGGAACAGACCGAGGCAGACAAAGAATGAGCCGACGAGTATAGGGTAGCCGGGCACGAACGACATAAGTCCGAACGCTGTAAATACATACGACAAAGGTGAAGCGGCGAGCTTCATTTCTTTTTTCAGCAGCTTCATCATTTTCTGCCGCCCCTTTCCGTTCGCAGAATACTCTCCTCTAAGGTTTCGCCGTTTTCACAGTACTTTTCACAAAAGTCCTCCTTGGAGCAGTAAGCGAAAATACTGCCCTTTCGGATATATAAAATATCATCGGCGCACTTCTCAATGTCCGATATGATATGAGTAGAAAACAGTATGGCGACGCCTCGGTTTTTCAATTCAATAAGCAAAAAGAGCAATTCGTCTCTCGAAAACGGGTCAAGTCCGCTTGTCGGCTCGTCCAAAATCAGGATTTCCGCCCCGTGAGAGAGCGCAAGAAGCAGATTAAATTTTACTTTCATTCCCTCGGACAGCTCCGAGGGTGTTTTGCTCTCGTCAAGTGAAAACATTTCAAGGTATTCCCGATATGTTTCATCATTCCAGTTCGGATAAAAGGTTTTAGTAACGGCGACTATATCTTTAATCTTTTTCTTGGGATAGTAATTGACAGCGCCCGCCTGATAGCCGATTCGCCTCTTAATCTCCCGCTCATTCCCCGAAAACGGCAAACCGAAGAAGGAAATCTCGCCGCAATCGGGATGGACAAGTCCCAAAACAGATTTTATCGTTGTTGTTTTGCCTGCGCCGTTTCTGCCGATAAAGCCGCAAATCCGACCCGCGCTCAGTTCAAAAGAAATCTCCGACAGCGTAAAGGATGAGTACGATTTATTCAGATTTTTAATTTCACAAAGCGGCGTCATTCGTCCTCCTCCGCGGTTTCAAATACTGCGGCGGCAAACTGTGAGAACATGGTCTTCGGCGGGATTGCGATTCCCCGTTTCTCATCGCCTAAAAGCACTACCGTGTCTCCCGGATTAATATCAAATATTTCTCTCGCCTGCTTCGGTATGACAATCTGCCCTTTTTCGCCCACCGTAGCGGTCCAAGCATATTTTCCCTTTGGCTTGCCCATAGTGATACCTCCTTGAAATAAGTATGATTTGTATAACATATTATACCAAAAATCCGTTTTTCTGTCAACAGGTATCTCGTAAGCTGTGTGTAACGCTAAACAAATTACAACACATTTAAAA
>CAZLCG010000009.1:0-56351 GCA_964557975.1 uncultured Eubacteriales bacterium
CAAAGGGGGCAGACTGTAAATCTGTTGTCAACGACTTCGGTGGTTCGAATCCACCCGCTCCCACCAAAAAGGAAAGGTCGCGTAAGCGGCTTTTTCTTTTTTTATCCCTCTCTTTTCGCTGAAAACAGGCAATTTTTTCGGTTAAAGAAAGAATGAATAATGAAAATTTAAGAAAAGCGTTGGTTCAAATCCATACAGCCAACTGACAAAGATTTTTTACTTTTTGTATTTTTATCTTTTTCTGTTCTTGTATTTCATCCAAAGCAAAAAGCAGCGTCTGATTTCTACCGAATCAAGCGCTATTCCTTTACAAATTCGATAATTACTTGATTATGCTCAATTTATTGAGTATATTGTGATGTGTGGTGATTATAAGCGAAAGACATTCTTGTTGGGTTTAAATCGAAGTAACGCACATGCTTCGCTCGGCTTTCGGCATAACTTGCAATCGTTTGAGGTCTCTGCCGCAGGCGGAAGCACTGACCGAGCCGCCGCGCGCTTTCACAAGTTTCCCCCACTCCTCATAAACTGTAAAGCAGGCATAGAACAGCCAAAAGAGGAAAGGAGGCGCATCGGATGACTTCACGCGGAAAATTAAACGGCGACGCAAAAAGATATTTATGCCGCTTTTACGAGATACTTGACGGAATGATTAAAGGAATGAACTGCGCCGAGCTTACAAACAGCATATCTCATAATTTCATAGCGCAGATGATTCCTCACCATAAGGCGGCTATCGAAATGTCCGAAAATCTGCTAAAATATTCCGACTTTGAACCTTTGGAGCGTATTGCCGAAAACATCATTGAAGAACAGACAAAGAGCATTAAAGATATGGAAAAAGCTATGGCAAACTGCAAATGCGTTTTAAATACGCAGCAGGACTTGTGCCGATACGAAAAAGAATTTGACGCGATAAAGCGGGAGATGTTCTCTGAAATGCGGAACGCCTGCTCCGACAGCAATATAAACGCAAGCTTTATGAGAGAAATGATACCGCACCATAAGGGCGCGATTAAAATGTCAAAAAATGCGCTGCGTTACTGCATCTGTCCCGAGCTTTGCCCTATTTTGCGGGCAATTATCGAATCACAGGAAAAAGGCGTGCGCGAGATGGAGGGCTTACTGCGCGGCTTTGTTTGCTAAAATCAGCCGTACACAACGCAAATACGAATAAAACAATAAAATTCACGCAGACAGACTTTGTTTGCGCGAATTTTTTTCATAATATGCTTTAAAATCTTTCCGTATGCTCTTGACAAAGCGGTCGGGAGAATTTATAATATAACAGTGTTATATAACACTGTTATGAGGTGCTGATCAAATGAGCGACGCGGAAAAGACAACCTTGGAAAATATTCATAAGGCGGCAAAAGAGGAATTTCTGCAAAAGGGCTTTAAATCGGCGTCCCTGCGTAATATTGTTAAAACAGCGGGAGTAACCACAGGCGCTTTTTACGGATACTTTTCAAGCAAGGAAGCTCTTTTCGCTTCCGTCGTCGAACCCCATGCCGCCGCTGTTATGGGCAAATTTATGACAGCGCAGACAAATTTTGCGGATTTGCCCGAGGAAAAGCAGCCGTCGCATATGGGCAAAGAGTCCTCTGAGTGTATCGGTTGGATGATTGAATATATGTACGACAATTACGAAGCGTTCAAAATCCTTATTTGCCGCAGCGAAGGAACCCCGTATGAAGCATTTGTGGATTCTATGGTTAATATTGAGGTGGAATATACATTTAAATATATAGATGTGCTAAAAGGCTTGGGCAAAGACGTCCCCGAAATCGACAAGCCGCTTTGCCATATGATTGCAAACGGTATGTTCAACGGTATTTTTGAGGTAATACGCCACGATATGCCTAAAGAAAAGGCAAAGGAATTTGTTTCTCGGCTGTGCGAATTTTACATCGCGGGGTGGACGGAAATTATGGGACGGTAGTCCTATAATTTTTATGCATCAGTTAGCATATGCTAACTATGTAATCGGATATCGGAAGCCGGCTGCGGCGGCTTCTCTGTCATATATCTGTATTTTATTTATAAGGAGGTCTGAAAGTGAAAAAGAATAAAAATCTTTCGGAGCTTATGAGCTATGCGGGCAAGTACAGATTTCTTACCTATTCATCGCTCATATTATCAGTCATCAGCATGTTTTCAGCGTTGCTGCCGTTCGTCTTTATCTTCTTTATTATCAAAGAGGTTATCGAAGTCGAGCCGAACTTTTCACAGGCGGTCAATATCGTGCATAACGGACGTATGGCAGTGCTGTTTTCGCTCGTTTCCATTGCTGTATATTTCGGCGCTTTGATGTGTTCACATTTATCCGCGTTCCGAATTGCTGGCAACATACGCAAGACCCTTTTATCGCACATATCAAAGCTTCCGCTTGGCTTTACGGAAGAAATCGGAAGCGGCAAAATACGCCGTATCATAAACGACAGCAGCGCGGCAACGGAAACCTACCTTGCCCATCAGCTTCCCGATATGGCGGGAGCAACAGCCGCGCCGCTCGGAATGATTGTTATGCTGTTTTTATTTGATTGGCGGTTCGGCTTGATCTGTCTTATACCTATAATTCTCGGTTTCGCGTCAATGTTTAAAATGGCGGGACCTAAGATGGCGGAGGATATGAAAAACTATCAGGATGCGCTTTCCGATATGAACAATGAAGCGGTAGAGTATGTGCGCGGCATTCCCGTAGTAAAAACCTTCGGTCAGACGGTGCATACTTTTAAACGATTCAAGAACTCCATAGACAGATACTATAATTTCTGTACGGAATACTGCAAAAAGTGCCGTATGCCTATGCTGCTTTATACCGTTTTCATTAACAGCGCTTTTGCCTTTTTGATTACGGCGGCACTGATTTTTACAGGCGGTGAAGCGATAGAGCAATCGGTTTTGCTAAGCCTGATTTTCTATGTAATTTTCACCCCTGTAATCGCCACTTCCATGACAAAGGTTTTGTTTATGAGCGAAAACGGCATGCTTGTAAGCGACGCCCTGAGCCGTATAAATTCTGTTCTTGCCCTGAAGCCCCTTCCCGAAGCAGAACGTCCCGAAACGCCGAGGGACAGCTCCGTAGAGTTCAAAAACGTATTCTTCAGATACGGCGAAGCCGAAGCCGACGCATTGAGCGGCGTTTCATTCAAGATCCATTCGGGTGAAACCGCAGCATTTGTCGGACCGTCGGGCGGCGGGAAAACAACCGCCGCAGGACTGATTTCACGCTTTTGGGATGTGACGGACGGCGAAATCAAGGTCGGCGGCGTGAATGTAAAGAATATCGGAAAATCCGAGCTTACAAAAACCGTATCCTATGTTTTTCAGGACAGCAGACTTTTAAAAGCCTCCGTTTTGGAAAATGTCAGACTTGCAAAGCCGTCCGCTTCCCGTAAGGAGGTGGAAAACGCTTTGCACAAAGCGCAGTGCGACGGTATTATCTCAAAATTGCCCGACGGAATTGATACGGTAATCGGAACAAACGGCGTTTATCTTTCAGGCGGCGAACAGCAGCGGATCGCCATAGCCCGAATGATTCTCAAGGACGCTCCCATAATAATATTGGACGAGGCTACCGCCTTTGCGGACGCTGAAAACGAGGCGCTTGTTCAGCGCGCTTTCGAGGAGCTTTCAAAAAACAAAACGGTCATTATGATTGCTCACCGTTTGACTACGGTGAAAAACGCGGACAGAATTTTTGTGTTAAAGGACGGAAAAATCGAAGAATCCGGCACACACGGGGAGCTTAACGGACAAAACGGTTTGTACTCAAAAATGTGGCGGGACTATCAGACGTCCGTGAAGTGGAAGGTCGGAGGTGCAAAATGATAAACAGAATTATGAAACGGTTTGCGCTCTCCCGTGAAGGGGCTAAAGGGCTTATATGGGCAACCGTCGCCTGTACGGTCGGCGATATTGTACTGATGTTCCCCGTAGGGCTTTTGTACTTTTTGGTAAACGACCTTCTCATCGGCGCGGTATCCGAAAATCACCGTGTATTATACGGAATCGGTATTGTTTTCGCTCTCCTTTTGATTTTTCTTTCTGAGCTTTGGAAATACAACTCTACATATTTTTCCACCTACAGAGAATCGGGAAAATGCAGAATACGCCTTGCGGAAAAGCTTCGCAGGCTCCCGCTTTCTTTTTTCGGTAAAAAGGATCTTGCGGACTTGACAAACACTATGCTTGGCGATGTGGCAACAACGGAGCAGATGTTTTCACACTATGTGCCGCAGTTTTATGCCTCTGTTATCTCGACCTGTCTGATTGCGATAAGTCTGCTGTTTTACGATTGGCGGCTTGCGCTTGCGGCGTTGTGGGTTCTGCCTGTGGCTCTTATTACAGTCCGTCTTTCCAAAAAGGGGCAGAATTATTTCGGCCATAAGCAAAGCATGGCGCAGGTTGCGCTTCAGGACGGCGTTCAGGAATTTCTTGAAACGGTACGGGATTTAAAAAGCAATAATGCCGAACAGGAATATCTTAACGGGCTATATCAAAAAATTGATACGCTTGAAAGCCGTCACGTCAAAAGCGAGCTTGGTGTAGCGATGTTTGTTATACCGTCCCAAATGATACTTAAACTCGGAATTGCGTCCGTAGCGCTTGCAGGCAGTATATTTTTGACAGACGGTTCTGTTTCGCTCATCACATTCTTTATGTTTTTACTTGTTGTTTCAAGAATTTATGAGCCTATGTCGCTCTCTCTGCAAAATTTGGCGGCGATAAACTCCCTGCAAATCAATATAGACCGAATGAACGAGATTGAAAACTGCAAAGAGCAGACAGGTGAAAGGGAATTTAACCCGAGCGGTTATGACATTGAGTTTAAAAACGTCGGTTTTGCGTACAACAGCGATGAAACGGTACTTAAAAACGTTTCATTTACGGCAAAGCAGGGCGAGGTCACCGCACTGATCGGTCCGTCGGGCGGCGGCAAATCAACTGCGGCAAAGCTGGCGGCAAGGTTTTGGGACGCGGATAACGGAAAAATCACCGTCGGCGGCGTTAATGTGAAATCGGTCGACCCCGAACAGCTTTTAACAGCCTTTTCTATCGTCTTTCAGGACGTCACACTCTTCAACAACACTGTCATGGAGAACATCCGTATCGGCAGGAAGGACGCAACCGACGAGGAAGTAATGGAAGCGGCAAGGCTTGCAAACTGCGAAGAATTTGTCGAGAAGCTTCCCGATAAATGGAACAGTAACATAGGCGAAAACGGAAGCTCGCTTTCAGGAGGCGAAAGACAGCGTATTTCCATAGCACGCGCCTTCCTTAAGGACGCGCCTATAATACTGCTCGACGAAGCAACGGCAAGTCTTGACGCGGAAAACGAAACGGCAATTCAATCGGCTCTTTCGCGTCTGATAAAAAACAAGACCGTTCTTTTGATTGCTCACAGAATGCGTACCGTATCCGGAGCGGATAAGGCGGTTGTTTTGGCGGACGGTACGATAGCCGAGCAAGGCAGACCCGACAAGCTGTTAAAGCAAAACGGGATTTACGCAAGAATGGTCAGTCTGCAAGCGGAAAGTCAAAATTGGACTATCAACTGAATATTGCAAAAAATACCGATCTCCGTACGGTAACGCGTTAACCGTACGGAGATTTAAAAAATTTGCCCTTCCCCTCTTGACAAACACCTGTAAATGATAGTAATATATTATCAGTTAGCAACCGCTAACCGCAGCGGCTGCCTTATTTGCGGGCGACTGTTAGCATATGCTAACTCAAATGTATGTACACGTACATGCATATATGCAAAATACGGAAAAATTAAAAATATCATTTTGAAAATTTTGCTTTTTCGGTTAGGAGGACCGTATGGATAAAAATGACAACAGGAAGTTTCGGGAAAAACGGGCACGCAAATATGAAAAAACAATGTCTGCCGAAAGAAAGGATAGGTTTTATTATGCAGGATAAAGAAAACAATTTTTTGGAAATCGTCGATTTAAAAAAATCCTTCGGCGAAGGCGAAACACATCAAGACGTACTGAAAGGAATGAATTTTTCAGTCGCTAAAGGAGAGCTGTGCGTCCTTCTCGGTCCGTCAGGGTCGGGAAAATCCACGCTCCTTAATATCATCGGCGGAATTGACAGCGCAGACTCGGGATACATATCAATAAACGGCGATAAGCTGGAGGATTTAGGCGAAAAACGGCTTACCTTGTACCGCAGGAAGCACCTCGGCTATGTTTTTCAGCTTTATAACCTGATAGGAAATCTGAATGTAAAGGAAAACATCGAGGTGGGCGCTTATCTTTCGGACGATCCGCTCGATATAGACGAATTGCTCAATACGCTCGGGCTTTACGAGCATAGATACAAGCTGCCCAACCAGCTTTCGGGCGGACAGCAGCAGCGTGTTTCCATCGGCAGGGCGATTGTAAAGAACCCCGACATTCTTCTCTGCGACGAACCGACAGGCGCATTGGATTATAACACCTCTAAGGAAATTTTGAAGCTCATAGGTGAAATAAACGCCAAATACAAAAATACGGTAATTATGGTTACGCATAACGAAGCGATTAAGGGAATGGCGGATCATATCATCAAGCTGCGTGACGGCAAGGTTCGCCTTAACGAAAAAAACAGCAATAAAATTTCCGCTTCCGAGCTGGAATGGTAAGGAGCGAAACAATGGTAAAAAAAATCAAAAATCCGCTTATAAAGCGAATCCCGAAAGAGCTTAAAGGCGATTGGCGAAAATATCTGCTGGTAAGCCTGTTTTTGATTCTCGTCATCGGTTTCGTATCGGGAATGTATGTCGCGAACGAAAGCATGATGGCGGCGGCGGAAAGCAGCGCTTCGGAATACAAGCTCGAGGACGGGCATTTTGAACTGACGGAGCAGGCGGACGAAGCCTTGATTTCGGCAATTTCCTCGGGCGAAAAGGCGGATGTAAAAGCGTACTACACCGCTGAAGCAAAAAAAGAGCTTGACGAAAAATTTGAGGATGAATTTAAAAGCGAATTTACGGAAAAATTCAATTCCGAATTTGCCGTTCGGTTTGACGAGAGCTTTGCCTCCCAAGTAAAGGCTTCTTTGGCTTTACAGGGACTTGACGACGCCTCAATATCGGCTATGCTTCCCTCCGCTTTAAGTCAGGCGAAGCAGAGCGCGGAATATAAAACGGCTTACAACAAAGCCTACAAGGAAGCCTACGAAAAGGCTTATGACGAAGCGTACCAAAGCGCCTATGACGAAGCATGGAACGAGGTCGTGGCGGAAATTGACGAAAAATACGCCGAAGCCGAAGAAAAATACGAATTGAACGACCCCGATTTTCAGGCTGTCCCCGTAACGCTGTACGAGAATTTTTTTCGCAACGAGGACGAGGATAACAACAATGACGGTGTAACCGACGGTACGGTTCGTGTTTATAAAAAGACCGAAGCCGTCAATCTTGCCTGCGTTATGGACGGTCGTTTACCCGAAGCCGATAACGAGATTGCAATTGACCGTATGCACGCCGACAATGTGGGAGTAAAGGTCGGCGACAGCATTACCGTCGGCTCGGAAAGCTGGGAGGTTGTCGGGCTTATCTCATATGTCAATTACTCCACCCTCCACGAAAAGAACACCGACTTTATGTTCGACGCAATTAAATTCAATGTCGCAACGGTGACTGACGGCGGCTTTGAAAGACTTAACAGCTATATTCATTATAACTACGCTTGGGAATATGAAAGCGAGCCCTGCGACGAAAAGGAAGAAAAAGCGCTTTCCGACAATTTCCTTCCCGCCCTGCTTACGCAGACGCTTGTAAGCGATAATGAAATTGAGGATTACCTCCCCTCCTATGCCAATCAGGCGATCCATTTCGCAACAGACGATATGGGAAGCGACTTGGCGTTGGGAAGCGTCCTGCTTAACATATTTATAATTATCATCGCATTCATTTTTGCCGTAACGGTAAGCAATACCGTAACAAAGGAAGCGAAAGCCATCGGAACGCTGAGAGCGTCGGGCTACACTAAGGGCGAGCTTGTACGGCACTACCTCGCGATGCCTGTAATTGTAACGCTTATTTCTGCGGCAATAGGCAATGCTCTCGGTTATACGGTATTCAAGGATGTTGTTGTTTCTATGTATTACAACAGCTACAGTCTGCCTGCGTATGAAACGCTGTGGAATTACGACGCTTTCATCAAAACCACGGTTATCCCCGTTGCGCTGATGTTTGCCGTAAACCTTTTAATCATCACTAAAAAAATACAGCATACGCCTCTTGAATTTCTCAGAGGAGATCTTAAAAAGAACAGACATAAGAAAGCTGTACGCCTGCCGAGATGGAAATTTTTCAGCCGTTTCCGCATGCGTATAATACTGCAAAACATATCCAATTATCTCATTTTGTTTTTCGGAGTCTTTTTCGTTTCGGTTATGCTCTCGTTTGCAGTCGGAATGCCCGATTCCTTGGATTATTACAAGGAAAACGCAAGCGATATGATGTTTTCAAAATATCAGTATGTGCTTAAAGCATATGAGGATGAGAACGGCGATATAATTTCCACAGAAAATGAGGATGCAGAGCCGTTTTGTATGACAACGCTTCAAAGAAAGAGCGAAGCGTTTGACGAAGACATCTCCGTTTACGGCATAGCGGACGGCAGCAGATATGTAAATGTTGAAGAAATACAAGCCCTCGGCGACGGCGAGGTTTATATCTCAAATTCATTTGCGGAAAAATACGGCGTTCGTGTCGGCGATACAATTACATTGGATGAAAAATATGAAAATAAGCAATATACCTTTAAGGTTGCGGGGCTTTATGAAAAATCCCTCGGGCTCTCCGTGTTTATGCCTATAGACGGCTTCCGCGCCGAATTTGAAGCGGAAGCCGACGAGTTCAGCGGATACTTGTCCGATACCCAAATAACGGATATTGAAGCCGACGATATAGCCACGGTTATTACCGAGAGGGAAATCACGAAAATGTGCGACCAGCTTGATCTCTCTATGGGCTCTTATATGCAGTATTTTCAGGTTCTTTGCATCCTTTTGTCGGCGGTTATGCTCTATCTTATCACAAAAATCATTATAGAGAAAAATGAAAATGCAATATCCATGGTAAAAATTCTCGGTTACCGTAACACCGAGATCGCAAGGCTGTATCTTATATCAACAACCGTTGTTTTACTTATTGCGGACGCCGCAAGCCTTCCCCTCGGTTCTCTTGAAATAGATTGGATGTGGAAAGAAATGATGTCCGAATACGCCGGATGGTTCACCTTCCAAACAAGCGCCGTCGGATATATTAAAGTATTCCTGTTCGTGCTTATCGGTTATTTAATCGTTGCGGGCTTGGATTTCAGAAGAATTAAAAAGATCCCTATGGACGAAGCGCTGAAAAACGCGGAATAGCCGTTTAATTGCAGTCTGCCGTTACTTTTGCAACACCGCCTGCCTTCAGGCTCGGCTTGAAAGCGGGCGGTGCAATTTTGCAGCATAAAAGACAAGCCGCATTTTCATATGTTCTTACCGTCGAAAAAATATCCTTTACTTTTCGACGTTCTTGTCATATAATATCCTAAAACATATTCGGAGGTTGTTATGCAAGCGGATATTTATGATTTTGACAGAACAGTCCTGCCTATGGACAGCGGCTCAACCTTTATTATTTTTTGTTTCTTGCATTATCCTTATCTTATATTTCTTTTGCCGTTTTATTTCTTTTCGGCTTTGCTCTACTTACTGCATATCATCAAATTAAATCGGTTTAAAAAGCATATCTTCTGCATTGTAAGGTTTATTAACCTTGATAAGGCGGTAAATAAATTTTGGGATAAATACGAAAAATCAATTTATGATTGGTTTTTGAAAGAAAACCGTGAAAGAACGGCAATAATAATAAGCGCAAGCCCTGATTTTCTGCTTGAAGAAATACAAAAAAGGCTTGGCTTTGAATATCTTTTATGCACACGCCACGACCGTAAAAGAGGAACCTTGCTCTATGAAAACTGCCGGGGCGAGGAAAAGCTTCGCAGATTCCATGAACGCTTTGACGGCGAGGACGTTAAAATCATCTGCGTTTATTCGGACAGTATGGAACACGACGGACCGATTTTTTCACTCGGAGAACGCTGTTTTCACGTTCACAAGCACGGCATAAAGGAGGAATTTAAATACGACGAAGCCTTTAATTGACACTTTGTGTTAAATGTGTTAAAATTTTTAATAATTCATCACAGAAAAAGGCGGAGGATAAACCGTGAATATTTATGAAGAATACCGAAAAGTTAATGATATTCATCCCGATAAGCTTGCCATGTCTAAAAGATTCAGCGATGGCAGGCTTATATCGTATACCTATGAGGAAATGACCGAAAAAGTCGATAAATACGCAGACGCTCTTGTTAACGCGGGTCTTACCGAAGGCGACAGAATAGCCTTTGTTTCAGAGGGCTGTCCGGAATGGACTGTCGCGTTTTTGGCGGTTGCAAAAATCAACTGTACATCCGTGCTTATCGACGCCTCGCTTTCGGGCGGTGAGCTTATAAGCTGTATCGAGTTTTCGGACGTCCGCGCGGTTTTCGCTTCGGAAAACGGCTTTAAAAAGATTTTCTGCGGCAACGGATTTCCGTTCCCCGTTTTCAATATATTTACAGGTAAGACCTTTGACGGGTCTTTAACCGAGGTTTCAAAGGATTTGCCCGAAACGCCCGATAAAGATCCGAGCGTTGCAACCATTATTTTTTCCTCGGGCACAACGAGAAAAGCAGCGGGCATTATGCACTACCACGACACGCTTATCAACACAACAAGAATGACCCTTACCGCACAGAAGCTCCGCGCTGAGGACAGATACCTTGCAATTATCCCCAACAGCCACATTTACGGCGTAATCTGCCTTGTTTTGGGACCTATTTTAAGCGGCGCCGACATCAGGTATATAGACGGGCTTTCGGCTGACGCGATTTTAGGCGCGTTCGGCGAATACCATCCGACGGTTTTCCCCGCCGTTCCGAAGGTTTACGAGCTGTTTATGACGCAGGTCATGAAGAAAATCAACAGCAAAGCGTTTACTAAAGCAATGTTTAAGGTCTTTTTCCCCATCTGTCTTAAAAGGAGATATAAAACAGGAAGCCTTTTGGGAAAAAAGATTTTTAAAAGCATTCACGATGGCTTCGGCGGTTCGCTCGAATTTTTATGCTCGGCAGGCGCGCCGCTGAAAAAAGAGGTCGCAGAGTTTTTCTACGGCACGGGCTTTAATATTATAATTACCTACGGCGCGTCCGAAACAAATATTCCCACAATAGGCAACAAGCCCGAAAGGCTGACAACCGATACCTGCGGCACGCCCTATCCCGATATTCAGGTTAGGATTTCCGACTCGGGTGAGCTTCTTGTCAAATCGCCATATATTATGAAAGGATATTTCCGCAACGAGGAAGCCACAAGGGAAGCTTTTGACGCTGACGGCTGGTTTATGACGGGCGATTTGGCTAAAGTTGACGCCGATGGGTTTTACTCAATCACGGGCAGAAGCAAAGAAAATATTGTTTTTGCAAGCGGTAAAAAAGCCACGCCCGAGGATATTGAAGAAAAGTATTCGGGCGTCGAGGGCGTTAAGGATTTCGTAATAAGCGGCGTTCCCGCCGAAAACGCGGACTACGATGAGGTTCACGCTTTTATAGTTCCCGAGAATGATAACGCTTCCGTTAAAAATCAGATTAAAGAAAGCTTTAGAAAAATCGGCTCAGCCCTCCCCTCTTATATGAAAATTACAGGCTATCACTTTGTGGACGGCATTGAAAAGACCTCGCTGCAAAAGCCGAAAAGGTATCTTCTTAAAAGCCTTGCGATTAACGAAAGAAAGTTCGGGGTTAAAAAACAGCCCGCCAAGACTGACGCCGTCAACGATGTTTTAGGCAGGGTCATTGAAATTATTTCGGAAATTTCAGGCGCAGGGACGGAAGAAATCACGGAAAGCACAAGGGTTTTTGAAAGCCTGAATATCGACTCTTTAAGCTCCATCAATCTTGCAATTCAGCTTGAGGACTGCTTCGGCGTCGATATTGAGCCGTATTATTCGGACGGTATGACGGTATCGGACATTGTAAGCGCAGTAAACGGCACGGCGCAGGCAAAAAATACAAGCGCAAAAGACGATACCTCTTACCCGATTGAAAAGAACAGCCATGATTATTACAGATACCGTTTTTTCCGAAACCTTGCAAATATCGTTTATAGAATAAGAATATACGGTTATGAAGGACTGCCTAGGGATAAGGGCTATATAATATGCGCAAACCATGTTTCAAAAATTGATATGCTCTATATTGCCTTTAATTTTTCAAAAGACAGATATAAAAGATTCTGCTGTATGGCTAAAAAGGAGCTGTTCAGAAACGACCCGTTTTCAAAAATGCTTATTAAATCAACAGGTATGGTTCCCGTTGACCGAAGCGGAATGAATATGAAAACTATGGACAGCCTTAAAGCAAAGCTGAGCGAGGGCTGGTGCGTTGTAATACACCCCGAAGGCACGAGAAGCGAGGACGGCATTTTCAGAACTATGAAGAACGGAGCGTCGGTGCTTGCCCAAGCAACCGGAGCGCCTATTGTACCCGCGTATATAGACGGCTCGTATGAAATTCTGCCGAAAAACAAAAAGATGATCAGCTTTTTTGATTGGAAGCATTTAAAGAAGCATAGAGTTAACGTTTTGTTCGGGGATATTATAGAAAGCAAAAACAAGACCGCAGACGAGCTTACACAAGCCGTACAGTCGTCGATACTTGAGCTTCAGGATAAAGCAAAGAATATGTAAAATATAAGGCTGCCAAACGCTTCGGTCGTGTTTGGCAGCTTTTAAATCAGTAAAAATTATTATTCCGTTTTATTGCTGAAATACAGCCGCTGTGTATAGGTTTCCGCGTCGGATTCGGAATATTCCGAGTAACCTTCATAGCTTATATCACAGCCGTCGCTGTACCAAACGACCTCGATTTCTTCATTCTCATCCGCCATATCCGAAGCGTAAAACTGCGTTATCTCGGTTTTAAAAAACGGGGTGTATCTTTTATAAAGCGTTACGCTCCAATCACCGAAAAACGTATCGGCTTCAACTATTATTTCGTGTCTGCCGTCATCGGAGATATTTCTGTAAACCGTTCTGTCGTTCAAAACGGCAATTACAAAAAAGCTTGCCGAAACAAGTAAAACCGCAAGAACAGCCGACACGGTTTTCGCGGCAACGGCAGTTTTTTTGCCCAAAAGCTCCTTTTTTTCTTTGAGAACAGCAAAGATAAATGCCGTAAACGATAAAACGGCGATTATTATAAAAAAGCCCGTAAATACAGGAAATACTTTTTTGCCGAAAAGAAAAGCGGAAACCCCGAAAAGCTCAAGTATAACGTCAATAACCGTAAGGAACGTAAAAAACGTACCCGTAATCAGTAAAACAATGCTTTTTCTGCTCATTATTGCTCTCCGAATTTATTTATATTTTAAAACATTATATGACTTTTTCTTTTTTTAGTCAAACATACAAATTTTAACCGTAAAATGCCTCTAAAGTTATTGACAAATAAAACAATATAATGTATTATATAAAAGAACGTAGGCAAGATGTAATCTTTGCTTAATAAAAATAAAGAACAGAAGGTAGATAATGATGAAAAGATTTCTTTCGGTCTTACTGTCCGTTTGCTTAGTGTTTACGCTGTGTATTTCTTCATTTGCGGCAAGTATTGACATACCCTCTTCCGTTACCGATAAAATTGAAGAGGCTGTCGGTTCTTTGAGCGATTCTTCGACGGATGAAGAGGTTACTGCCGCCGCGCAGGAGGTTATTGCGGCAATTCAGGAAACAGGAGCGTCCACAAAAACAGAAATCTTACAGGTTGCCGACCGGCTTTACGATGACGGCGTTATCACTGAGGAAGTTTATAATGAAATCTATTTGATCGTTCAAAGCGATTCGTTTGACCCCGCCGATAATCAGACAAGCAATATTATGGACGAGATTACCGCCATAATTGAAGACGATTCAAAATCTACCGAAGAAAAAATAACGGCTGTTGTATCGATTCTTCTTTCTCTCCCCTCTTCACAAGCTCAGTCAATTCTTGATAAGCTCTATGAACAGGGCGTCATTGATGACAGTATGTATAATCAAATTTCGGATTTGCTTAATTCCGAGATTACTGTTCCGTCAATCGGCAGCGGTGATGACAGCAGCAGCGGAAGCACGCTTTCGGGAATTTTTGACACTATTTTGGGGCTTCTCGGTTTAGGCGGCGGCAGCAGCAGCGGCGACGATGACGACAACACAACGACCACAACTTCCGCTTCATCAAGCTCCTCGAGCAGTTCATCTTATGAGGGCAAAACTGCAACGGGCGACTATGCGATCCCCGCTGTTGCGGCAGTTGCTTTGGCGGCAGGAATAGCGCTTGTCCTTACAAAGAAAAAGAAATAATTGCCCTCAACTAAAAAAACCATTAAGCGGCTTTGAAAAGTCAGAGCCGCTTTTTTATGTACATTTTAAGCTTTTTCACAGATATTTTTTCTTAGGCGGTTGATAAAAATGATTTTTGCAATTGATATAGGAAATACCAACATAACCTTTGGTTTTTTCAATAAAGACGATAAGCCTGTTTTGATCTCAAGACTTGCGACAGAGCGCTCAAGGACTCCGGATCAGTATGCGGTTGAATTTTTGCAGGTTCTCACAATGCACGGCGAAAACGCCGATAACATTGAAGGCGCGGTAATAAGCTCGGTAGTGCCCGAGCTTACAAACACGATAAGCGAAGCGGTTAAGGCATTGTGCTTGAAAGATCCTCTTATAATAGCTCCCGGAGTTAAAACAGGGCTTGACATTTTAATTGACGATCCTGCTCAGCTTGGCGCCGATCTTGCGGCGGGCGCGGTAGGCGCTATGGAAAATTACACGCTGCCCGCCTTTGTAATTGACCTCGGCACAGCTTCAAAAATCTATGTTATAAACAAAAGAAAGGCTTTCTGCGGAGGCTTAATTGCCCCCGGTATTGCAATCTCTTTGGCTGCTCTGACGGGAACAAGCTCACAGCTTCCCGCTATTGCGCTGAATGCGCCGAGCAAGGCGTGCGCTAAAAATACGGTTGAATGTATGCAGTCGGGCGTAATTCTCGGCACTGCGGCAATGATTGACGGTATGATTGACAGATTTACCGAAGAAATGGGACAGCCTGCTTCAATAATAGCTACAGGCGGACTTTCGGCTTTTATTATTAAAGAGTGCCGTCACACGATGATATACGATAACGATTTAATACTCAAGGGTCTTAAAGCAATTTACGACAAGAACGTTAAATAAACCATCTCTGTAAAAAACAGATTATTCCCATTTGAGCCGCAGCCCTTTCGGCGCGGTATCAAAGCTCTAAGGCATATTGTGTTTAATTACCCCCTTGCCTTAAAGGAATATTTGTTTTTGGGCTGTAAAAAAACAGCCGTATAAATTAAACGGCGTTGTACCCGGATAAACTGTGTTTATCCAATGCCATAGGGGCAACAGCGAAAGGAGTTTTTATTATGGCAACAGCAAAAAAATTTGACCGCAGTAAGATTATTAACCTTGCGGTCAGCGGAATCCTCACGGCAATAGTTATTGTATTGCAGCTGATGGGTTCTTTTATTAAGTTCGGACCGTTCTCGGTCTCGTTGGTTTTAGCGCCGATTATAATAGGCGCGGCAATGTGCGGACCTGTAATAAGTACATGGCTCGGCTTTGTGTTCGGGCTGGCGGTGCTTCTTTCGGGGGACGCGGCGGCTTTCCTTGTAATAAGCGCGCCGGGTACAATCGTCACGGTCCTTCTTAAAGGCGCGCTGTGCGGATTGGTTGCAGGCGTTGTTTTCGGCGCATTGAAAAAGGTTAACACCTATTTGGCCGTCGTTGTTTCCGCAATTCTCTGCCCGATTACCAACACGGGAGTTTTTCTTCTGGGATGCAGGCTTTTCTTCTTTGAAGCAATTAAAGAATGGGGAGCGTCGGCAGGCTTTACAAGCACCGCTTCATATATGGTTATCGGTCTTGTAGGCTTCAATTTTATTTTCGAGCTTATAACAAACATAATACTCTGCCCTGTAATAATCGGCATAATAAATGCCGTTAAAGCAAGCAGAAAATAAATTTATGACAGCAAAAAAGGTTATCTCAATTTTTGGGATAACCTCTTTTTTATTTACCTTATTTATTTAAGCCCGTCAATATAATTGCAGGCCGCCAATGCGGCGACCGCGCCGTCAGCCGCCGCAGTTGTAATCTGACGGATTTGTTTCGTCCTGCAATCCCCTGCCGTGAATATGCCCTCGGTTTTAGTAAGACACGCTTCATCCGATTTTATATAACCTAAGCTGTCAAGCTCCGCAAGGGCTTCAAACGGCTTATTTTCGGGCGCAAGTCCTATCGCTACAAAAGCGCCGTCAAAGGTGATTTCGGTTTCCTCACCGGTCACCGTGTTTTTAATGACAGCGCCTCTCAGCGCCGAATCCCCCGTAAACTCTTTAATTACGGTATTATAGACGATCTTAACGTTTGGCTTTTCGTTAAGAATGTTTGCGAGCTTTTCCTCACCCGTAAGATAAGCAAGGTTCTGAATAACGGTAACGCTTTTACATACATCGGAGAGCAGAACCGCTTCCTGAAGCGCGGAATTTCCGCCCCCGATAATAATTACGTCCCTGCCCGTATAAAAAGCTCCGTCACAAACCGCGCAGAAGGAAATGCCCTCGCCGACAAATTTTTCTTCATTGGGAACGCCTAACATTCTGTGCTTTGCGCCTGAAGCGATTATAACAGCCTTGGCGGTATGCTCGCCGCTGTCGGTTTTGACTGCCTTTTCGGTTCCGTTATCCGTTACCGAAATCACCTCTTCAAGCTCAAAATCAGCGCCCTGCTCCGAAACCTGATCAAAAAGGCTGTCAGCAAGCTGAGTACCGCTGATTTCCTTAAAGCCCGGATAATTTTCAATCTTCGGCGAAAAAGTCATCTGACCGCCGAAATTGCTTTTTTCAAGTATAAGAACGGTTTTATTCGCCCTTAAAGCATACAGGGCTGCCGTTAAACCGGCAGGCCCTGCGCCGACAATTATAATGTCATACATAATTTATGCCTCAATATACTTTTTAATATTTGAAACATTAACTATTTTTTCGGTATTACCGGCAGACTGAACGAAAAGCGTCGGAGCCTGCTTAAGACCGAGTTGAGTTGCAAGATCGGGATTATCCTCAACATAAACCTTGGTGTATTTAATGCCTGCCTTGTCAAGAAGCGCTGCGGCTACCTTACAGTTGGGGCAGGTTTTGGTTGCGAAAAGGATAGTTTCCTCACCGTTGAGAAGCGGGGAAGCCGTCTTTTCTTCCTCAACAGGCTTGCAGCTTGTCTTTACCTCGCTGTGACCTATAACATCGTAAACCTTTCTGTCCTTATACTCCTGCGTTTTGCCGTCGTTCCAGTTCTGAACGGGACGGTAATAGCCGGTAATTCTGCTGTATACCTCGGATTTTTTGCCGCACTCGGGGCAGGTAAAATGCTCGCCGGCAATATAGCCGTGATCCTGACATACTGAATAGGTAGGTGAAATAGTGTAATAAGGAAGCTTGTGGTTTTCCGCAATTTTTCTTACAAGGTCGGCGGCGGACTTCCACGACGGAAGCTTTTCGCCCAAGAAAGCATGGAAAACAGTACCCGAGGTATAAAGGGTCTGAATATCGTCCTGAATGGCAAGAGCGTCAAAGATATCATCCGTATAGCCGACGGGAAGGTTTGAGCTGTTGGTGTAATAGGGAGTTCCGTTCTCGTTGGCGGTAATTATGTCGGGATACCTCTTAACGTCGTGCTTTGCAAGACGGTATGTTGTCGATTCGGCGGGAGTTGCCTCAAGGTTATAAAGATCGCCGTACTCCTCCTGATAATCCGAAAGCCTTTCCCTCATATGGTTAAGAGTTCTGATTGTGAAATCCTGAGTTTCCTTGTGCGTCATATCCATACGAAGCCATTTTGCGTTAAGACCCGCTTCGTTCATACCGACAAGACCAATGGTCGAAAAATGGTTGTTGAATGTGCCGAGATAACGCTTGGTGTATGGATAAAGACCCTCGTCAAGGAGCTTTGTGATTATCGTTCTCTTAACCTTTAACGAACGCGCGGCAATATCCATCATATGGTCAAGACGCTTCATAAAATCGTCCTCGTCGGAGGAAAGATAAGCGAGACGGGGCATATTGATGGTAACAACGCCTACAGAACCCGTTGACTCGCCGCTTCCGAAGAAGCCGCCCGATTTTTTGCGAAGCTCGCGCAAATCAAGACGCAGACGGCAGCACATTGAACGAACATCCGAAGGTTCCATATCGGAATTGATGTAGTTTGAAAAATAAGGAGTACCGTATTTTGCGGTCATTTCAAAAAGAAGCTTGTTGTTCTCGGTTTCGGACCAGTCAAAATCCCTTGTAATCGAATAGGTCGGTATGGGGTACTGGAAGCCTCTGCCGTTGGCGTCGCCCTCGATCATAATCTCGATAAACGCCTTGTTGACCATATCCATTTCTTTTTTGCAGTCTTTATATTTAAAGTCCATTTCCCTGCCGCCGACAATAGCGTTAAGCTCCGCAAGGTCGTTGGGAACGGTCCAGTCAAGAGTGATGTTGGTAAACGGCGCCTGAGTACCCCACCTCGACGGAGTGTTTACACCGTAAATAAAGGACTGAATACACTGTTTAACCTCTTTATATGAAAGATTGTCAACCTTAACGAACGGAGCTAAATATGTGTCGAAGGATGAAAACGCCTGAGCGCCCGCCCACTCGTTCTGCATAATGCCGAGGAAGTTGACCATCTGATTGCAAAGCGTTGAAAGGTGCGACGCGGGCGACGATGTGATCTTGCCCGGTATACCGCCCAAGCCCTCCTGAATAAGCTGTTTAAGCGACCAGCCCGCGCAGTAGCCCGTGAGCATTGAAAGGTCATGGATGTGAATGTCCGCATTCTTATGAGCCTGCGCGATTTCATCGTCATAAATCTCGGAAAGCCAATAATTAGCGGTTATAGCGCCCGAGTTTGAAAGTATAAGACCGCCTACCGAGTAGGTAACGGTTGAATTTTCCTTAACGCGCCAGTCGGTAACCTTAACGTAGCTGTCAACAATTTCCTTATAGTCAAGGACAGTCGATTTGATGTTCCTTAATTTCTCGCGCTGCCTTCTGTAAAGAATATAAGCCTTTGCAACATCTGAATAGCCGGCGTTTATTAAAACATCTTCAACCGAATCCTGAATATCCTCAACGGCGATAAGGTCGTTTGAAATTTTCGGTTCAAAATCCGAAGTTACTTTAAGCGCAAGCAAATCTATTACGCTCGGATGCGACTGCTTTTCGCATGCCTCAAATGCTTTCGAGATAGCGGCACTGATTTTTGAAATGTCAAATTCAGCAACTGAATTGTTTCTTTTAATTACCTGATACATTTTTATCCTCCCTTTTTGCGGCGATGTGAATATATAATACACCCAACATATTGTGTTGTCAATGAAAAAATCACAAAATATTGTGTATTTTTTTAAAAAACGCAAATTTTGTGATATAAGTAAATTTAAGGGTCGTTTTTTTGTGTATTTTGCAATAATAAAAAGAAAAACATAAAAGGCTGTAAACACAATATATTGTGTTTACACTCCCCTAAGCTCTGCCGACGGCACAAAGGGAAGTACCGTTTGGCGTATTGCCTCCATCTCCTCGGGAGAATACGCCGAAAGGCCGCCCGATATTACGTCGCCCGAATCGACAAACTGCTGTAAATAGTATTTATCGCAGCCCTTGATCCATTCGCCGATTTTAATAAAATCCTCAGGCTCGTGAAGCTCCTTTACAACCGTTGTGCGAAATTCATACGGTACTTTGCCTTCCTTTAAAAAGCTTATGCTCTCGCTTATCGGCGCGGTATCAAAGCCGTCGATACCCGTAATAAGAGAATATTTTTCGGGCGGCGCTTTAACATCCACGGCAACATAGTCGAGGACGCCCGCATTCACAAGCTCCTTGAGTTTTTCGGGGTAACTCCCGTTAGTGTCAAGCTTAACAAGATAACCGTAGCTTTTAACAAGCTTGATAAACTCCTTAATATCCTTTTGCAAAAGCGGCTCGCCACCCGTTATGCAAACGCCGTCTAAAATGCCCTTTCTTTTTTGGAAAAATTCCTTTAGTTCGTCAATGCTTATCCCTTGAGAGGCGCTTCCGACGACAAGCGAAGCGTTATGGCAGAACGGACAGCGGAAATTGCACCCGTGGGTAAAAACCGTACACGCCATTTTCTCGGGATAGTCAAGCAGGGTTAATTTTTGCAGGCCTTCTATATACATTTATTATTCCTCATTATCCTTATTATCCTTAGTTTTACATACGAAACAAAGCCAGTCGCCGCTTCGGTTTTCATCGGTAATTATAAAGCCGTTTTTCCGAAGCGCCTGTTTAACGTCGTTTTCCCTCGGGGCGATAATACCCGAGGTAATAAATAATGCGTTTTTCTTCATAAACCGAGCAACGTTCTCCGAAAACTTAATAATTATATCGGCAACTATGTTCGCAACGACAATATCAAATTTCCCCATAACCTTGTCCGCAAGATTGCCTTGCAGGATTTTATATTGCGGCTCGCTAAAGCCGTTCGCCCTGCCGTTTTGGACAGCGGTTTTAACAGCGAGCTCGTCGATGTCAACGCCGACGGCGTTTCGCGCGCCCAAAAGCAGGGACGCTATTGAGAGAATACCGCTCCCGCAACCCGCGTCAAGCACGCTCACATCCGGTTTTATATATCTTTCAAGCATTTCAAGACAAAGCCTTGTCGTATTATGTCCTCCCGTGCCGAACGCAAGCCCCGGCTCTATTGACAGCACCGTTCTGTTATCGGGATTTTGATAATCGTCGATCCACAGCGGTCTTATAAGAAGCTTTTCACCGACGTTCATCGGCTTAAAAAACTCCTTCCAGTTGTTTTCCCAATCCTCATTTTTGCAGAGGTTTAGGTCTATTTCGTTTTTTATCCCAACGGAATTAAGCCTTTCCGAAAGGAAGGATACCGCCTCCTGCGGATTTTCTTCGGATTCAATATAAATATGGATAAGACCCTTGGTTCTGTCCTTTTTAAGCAGTTCCCCGTCAATAAGGTCAATATTGGCGATCTCAAGGGTTTCCGCCTCAAGATTACGGTAATCCTCAATATAAATTCCGTAAGGAACGGCCATATTGGCGATGTCAGCCGCGGCGTCGATATTCTCCGCGTCAATTTTAATTATAATCTCGGTCCAATCCATTTATATACCTCAAAATCAGTATTTATTATGTACTCTTTCACAGAAGCATACAAGATCCTTAATATGAAGCTTTGTTCCATCGTCAAGGATTGCTGTTCCGCTCATTTTGCCGAACACCTGATGCTGGTCGGTTTTAATTACCTTAACGTCAATAAGCGCCGCGCGGTCAATAATCGGTACAAACTCCATCTCGAACCTGCCGTCCGACGACGTTATTGTCCACGGATCCGTATAGCCCGAATCGGGGATATTAAACGTTATATCATCGAGTTTGTGACCTACGCCGTCGTAGAAAATAATATTTTCGCTTGCAGCCGAGGTATCGCCGAAGCCGTAACCTATATTAAAGCCGAACGGCTTACCGTTAACAATACCGTTGCCCGAACCCCAATTCCATGTGTTGTCATAGGTCCAGACTCCCCTGCCCCAGTCAAGCGTTGCAAAATCGGTTTCAGGGTTAAAGGTATAGGTTTTGTCGCCGAGCTTACAGGTTCCCGACGCCCTCATACAGTTTATTTTCTGATTGTAATAGAAAGCCAGCTTATCCTCTTTCCACGGGGTTGCGATAACCAAAGTGTCCATAGGCGGCTGTGAAAGCTTAATATCGCAGTAAAGCGTCTGCCCGCCCGTAAAATTTTTGAATTGACAGGTTATTCTTCTTGTTTCCCCCGACTTTACGAACTCCATTGTAAGCCTTTTATCCTTATAAAACGGACTGCCCTCGCTTGTGTTCGACGGCATTTTAAGCTTGCCCATCGGGAAGGCGTTAAGAATTGTTTCTGTATGCTCCCACGGCTCTCCTCTGAAATCAAGAACGGAAGCCGACTGGAGCCCTATATACCCGTCGTCGGAAATCGTAAAGGCAAAGGCGTAATCCTTTGAAAGAACAAGATAATAATCCCACTCTTTAATTCTCGTCTTACGCTTTTTGACGTCGTTACGGTTATAAATCTGATAAAGCTGTCTTGACCAGCCGGGCTCTTTTAAAGTACCGTCAACCCTTAAAAGATTTTGAACACTCGTAACTTCATGGTTTCTCATTCTCAGGCCTCCGTTTTATATTTTTTCGGTAAATCAGTCTAAATTAACCTTTAATTCAAGATTTGACCTGCCGTGGTTAAACATTTTCCTGTCCTCAAGCGCCCAAAGGCGTGAAGAAAAGCCGTCCTTGCTTACAGGCTCAAGCGACTGCTTTATCTGATAAACTCTCGCGTCCATAAGGTCAAGCTCGGAAAGCAGTTCAGCCTCTAAGAACATAGGTCTTACCGCCGCGCCGAAATCAGGCTCGCCGTGATGTGAAATGAGCATATGCTCTAATAGCATCGCTTTTTCTTCGGGGACGCCGAGCTGCTTAGCCGCTTCGTCAACAAGCATAGCGCCCTTTACCAGATGACCTATTAAATTGCCCTCAACCGTATACCCGCTTGCAAGCCCCGAGCTTCCGACGTTGTATTCCGTTGTTTTCGCAATATCGTGCAGGATCGCGCCCGCAACCAATAAATCCTTATCAACGAACGGATAAACCTCGCACACGCCCTCGCACAGCTTTACTATTGAAAGGGTATGCATTAAAAGCCCGCCCCTGACCGCATGGTGAAGTCTGTACGCGGCAGGCCAGAACAAAATCAGGTCTTTTCGTTCGGAATACATATGTAAAACGAGTTTTTTAATATCCTCATCGGAAAAGGCGTTTATTCTTTCAAGTATTTTTTCGTACATATATTCGCCCGTATAGTCGGCGCTTTGGACATAATCGTTTATATCGGCGTTATCATCAGGCAAAACAAACCTTATTCTCTCAATCCTTAACTGATCCGCGCCCTGATACTGCGAAAGCGTGCCCCTAACCTTAACAAAGGAATCAACGGGAATCTCGCCGTGGATATTCTCTTTGTAATCCCACAGCTTAGCAGAAATATCGCCGGTCTTGTCCGAAAGCTTTAAATCAAGATAAGCGGTCCCCTTGCTCGTTGCCTTTTTATCGCTCTGCTTGACGATCGCAAAGCACTCGACCTGACCGTTTGACAGTTCAGTAAAATCCATAAATCAAGTTCCTCCGACATTCCGTTATGCCAATATTATATAACAATGTCGTAAAATAGTAAACCGATTATTTTAAGTTATGCCCAATATTTTTTCCTCAACAAACTCAATAACGTCATTTTCATAAATCAAATCCGCCTTTCTGTTTTGAAGCTGTGAGGATGTGTTGTCGTATGCCGCAACGACCCCCGCCGCAAGAGAAAAGACGCAGACCGCGCAGACGCAGACAGCGATAAATTTTTTTAAAATGTTGTCCTTTCCTTTTTTCATAAGCCGCCTCGAAAATTAAGAGTTGTTATTAACAAATTCCGTAATTGCTTTCCCGATAAGATGCCCTGAATATTCCGCTTCGGCAAGTGTGTTTGAATCACTCCCGATTTCCAATAGTACCGAACACGGCGCGACGTCCATATTATACTTTCTTGCCGAGAAAAGTATCGGACGCATAAGCCCCGGATATAAATCCTCGGCGGTCTTGTGAAGCTGTAAGGCAAAGGTCAAGTTCTGCTCCCAATTGGGGAACGACGTTACCTTACCGTCCTCACAGCCTGCAATAATCATTATCTGCGCCGCCTTTTTACCGTTAATTGTGACAACGGGCTTGATTTTTGTGCCGTCCGACTGACATATCGCGTCCCTGTGAACGTCAAGAACAATTTGTACAGACGGATTTTCCTGCATAATTTTAAGAACTGTCTCTCTCGAACGGTCGTATGCGCCCGTATATTTTGCGTCGTGTATTTCTCCGTCGTGAATATAGCCCACTCCGCTTTTTTCAAGCTCCTCGCAGATAGCGTCGCCTACCCTTACCATATTTCGGGCTGCGTCGTCGCTTCGCGTCGCATAAGAGGATGTGTACCAGTTGTTGTCGGCAAGCTCATAGCTTTCGGTAGTATGAGTGTGGAAAATCAAAACCGTCGGCTGCGCTTTGTCGGTTATACTGAGATTGACCTCCCCGTTAAGCGACGCTTCAATATTTATGCTGTGCGACGGCGTGGTATTTCTGACCGTGATATTTTGAAATACGTTTGTCGCGTTTGACGCGTCATACTGCTTTTCTAAAATTGCCCCGTCGTGAGAGGCGCCCGAATACTGCGCGTTGTATTCCTCTCCCATTTCAATTATATCCTTCGGCGTTGAATATACCGAAGACGCCGTGCTTTGCGCTGCGTCATTATCGTTAATTGTAAGCGTATCGGTATTTTGATTTTGGTCTTGCGTTGTTTTCTCTGACGGAGTAACCTCAAAGAAATTGTTCTTTATAACCCGAACGGTTCCCTGCGGCAGGGCAAGTCCCGCCGAAATTACGGCGGTGTTAACCACAGCCGACGAAAAGTATCGGTTTAATATAAGAGCAAGTAAAGCGGTTAAAACAATTACAGCCCCTGTAAAATTGCTCCCGTTATTTGATTTTTTCTTTGATTTTCTTTTTCTCATTTTTCTGTTTCCTTTCGGCTAATCTATAATAATAAATATGCCGAAAGGCTTTGGGTTATACGACCGAAAGCAAAATGTCCGGCTCAATCTCGGGCTGTAGGGCGCAGTTAACCGAAAGAGCTATAAGCTTTGCCGCACGTTTTACCATAACGTCAATTTCTCTCGGAGTTACCATCATATTTTTTGCGTTTTCAACGGTGTTTTCAAGCCGAGCGTTTTCTGTTACATCCCTTGCGAGCGTTACGGCGTCCACAACCGTAGGAACGCCTATAGCAATCACGGGCACGCCCAGTGTCTTTTCGCTTATTTCGGCTCTTGAATTGCCGACACCTGAGCCGGGGGTTATACCCGTGTCGGTAATCTGCACGGTTCTGCCGAGCCTTGAAAGGCTCGCCGCCGCAAGCGCGTCAACAAGAATAACGGCACGCGGCAAAATTGATAAAACAACGCTTTTGATAATCTCGCCTGTTTCAATGCCCGTCTGTCCGAGAACTCCCGTTGCGAGAGTACACACGGGGTGAAGCGATTTAAAGCCTATTTCATAAGCAAGTCTGCTATCAATATGCCGTGTTGAAAAAATTGATTTTGCGCACAGAGGACCTAATGCGTCGGGAGTTATATTCTCGTTGCCTATCCCCGCCACAAGCACGGGGTCTTCGCCGTCGGGAAGGAGGCGCTTTATTTCAGCGGTAAGACTTGTAAGCCTGTCGTCAAGTATTTCGCTGTCGCAGGAAAACTCCGTCATCTCGACCGTTATATACCTGCCCTTGGGCTTGCCTATTGCTTTTTCGCCGTCGGAGGACACTATTTCAATTTCGGTTACCTCGGTTTTTTCTGTACGCTTTTTCCTTTTCTTTATCCCCGTGTTTTCCGAATTTGTTATAAATTCCTCTTTTTCAAGCGCAAGGTCTGTTCTAACATTCATATATCAGCTCTCCTTATGCTTATTATTGGTTTAAATAAAAAAATATTGCAAATTATTAAAAAAAACTTGCAATTTTTTCAAAACAATGGTATTATATACACCGCTAATGTAAAAGGGAGGTGTGACAATGCCTAATATTAAGTCAGCAAAAAAACGTGTAATCGTTAACAACAACCATGCAAAGCGTAATAAATCAATGAACACCGCTTTAAAGACCGCCATAAAAAAGGCTAACGCGGCAATTGAGAGCGGTTCACAGGATAAGGAAGCGCTTGTTACCGCCGCAGTTAAAAAGATCGACCAGGCTTGCGCTAAGGGTCTTCTTCATAAAAACAACGCCGCGCGTAAAAAGTCCGCCCTCGCTACAAAATTAAACAAAGCATAATTAAGCTGTTAATTATTGCGCCGCCCGCTTATGTAGGCGGCGTATTGCTTTATTTAAAACATTTTTAATATTGGCAGTTTTAACAGATTGTTCATTGACTTTTACCGTCCGTTTGGTTATAATAAATTTGTACTAAATAAAATTTTGGAGGTTTTGTTATGAAAAAAGCGTTAAAGGTTATAGGCATTCTCTTAGCTGTTGCGGGCGCCGCTTTTGCAGCTTATGTTCTTGTCAAAAAGTATGTCGATTCTAAAAAGGTCGTTATCGGCAACGACGCTGAAAATTATGTTTCCTGCTCATGCTGTGACGACTCGTTTATTTCGGAGACTGTCGCTTAATTTTTTAACAACGCAAAAAACGTTTCGGCGGGAGCTTTTCCCGCCGTTTTTTCTTTCGCTCCGCAGACAAAGGAGTAAAACGCATAGGTGAATTTGTCCGTCCTATTTGCTTTTGGGCTTCGCGATAAACGAAACAACAAGACCTGAGATGATTGCCGCCGTAATGCCCGCAGAGCCTGCCGTAAGAGGCCCTGTTATAATTCCGAGCCAGCCCTGCTCGCTTATCGCCTTTTTAGTACCCTGAACCAGCATATTGCCGAAGCCTGTCAGCGGAACGGTCGCTCCCGCCCCTGCCCATTCGACAAGGGGCTGATATATTCCGAGTCCTCCGAGGACAACGCCGAGAACCACGAAAAGCACAAGGATTCTTGCGGGCGTAAGCTTTGTGTAATCAATTAGCAGCTGACCGACAACGCAGATTAAACCGCCTATTACAAATGCTTTGAGAAAAATCACAGTCAATCCCTCCAAGCGTATTATTTACCGCTTTTTTATGTGTATTCGTTGTGAAATACAAAAAAACGTGATACAATAACCGCGTGAATTTGCCGCATCACAGCTTTTAAACATATAGATTGAAATTTTCGGAGGTAAAAAATGAAAAATCTCAGCGATTGCCATAAGCTTATGAACGGCGTTAAAGTGCCTTGCGTCGGCTTCGGCACTTGGAAAATGCCCGAGGACGTTGCCGCCGCGTCCGTAAAAACCGCCATAGAGTGCGGCTACCGCCATATTGACACAGCGGCGGCATATCAAAACGAAAAGGGCGTCGGCGAGGGAATAAAGAAAAGCGGAATTAACAGAAACGAAATTTTTCTCGTTTCAAAGCTGCCGAACGACGACCACGGTTATCAAAACGCCGTTGATTCCTGCGAAAGCTCGCTTAAAAGGCTCGGGGTCGACTATCTCGACTCTTACCTTATACATTGGCCCGTGTTAATTCAAAACCAAGACAGAGTTGAAGACGATTTGTGCGAAACATGGCGCGCTTTTGAAAAACTTTATAACGACGGAAAGCTCCGTTCAATAGGCACAAGCAATTTTATGGAGGAGCATATTGAAATTATAAAGAAGAATTTTTCTTCCTATCCTATGATAAACCAAGTGCAGATGCATCCTCAGAATCCGCAGGATGAAATGATTGAATACTGCAAGGAGAATAAGATAATCCCCGAGGCGTGGAGTCCGCTCATTCAGGGTCAGGCTTTTAAAAGACAGCTTCTTATTGATATGGCGGGAAAATACGGCGTCAGCGTAGCTCAAATCTGCATAAGGTACATTATGCAAAAAGGCGCAGTCCCCGTTCCGAAATCCACAACGCCCGAAAGAATAAAAAACAACGCGGATGTGTTCGGCTTTGAAATTTCCGAAGAGGATATGGAAGAAATTTCAACGCTCAGAAAATACGGTATGATAGGAGATCCTCCGTCGGTTCCGAGAACACATCAGGTTGTAGGATTTTAAATAAATAACAAAGAACTAAAAAATCCGAGATTCACTAAAATGCGTGAGTCTTGGATTTTTTGTCAATTTTTAAGCAGTGCGTATGGCGCGGCTTCCCGAACGAGAAGCTTTAAAAGAGGTCTTTACATTACTGTTTCAACTGTTATGTAATTCAGCTTGTTATACCGTATTTCACGGTCATTCTGTTAACTCTTTTGCCGATGGGTTTTGCAAGCAGTAACAGAAATATCACATTTGAAACAGCGTAAACCGCCGTCACGGGCAAAGCCGATATGATCAAAGCGCCGTACCGTGTTATATTAAAAGTCCCGTCTATATAAAGGGCTGTCCAAGTGTCTAAAATCAAGGAATAAACAACGCCCGAAAGCGCGCCGTAAACATATAAAGCCGAAGCGTGCTTTTTAAGGAAATCAGACATCACGCCCGCAAAAAAGCCGATAATACCCCAAGCAAACATTTGAAACGGAGTCCAAGCCCCCTGCCCGAAAATAAAATTCGATATTACGGCAGACAGCGCTCCGCACAGAAATCCGCTTTGCGCGCCGAGATACATACCCGCTATAATTACAAAAGCGGTAACGGGCTTAAAGTGAGGAACATATGAAAAAGCAAACCGCCCGACAACGGATAACGCCGTCATTACGGCAATCAGCACCATTCTGACCGTTGTAACCCTTCGGTCGTTTTCAAATTTTATTATAAACGGAATAAACGAAACCGTTACTACGGCAAGCGACACAAAGGCATACTGCTTTTGCGAAAACAGCATCGCGCCCGAGACGACAATTACAGGTATTAAAACGAGCAGCAGCAGATAATCAATAATTTTCTTACGCTTCACCGTGCTTTTCCTTTCTTTCGTTTTCAAGGCAGAGATTTATTACATCGTTTTCCGTAACCGTATTTTCAAAGAAGCCCCTTGAAAGCCTTGCCGCCGCAGTCGTGTAAAAATTATTGTCGGTAAAGAACCCGTCAGGCTCGCCGCATGCGGTGATTTCGCCGCCGAAAAGCAAAGAGCATCTGTCTGAAACCTGCGCGGCAAACTCAATGTCGTGCGTTACGATTATTACCGTCGCGCCGTTTTCACAAAGAGAGCTTATTATATCGGCAACGGTTTTCTTTGCAAAGCAGTCAAGGCTCTTAACAGGCTCGTCCATAAGAATTATATCGGGTTCCGCCAACAGAAGCTTCGCCGCGGCGCATTTCTGCTGTTCGCCGCCCGACAAATCAAACGGGTGCCGATTTATAAGCGGGTAAATGCCGAAAGTATCGACAGCCTTGTTTATTCTTATGTTTTTTTCATTTTCATCAAGCCCCAAAGACAGGCAGTATTCATTAAAATCGTCGTAAACGGTATCCCTTAAAAAAACGGTGCGGACGTTTTGCGGAAGCATTGATATTCTTTTATCGCCCCGCGCTTTCACCTTGCCCCTGTACGGCTTTAAAATGCCTGCAAGCAGCTTTAACAGCGTGGATTTGCCTGCGCCGTTTGCACCGAGGACTGTGTGAATTTCGCCCTTATACACGCTCATATTCAAATCCTTAATAACGTCCTCGGAATTTTTTGAATATCTAAAGCATAAGTTTTTGCACTTTAGCGCAATATCACCGTCCGGATTAAAATGCTTTGCTTCGACCGCACGGACGCTGTTGTTGAAATTGTTTTCGAGGTATTCCCTGCCCTCTTTTACGTTAAGGGGGCATTTCCCGTATGCGCCCGTTTTTTTCCAAATTCGTGACGGCGCGGGAAAGAACGAGAAGCAAGCGTCATTTTTATTTCTTTCGCACACGCTTTCAACAGAGCCGTAAGCGGTGATTCTGCCGTTATCAATAAGCATAAGCTTATTCACGGCAGGCATTATTTCTTCCGTTCGGTGTTCGCATATTATAATTGCCGTGCCGAAATCGGCGTTGATTCTTTTAAGAGTATTTATAAAGCCCACAGAGGCAAGAGGGTCGAGCTGTGATGTCGGCTCGTCAAACAAAAGGAGCTTTGGGTTCATAACCATTACCGAGGCAAGGTTTAAAATCTGTTTTTGACCGCCCGACAGCTCGCTTGTGTTCTTTTTAAACCACTCGGAAATACCGAAATAGCTTGCCGTTTCAGCGGTCCTGCGGCGAATATCGGAGCTTTTCACGCCCATATTTTCAAGCCCGAACGCAAGCTCGTGCCACACCTTGTCGCAAACGATCTGATTTTCGGGATTCTGCATTACAAAGCCTATATCGGCAGGCTTTGACTGTTCCGAACCCTTGCCGCAAAAAAGGATATTCCCCGTTTTTTCGCCGAAAGGGGCAATCTCTTTTTTCAGCATTTTAAGAAGCGTGGTTTTTCCGCTCCCCGTAGCTCCGCAGAGCAGAACGAAATCACCCGAGCCGACCGTAAACGAAATATCGCTCAGGGCTTTCCCTTTTGCATTAGGGTATGAGAAATTCAATTTTTCGACAGATAGTATTTCCATTTTACACTCTCGGCTGCTTCAAAAATGAACGGTAAAAACGACATCACCGTAAAGGACGCATAGGTTAAAACCGAAATGGGCTCGGTTTTCAAAGGACTTAACGCAGGATAAAAAACAAAATCGACGCTTTTTTTATAAAGCCCGATCAGAACGGCAATCAGCGAAAGCACGAGCGGAACGGACAGGCATAAATCCTCAGTCTTAAATTTAAAGGTTACAAAGCTCGTCCTCCCCTTTTCGCCGTAGCCCCTCGCCTTCATTGAAAGCCCCGTATCAACCGAATCTTCAAGCGAAAGCGTAACAAGCAAAAGAAAAACGCTGCCTGCGGTTTTGACTTTTGCGCGGAATTTTCCGCCGAAGCCTAAGCCCAGCCCCCTCTGAGCCTCGGTAATATCCTTCAGCTGCTTTTTATAAAGCGGAATAAAGCGAAGCGCCATAGTCAGAATAAGGGAGGTCTTGGGAGCGGCTTTGCCGAAAAGATACTCGCTTTTATCGTCCGTCATAATTATATTTATGCTTTTAAACCAGAATATCACCGAGGAAACGGTCGCCGCGGAATTTACACCGTACAAAAGCGATTCAAGCGTAACGGAAAGATCGCCGATATAGAAAAGCACGGTCGTGCCGTTTTGCGAAAAGAACGGATTTGTAATAATTATTAAAACCGCAAAAACTATAACGAAGCGGTACTGTGAAAAGCCGGTTTCGTTTTTAGCAATTGTGTAAAAAAGCACGGCGCCCGCAAGCGAAATCAAAAGCATCAACGGATTTTGCGAAAACATTGTTATCAGCAGTTCGGACGCGAAGAACGCAAACAGAAACGCAGGGTGAAGCGAAGAAAAAAACAAGCGTTTATTCATTTTCGCCCCTCCTTAAAAAGCTTTGGCGGCCAAAACAGCCGCCGCTCGTTATTTTTTATGGCCTTTTATAACCGTCTTCGGCGTCGGTTTTTTCAGAGCCGTCAGATTCATTTTCAACGGCTTTTGCCTTAAAGCTTGAAAACTTTTTGACTTCGCTTACCTTGATTATTTCGGGCTTTTGCTCCTCTTCCAGCCTTTTTCTTTTTTCCTCAGCCTGTTTTTTCTTTTTCTCGTGTTCAAGCTGTTTTTCGGAAAGCTCCTTAGCCTTTTCCTCAAAAGCCTTTTTATTGCCTTCAATTCTGCCGCTTAAACGGATAAGAAACAGGTTCATATCGGCAGGCGAAATATAAATATACCAATCCTCTTCCTCATTTTTGCTGTTAACCTTTTTATAACCTATCGCAATCCTGTCAAGCGAAAGAGCGACTATTCTTTTATTTCTCGTTTCAAAATCGCCGTCCTCAACGTTAAAAATGTCCTCATACTTGATTTTATAGGCTCTGAACGGATAATCGTGAATATAAAGATAATCGTCCTTAAACTGATAATAGGTAAAAAACAGCATCGGAAGTATAAATATGAAATCCAACGCCAAAAAGAAAAAGCCCGCTTTCACGCCGATTAACGAAGTTGTAAATATTTTAGTGCTGAAAAGCAAAAGCATTACAATGTTTAAAGCAACTATAAATGCCACGAGTATTTTATTTATTCCCGATCTGAACTTTAACTGCATAGAATAATCACTCCCTGAAATTCACAACATAATAAACGGTGATAATATGAAAAAAATGCTTTTATTCTCAGGCGGCATTGTAACGGGGATCGTAAACGTACTGCTCGGCGCAGGCGGCGGAATACTCGCAGTGTTCCTTTTAAAAAAGAGCGGTATGCCGCAAAAGGAAGCCCAAGCGAACGCCATAGCAGTAATTTTTCCGCTTACAATTATCAGCTTGATTATATACCTTATCGGCGGTTATGTCAATTTTTACGACAATATTTATCTTCTGCCGACCGGCGTTTTAGGCGCGCTTGCGGGCACGTTTATTCTTAAAAAAATCTCTCCCCGTTCAGCCAAAACGGTTTTCGGTCTGTTTATGGTCTGGGCGGGAGTAAGGCTGTTGATTAAGCTGTGAATTTTAACATTACGGATATAATCGCTTCTCTGATTTCCGCCGTTATAAGCTCTATGGGGCTCGGCGGCGGCGGAGTGCTTATTCTTTATTTAACGCTTTTCCGCGATACGGAGCAGTTAACGGCGCAGGGCTTGAATCTTTTATTCTTTATCCCCTGCTCGATAACATCGCTTATAGTTTATTCCAAAAATAAAATGATAAAGTATAAGGAGCTTATCTATATTGTTTCGGGCGGTATTATAGGTGTGTTCATAGGAAGATTCCTTTTAAAACAAACAGACCCGTATTATTTAAAAATTGCTTTCGCCGTGTTTTTAACGGCAGTCGGGGCTTTTACCGTATTCTCCAAAAAAGGAAAAAACGCCGACGCGCAGAAGCGTTAAACAAAATGTTGTTAGTTTTGTTTAAATATGTTAAAATTGTATCTATCAGAATACCGCAGAGGTGGATTATGGAATACGAAATGCTTTTTTCGCCTATGAAAATAGGTAAAGCGGAAATAAAGAACAGGATAGTTATGCCCCCTATGATGCTCGGCTTCGGTCAGTTTGACGGCAAGCCGACCGAGGAAATGATGGATTATTACGAAGAAAGAGCCAAGGGCGGCGTCGGGTTAATTGTAACCGAAATAACCCGTATCGACGATTTTTCGGGCGCGACCGCGTTTGCTCAGCTCGCGATAAGCCATGACTGCCATATTAAACCTCTTTCGGAAATGATTGAAAGAGTTCATGCTCACGGGGCTAAGATGTTTATACAGCTGCACCACCCCGGCAGACAGAATTTATCGCTTATGATGGGAACCGTTCCCGTTTCAATCGCTATGGAAAAGATTACGGCAGGGCTTTACGGCAGGCTGTTTTATAAGCTTGCGCCCTACGCAAAGGTGCTTGACGATAAGGACTTACTTTTAAAAACCTACTCCCCGTCCGAGTGCGACAAGGCTTATTCCGCCGAAAGCGTAAATAAGGAAATGACGGTAAAGCAGATCAAAAAGATCATAAACGAGTTTATTTCGGGCGCTGTAAGGGCAAAAAAGGCGGGCGCCGACGGCGTCGAGCTTCATGCCGCTCACGGGTACTTAATCCAGCAGTTTCTATCCCCCTTCACTAACCAAAGAACCGACGAATACGGCGGCAGCTTTGATAAAAGAATGAAATTCCTTATTGACATCCTCAGCGGCATAAAACAGGCTTGCGGAAAGGATTTTCCCGTTATTGTAAGGCTTTCCGTCGACGAGTGTTATGATAAAATCGACAAAAAAGGTATGGGCTACAATCTTGACGACGGGGTAAGGATGGCAAAAATCATCGAAAATAACGGCGCTGACGCAATCGACGTTTCCTCGGCAGGCTACGATACATATAACTATTGGCTGGAGCCCTCCTCCTTTGAACCGGGCTGGCGCAAATATATGGCCGAAAGGGTAAAAAAAGAGGTTAACATTCCTGTGCTTGCCGCAAACCTTATACGCTCGCCCGAGCAGGCTGAAAAACAGCTTCGTGACGGCGTTCAGGATTTTGTATGTTTAGGTCGTCCCCACATTGCCGACCCTCATTGGGCAAACAAGGTTAAAGAAGGCAGAGAGAACGAAATTAAGCGTTGTATATGTTGCCTTAACTGTATGGAAAGTATGCAGAAAAACGCATATAAGGGAACGCATGCGGAATGTTCGGTAAATCCTATGCTCGGCAGAGAAAAAGAGGATTTAAGGGTCAACGGCGGCGGCAGGACCGTAGTTATAGTCGGCGCGGGACCGGCAGGGCTTATGAGCGCCGAAATACTCGGCAGGCGCGGATTTAAACCTATTGTATTTGAAAAAAAGAGCGAAGCGGGCGGTCAGCTTCAGCTCGCGAACAAGCCTCCGCTCAAGGATAAAATAAATTGGTGCATTGACGACCTTTTGGCAAGCGCGTTAAAATACGGCGCGGAAATAAGGTATAATACCCCCGTGACCGAGGATACTATAAAGGAAATAAAGCCGTACGCCGTGATTATCGCCGCAGGCGGTACTGCGGTAAAGCCGAAGTCAATTAAAGGCTCCGACCTTCCGAATGTTTGCACGGCTGCGGATGTTCTTGACGGCTCGGTAAAGCCGCGCGGCAAGGCTGTAGCTGTTATAGGCTCGGGTATGACGGGGCTTGAAACGGCTGAGCTTCTGTGTGAAAGCGATAACCGCGTTACGGTTATTGAAATGGCTGATATAATTGCTCCCGACACATGGATGCAGCACGTTGACGACTGCCTGCCCCGCCTTAAAGCGCACGGCGTTAAATTTATTACAGGGCACAGGCTTACCGAAATCACCGAAACGGGCGTAACTCTTGAACCTGTCGGCACTGAAAATATAAGAGTTGAAAAATTTGACAATGTCGTGCTTTCCCTCGGCGTGCGCCCGGAAAACGGTTTATATTCAAAATTTCGCGCGATATGCCAAAGAGTTGAGGTTGTCGGCGACGCGAAAAAGCAGGGCAAAATTGCCGACGCGACAGCTTCCGCATATGAAGCGTGCAGAAAAATCTGATTATGACTAAAAAGAAATATCAATTCGCTGTTCTTACCACCTTGTATTTTGTGATTACGGTATGCGACCTGCTGTTCACCTATTTTGCTACTCCCGATTTAATGCTCGAAGGCAGTCCCCTTGTGACAAGCCTTGAATTCGGCTGGGCAGGGCTTATAACCGTTAATATTCTGACTTTTATTCTGTATTTTATAATGGCGTATTACGCTTATATAAAATATAAATCCCCCGATTCGAAAGAGACCGGCGACCTTAAACGCTACCTCGCCGATATAACCTACGGAAACGGAGACGAAATATCGTTCGGAATGATTAAAAAGCCCAAATACTGGGCGCCGCAGATAGCTTGCCTTTGCTACAGCGTTTCAACCGCTCTGCCGTTTGCAAGGCTTATCATCGTCGTTGAGTGGTATTTGCTGATTATGAAAATTCACGCGCCGCTTTTTTTCAGTATTGTCGCGGTTTTTCCGCTCGGAAGAATAGACCTGTTCGCTGCGGTTTTTATAGCTTGGGCTTTGAGCTTTGTATGGATAAAAAAGGAATTTAAGCTCAATAAACTTTCTGCAAAATAGGCGATTGACATAAAATTAACAAATCTGAACAAAAAAAGAGATATTGCGTCTCTTTTTTTTGCTTTTTTCCCAAAATTTCACAAGTTATGTAAATTTTCTTGATAAACGCAACTATATAAGGTATAATTCTAATAATTATTAAAATGGCGAAAATTTGGATTTTCTCTGTTTTCACTTATTAAGTTATTTAATTTGGAGGTCTTAATATATGAAAGTTCAATTCACCGAAACCGCATTAAGAGACGCAAACCAGTCCTTAATTGCGACAAGACTCCCCTATTCGGAGTTTGAGGGGATTCTTGAAACTATGGACAAAGCGGGTTACTACTCGCTCGAATGCTGGGGCGGAGCGACGTTTGACTCCTGTCTTCGCTATCTTGACGAGGATCCGTGGGAAAGGCTTAGAAAAATCAAATCAAAATGCCCGAACACGAAATTGCAGATGCTTCTTCGCGGTCAAAACCTTTTGGGCTACCACCACTACCCCGATGACGTAGTAAGAATGTTTGTCAAAAAATCGGTTGAAAACGGCATTGACATCATAAGAATTTTCGACGCTCTCAACGATGTGCGTAACATTCAGGTCGCCGTTGACGAAACAATTAAAAACGGAGCGATCGCCTCGGGCGCCATAAGCTACACAAAAAGCCCTATTCACAGCCTTGAAGCGTATGTTAAGCTCGCAAAGGAAATGGAGAATTTAGGCTGTCAGACAATCTGCATTAAGGATATGGCGGGAATTATGGGACCTCAGGAGGCTTACGACATGGTAAAGGCTCTTAAGGAAAACGTAAAAGTTCCGATAATTCTTCACACACATTCAACGACCGGTCTCGGTATGCTCACGCTTCAAAAGGCGGTTGAAGCAGGCTGTGACGTAATCGATACCGCTATTTCCTCTTTCTCGGGCGGTACCTCGCAAGCCCCCACCGAGACTATGGCATACGCCCTTAAGCAGGAAGGCTATGAGTTCGACCTTGATATGGCGGTTCTTAAAGAGATCAACGACTTCTTCAAGCCGATTGAGCAGAGATACCTTAAAGAGGGCAAATTAAACCCCGTCGTTCTCTCAACCGACACGAACGCGCTTAATTATCAGATTCCGGGCGGTATGCTTTCAAACCTTGTCGCACAGCTTACCGCGCAGAATAAGATGGACAAATTCGACGAGGTGCTTCTTGAAACGCCGAGAGTACGCAAAGACCTCGGCTATCCCCCGCTTGTAACCCCCATGAGCCAGATGGTCGGCGTTCAGGCTGCAACAAACGTTCTTACGGGCGAAAGATACAAGAATATTTCAAAAGAGGTCAAGGCGTATATCAAGGGTGAATACGGCAAAGCCCCCGGTGAAATAGACAAGGAGCTTCAGAAAAAGGTTCTCGGTGATGAAGAGCCTGTTAAGGGAAGATACGCCGACACCCTTGAGCCTATGTTTGAAAAGGCAAAGGCTGAAATAGGCGGCAAGGCGAAAAGCGACGAGGACGTTCTTTCCTATATCGCCTTCCCGACTCAAGCCGAAGCGTTCTTTGATAAGAGAGAGGAAAAATTAAAGAACACCTTCTCTTATTCAATTAAAAGAATTGATTAAGGAGTGTGAAATATGAATTTCCTTAAATATGAAAACGGAATTACAATGATTGAAGCCCTCGGCGTTTCGGTTACGGGAATTATTGTGGTTTTGATTGTTCTCGCAATTCTCGCGGTTCTCGTTCTGTTGCTTTCAAAGGGAATACGCCTTGTTGTTAAGGATAAAAAGAACGTTCCGAAAAAGAGCGAAGCCGCAGCCGTCCCCGCAAGCCCGAAGCCCCATGGTACGGCGCTCCCCGTCACGCAGTCCGCGGGGACGCTTGAATTATACAAAACCGATGAAAAGACCGCCGCCGTTATTATGGCGATCGTTTCAAACGAAAGCGGCATAGAGCTTAACAGGCTTCGCTTTAATTCAATTAAACTTATAGAAGAATAAGAGGGATAAAAATGAAATACATTGTAACTTTAAACGGAATGAATTATGAGGTTGACGTTGACGAGCTGAACGAGGCTATTGTTACCGACGTTGCTCCCGCCGCAGCTCCTGCCGCTCCCGTTCCCGCCGCCACGGCAGCCGCGCCTGCCGTTCCCGCATCGCCCGCCGTTTCGGGAAGCGGAACACCGGTTAAGGCTCCTATGCCCGGCACTATACTTAAGGTTAACGCTTCCGCAGGTCAGTCTGTTAAAGAGGGCGACATTCTGTTCATTCTTGAAGCTATGAAGATGGAAAATGAAATTGTCGCGCCCGTAAGCGGTACCGTTACTCGGGTCGCGGCATCAAAGGGTGCAAGCGTTGCAACCGACGAAGCCCTTGCCTTTATCGGTTAAGGGAGGTTAAACAGATGTCAATTATCAACGCTATTGCGGAAATTTTCAGCGAATCGGGCTTTGCCGCGCTCGGCTGGCAGAATTGGGTAATGATTGCGGTTTCCTTCGTGCTTTTCTATCTTGCGATAGTTAAAAAATTCGAGCCTCTGCTTCTCGTGCCGATTGCCTTCGGTATGCTTCTTGTCAACATATATCCCGACATCATGTACGACCCGCTTATGATGTCGTCGTATTCGGGCGAGGTCGTCGAGGGCGCGCATTGGTACGACGCAGGCGTTTTAAGGCTGATATACGCAGGCGTTAAGTCGAGTATATTCCCCTGCCTTATCTTTATGGGCGTCGGAGCGATGACTGATTTCGGTCCGCTTCTTGCGAACCCGTCAAGCCTGCTTTTGGGCGCGGCGGCACAGCTTGGTATTTACGTTGCCTTCCTTATTGCGATAGCAACGGGCTTTATTCCCGGCTTTGAGGGCTTTACCCCTCAGGAGGCGGCTTCAATAGCCATCATCGGAGGCGCTGACGGTCCTACCGCAATTTACTTAACGGGCAAGCTTGCCCCGCAGCTTTTGGGACCGATTGCGGTCGCGGCATATTCTTATATGGCGCTTATTCCGCTCATTCAGCCCCCTATTATGAAGCTTCTTACGACCAAAAAGGAAAGAGAAATCAAGATGGATCAGTTAAGAACCGTCTCAAAAGCGGAAAAAATAATTTTCCCGATTGTTGTTACGGTTCTCTGCGTCCTTATTATCCCGTCAACCGCTCCGCTTATCGGTATGCTCATGCTCGGCAATCTGTTTAAAGAATCGGGCGTTACCGAAAGGCTTTCGGACACGGCGCAAAATTCGCTTTGCAACATCGTTACGATTTTGCTCGGCGTTACGGTCGGCGCAACGGCGGAAGGCAAAACCTTCCTTGACGTTAAAACGCTTTTGGTTATCGCAATAGGGCTTCTCGCATTCGCCTTTTCAACCGCGGGCGGCGTTCTGTTTGCCAAGCTTATGAACGTTATCACCCACGGCAAGGTAAATCCGCTTATCGGCTCGGCAGGCGTTTCGGCAGTTCCCATGGCGGCGCGCGTATCGCAGGTCGAGGGCAGAAAATACAACCCGTCGAATTTCCTTTTGATGCACGCAATGGGACCGAACGTCGCGGGCGTTATCGGCTCGGCGGTTGCCGCAGGCTTCCTGCTTATGACCTTCGGTAATTAAGTTAACGTAAAGATAAAAAGATGTCGGAGCGAAGCTGCTTCGGCATCTTTTTTAATGAGGGGTCTGATGGAAAATTTATGTACGGTATTTTAAAAATATCTTACCGTCATATCCGATTAAGCCTTACGCGCCTTAGAAATTCCTCCCCGAGGAAGGCTGCCAGCGCTCCCGATAAAGCAAAGCAAAGCCAATACTCATACGGCTTTAACGCGCTTTGCGAATACATAACATAATTTAAGGGTATATCCGATAAATCTATAATGATAAAGACCTCATATGTAATCATTAAAAGCAGGGTTACCGCGGTTGACCTCGAAACAGCCATTATAAAATAGGAAACCCCGTAAAGGAAAAGGGCAACGCAAACCGTTTTTAAAAACTCTAAGCCCATGTCTTCAAAAAATCGGCTGTAGGCTGTAAATAAAACGCCTGAAACCAAAGCGTTAAAAAGCGCGGGAAGCATAGTTAAATACAGTCTTTTACCCGTAATATATATGTGCATTATTTCTTTGGCGTCGGTTTCCGTAAAAAGCCTTAACATAAACACCGACGGCAGAGCGCAGGCAAAGGGGACGAGCCTTCTTGCTGTCTGAATAAGCGTCGTTTTCAGTTCTTCACTTATACCGAGCAGCTTATAATTACCGTAGTTAATAATCGGGACGGCAACAATTATAACGCCTAAGGAAAACAGCAATACGGGCATTACGGCTTTCATAGACAAAACAGCGAGCTTAAAAGAAGCGGACGCTCTTATATTCCCTTTATTAAGCATAAGTATCCGTCCTCCACAGTCGGTTCAAGCGCCGTCCCGTTAAGCTCCGTTTTTGACAGTACCTTTACATATTTGCGGTTTGCCTTTTCATAGATTTTCTCTGTTTCGGCGGAAGCGGGCTGACTGCCGAGCTCAAATTCATAAACCTTATTTTCAGCGTATCCCGCAATTGACTGCCTGTCGGTATCCGCAAGCACCTTTCCGTTTTTTATAACGATAATATTGTCGCACAGCGCTTCAACATCTTCAATAATATGAGTTGAAAGTATTACAGTCGTTTGACGGCTTATATTGCCGACAATATTTTTAAACCTCAACCGTTCTTCAACGTCAAGACCCGTTGTCGGCTCGTCAAGAATGATAAGAGACGGCTCGCCCAAAAGCGCCTGAGCAATTCCGGCACGCCGTTTCATACCGCCCGAAAGAGCCTTAACCTTATTGTTTTTCTTTTCCTCAAGGTTGACCGACGATAAGACCTCAAGCACAGACTCGTTTCTTTTATTTTTATCCAATCCCTTCAGCGAAGCAAAATATGTCATCATTTCATAAAGAGTTAAATCCTTGAACATATCGAACTGCTGAGGGAGATAGCCTATATTTTTTGCACACTCGCAGTTTTTTCTCGGATTTTTTGAATCAATCAAAATTTCGCCCTTATATCTGTATATGCCCATAATGCATCTCAGCAAGGTCGTTTTACCGCTTCCGTTAGGTCCCAAAAGACCGTAAACGCCGTTTTCAAGGGTAAGGCTTATATTATCTACGGCGGTTTCCTTTTTCAGGTTCTTTGAAATAAAGCTTTTTGTCAGATTATTTATTTCAAGCATAATCACTCAACCTCTCGTTAAAGCTCTCTATTATCTCTTCGTCGCTTTCATCGTCAAAGCAGAGAATATTTGTAATATAAGTAACGTCGTTTGTCGCGATGAACCTTTCTCCCAACTGCTGGTCTAAAGCCGGCGCAAGGACAACGGTTCCGCCCTCCTTTACAAATCCGAGCCTCAAAAGATTGCCGACAACCTGCCGTACATTACCGTAATACTTACAGCTTTCAAGCTCCTGCTGAGTTGAGGAGCTTCTGAACATTGTTATGTCGTAGGTATAGGGATATATCAGCTTAACGCCGTCTATTGTTACCTCATCAATAAAGCCCGAAAATACGCAGACGCTGTTCGCCATGCCCGAAAACTTATTTTCACCGACCCTTTCAAGATTTGAAAGCACATCAGCCTTTGACGCGACCGTAACATCAAACGAAATCTCGTAACCGTAGCTGTTGTCATTAAAGGCAAAGCTTTGCAAGGGATTTAATATACGGCATTTCCCCGCAAGAGGATAATACGGAAAATATCCCGCAAGATATGTAATATCGCTGTTGGACATAAAGCGGTTTGAATGACCCTTGTATTTAAAAACAAAAACGTCGTTATTTTCGGTATTTGTTACGCAAAAATAATTCCCGTCTCTTGAAAAAGCAAGCGCGTTTCCGTTCTTGTCCTCAACAGAATTTAAATTAAAGCCGTTCCAAAGGGTAAAAAACAACTCCCCAGCTTTGCCGTTATCGATTTTCATTTCGACCTCCGCCGAAAGCTCCTTATCGATTTCCAAATTCATTTTATAGGAAAGCACCTTAAAATCGGCGGGTAAGCTCTCATCGTTTCCGCAGTTAACCGCGTCGGCGAGGGTTGAGCTTTGAGGGTGGTCGTTATCAAGTATAAGCCGTGATTTGGGTACGCAGTATTCAAAAACAAGCAAGGCGCAGACGCCCGCGCAGGCAAATTTGAGCAAAATATTTTTTAAGGTGAATTTCCTTTTCTGAACATAAAGTATCAGCAAGAAGAGCGATATACATATTAAAATGCACGCTCTTATGTATTTATATTCGCCGACTGAGAACGCCGACCAGAAAAAAGCCCTTCTGTTAAGCCCGTCGGGCAATATTGAAAACAGGTCTGAAATATTAAAGACCTTGTCGCCGAACGCTACGGCAAGCACAGAGAGTATTCCCTCGACCCGTGATGAAAGAACGAGCAAAACCGTAACAAGCATCGCGATGTACGCGCCTACTCTTTTAAAAACAGCCGAAAACAGCGTACCTATACACACGGCGCAAAGCGGTACAAGAAGCTCATAAACAATGCAGAACTTCAATATGTAAAGCATGTATTCGGGCGAGGATATCTGAAAGTCGGACGATATTTTGGCAAAAGAAGCCATATTAAAAGCATAATGGAGCAAAAAGCTGACTGATACGAATACGGACAGCGCCGCAATATGTGAAAAATACAGCTTTATTTTTGCATTGTTAAACCCTTGGAGGCTTTCGGATATGCCGCTTTTTCCTATGTCTCTGCACGCTTCATAGGAAACGAAAAGGAAGAAAATGAAAATGTAGACTAAATAATTGCACGAATTTTCTATACCGAATATCAAGCCTTCAAACATCAGTGCGTCTTCATCCGCTTTAGCTATACAATAGTAAAACAGGATACAACCGACAGCCGCATAAAATATACAAAACAGAGTAATTAAAATCGGGTTTTTAAGTATTTTTTTAAAGGACACCGACAAACTCATAATTTGCCTCCTTTCCAATGATTAAATTTAAGCAAAAACAACTAATACATAATTATTTATAAATAATTCACGCAGTTTTATTTCTGACTTCTTTAATCTGTTGAACTAATTTCTCCTTCGAGCAAATTGAACTTGCAGGGCTGTCATCGCCTTCGTAAGCTGACAGAGCTGTTTTGCCGTCAATATAATAAAAGGTTTTATCAAATAAAATATATTTCCCTTATGAACTCCCGAAGCCGCTTCTATTGAGCAAACGGCTTCTGTGCCGTCGTTCAATGGAGGATAAAACTGTGCAAAGTCCTTTGCAAAAGTAATAACAAAGGTGCCGTCACCGTCAGTTACAATATCAGTGCCAACTATGTCTGATACAAGTTTAACCTCATACTGACAAAACTCAACCTCCTCAGATATGCCGTACGCTTCATCCTCGACAAGGACAGAATAATCGGGAAGCTGTTTAATGACCTTAATTTCAGCGATATTCGGAGCAATATCAACTCTTTGCTCAAAAGTAAATTCAGGAAAATCCAATACACAGTCAGCGTCACTGACAATAGGATATTTTTCCCGTAAGCTGTTTTATCTCTCTGATTGTTAAATATAAACAAAGAACCGCAAATAACAATAAGAGCAACGCACAAAATACATACTGCCCAAACAGCACTTCTCTTTTTTGTCATAACTTTCCGTCCCCGTATATTTATAAACGTATATACTTAAAATTTAACATATCCCATTGGAATCACCCCTTTCCGCATAATTTTACAATAAAAGCGATACCCGCCGATTGCAGGTACCGCTTTAATTATAAATATTAACACGCTTGATTTCCGAATTTACAATTCTTAGCTATGAGCCGCAATATAGCTGATTTGAACATAAATTTTACTGAAATTATTTAATTATTAACCTCTCCGACAATAATATACCATATTCGGGAAATTATTTCCATTGGCAAACCGCACAAAATGCTTATTGCGGCTTATTGCACAATCACGAAAAAAAGCAAGTGTAATTAAATAAATTTAATTTTCCTGCGCTTTGTTATAAGGCGAGGGAGAGTCGAAGGTTTTACCGAAGGTTATATTATTTCAAGCCTTCGTTGAGCTTCCCGCAATCATTTTCGATTTAATAACGCTCAGCATAGGCGCGTCTTCACCGTTGAATTTGTTGATTAGCTTTTCAACGCAGACCCTGCCCATTTCTTCTTCGTTTTGCATAATATGGGTATAGGCGGCAGGCAATAAAAGCTGATTTTCGCAGTCAAAGCAAATCATTTCATAGTCGGTCGGAAAAACCTTCCCGATATCTTTCATTGCCTTTTCGCAAAGCCGCGCGGCAAAGTATTCTGCGGCAATTACGGCTGTAATATCATTTTTTTGAACATGATTTTTGATTTTGGATATATCTTCGGCAATATCCGCTTCGTCCCGTGAGATAGGACTTTTTAAATCAATTATAAAATTGCTTTCCGACAAAGGCATACCGTGATTTATGTGCGCTTGCTGAAAGCCCTCGGCCCGTTCTGTCAGTGTGGATGTGCTTTTTGGATTTGCCGAAGCGAGAAGTATTTTTTTATGCCCGTTTTTAATCATACGTTCCGTCGCGTTCATACAGGCGAAAAAATTGTCGGATGTTACGGACGGAATTTGAAGCCCTTTTGCATATCGGTCAACCGACACCAAAGGGAAATTATAAATGGACAATTCAATTAAATTCCTTGTAAAATTTCCGTGGCAGTTTTGGATGATAATTCCGCGCACACCGATTTCCGTCAGCTTGTTTAAAACAAGGCTTTCCGTTTCGTTATTATCAAAGCTCCTTTTTAGAATTACGCTGTAACCGTGCTTCCACGCGTTTTCTTCAACGCTTTTTACAAGCCGTTCTCCGAATGTATAATCAAAATCGCAAAGCACAAGCCCTATCAGTTTACTTTTATTGCTGTTTTCGTTTCCGTTTGACAGCACCGTGCCTTTACCCGCAATTCTTGTTACCAGCCCCTCCTGAGCTAACTTGCCGTAAGCCTGCTTAACGGTTATTCTGCTTACGCCGAATTCCTCCTGAAGGCTTTTTTCCGTCGGCATAAGCTTGCCGTTATTAAATTCTCCGGAATTTATGCGTCTTTTCAATTCGGCATAAATTGTTTCGTACAAGTTCATTATATCACCTTATAAAATGATATATCATTTAAGAGAAATTGTCAACAAAAAACACAGGCTATTTTTGTTGTTTATGTTAATTGATAAAATCTTTCTGAAATGCTATTCTTAACATAGAAGCGTCGGCAAAAATGATATATCATTTACAGGCATTATCACCGTTAAACGCCGGAAGCTATCTTGACAGCGGAAAAGGATAAAGCCGAGCGCTTTACCTATAATAAGAATTTGTAAAAACAAAATAAAACACAGAGGTGAACAGTTATGTCGGAACACGTTTTGGCAGGGAATGACAAAAAATATTTAAGTAAAAAGGAGTTTATTCTGTATCTTGTTGCGGTGTTCTTTTACACCATGATGACAGGCGCGGTAGGGTCGTACAGAAGCGATTATTTAATAAATGTTTTATCATTGCCGAACAGCGAGGTTTCGCTGTTTAACACTTTAACATCAATCATCCCGTTTATACTCAACTTCTTTATCGCTATGTATATTGATACAAGAAAAACAGGCAAGGGCGGTAAATTCAGACCGCTCGCGCTTCTTGTTGCGGTTCCGACGGGAATATTCCTTGTTCTTTCCTTTATAGCGCCTAAAGGCATTACAGGCACGCTTCTTATGATTTATCTTGTAACCGTTGCGGTTGCGTGGTCTGTATGCACCAACTTCGGCGACTGTGTTAACAAGGTCGCCATTGTAGTGACGCCGAATTTAAAAGAGCGCGATACCGTTATGTCCTTCAGAGGGATCGTTTCGGCAGTCGGCAACTCCGCTCCGCTTGTTGTTGAGCTTGTGCTTGCGTTTGTTGTTAAGGATAAAGGGCTTCGCTATATCGGCGTTGCTTCGCTGTGCGGCGTATGCGGAGTAGCTACAATGCTTCTCGGGATGAAAACCGTCCGCGAAAGAATTACATACAGCAACGAAAGAAAAAATCCGATTGCGGGCTACGGCGACGTCCTTGCCAATAAATACGCCTGGGTAATTATAGTCTCCGAATTTCTTAAGAGCTTCAGAGGCATTGCCACATATATGGGCATTTTCCTTGCCGAAGCGCTTTTAGGTCCGGGTAAATTCCTGCTTTTCGGTTTGCCTACGGGTATCGGAACGGCGGTAGGTATGCTCATAATCAATTTCCTTTTAAAGAAATTTAATTCAAAACAGCTTTATATTGCGAGCGGTGTTTATTCCGTTATTGCAAACTGCGTTGCTTTTACGGTAGGTTATATATATTTCAAAAATCCGAGCAGTGTGCTTCAGATTTTATTTATCGCAACACTGTTCCTTATAGGGCTTCAGTTCGGCGCGTCAAATCTTCTGCCGACTATGTTCCAAGCGGATGTACTTGAGGATATTGAGCTTAAAACAGGCAAGCGCCTTGACGCTTCACTGCCGTTTGTTATCGGTATCGGCACAATGATTTCGGGTACAATAGCGTCAGCATTAGCTCCGATCGTTTTGTACGGGGACGGTTCGATTATTCAGTATGTTCAGGCTACGGACGCCGTTCCCAATCCCGAGCAGAGCCTCCACACAAAAATAATGCTTCTTTTCTTCTACACGATCGTTCACGGTATCATGATGTTCCTTGCGGGCGTTCCGTTCTTCTTCTATAAGCTGACGGGAAAAACAAAAGAGGATGTTCACAACGCCGTCCTTGCTCAGCGTGAAAAGCTTGCGGCATGTCAGGCTCAAAACGAAAGTAAAGCTGCCGAGAATACGGAAAAAGCGGAATAATTTTAGGTTATAAGAGATGAAAAATTTAAAATTTTACTTAATTACAGACCCGCATTTTTTTAAAAATTCCTTGGGCGCAAGAGGTAAAGAATACGATGAATTTATGCGCTTTGAACAAAAATGCTTTGCGGAAACGGAAAATATAAACCGCTCTGTTTTCGATTGGCTGAAAAAAGCGGATGAGGCTGATATTGTTCTGATAGCAGGAGATTTGTCGTTTAACGGAGAAAAGGAAAGCCATCTCGAATTTATAAAGCTTTTAACCGAGCTTAAGCAGTCGGGTAAAAGGGTATATGTTGTCACTGCCGACCACGACTTTAAAAAAGAGGGCGACGGCTGCTTCGCCTTCGATGAAAGCGGCAGGCTTTCCCCCGAAAGCACAAGACGCGAAGAGCTTTATGATTTGTATTATGAATTCGGCTTTAAGGACGCAATTTCGGTTGACAGGCAACATTTGTCTTATGTTGCTCAGCTTTGCGACGGCGTAAGGCTGCTGGCTCTTAATAACGACGGTGCGGACGACGGGCAGAGAAGATTTGACGAAGAACACGTTAAGTGGATAAAGGAGCAGACAAAAAAAGCCCGTGAGGACGGGCAGATTATGTTCGCTATGAACCATTATCCGTTATTGCCGGGTCAGCCTATCTTTTCAATTGTTCCGTCCGCCGTTCAGAAGGAAAGCGACGCCGTTACAACAATGCTTGCCGACGAGGGCGTGCATCTTGCTTTCACGGGGCATATGCATAACCACAGCATCAATGAAAAGATAACGGAAAAGGGCAACAGATTTTATGACGTCTGCACAGGCTCAATAATTGCCGACCCCGCCTTTATCCGCCACGTTACCATCACCGAGGATAATAAGGCGATAATAAAAAGCATTGAAACCCCGAGCTTTGACTGGGATACCGGCGGAAGGGACTGCAAAAAATATCTGTCGGATATGTTTGACTCTATGATACTTAATATGCTTGAGGATATGCGGACAAATCCTGCAAGGATACTGTCAAGATTCGGCGCTGACGGCAAAAAGGGAATATATCCTCTTATAAAGTCGGCAGGCAGAATTATAAATAAAATTACAGTAGGCGGTTTTTGCAGACTGCTATGTATAAAATGCGACAAATCAATTAAGCCTATACTTTTGAAGGATTATGTCTGTGAGCTTGTAAGAGGGGTTTTTGAAGGAAACCAGACCTTTAAGGAGGGCACGCCCAAGGGCGATGTATTTATCGAATTTTTAAACCGACTTAATCCGATTTTCAAAAAAGTAAGCCTGAAAACCGTCGACGGCAAAAAAGCAGATTTGTTCGACATTCTCAAGAACTCTGCCGGAAATTACGGAACAGATGATTACAACGCGGTGCTTGATTTATGAAATTAAAATATGAAAAAACGCCTGCTTTTCCAAATTGGGCAGAGGTTAACCCCGACCTTGTAAATAAGCGGAGATATTATCCTTATAAAGACGGAATCAGAGCTTGTTTCAATGACGGTGATATAAGACCCCATTCCAACCATATTGAAATGTCGGGCTTTTTCTGCTCGGCTGTAATAAGTTACAGGGTCTTAGAAAACAGGAATTTTGAAATTTACCGTTTTACGGTATTTCCTTCGCTCAGGGTAAATCCCAACGACACTCACGGTTCTCTTTGCAGAGCCTTTGAAGGTATTGAATTTTCAAAGGATAATATAAGCGAAAAAATCGAAACTGTTGAATTTAACGGAATACTTAGATTTAATTCTATACTTGAGGGTATAAAAATACGCCGTGATATTTTTCCTTCAACAAACAGCAAGGCTTTAATTGAGGATATAACCGTTGAGTGCGACAGAGACGTTCGGCTTAATGTGAAAAAAGCTTGTGAAAAGCATACCGTTAAAGCTGTTTACACTCCGTATGACTTTGATATTGAGCTTACGTCAAATACCTACATAAACGGGGATTTAATAAAAAAAGACGGCGCAATAAATTTGCCGGCAGGCAAAAGTCATATATACACGGTTTATTCGGCTGAGAATTTATCTTTTTGTCAAATCACCGATGAAAAGAGTAAACGGCTGTCATTTATAAACGAAAATAAACACAGATTGAAAATAACCACCCCTGACGGGGATATAAACCGTGAAATTCAGTTTGCAAAATTAAGAGCAAGCGAAAGTATTTTCAAAACAAAGAGCGGTTTGATGCATTCGCCGGGCGGCGGGAATTATTATGCTGCTTTATGGACAAACGATGAGTGCGAATATGCAAACCCCATGTTTGCATATCTCGGATATGATAAGGCAAACGAACAAAGCATTAACTGCTATGAGCTTTTTTCAAGGTTGGTTTCAACGGACAAGGCAGTTTACTCCAGCATTTGCGCCGAGGGCGGCGGTTTTTGGCACGGCGCAGGCGATAGGGGCGATACCTCTATGTTCGTTTACGGCTTTGCAAGGTGGCTTCTTACCGTAGGCGACAAAGCTCTTGCAGAAAAATACCTGCCTGCGCTTGAAGCAGCGTGTAAATATATTAAAAGTAAAATAAATTCCGATAACGTTGTTGAAAGCGACAGCGATGAGCTTGAAAACCGATTTGAAAGCGGAAAGGCTAACCTTTCAACATCGGTAATTTCTTATGACGCTTTTATTTCAATGTCATATCTCGAAAAGGAATTTAATTCATCCGAAAAGCAGTTAAAGTATAAAGCGCTTGCCGACAGAATAAGACAGGGTATTGAAAATTATTTCGGCGCTTGTGTTGAAGGATACAATACATACCGTTATTGTCTTGAAGAAAATAATTTAAGAAGCTGGATTTCTCTTCCGTTAACAGTCGGTATCAATGACAGGCTTGAAGATACCGCTTTGGCTTTGAAATCGGACAAATTAAAAAAGCCGTGCGGTTTGCTTACAAAAAGCGGAGAAACGACATATTGGGACAGAAGTCTTCTTTATGCGCTCAGAGGATTGTTCTATGCAGGGAAAGCGGATGATGCGCTCGGCATGCTCCATGAGTATACTTTAAGCAGGTTATACGGCGAACATTCTCCATATCCTATTGAAGCGTTTCCCGAAGGCAACGGCGCGCATCTGTCGGCAGAGAGCGCTTTATATGTACGCATTTTTACGGAGGGCATTCTCGGCTTCAGACCAACGGGCTTTGATTCCTTTGAGCTTAAGCCGTCATTGCCTTCAAAATGGGATTTTTTAAGGACGGAAAATTTTGTTTATAACGGCAGAATGTTTAACATAGAACTGAAACGTCAAAAAGAGAAAATAAGAGTAATTATAGGCGGCGCGGATTTTGACGACGCTGTTGAAAACAATGGGTTAATTGCCGTTAAAATATGAATATCAGCATAAATGTTTTATGAGCGGGATTATGCGCGGAGATAACACTTTTTTTCGAAAAAGCGTTACATCAGATTCTAAAAGTTTCGGCGGGAGATCATAACTCCCGCCGAAAATCCGAATTAAAACTTGCCGCCCGAGAGTGTGACCGAGCCGCCGAACGGAACAAACAACGCGCGGGTTATATAAATTTAATTTCCTTGCGCTTTGTTATAAGGCAGACCGCATGCGCGGCGATCCCCTGCTCGGCTCCCGTAAAACCCAAGCCCTCCTCGGTGGTTGCCTTAACGCTGACATACTCCTTTGAAATTTCGCATGTCTTTGCGATATTTGCCCTCATTTCGTCAATATATGGGGCTAATTTGGGATTTTGAGCCAAAACCGTACAATCTATATTCTCAACGGAAAAACCGTTTCTTTTAAGCGTTTTAACGACCTGTGAGAGAAGATTCCGGCTGTCGGCATCCTTATATTTTTCGTCGCTGTCGGGAAAAAGCTTGCCGATGTCGCCCAGAGCCGCCGCTCCCAAAAGAGCGTCGCTGACTGCGTGAAGCAAAACATCGGCGTCCGAATGACCCAACAGCCCAACGCCGCCGTTTTCAATTTCAACTCCGCCCAATATGAGCCTTCTGCCCTGCTGAAGCTTGTGGACGTCATAACCGTGACCTATTCTGAACATTCCTTTTCCCTCCCGTACAAAATCGCTTCCGCAATCATAATATCATCGGGTGTCGTGATTTTAATATTTTCGTAACTGCCCTCAACCATTGTTACCTTACCGCCGTATTCCTCAATCAGACGGCAGTCGTCGGTAAATTGCTCGGAATTGATAATATTATCAACCGCCGCAAGATAGAGCCTGCGCTCGAACACCTGAGGGGTTTGAACCGCCCAGAGCGCGCTTCTGTCGGGAGTTGAAGCAATCGTATTGTTTTCGGGTTCGACAACCTTTATTGTGTCCTTGACCCTCACACCCGTTGCCGCCGCCTTTGTTTTAAAAGCCGTTTTTACCGTTTCCGATATAATTTTTTCGGTAACAAGCGGTCTTGCACCGTCGTGAATTGCAAAATATTCGCAGAACGGCGAACATCTGCCTATAGCCGAAAATACGCTCTGCTCCCGTGTTTTGCCGCCCTTTACTATGTCGGTGACCTTAAGCACCTCATATTCCCTTATCATTGCGAACATTTTGGGAATATCCTCTTCCCTTGCGGCAACGATTATCTCGTTTATGTACGGACATTCGGAAAACGCGCGCAGGGTTCTGATAAGCACAGGGACGCCGTCAATAAGCAAAAACTGCTTGTTGACGCCGCCCATTCTTGTTGAATTGCCCGCCGCTACAACTATCGCCGTGACAAACGGCTGAGAGCCTGCGCTCGGCCGTTCTTTATTCTGTTTTAAAAAACTCATTGTATCACCCCAAATAAATAATACGGGCAAAAACCAAATGATATTTATTCTATACTGATTTTTTCTATCGTAGCAAGCTTTATGCAAAGGCACAGTACATCCGCCGCTTTTTTAAGGTCCTGAACAGACGGATATGTAGGCGCGATTCTGATATTTTTATCCTCTTTATCAACGCCGTAGGGATAGGTTGCTCCTACGCTTGTAAGCACCACGCCGAGGCTCTTGCAAAGCTCGCCCACCCTTTTGGCGCTGCAGGCGGTTGTGTCAAGGCTTATAAAGTAACCGCCGTTGGGTCTTGTCCACTCGGCTAAGCCCTCGGGAGCCAATTCCCTTTCAAACGCGCTTAAAACTATATCGAACTTAGGCGCGATTATTGCGGCGTGCTTTTTCATATGAGCCTTAACGCCTTCAAGGTTCTTAAAATATTTAACGTGCCGCAGCTGGTTCATTTTGTCGTAGCTTATAGTCTGCATTTTAAGGCGGTCTTTAATCATCTTGATGTTGTTGTCCGACGCGGCGATACACGCAACGCCTGCACCGGGGAAACTGATTTTTGATGTTGACGTAAACTCAACAAAGTAATCCTCAGTGCCGTATTCTTTGCAGGCGTCAAATATATTGAGAAGCTTATCGGGCGTTGAATTTATATCGTGAACGATATACGCGTTATCCCAAATCACTCTGAAATCCTTTGCGGCGGGCTTTAACGAAGCCAAAGCCCGTACCTTTTCGTTGGAATAGGTAATGCCTGACGGATTTGAGTATTTAGGCACGCAGAACATACCCTTAACGCTTCTGTCCTTAACAAGCTCGGCAATCTTTTCAACATCGGGGCCGTCGGAAAGCATAGGCACGTTAATCATTTTAATGCCGAAATATTCGCAGATTGTAAAATGCCTGTCGTAGCCCGGCACGTTGCAGATGAATTTAATTTCGCCCTGCTCGCCCCAAGGCTTTTCGCCCGCGCCCTTTGTCATACACTGCCATATATAGTCAAACATAAGGTTAAGGCTTGACGCGCCGCCGATTATAACATTTTCAGAGTTAACGCCGAGTATTTCGGCAAAAAGCTGCCTGCACTCGGGGATGCCTTCCATAAGTCCGTAATTCCTGCAGTCAAAACCGTTTTCGGTCTTGCAGTCGCAAACGCCGATTATTTCCTTTAACATATCCATAGACAAATCAAGCTGATCGGAGCCGGGCTTGCCCCTTGACATATCAAGCTTTAAATTCTGAGCCTTGATATCATCATAATGCGCTTTTAACTTTTTCCACTCATTTGCAAGTTCTTCTCTGCTTTTATCGGAATAATGCATTTATTAAGCCTCCGAGGATTATTTTTCTTTTTATTCAAATATAAATTTTAGTATATTTCAAGGAATTTTGCAATAAATGATTTTAATTCCTGCAAAAATTCTATGAAAATAACAAGCCCGTCAATAACCGCGGCGTCTTTTCGTACATTTTACATAAATTATTTGACGGAGGCTTTGCCATCGGCTTCATTTTTCAGTTTAGCCTTTGCGCGGTTAATCTCAAGTTCCTTTTGAATACGCTCCTTTTTAGCTCCCGTATAGTCGTTAAAAATCATCGGGAAAATTGTAAGCAAAAAGCCTGCCGCAGGTATTATTGTAACAAGCGCCAAGAGAACCTTCTGCGTTTCAACAGACTGCTCAAAGAAAATCTGCCTTCCCGCTGTGTCAACAAGGGATTTATCTACCGCCTTAAAGTCGGTAACGCCCAAAAGCCGACCGAATACAAAGGTTGCAACAGCGGCGTTTACCTTTGAAAGGAATGTCTGGAACGAGAAGCAAACACCCTCGTGCCTTTCTCCCGTTTTCCACTCGAGATAGTCGACCGAGTCGGCAATAAGCACATAGGTTATAACATTGAAAATTCCCAAAGGCAGGCCCATAAAGAAAAGGAATACCCAAAGAATGTAAATGTTAACGGCGGTAACGTCGCGGGAGAGAATTATATAACATCCGACATGAACCAAAAGCCCGAATATCGCGGAGCCGATATAGATCTGCTTAAGGCTGAATTTTTTGCGAAGCAGAGGGAATATGACCATCGCGGGCACCATACCCGCGCCGATGGCAACGGTAAGCGTCGTTACGACAGTGCCTCTGGGGATTGAAAAGCTGTAAGCCGCCGCCGCGTCAACCGCAGGAAGCAGAGAACCGTCCGCGGTAAAAATCCTGCTGAAATCCGTGTAATTCTGTATTATCAGGTAATTGCCGATATAGTCGGCGCACTGATTTGCCGTAACCATTGTCGAGCCTAAAACCGAAGCGAGAATCACGATTACAAGCAGCTTGTTTTTTCTGAAAACCGAAATTGTTTCGCCGAATGACGGCGTGCGGTCGGCTTTCGGGACTCTCTCCTTTGAAACAAAGAAAATGATGCTTGAAAGCAGACAGCCGAGCAAGGCAAAAATAACCGCGCCCGTTAAAAAGCCTTTTTGATAGCCGAGATTGCTCTGATATAAAATCGGTATCAAAAGCGCGGGCAGTATTCCGCCGAAGGTTGAACCGAGCCTTGCGGCAGAAATAAACGAGGTTCTCTCGCTTTCAAGCGGAGTAATAACCGAAGAAAGCCCCCAGAACGGCACGTCCTGAACGGTAAATGCAACGCCCCATAAAATATAGGTTATAAACGCCCACGCGAACGCGGCTGTTGAGCCGTCCTCAAACGGAGCCGAGAAAAGCAAAACCGTGCATACGGCAATAGGTACGGGAGAAAACAAAAGATAAGGTCTCATCTTACCCCATTTGGTTCTTGTCCTGTCAACAATCATACCCATTACAGGGTCGTTTAGGGCGTCAAAAATTCTGCCGACAAGGATTATTAAAGTTCCCTGCCGCAGGGTAAGCCCCGCGCCGTTTTGGAAGAACACAAGGGTAAACATTGTCATAAGCGTATATATTCCGCTTCTGCCGAACGCGCCCAAGGTAAAAGCAACGCGTTCTTTGGCGGTCAGGTATTTCTCTTTCATTTTCAATTCCTCCTACTTTTTTCTTGACATTAAAGCGGATAATATTACGGGTTCCCTTTCACCCGCGTTTACCATTTCACGCACAAGCAGTTCACGAAGCTCAGATCGAACGTTTTTATACTCGGGATTTTTTATGAGGTTGTATTTTTCAATCGGATCTTTTTTCAGGTCGTATAAATAATCCTCAAAATACAAGCCTGAGCTGTGTATCGCATACCCCGTGGGAGTTAACGCGCGAACGGCGTATTTATAATCCTTGGTTCTTATCGCTCTGCCGCATTGGCTCTCTGAAATCTGTATGAAAACACAGTCGCGCTCCTCGCCTGTTTCAAGCTCTTGCAGAAGCGATTTTCCCATATAGCTCTCGGGTATTTTTATCCCTGCCATATCAAGCATTGTAGGCGGCAAATCAATAAGACTTACAAGCCTGCCGTCGGTTTTTCCTCCTTTAAAAGCTCCGCCCGAAATTACAAGCGGAGTGTGCGAGGCGCTGTCGTGACAGGTGCGCTTGTACTCAAGATTTCTCGTTTTAAAGTGCGAGCCATGGTCGCTTGTAAAAATAATTATTGTGTTGTCGTATATACCTTTTTCTTTTAATTTGCCGACAAGCCTGCCGAGATTTTCGTCAATGCGGTTGATTGCCGCTATATAATCGGGATACATCTCCTTATAATCGCCGTTTAAGAACGTCAAATCATCCGGCAAAGGATAATCTTTAAACTCGGAAACGGTTTCCCTCGGTCCTTCATAACGGTGGCGGTCATTCTGATGATGAGGCTCTATATGCGAAACGAAAAGAAAGAACGGCTTATCAGAGGTTTTTTTGTCAATATACTCCAGAGCAAAATCGTTAATGCAATCCGCACGGTAGCCCTTGAATTGGATTTTATTGCCGTCGCCGTCAAACACATACCCGTCATAGCCGTGTGAGGTGAACTCAAGGACGTCCGCCGCGCGCCAATAGTCTTTATACCCGCCCTGTCTGTCTTTAGGCACGGCGGTTTTCTCACAGTGGACGCCTATATTCGGAAGTCTGTCGGACGCTAAATGCCATTTGCCGACATAAGCGGTTTCATAGCCCGCATCGTTAAAATATTCGGCAAGGGGTTTAATTGTTTTAGGCAAAGCGACGCCGTTCCAGCAGCATTTGCTCTGCGTGGCATAAACACCCGTTTGCAGGCAGGCGCGGGCAGGACCGCAAACAGGCTGGCAGGTGTATGAATTTTCAAATTTGATTCCCTCGCCCGCAAGCTTCATTAAATTCGGCATCACGGTTTCGTTAACCGTATCCCACCGCTGCTGGTCGGTAAAATAAAAAATAATATTAGGTCTCATCCGATTTCCCTTCTTAATTTATATAAACGCCTTAACAGCATTGTATAACGCAAGCAGACTTACTGCGGAAACCGCCGCCGTAAAAACGGTTTTAACGGTTTTCTCATTACATTTTCTGTTGAGCCTTGCCCCGACAAGCCCGCCCATAACGGCGCAGGGTATTATAACCAAAAGATATTTTAACTCGAAGCCCTCAAAGCCCGTGCTTATATACATTACGGTAAGATTTGACAGCTGTGAAAACAAAATAACGGCAACCGAATAGACAGCGGAATCTCTCATCGAAAAAGAAAAAAGCAAGGTAATCACCGCGACGTTTACAGGTCCGCCGCCGATGCCGAGAAACGCTGCGGCAAGCCCTAACAAAAGCCCCGAAAAGACTGTTGCGAACGGATTTTTTATATGATATTTTTTTATATTCAAATTGACGCTTAAAATAACAAGAACCAAAAGCGCGCAAAGTAAAAGGGATTGAACGCCTTTAACGAACGCAGGCTCTGAGGCGTTTTTTAAAGCAAATGAGAAAAGCCTGTTGCCCGCGATACCGCCGAAAACCGAGCCGAGCGCGAAAAGCAAAACAATTTTCGGATTTATCGGAGTTTTGTTTTTTATATGCTTTGCGGTCGACGCCAAAGACATAGCGAACACCGCGCAGGACGAGAAAAATGAAATCTGCTGTAAATCATGAAACGAAAGAGCGTCAAGCACAGGCTTTATAATAACTCCGCCGCCGAGACCCACAAGCGCCCCGAGCAGAGTAGATATAAAAATTACAACTGCGTAAACCGTAAAAATCACTTAAAACACCCTTTTAAAGCGGAGTTTGCGAAATATTGCAGCCTGCGGCGAAAGCGCCGACCGAGCCGACACGCAAAACCTCTTCGCTTAGGTTATATTGTAACATATCCTTATAAATTTTACAATCAATATAAAGCATAATAAAAAATCGTAAATTCTCAAAGTAAATGCAACAGTACGAAAAGATGGCAATTACCATGAGA
>CAZLCG010000010.1:0-52496 GCA_964557975.1 uncultured Eubacteriales bacterium
CATTACCAACGGCGAGGTTTTCTAATTTTGTAACACATCATTGACAAACCTACAAGTTATTTTGCGTTTTTTTAGGTTGTACCATATGTGCGAAAGGTTGTGAAAGACCGCAAAAAACGGTCAACGCATCTCTCACACATTTTTTTAAGAGAAAACCAAAGGACGGAACGAAAGGAGGGACAAGCCATTATCAAATATCGGCATTTATCTTTCGAGAACCGTAAGCGTTTTGAAAAGCTGTATGCCATAAGGGTATAGCTTTCCGTTGCGGCCACAAGGCTGAAAGTGTCATAGCGGGTTGCACGCTTTCATAAAGACAGCGTTACATCCGAAAACAGGCACAAAAATCGGCATAGCCAATATGGCTATACCGTTCAGCGGAATTAATGATTTAATTTTCTTTTAAAAGCTGTTGCTTAGGATACCTTCCTTGCGGAGGGCACCCTAAGGAAACACTTTTTCATGGTGGACATTAACGGACTCGAACCGCTGACCCTTCGCACGTCAAGCGAATGCTCTACCAACTGAGCTAAATGTCCGTCAGCATAAGTATTATATATGAAAACAGGGCGTTATGTCAACCGAAAATCGGAAAAATATATCAATTAAACGAATAAATTTTCAAAGTAAATGCAACATTGGAATTTTAACCGAATAAAGCTGAAAATTACCGAGTAGGGCATTAGGCCTTACTCGGTATTTCCGTTACAAGCCCGAAGCACTTTTTTATTATAAAAAAAGTTCGGACTTGTCAGTTGTGGCTGGGGTGGCAGGATTCGAACCTACGAATGCAGCAGTCAAAGTGCTGTGTCTTACCGCTTGACGACACCCCAATATATTGAATAACCGAAAATATACAATTCATATACTATAAACCGTAGAATTTTATATAAACGGCAATTAGACAATTATAAAACCGATAAATAAAATTTATAATTATAAATAATTTTAATTTATTAAAATGTATTTTATAGCCTAAATCGTGCGCGTTCCTCACCGTTCAGCCTTCCTTGTGCAAAGGGGGATAGTCGCTTCGGCGGCGGAGGAATTGTACTCTTTAAGGCGGCACGTAGCATATTACAGCAATAATTTTAATTCGGTATTAAAAAACACCGATATTGAAATGTTTTATACTGAAAACTCCGCCGAATCACAGAGCCGACGGAGAAATAAGTGGGGTGGAATATCGGATTCGAACCGATGGTCTCCAGTGCCACAAACTGGCGCTTTAACCGACTAAGCTAATCCCACCGTACCAATGGCGCGCTGAGAGGGACTCGAACCCCCGACCCTCTGCTTAGAAGGCAGATGCTCTATCCAGCTGAGCTATCAGCGCATTATTAAGTGCTTGATTATTATATATTCACATCTTTATTTTGTCAAGTCAAAAATACCGTTTTTATTTGTTTTTGCTTTGTTTTTTATCTCTTTTGCGCGCCGACGTCCGAAAACGCCGCGGTCAAGCGGCAGGCAAGGTGAAGAAAATAAATATATTTGACACATTTCGCCGTATTTATTATGAAATTATGAAATATCATTTCTTTTAAAATGCAGAACACGTTCAAAATTAATTCAAAAATTGTCTTATTTTTATTGACAAATCAATGTTTAAAGTATATACTACAAATAATCATATTGATGACCGAATGCAAGCCCGAAAAAAAGACTTGCAAATTTAATTAAGGAGGATGTCATTATGAAAATGTCAATCAAAAAAGTTCTGGCAGTTGTTATGGCATTGGCTTTGGTCGTTACCTGTTTTGCCGCTTGCGGCGAAACAGCCTCAACGGAAAAGGTTCTGAAAATCGGCGGTATCGGTCCGACAACAGGCGGCGCGGCTGTTTACGGTCAGGCTGTTAAAAACGGAGCTGAGCTTGCAGTTGCCGAAATTAACGCTGCAGGCGGTATCAACGGTGTTCAGATTGAATTCCAGTGGCAGGATGATGAGCATGACGCCGAAAAAGCCGTTAATGCTTACAACACCCTTAAAGACTGGGGTATGCAGATCCTTGTGGGTACGGTTACAACCGCTCCCTGTCTGTCGGTTATTGAGAGTACAAATGCCGATAATATTTTCCAGATTACCCCTTCGGCTTCTGCGGCGGATTGCGTTAAGTACGACAACTGCTTCCAGGTTTGCTTTACAGATCCCAACCAGGGCGTTGCGTCTGCCGACTATATTGCCGACAACGGTCTTGCAACAAAGGTAGCGGTTATTTATAACAGCTCCGACGCATATTCATCGGGTATTTACAACAACTTTAAGACAGAAGCGGCGGCGAAAAATCTTGCCATTGTTGCCGAAGAAGCGTTCACCAGTGACAGCAGTCAGGATTTCTCGGTTCAGTTGAATGCGGCGAAGTCAGCCGGCGCGGATCTTGTATTCCTTCCCATCTATGCTCAGGAGGCTTCACTTATTCTTCAGCAGGCAAAGACAATCGGCTACGAAACCAAGTTCTTCGGCTGCGACGGTCTTGACGGCGTTCTTTCAATCGACGGCTTTGACGCTTCGCTTGCAGAGGGCGTAATGCTTCTTACCCCGTTTGCAAGAGACGCTTCCGATGAAGCTACACAGAAATTCGTAGCGGCGTATGACGCACAGTATGCGCCGGAAACTCTTAACCAGTTCGGCGCCGATGCTTATGACGCTGTATACATTATCAAGGCTGCTGCCGAAAAGGCAAATATCAATGCCGATATGACGGCTTCCGAAATCTGTGACGCGTTAAAAGAGGTTATGCCTCAGATTTCTATTGACGGTGTTACAGGTACAGGTATGAGCTGGGCTGCTACCGGCGAGGTTAACAAATCTCCCAAAGCAGTTAAAATTGTTGACGGTTCATACGTTTCTATGGACTGATCGGACAGTTTGGTTTTTGACCGACGGCGGTAACGCCGTCGGTTTTTGCTTTTTTTGAATATAGCAAAGATTTATGTTCCGAAGCGTATGTTATAGGGCAATTTTTGTTGAAATTTCAAATATTGTATGCTATAATGGCTTTCATATTAAAATTTAAAACACAAAAGCAAGTAATATGGGGTGAGTTTTTTGGGATTTTTAGGAAATTTGATTAACGGCATAAGTCTCGGCAGTATATATGCCGTTATTGCTTTGGGATATACAATGGTTTACGGTATAGCTAAAATGCTCAATTTTGCGCACGGTGATATTATTATGGTCGGCGCGTATATAGTGTTTACAATGACCTCGATCGTCGGCTTACCTCCGGCGGCGGCAATCATTATTTCCGTTATAGCCTGTACTTTAATAGGTATGCTTATTGAGAGAGTGGCATATAAGCCTTTAAGGGGCGCTTCTCCGCTTGCTGTTTTAATTACGGCTATCGGCGTCAGTTATTTTTTACAAAATCTCGCCCTGCTTATATTCGGCGCTCAAAGCAAAACCTTTAAATCGGTAGTCAGCATTCCGTCGATTATCCTTGCCGACGGCGCTGTCGTCATTTCGGGGGAAACGATAGCGACAATAGGCATTTCTATTGTTATTATGATCGCGCTTTCACTGTTTGTAAATAAAACCAAGCCCGGCAGAGGAATGAGGGCGGTTGCGGAGGACAGAGGCGCGGCGGAGCTTATGGGAGTCAATGTCAACGCGACAATTGCGCTGACATTCGCAATAGGCTCGGGTCTTGCCGCTATTGCCGGCGTCTTTCTTTGCTCCGCATATCCTACGCTGTCGTCACAAACGGGAGCGATGCCCGGCATCAAGGCGTTCACCGCAGCTGTTTTCGGCGGGATAGGTTCAATTCCCGGAGCTATGCTCGGCGGTATTGTAATCGGTATAATTGAAATATTGGGCAGAGCATATATCTCCTCCCAGCTTGCGGACGCAATCGTTTTTGCCGTTCTTATTATTGTCCTTCTCGTTAAACCGACGGGTATTCTCGGAAAAAAGAGAATGGAAAAGGTATAAGGTGAGCAAAATGAAAATAAAATCACATTTAAAAAATAAAAATACAAAAAGCAACCTTATTACTTACGGAATGGTTATTGCCGCGTTTGCAGCGGTTAAGATCCTTATCGCAACAGGTTCGATTTCAAGCCTGCTCAACGGTCTTTTGGTACCGCTTTGCACGTACTCGATTATTGCCGTTTCGCTTAATATAACGGTTGGATTTTTAGGTGAACTTTCGCTCGGGCAGGCGGGCTTTATGTGCGTCGGCGCATATACGAGTTCCATTTTTTCCGTATGTACCATGAATACGCTTACATCCGCATGGGTGAGGTTTCCGCTTGCTATTCTTGTCGGCGGAGTTTGCGCCGCCGTTTTCGGCGTGCTTATCGGAATACCGATTTTAAGACTGAAGGGCGATTATCTTGCGATAGTTACTCTGGCGTTCGGCGAGATAATAAAAAATATCTGCGCGTCAATATACATAGGCTATGACAGCACGGGTCTTCATTTTTCGTTTACGAGCAGCTCCGATATGGGGCTTGAGGACGGCGGAACAATACTGATAAACGGTCCGCTGGGAATTTCGGGGACTCCGAAGGATTCAAATTTTACAGTGGGTATTATCCTCGTCCTTATAACGCTGTTTATTACGCTTAACCTTATAAACTCAAGAACAGGCAGAGCTGTTATGTCGATTCGCGACAACAGAATTGCCGCGGAGTCAATCGGAATTAACATTACGAAATACAAGCTCATCGCTTTTACGATCTCCGCATTCCTTGCGGGAATATCCGGAGTTTTATATTCGCATAACCTGAGCATTTTGGCGGCGACAAGCAAGAACTTCGGATATAATATGTCAATTATGATTCTTGTATTTGTTGTTTTGGGCGGTATAGGAAACGTCAGGGGTTCTGTAATAGCGGCTGTTATTTTGACGGCTCTTCCCGAGGTGCTTCGAGATCTTGCCGATTACAGAATGCTTATATATGCTGTTGTGCTTATTGTTATGATGATAGTTAATTCAAGCCCGAAGTTTAAGCTGTACAGAGAGAAGTATTCAATCAAAAGATTTATTTCCCGCAAAAAGGAAAACAAAGAAATTAAAGGACAGGGGGTTATGTGATTATGGCACTGCTTGAAGCGGAAAATTTAGGCATAACCTTCGGCGGACTTAAAGCGGTTGAAGACTTTAATGTCAAGATAGAAAAGGGTCAGCTGTACGGTCTTATCGGTCCCAACGGCGCAGGCAAAACAACCGTTTTTAATTTGCTTACAGGCGTTTATAAGCCTACCGAAGGGCAAGCTAAGCTTGACGGGACGGTAATTACCGGCAAAAAAACAATAGACATTAACAGGGCGGGGATCGCGCGAACCTTTCAGAACATCCGCCTGTTCAAGGATATGTCGGTTATTGATAACGTTAAGGTCGGTCTGCATAACCAAATCCGTTACGGGACAATGGCGGCTGTTTTAAAGCTTCCGACTTATTTCAAAAAAGAGAAGGAAATGACGCAAAAGGCTTTAGAGCTTTTATCTGTTTTCGATTTGCAGAACGAGGCGGATTTCCTTGCGTCAAATCTTCCTTACGGTAAGCAGAGAAAGCTTGAAATCGCAAGGGCGCTTGCGACGAACCCGAAGCTTTTGCTGCTTGACGAGCCTGCGGCGGGTATGAACCCCAACGAAACCGCCGAGCTTATGGAAACGATTAAGTTTGTACGCGATAAATTTGATATGACCATTCTCTTAATTGAGCATGATATGCGTCTTGTATCGGGCATTTGCGAGGAATTGACCGTTCTTAACTTCGGCAGGGTGCTTTGTCAGGGGAAAACCTCCGATGTTCTCAATAATCCCGAGGTTATAACCGCATATCTCGGAGAATAAGGAGGGAACAGACCATGGCGCTGCTTGAAATTAAAGATTTACAGGTTTATTACGGCGTAATAAACGCCATTAAGGGCGTTTCCCTTGAAGTAAACGAGGGTGAAATTATCGCTCTCATAGGCGCGAACGGCGCGGGAAAGACTACTATTCTTCACACCGTTACGGGGCTTATTCAGGCTAAGAGCGGCAGCATTATGTTTGACGGCAAGGACTTAACTAAGACGCCCGCGCATAAAATAGTATCAATGGGTATGGCTCATGTACCCGAGGGCAGAAGAATTTTTCAGGAGCTTTCAGTTCTTGAAAACCTTAAACTCGGCGCATATACGAGAAAGGATAAAAACGGAATCGACGAGTCTCTTAAAATGGTTTATGAGCGTTTTCCCCGTCTTGAGGAGAGAAAAAATCAGGTCGCCGGTACTCTTTCGGGCGGCGAGCAGCAGATGCTCGCTATGGGCAGGGCGCTTATGTCAAAGCCGCGGATCATCCTTATGGACGAACCCTCAATGGGGCTTTCTCCCTTGCTTGTTTCGGAAATATTTGATATAATTAAGGTGATAAATGAGAGCGGAACCACCGTTCTGCTTGTTGAGCAAAACGCTAAAAAGGCGCTTTCCATAGCCGATAGGGCATATGTTCTTGAAACGGGCAGCATCACGCTTTCGGGTAAGGCTTCTTCGCTTATAAACGACGAATCGGTTAAAAAGGCATACCTCGGCGAGTAAAACCGTTAAATTAAAAAAGGGAGTGTAATTATGGGCAAATATGTTATAACAATAGCAAGAGGCTACGGCAGCGGCGGCAGAACAATAGGCAAAACAGTCGCCAAGCAGCTTAATATTCCCTATTATGACAGAGAGCTTCTCTATATGGCGTCGGAGGAAAGCGGAATAAATATCGACTTGTTCGGCGCGGTTGACGAGAAGGTTCACAAAGGCTTTTTCGATCCGCCCACCAAAAAATATACGGGAGAGCTTATTCCGCCCGAGAGCGCGGATTTTGTGTCGGATGAAAATCTTTTTAACTATCAGGCTAAAATCATTAAAGAGCTTGCCGACAGGGACGAACCATGCGTAATAGTCGGCAGGTGCGCCGATTTCATTTTAAGGGACCGTTCAAATGTTATTGACGTTTTTGTGTGGGCGCCCTTCGACGACTGCATTAAAAACGTAATGGATATTGAACACATCAGCGAAAAAGAAGCGGAAAAGAAAATTAAGAAGATTAACAGGCACAGAAGCGAGTATTACAGATTTTACACCTGCCGCGAGTGGGACAATTTTAAGAATTACGAGCTTTGCCTTAACAGCTCTGCCCTCGGTTTCCAAAAATGCGCGGAGCTTATAAAGTCCTATATTGACATAAGATTTAACAAATAAAATGTTACAGCAAGGTAATCCTTGCTGTATTCATTTTGATAAGGAAAGGTGTTTTTTAATGTTTTATCCCATTAAAATTGCGGGGCTTGACAGGAAGCTCCCCCTCTGCCGCGTAAACGACGAACTCTATATCGGCGCGTTTGTCATTTTCGGCGATCCGGAGCTTACGACTGCTTGCGCTGAGGAGCTTTTAAAGCGCGCTCCCGAATACGATTATATAATCACAGCCGAGGCAAAGGGGATACCGCTTGCGCATGAAATGGCGCGCCTTGCGGGCAACCAAAAATATTTTGTCGCAAGAAAAAAGCCCAAATTATATATGACGGGCGTTTTTGAAACTACGGTAAATTCAATTACGACCGAGGGAACGCAGAAGCTTTATCTTGATACTGCCGACGCTGATTTAATGAAGGGCAAAAAAATTCTTATCGTTGACGACGTCGCTTCAACGGGCGAGTCGCTTGCCGCTGTTGAAACCTTGGTTAACGACGCGGGCGGCATTATCTGCGGGAAGTCGGTAATCCTTGCGGAGGGCGACGCTATTGCAAGGGGAGACATAACCTATTTGGAACCGCTTCCGCTTTTCAATGCTGATGGGACGCCGAAAGAATAATAAAAAAACGGGTATAATTTATATAAAAGGAAAATCGGAGGAATACGTTTGCTTGGAATAATGGATGTAGGCGGAGGACTCAGAGACATATATTCCGCAGGTATTTACGATTATCTGCTGGACGAAGGAATATCCGTCGATTACTGTATAGGCGTGTCTGCGGGGAGCGCTAACCTTATTTCGTACCTTGCAAAGCAGAGAAAACGCAACTACACGTTTTATATGGAATACGCTTTCAGAAAAGAGTATATGAGCCTGAGAAACGTTAAGAAATACGGTTCTCTGTTCGGCTTCGACTATATATATTCCGAGCTTTGCAACCGCGGCGGCGAAAACCCGATAGATTACGAAGCCTTTAAAAACAACAAAGCTGATTACAGGGTCGTAGCAACCGACGCTCAAAGCGGAAAGCCGCGGTATTTCATTAAATCCGATATACAGCAGGACAATTACGACGTTTTAAAGGCGTCGTGTTCCATACCTGTTGTCTGCAAGCCTTATATGGTTGACGGCAGTTATTATTATGACGGCGGAGTTTCCGACCCTATGCCATATAAAAAGGCGTTCTCCGACGGGTGCGACAGGCTGGTGGCGGTGCTTACAAGACCGCTTGATTACGTTAAGCCGCCGCAGAAGCTTATGGGGCTTGTTAATTTAAGACTTAAAGATTATCCGAACACAGCAAGGCTTATTTCCGAAAGGCATACAAAGTATAACAACGCAGTGGCGGAACTTTTAGACCTTCAAAAAGAGGGCAGGGTTAAAATAATAGCGCCTGAGGATTGCTTCGGGATTGAAACGCTTTCGAGGGACAGGCAGGCGTTTCAGAAGCTTTATGACGAGGGCTATAAGGATGCGAAAAAAATAGCCGAATTTATTAAATGATAAACTCCTTTTCGGAAAAGTGCGCTTGGACGTTTTGAACCAATCCCGAACGTTTTAAATTGTTTATGCAATTAAAAGGCAATTCGGCATGGATTCAAAACAGAAATGCTATAATGCTATATTGAAATTTAAATTTTCAAAGGCTCGGGAATTTCGGAAAGGTTTAAAATGATTGAGGTCAGCCGTTAAGGCTGACCTCTGTTTATTGTATTTTTGTTATGCCTGCCCCTATTTTCAGCCACTCGAAAACAGAAGCTTTTTTGCGTGGTCCGCTTTTGACGGCATAAAAAACTATATATAACCCGAACGCGGATGTCCCCCGTCTCTGAGGATGCTGCCGCCTGCATTTATTCCGAAAGCTCTAACCACTCGTTTTCGAGCGCTTCAAGGCTCTTTTCCTTTTCGGAGATTTCCGAAAGAATTTCTGACAGCCTTTGGTAATCGGTGACGACCTCCTCGTCTTCCGAAAGAGCCTTCAAGCCCGCGATTTCGTTATCAAGCGCGTCCATATCCTTTTGCAGGGCGTTTATTCTCGCGCGCCGTCTGCGCCCGTCAGCCTTGTTAAGCTTGTTCGCATTGTACGCCGCTTTTTGCTCGCTGTCGGCTTTTGCGGGATCTTCGGGATATTGCTCGGTTCTGTGTTCAAGGTAATAGTCGTATCTTCCGTTATATTCCCGAAGCCCGTCGGGGAACATCTCAATTATTTTGTCGGGCACGCTGTTTAAAAAATATCTGTCATGCGATACGGTTATCAGCGTTCCCGAAAACTCCTTTAGCGCTTTGTCAAGCGCTTCTTTTGCGGTATAGTCAAGGTGGTTGGTCGGCTCGTCAAGAATTAAAACATTGGCGCGGGTGAACATTATAATGCAAAACGCCGTCTTTGCCCGATTTGCGCCCGATAAATCACGCACTTTTTTAAAAACCGCCTCGTCTTCAATAAGCAGACCGCCCAACGCGCTTCTTATCTCGTACTCGGTCTTTGAAGGGAATCTTCTGTGAACCGCCTCAATTACCGTGTCGTCAAGGTCTATATCGGCAAGCTCTTGGTCAAAATACGCCGCCTTTACGTTTCCGCCGAAGCGGATCGTTCCCGAAAACGCGATGCGCCTCATAACAGCTTTTAACAAAGAGGACTTCCCTACGCCGTTTTTACCGACTATCGCGATTTTTTCACCGCATCTGACCTCAAGGGAAATACCGTTATAAAGCTGTTTGCCGTTTACTTTATCTCCGACATGAACGCCGACATCCTTAATCGTTAAAACAATCTTAAACGGCTCTGTATCATAGCTGAAATTGAAATGAACGTCCTTAGGTCTTGGGTTGGGCTTTTGTTGAATTTCCATCTTCTCAAGAGCCTTAATTCTTGAACCGACGCTGTTTGTACTGCTTGAACGCGCGATGTTCCTTCTGACGAACTCCCGCATTTCATTTAATTCGTTTTGCTGCTTTTCGTATTCCTTTTCGAGGACCCTTATTCTTTCGTCCTTCTGCTTTAAAAACGAACTGTATCCGCCCTTGTAACGGTAAAGCTCTCCGTTTTCGATTTCGCATACGCTTTCGGCTACCTTATCAAGAAAATATCGGTCGTGCGACACAACAAGCACGGCGCCCTTGTATGCTTCAAGGTAGCTCTCAAGCCAGTTAAGCATTGAAAAATCGAGATGGTTGGTGGGCTCGTCGAGAATTAAAAGCTCCGGATTCCTTATAAGGATTTTAGCGATTGCAAAGCGCATCTTTTCACCGCCCGATAAATCGGCGGTTTTCATATTAAGGTCATAATTCCCGAAGCCGAGACCGTTTAAAACGATGCTTATTTTTGTGTCGGCAAAGTAACCGTCAAGCGCTGAAAATTCGCTGTTCAGCTTTTCGTACCGCGCTTCAAGCTCACTGTAACGGGCGCTTTCGGAATCCGTTTTCGATATTTCCTCAGAAACAGCCGAGAGCATATCCCTGATTTCATAAGTCCTTTTAAGCGACAGCCCGATTTCTTCCTTCAGAGTGTTTCTGCCGTCAAGAGCCTCGTTCTGTTTTAGGTAACCGATTTCAAGACCGTTTTTTAACGCAACCGTTCCCTCGTCGCAGGGATAAACTCCCGCAATAATGTTCAGAAGGGTGCTTTTGCCGGCTCCGTTAACGCCTATAAGACCTATGCGGTCGCCCTCGTTTATGCTCATATTCACTTTTTTGAGTACAGCCTCGTCAAGAAAACTCTTTTTGACGTCCGTTAAATTAACAAGCATAATTTCTCCCGAAAAAAGAGGATTCCGCAGGCTTTATTTTATAAGTCTTTCAACATCCTCGTTTCTGCCCATTACCATAAGCGTTTCGGTGCTTTTAAAAATATGGTCGGGATGGGGAAGAGGGAAAATAGCGTCATTTTCCTTAGTTGCAAGAATACTTATATTATATTTGTTGCGGATGTTTTTATCAATAATGCTTTTGCCTATCCAAGGTTCGGGAACAGTGATTTCATAAATCGAATAGTCCTCGGTAAGCTCAATATAGTTAAAAATGCTGTCTGAACCGTATTTCACCGCAAGGCGCTCCGCTGTTTCCTTTTCGGTATATATAACCTCGTCCGCGCCGTTCCTCAAAAGGAACTTTGCGTGAACGTCGCGGCTTGCGCGGGAGATAACATAGGGCGCGCCGAGATCCTTTAAAAGCGACGTTGCTTCAAGGGAAGCCTGAAAATCCTCGCCGATTGTAACCACGCACAAATCAAAATTGTTTACGCCGAGGGTTTCTATATACTGCTCGTCTGTGGCATCGGCAATCTGAGCGTCGGTAACAAAGGACATAACGGCGTTTATGCGGCTCTCCTTGTTATCAACCGCCATAACCTCGTTGCCCTGTTCTGTAAATTTTCTCGCCATATGCCTGCCGAAACGTCCCATACCGATAATTAAAATTGATTTCATAAAAATTATACCTCGCTTTACCCGATAGTAATATTTTCAGCCGGCATAGCGGAATTGCCGGCATTTCTGTTTTCACTCAGCGAAAGAAGAAGCGTAAGCCCCCCGACTCTGCCGAAAAACATAAGGCATATAAGAATAAGATGCGAAAATCCGCCGAGCGCGGGCGTGATACCGAGCGTAAGCCCTACCGTGCCCACTGCGGAAGCCGCTTCAAATAAAGCCTCTTTAAGCGTTACGCCGTCAAGATAGGAAATAAACATACCCGAAAAAAGGAATATTCCCGTATAAAGCGCTGCAAGGCAGAGAATGTGTATAAGAACCGAGTTCTCAATTCGTCTGTTAAAGACCTCAATATTTTTCTTTCTGCGGAACACTGCGGGAATACTCAAAAAAATAACCGCCAAGGTCGTGGTTTTTAAACCGCCTGCCGTTGAGCTCGGCGAACCGCCTATGAGCATAAGAAATATTGTAAGAATAATCGTTGAGTCCGTAAGCTCCGACAGATTAACCGTATTAAAGCCCGCAGTCCTCGGGGTTACCGCCTGAAACAGCGAATAAACCGCCTGCTGCGTCTGCGTTTTGCCCTCAAATACTTTTCCGTTACGCTCAAAAAGCATAATAAGGAAAAAAGAACCGAGAACGAGAACGGCGGAGGTGGTAAGCACGATTTTGGTATGGAGCTTCATTTTTTTAAAGCTGAGCCTTGTCTTTATTAAATCGGACCAAACGAAAAAGCCGAGACCGCCGACGGTAATAAGGAGCATAATAATCAAATTGACGGTAATGTCGTCCGCAAACGGAGTGAGCGATGAAAACGCGCCGTTCTCTCCCATAAGGTCAAAGCCTGCGTTGCAGAAGGCGGAAACCGAATGAAACACGGAAAAGTAAAGTCCCTTGAAAAATCCGAAGCGCGGGCAGAACCTTGTCATAAGCGCCAAGGCTCCTAAAAGCTCGGTTACGGCTGTTCCGACAAGAATAAATCTCGACATTTTTACAACTCCGCCGAGAGCCGAACCGTTAAAGGATTCTTTAAGAGTATTTCTCTCTCTGAGGCTGATTTTTCTTTTCGTAAGCGTAACGGCGGATACGGCGAGCGTCATAAAGCCTATGCCGCCTGTCTGTATAAGGCAAAGAATAACGATTTGACCGAAATAAGACCAATAGGTAAAGGTGTCCTCAATTATTAGACCCGTAACACAGGTCGCAGAGGTGGCGGTAAACAGCGCGGTTTCAATTCCCGCAGACGAGCCCGAACGCGTTGAAAACGGAAGCATCAGCAGAACCGTGCCCAGCGCCGTAATAATAAAATAGCCCAATGAAATTGTAAGAGCGGGGGACATTTTCTTTTTAACAGGATTTGACATAACAGCACCTTATATTTATAAAATACTTAAAAATAATTATATAATCAAATTACCGTAAAGTAAAGAAAAAACTGTGCTTTTTACGGATAACGGAGCGGTAAGCAATAATTTTTTATACCGCTTTACGGATTAAAACCGATTTATTATTGAAAAACATATCTTTAAATGTTAATATTATATTACAAATTAAAGCGAAAGGGGCTTTTATATGAAAGAGAACGGCTTGGGCGCGAAAATTTGGTTCAATTTAATACTGTTCGGATTTATGGGGCAGATAGCGTGGAACGTTGAGAATATGTATTACAACACGTTCCTTTACAATTCCGTCTACAACGGCGCTTCGCAGTATGCGGTTAACAATTCAATCGACGTAATGTCGGCAATAAGCCTTATGGTTGCTTTCAGCGCGGCTACGGCGGTTATAACGACGTTTTTGGTCGGCGCATGGAGCGATAAAATAGGCAGGCGGAAAATATTCATTTCTCTGGGATATGTGCTGTGGGGAATAATAACTGCGGTGTTCGGCTTTATTACACGCGACAATACGGCGGCGCTGTTTAATTTAAGCGACGAAGCGGCAATACTTACCGCAACGGTTTGGACGGTTATCGTTATGGATTGCGTAATGACGCTTATGGGCTCAACCGGCAACGACGCCGCGTTTAACGCGTGGGTTACCGATGTTACAAGCTCAAAGAACCGCGCGACGGCGGAAAGCGTGCTTGCAATCCTGCCCGTACTCGCTATGGCTGTTGTTATGGGGCTTTCGGGTCTGGTCGCTTCAATAGGCTACAATGTTGTGTTTATGGTTTTGGGCGCGTTTGTTTTTGTCTGCGGCTTAATCGGTATTTTCACGTTAAAGGATTCGGGCAGCGGAGTAAAAAAGGATACGCCTTATTTTAAGGAGCTTATTTACGGCTTTAAACCGAGCGTGGTAAAGGAAAATTCAAAGCTTTATCTTGCGCTGGCGGCGGTCTGCATCTTTTCAACCGCGGTTCAGGTTTTCTTTCCCTACATATTTATATATCTTGCAAACGTGTTAAGGTTTGATTTGAACAGTGTGCTGGCGTCGCTGACTCCCGTTAGGATTCTGATTGCCGCCGTACTGCTTATTGCGGTAATGGCGCTTATAATATTTACGGGCAGAATAATAGACAAATTCGGTAAGGATAAGTTTATAGTCGCCTCTGTCATACTTTTTGTCGCGGGGCTTGCCGTTACGGGCTTTGCAAAAGACACAACCGCGTTTATAATCTGCATTTTGCCCGTGCTTGCGGGCTACGCGCTTTTAACGATTACGCTGAACGCGGCTGTCAGGGATTTCACGCCCGAAGGCAAGGTCGGCGTCTTTCAGGGGGTAAGGATGGTATTCTTCGTTCTTATTCCTATGGTCGTCGGTCCCGCGATAGGAAATATCGTGTGCAGATTTTCTTCGGTAACCTACACCAACGATTACGGCGTGGTAACCTCCGCTCCGGGCGCGGTTATGTTTTTTGCCGCGGCGGCAGTTGCGGTGTTTATATTCGTTCCCGTCGCGTTTTTGATGAAAAAAGGGCTTAATCCTGAAAAATAATTTATAAAAGTTATATTTTTTGTTAAATAGTTGTTGCAAAAATTTTTTCGATGTGCTATTATAAATTAGTAAATATGCACTATTGCGGTTGTTTCTGTATTTTAGTGCAAAGTACAAAACTTAATTCAAAGGAGTTTAAGAAAATGAAAAAGGTTTTATCAGTTCTTGTTGCAGCGATAATGCTTATCAGTTGCTGCTCAGTGGGCTTGGTATCTTTCGCCGCGAACCCCTCGAGTATCGATGAAGCGGTTGAGCTTATTGCTTGGGATACCGAGTTTATGATCTCCGCTCCTACTGCGGTCGCGAATGCGGGGCTTTGGAACGAACGTGAATTCCAGTACGGCACGGGCGGCTATACATTCAGTCGACTCGTATCGTCATCATCAACAAAGGCTTCGTCTACCGCAATCAACGCTGCCTTAAACGTTACAAACGATAACAATACCCCCGATGACGAAACGGATGATATTGACGTTCTTGATACAATCAAGAGAAATATCCGCGCCGCTTATGAAGCGACCGGCGCGTATGCAGATTACATTACGGTCGATACGTCGACGGGCGCGCTTAAGTCTATCAACCTTGAGACTCTTGCGAGCGATACCGTTGATCTGGATTCTCTTTTAAACGATATCGACGTTACGGCGCAGACTGCCGTTGTAGTCGGTAAAAACGGCGACGCCGAAGGGATGTTGGGCGAGAACGCTCTTAAAAAGCTTGATATTGATGTTAATGACCTTGCGGATACTTCCACGGTTTCCAAATTTGTTCTTGACAGCATCACGGTTGCCAGCGATAACGAAGAAGATGTGCTTTGCACCATAGAAGATTCTACGCTTGCCAAATATGTCAGCGGTTTGATTTCCTCAGATACCGCCGCTCAGCTCAAAGCGGATCTTGAAGCTAAGGAAGGCGTTAAGGACGTTAAAAACTATAAGTTCCAAATCTCAAATATTGCAATAACGCCCACATATTCGACGGCAACATACAGCTCGAGCGAAAATATTGACGTTATGGGCAAATCGTTTGCGTCCGGAACATCATATAACGTAATTAGCGGCTATAAGGTTTCATATGATATTTCTTTCACCGCCGACGTTGCATTTGACGCGTTTACCGTTGACGGCGTTGAAGATTCTTACTTCACCTACACAGGTAAGAAAACAGCGACTCATAACTATATAAGCTTCCAAAGACCCACGGCTTCCGACTTGACTGCGTCCGAGTTGCTCGGCTTGATCAACAGCGAAACAAAGAGATATGCCGAAAACACAGATGATTCTCACAGCGCCGGATATATTGTAAACAAGACCGTTTCCACAACTACCTCATTCAGCTTTACGCAAGACGAACAGAAAATCATTAACAATATTCTACAAACACATTACGGCGACAGATTTGCGGACTACTTGGCGATAGACGCATACGGAGACGGAATTGTATACTACGACAAAATCTTAATTGATATTTTAGGCCTTGATTCCGTCAGCGCTACCGTAAGCAAGGGCGTAGACGGCAGCGAGGTTGTCGGCGACAACGCGCTTATCGCGATGACGCTGTCGGAGAACAATCTTTCAAGCCTTACCGGTTCGTCATTGAGCGGAACATTATCAATTAAATATAATGATGTCGACCTCCTTGCTTCCGGAACCGCAAGTGAAGACAGCGCTGTAGCCGATTATTACAACAATTACTTGGCTGACGGTATTTACGACGCTGTTGTTGATAGCCTTGAAGCTAATGTTTACGGAACAACGCTTGAGGACGCTTCTCTTAAATATACCAACATAACAATTACACCGACATTTACACAGATAGCCGCTAACGATTATGAACTTGCTTCTATTCAGCTTTCATACAATATTGAGTTTTCGGCTAACCTATATGCGGCTGACGCCGTTAATCCCATAGATTTGAAAAACGTTACCAATGTTACCGTAAAATACAGCAATTTCGACGAGTTTGATGAAAGCAGCGATATAGACGTATATGACTTTGCCGAGATCCTTAATGCCGCTACGGCTTATGTTGTTTCCGACAAGGCAGGCTATGATTATGAGAGAAACTCGTCAATTACATCCACTCCTGTTGTTACAGGCTCTTTGGAGGGAAGCACGGTAGCTGATATAATCGGAACTATAGACGGTCTTCTCGGTACTCTTACAAGCCTTATAGGCAGTTCGGATATGCCTATTACCGAGGCTCTTTCAAGCGCTTTGCTTGATATTTTCAAGGAGAGCTTGGACGTAACGGATTACACCGGTACGGTTCCCGCTACAAAGACTGCGTCGGATGTTATAGGTGCGAACGCGGCTGTTAAGGCCACATCCGTTCAGGCGGCGGATATTTACAATCTTCAATATGACGCGACGAGGGGTGTAATCACCTTTACGCTTTTGGATGTAACCAATCCCGAAAAGGATGAGGAAAACGCGCTCAGCAGACTGACAAACGACTTTACATCCGTCAGCGAAGCCAAAGATAAGCTGTCGGTATCTCTCAGCGACAACCTTAACATTCAATTGTCAAACGATTCCGACTCCTGCAATGTTACCTACACCGGTATAAATTTCTATGTTGCCTTTAACGGTGCTGATGAAAACAATGTATACGGTGACGGCACACTTGCTAAGTTCGGCGTCAATTACAATTGTGACCTGAATGTTCAGGCTCAAGGGCTTGTTTGCAGCACGAAACAGCAGGTACTTGCAGAATCAAACGACTTCACATATGTTGATTATGAGCTTGGTGACGCTGACCAGAGCGGAAAGGTTTCCATCGTTGACGCAAGGCTTGTTCTTCAGTATATTGTCGGTACTGCAACGCTTACCGACGCTCAGAAAGAGCTTGCTGATATGGATCTCAACGGTAAGATAACTGTTGCTGACGCGAAGCTTATTCTTCAGAAGGTTGCTTCTCAGACTGCGTAAGATTCGTTTTCAGTTCTAAACTTATAATTTAAATCAGATGTTCCCCGCCTTTTTAGGCGGGGAACATTTCAAAATTCGGCGGTTATTTTCAGCCGCCTGAATTTTTTATAAGCTAACATTTTGTGTACAGTCGGTCGCAAGCTCTACTTGCAAGCAAAGGCAGGAGCGCGCTGTTCCGATTAAAATAAAAGCACCGTCGGTTTTTCGGCGGCGCTTTTGCATATGTGTAGAAAGTATTCTGTTTAAGGAAAAACCGTCAGTATTATATCCGATTTCGGAAAATCCAACGGCTGCCGGCACGGGCGTGTGTTTAAACCCGAAACCTGCCGTCACAGCTTTTTTACACTCTTTATCTAAAATCTTATTTTAAAAGCTTCTCAAAGCCTTGAGTTGAGTATTCCTCGCCGTTTCTCTTCTTTTCAAGAGCGTCTGAAAGCGCGTTAAATCTCGTTTTTGTTACGGGATAAAGAATAAGACCGATAATCGAAAGCGCAAGGAAAAGAGCAGGGAATAGGGTTGAAATGTTTTCAATTCCGTTTACGGTCCTGTCGCTTTGAACCGTTAAATCCGCATTATAGCCCGTAATCTGAAGGACTATTCCGGCAAGCCACATTCCGATTGCCGCGCCGAATTTTTGGATGAACTGCGGAAAAGCCGTTATAATGCTTTCCCTTCTCACGCCGTTTGAAAATTCGTCGATTTCAACAAGGTCATACGCCATTGAGTAGAACAGCGTCCAGAACGCGCCTGCGGCAATTCCCATAAATACGGGCTGGGTTACGAGCATGGGAATTGAGTGAAGCCCTATAATTTTTGATACGATAAGCCCGACGAAGGATATTGAAAAGAAAATAATACATGTTAATTTTCTGTCTGTTTTTTCCGCGACCTTTGTAACAATGGGAATAACAACAGCCATTGTCACAACAAGTCCGACAATGAAAATCGGGACATATGTGTCGTAGTCAACGCCGATGCAGTCCTTAATCATATAGACGATATTTGTTTGAAGCATTGACGAAGCCGCAAGAAAGAAGAAAATAAACATAACAAACGCTTTAAACGGCTTAAGCTTAAGAATATCGGCAAAGGATTTAAATACGGACGACGCTTTTTGTTTTTTCGCGCCGATATTTACCGCTTCACTCTTTGTAAGTCTTATCTTCCTTAATGAGAGAACAGTAAATACGCCGAACAGAACAGCAACCGCGCTTACTGTTACCGCCGTTACGGTCCAGCCCATTGCAACGGAAAGTCCCATTCCCGCAAAAAGCCCCGGCAGAACAGACGGTATTACGTTTCCGCCCGCGATTGCGAGCGTGTTAATAAGCGAGCTTGTACCTCTTATTGAGGTTCTCTCATCATAGTCCTGCGTGATTTCCGCCGCAACAGCATAGTAGGGGATCGTATAGAAGGTATATGCCAGCCAGAAAAGCATTGTCATAGCGATATAGAAAATGAACTTGCCGAAATCGGGCATATTCCCGAGAGGCAAGAACGCGGCAATAAACGTTATGCCCATCGGGAAAATCGCTCTGAACATAAATTTTCTCTTGTCAGCTCCGTCACGGTCGGCATAGAAGCCGATAATCGGGTCTGTGACCGCGTCCCACAGTACCGAAATAAGGCTTACCGTGCTGGCGAGTGCAGGCTGAAGATGCGCGACGTCGGTAAGGAAAACAAGATAATATGTGTAGAACATATTATAAACAAGCGATTCTGTAATAATTCCCGAACAGTAGCCGAGCCTTCTTGCGCCCTTAAACTGTTTGTATTCCATGGCTTTCACTCCGTTCTGTCAAATAAACTGTAATACAAGTTTATCAAAAAAGGTATATAATGTAAATAAAATCAAATAAAAAACTTTATTATTATTTTTGTCTGTGTTATACTGTTCAAACGGAGGCGGTGCTATGACATACACCGAAGCGGTAAGCTATATTCATTCGCTTCTTAAATTCGGTATGAGCTTAGGTCTTGAAAGAATATCGGCTTTGTTAGAGGTTCTCGGCAGCCCGCAGAACGGTATGAAATTTATACATATTGCAGGCACAAACGGCAAGGGCACGACGTCAACGATGCTTTCAAATATACTTGTTGACGCTGGGTATAAAACAGGGCTTTTCACCTCGCCCTATGTCTTTGACTTTTGCGAGAGAATACAGGTAAATAGCAAGAATATCCCTAAAAATGACCTTGCGGACATAATAAGCGAGGTTAAACAGGCAGTAGAGAAAGTCTCAAAAAAGGGGTTTGAGCCGACTGAATTTGAGGCGATAACTGCGGCGGCGCTTTTGTATTTCAAAAGGATGGAATGCGATTACGCCGTAATGGAAGTGGGACTCGGCGGAAGATTCGATTCCACTAACATAATCCCGCGTCCCGAGGCGGCGGTGATAACCTCAATTTCCCTTGACCATATGGCTGTCCTCGGCAATACAACGGAAAAAATCGCATATGAAAAATGCGGAATTATAAAGGACGGCGGCAGGGTTGTCACAACGTCGTTTCAGGACCCCAAAGCGCTTGGGGTAATCAGAAAAACCGCCCTCGAAAAAAACGCTCGGCTTTATATTGCCGACGGCGCGGACGCTGAAATTATCAGTGAGGGCACAGACGGCACAGACATAAAATATAAGGGCAGGCATTACCGCATCGGGCTTATAGGTCGCCATCAGGTAGAAAACACATTAGGCGTTATAACAGCAGCAGAGCTTCTGGGCGGCGTTACCAGTGAAAATATTTCAAACGGTATAAAAAACACTGTAATGCACGGCAGAATGGAGCTTATAAAGCCCAATGTGATGATAGACGGCGGACATAACGAGGAATGTTCTTTGGCTTTAAAAGCCGTAGCGGAAAGGCTTACGGATAAAGATATTACGGCGGTTATAGGTATGATGGCGGACAAGGAATGTGAAAAATATCTCGCCAATATTCTTCCGCTTTGTAAAAATGCGGTTTTTACAGAGGCATCCAATCCCCGTTCGGAAAAGCCCGAAAATCTATATAAAATCGCAAAAAAATATATTAAAAATATTTATATTGACAATAATCCCGCTATGGCGTATGATAAGGCGATAGGCCTTGCGGGGGAGAGCGGATTTGTCCTTGTTTGCGGCTCGTTTTATTTGCTATCGGATATTTTTAAGCGGTGAGGTGTGTTATGAAGGACTTTTATGAAGACAGACTAAAGGTTTTTCTCAAAGAGCTCAAAAAGGCGTCGGTAATATACGATTGCCGTTTGGACGGCTTTATGTTTAAAAAATGCGGGTATAAGAAGAATAATGATTTACCCGAAATAGACGGAACGTTTCGCGAGTTCGGCGCTAACGAGCGTTGGGGAGGCAGGCAGGACGAGCACGCATGGTTCTGTAAAAGGCTGAGTATTCCCGAAGAGCTTAGGGGCAAAAATGTTGAGATTGAAATCTCCGTAAGCTCGGGCGGGGAAGATTGGGACGCGGTTAACCCTCAGTTTATAGTCTATGTTGACGGCGCTCTCGCTCAAGGTCTTGATATGAACCACCGTGAAATTTTCCTCGATAAGGCAAAGGCTGAATATGAATTGTATATCTACGCCTATACGGGCATGGCGGGCGACGCGTATTTTGAATTTAACGCCGATATGAGGGCTTATAACGAAGCGGCAAGGAAGCTCTGCTACAGTCTTGCCGTGCCGTTTGAGGTCACTGAATACCTAACCCCCGACGAAAAGAATTACATAGATATTGAAAATCATATTATAAACGCGATTAACCTTATTGATATGAGAGCGCCCAATTCACCCGAATTTAACAGGTCGGTTCGCGCGGCGCAGAGCTATCTTAATAATGAATTTTATAAAAAATACTGCCGTTGTGAGGATGTTAACGCAATTTGCATAGGTCATACGCATATTGACGTCGCGTGGCTTTGGACGCTTCAGCAGACCCGTGAAAAGGTTCAGCGCTCGTTTTCAACCGTGCTGGCGCTTATGAAAAAATACCCCGAATATAAATTTATGTCGAGTCAGGCGCAGCTTTATAAATATTTAAAGGAGGAAGCTCCCGAGCTTTACGAAAAGGTAAAGGAAATGGTCAGAAAAGGCCGTTGGGAGGTCGAGGGCGCGATGTGGGTCGAGGCGGACTGCAACCTCTCATCGGGCGAGAGCTTAGTGCGTCAGGTGCTTTACGGCAAACGCTTCTTTAAAAATGAATTCGGCGTTGACTCAAAGGTTTTGTGGCTACCCGACGTTTTCGGCTACTCCGCCGCTCTGCCGCAGATATTAAGAAAGTGCGGAGTGGATAAGTTTGTAACCTCTAAAATAGGCTGGAACGAAACAAACAGAATGCCGTACGATACATTTTGGTGGAAGGGCATTGACGGCACTGAAATTTTCTCATATTTTATGACCGCGCAGGATAAGCGCAGGGGGATGCCGCCCGAAACCAATTCAACCTATAACGCAAAGCTTAATCCCGCTCAGCTTCAGGGCGCTTACGATCGCTATCAGCAAAAGGATATTAACAACGAGGTTTTAATCACCTTCGGCTACGGCGACGGCGGCGGCGGACCTGTCAGGAAGGATTTGGAATACTACGATATTCTTAAAAAAGGCGTTACGGCTGTCCCGAAAGCCAAAATGGAATTTGCGGGCAGTATGCTCGACAGAGTTAAGAAAAGAGCTGAAAAGAACCCGAAAACTCCCTCGTGGCAGGGCGAGCTGTATCTTGAATATCACAGAGGCACTTACACCTCGCAGGCAAAGAATAAGAGATATAACCGCAAGAGCGAGTTTTTGTATGAAAAAGCCGAAACTCTCTCGGTTATTGACGAAAAGCTCAACGGCGCGGTGTATCCGAAAAAGGAGCTTCACGACGGGTGGGAAACAATTTTATTAAATCAGTTCCACGATATAATACCGGGTTCGTCAATTAAAGAGGTATACGAAACCTCCGCGAAGCAGTACGAGCAGATAACGCTTGTCGGTGAAGAAATTGCCGACAAAGCATATAAGAATATCATCAAAAACATAGGCACCGACGGCGGTATCGTTGTTTTCAACCCCAATTCCTTTGTCGGCAACGGCGCTGTTACCGTTGACGGTAAAACCTACTGCGTCAGCGGAATTGCTCCCAAGGGCTACACCGTAATTAAAAAGCCTGAAATCCGTTCAAGCGTCAAGGTGACGGAAAATATGATCGAAAACGATTTCTACAAGCTCGTTTTTGATACAAAGGGCGCTGTCTCCAAGCTGTACGATAAACGAAACGGCAGGGATGTTTTAAAAAAAGGCGCAAGGGGCAATGTTATCACAGCCTTTGAAGACCTGCCGAGGGATTACGATAACTGGGAGATAAGCAACTACTATACGGACAAATCGTGGGAGCTTGACAGGGTTAGTTCCGTTAAGCCTGTTCATGACGGCGCAAGGGCAGGGCTTGAAATTAAAAAGCAGTTCCAGAAAAGCACGCTCGTTCAGAAGATATGGCTTTACGACGATATAGATAGAATCGATTTTGACACCTATATTGACTGGAAGGAAAAGCACATCATCCTTAAAACGGCTTTTCCCGTTGATATTAACGCCGACAAGGCGACGTATGATATTCAGTTCGGAAGCGTTGAAAGACCTACGCATATGAACACGAGCTGGGACAGCGCGCGCTTTGAGGTCTGCGCCCATAAGTTTGCGGATTTGTCCGAATACGGCTACGGCGTAAGTATTTTAAACGACTGCAAATACGGTCACGACATACACGACGGGGTAATCAGGCTCACTATGCTTAAATCGGGTACTTATCCCGACCCGACGGCGGATAAGTGCGAGCATTATTTTACTTATTCGCTTTATCCCCATTCGGATGACTTTAAACAGGCGGGAACCGTAAAAAAGGCTTACGACCTAAATATTCCGATGACCGCCTTCAAGGTTAAAAAGCAGAAGGGAAGCCTTCCCGAAAGCTATTCGTTCATAAGCTCCGACTGCGATAACGTAATAATCGAAACAGTCAAAAAGGCGGAGGATGCAGACGGCATAATCGTAAGGCTTTACGAATGCTTTAACAAGCGCACGGACGTCAAAATAAAGACGGGCTTCGGCTTCAGCTCCGTATCGGTCTGCGATATGCTCGAAAACGAGGAAAGACCGGTAAGAACCAAGGGTAATACTATTCCGCTTACCGTAAAGCCGTTTGAAATTATTACGCTGAAGATTAAATAATTGAAAAACAGTTCCAGTTAAATAAAATTAAAAGCCGTAAGCGGAACGCCTACGGCTTTTGTTATGTATGCTTCTTAATTTACATATTTTCGACGATTTCTTTGGTATCTCTTGCAATAACAAGCTCCTCGTCGGTCGGGATAACGAAAAGTCTGACCCTTGAACCCTGAACGGAGATTTCGACCTCTTCGCCTCTGACATGGTTCTTTTCTTCGTCAATTTCAGTGCCTAAGAATTTAAGCTTTTCAGCGACTCTTGTTCTGTAATGAGGGTTGTTTTCACCGATACCGCCCGTGAATACGACAGCGTCAACGCCGCCCATAGCTGCCGCAAAGCCGCCTATGTATTTTGTAAGCTGGTGGCAGAGCATAGACTCAACAAGCTGCGCTCTCTTGTCGCCTTTGTTGGATCTCTGTTCAATTTCACGGTTGTCGCTTGTGCCTGTAAGACCGAGCATACCGCTCTTTTTATTCATAAGAGTATCCATCTCATCGGGGGAGAGGTTGTGCGATTTCATAATAGTGGTAACTATCGCGGGGTCGATAGAGCCGCAGCGTGTTCCCATAAGGATGCCCTCAAGAGGGGTAAGCCCCATTGTTGTATCGAAGCACTTGCCGTCCTTGACCGCTGAAATTGAAGAACCGTTGCCCAAGTGGCAGGTGACGATTTTTGTACCCTCGGCCTTGCCGCCCAAAAGCTCGATACAGCGCTTCGAAACATATCTGTGCGATGTGCCGTGGAAGCCGTAACGGCGTATGCCGTCCTTTTCATAAAGCTCATAGGGGAGAGCGTACATATACGCATAATCAGGCATTGTCTGATGGAAGCCTGTGTCGAAAACCGCGACCTGCGGGACGCTCATAGCCTTTTCGCACGCTTCAATACCCTTAAGGTTGGCGGGGTTATGCAAAGGACCGAATTTAACGCATCTTTTAATCGCTTCCTTTACCTCGTCGGTAACAAGCACGGAGGAGGAAAATTCCTCTCCGCCGTGAAGCACTCTGTGACCTACAGCGCCGATTTCATCCATAGACGGGATAACGCCGTGGGCTTCGCTTACAAGAGTGTCAAGAACCATCTGTATTGCCTCGCTGTGGTCTGCAATCCTGCGGGGTTCTTTAATGTTTTTTGTCACGTCGGCAATAACCTTGTGGGTAAATGTCGAGTTGTCGTTGCCGATTTGTTCGCAGATGCCTTTTGCAAGCAGAGTTTCATTTTCCATATCGATAAGCTGGTATTTAAGCGACGAGCTGCCTGCGTTGATAACAAGAATTTTCAAGGGAATCCCTCCAGATAAGTTTTTTGCTTGAATGTTTCTCAAATCTATAATATTATATACTTAAACAATAAATAATTCAATATTTATTTTGCCGTATTACGTCTTAAAAGGAATAAAGAGTATGGAAAGGGAAAAATTAACTCACAATTTTGAACCTGTGTTTGACAGCCGTTCAAAAATACTGATTCTCGGTACTTTTCCGTCCGTCAAGTCAAGGGAAACGCAGTTTTATTACGGGCATCCGCAAAACAGATTTTGGCGTGTTTTAAGTAAGCTTTATAACTGTGAAACGCCTGTTACGGTTGATGAAAAGAAAAGTTTTCTGCTTGAAAACGGCGTTGCGGTATGGGATGTTATTAAAAGCTGTGAAATAACAGGCTCTGCCGACAGCACAATAAAAAGCGTCAAGGCAAACGATTTGAGCGTTATTTTGGAAAACGCTCGGATTGAAACGATATATGCAAACGGCAAAACCGCCGAGAAGCTGTATAATCGGTATATGAAGAAGAAAACAAAAAGAGATATTACCGTCCTGCCGTCAACAAGTCCCGCAAACGCCTCGTGGGACTTTGAAAGATTATGCTCGGCATGGCAGGTGGTACTAAAAGAGGATTAAGAAAAATGAACGTCTACGGAATTATAGCGGAATTTAACCCTTTTCATAACGGGCATAAATATCTGCTCGATAAAGCGAAAGCGTCCCCCGAAAGCGCGGCGGTCGTTGTAATGAGCGGTAATTTTACACAGCGGGGCGAGCCGGCAATACTCGAAAAGCATCAAAGGGCAAAAGCGGCGATTCTGTGCGGAGCAGATTTGGTTATCGAGCTGCCCGTGGCTTTTGCGGTTTCGGGCGCTCAGACCTTTGCAAGGGGCGGTACGCAGGCGCTAAGCTCGCTCGGATTAGTTGATACACTGTTGTTCGGCAGTGAATCGGGGGATACTTCAAGGCTTTCAAAAACCGCGAAAATTCTTAACGATAAGCAAGTCCGCGACGAAATATCAGAGCTTGCCAAAACGGGCGTGACCTTTGCCGCCGCTCGAGAAGGCGCGGTAAGAAAAATATACGGCGGCAGCTGCGCCGATGTGTTAAAAAACCCTAACGATAATTTAGCGGTTGAATATATTTGCGCTTTGAATGCGCTGCGTTCAAAAATTAAGCCCGAAGCGGTACGCAGGAACGGCGTTTCACATAATGCTTTGCAGTCGGACGGCTGTTTTGCTTCAGCGTCTTTTATAAGAGATAAAATCAGGAACGGCTTTTCCGCCGAAGGGCTTTTGCCGTCCGCTTCATATGAAATATTAAAAGCGGACTTGAAAAACGGCTCTGCGCCCGCCGATTACGGAAAACTTGATATAGCGGTGCTTGCTTTCCTGCGAAAGGCAGCCCGCGAGGATTTTGTAAATGTGCCCGACGTGTCGGAGGGGATAGAGAACAGAATACTCGGCGGCGCGAGGAATGCGCGGACGCTCAACGAAGCGTTTGATAACGCAAAAACAAAAAGATACACGCACGCGCGAATACGGCGTATTGTTCTCTGCGCTTTTTTGGGTATAAGAAAAACGGACGCTTCATCGGGTATGCCGTATCTGCGTGTTCTCGGCTTTTCTCAAAAGGGCAGGGAAATCCTGCATGAGGCTAAAAAAACAGTCTCTCTGCCTATTGTTATGCGCGCCTGCGACATTCAGAGCTTAGACGAAAAAGCAAAGCGCGCTTTTTATCTTGAAAGCACGGCGACCGATATTTACAATTTAACACTCCCCGAAATTCGTCCCTGCGGTACGGAAATGACGGAAAATCCCGTAATAATTTAACATTTTGAATAATTTTGCATTATTTCCTGCATTTTTACTTGATTTTAATTTTTGTTTAATTATAATATTTATATAGCTTTATATAAATTTTTTAACTTTATCCGTTGTTTCAAAAAGGGCAAGTGTTATTATGAAAAATTCATTTTTGTCAAAAATAGAGGACAGCTCGCTGAAGCTTTCAAAGGGTCACAGAAAGATTGCGGCGTATATTTCCGAAAATTACGATAAGGCGGCTTTTATGACTGCTTCGTCGCTCGGCGAGAAGGTGGGGGTAAGCGAATCGACCGTTGTGCGATTTGCAACGGAGCTTGGCTTTAAGGGATACCCCGAAATGCAGAAGGAAATTCAGCAGATGATAAAATCAAAGCTCACCGCCGTTCAGCGTATGGAGGTCTCAAAAAGCCTTATCGGTGACAGCGACGTTATAAGCACCGTGCTTGCGGGGGACATTGAGCTTATCAGGGAAACTGCCGAAAAAACCTCAAAGGAGGATTTTAAAAAGGCTGTTGAAGCGATAAACGGCGCAAAAAAAATATATATTTTAGGCGTGCGTTCCTCGGCGGCGCTGGCTTCGTTTCTTGCGTTTTATTTTAATCTTGTATTCGATTCCGTTGTGCTTGTCGACACCTCAAGCGCGTCCGAAATGTTCGAGCAGATGTTCAGAATAGATGAAAACGACGTGTGCATTGCGATAAGCTTCCCGAGGTATTCAAAGCAGATTGTGAACGCGCTTCGCTTTATCGCGGACAGAAAGGCTACCGTTATTTCAATTACCGACAATGAACTCTCGCCTATAGCGGCGTTTTCCGATTTCCTTCTTGTCGCCGAAAGCGATATGGCGTCCGTCGTCGATTCCCTCGTCGCGCCGCTGAGCCTTATAAATGCGTTGATCGTAAGCGTGACGTTAAGTAAAAAGGATGAGGTTTATAACAGCTTCAATAAGCTTGAGGGCATATGGGATAAATATCAGGTTTATGAGAAGGAAGAGGACTTTACCGATGGCGAGGAGTAAAAGGGTAACCGTTATCGGCGCGGGCGCGGCAGGGTGTCTTGCCGCAGGAACAGCCGCCAAAAACGGCTGCGAGGTTCTTTTGCTTGAAAGAAACGATAAAATAGGAAGAAAGGTTTTGATTACGGGCAAGGGCAGGTGCAATGTTACCAATGCCGAAACGGACGTGCAGACTTTAATATCCAATGTCCCGCAGAACGGAAGATTTTTGTATTCCGCTTTTTCCGAATTCGGAACTGCCGATACAATAAGATTTTTTGAGAATCTCGGCGTGCCCTTAAAGGTCGAAAGGGGAAACAGGGTTTTTCCCGTCAGCGACAAGGCGGTTGATATAGTTGACGCTTTAAACAGATATATTACCCAAAACGGCGTTAAGAGAAAAACGGGCAGGGTATCGGAGCTTATTATTGAGGACTCCTCCGTAAAAGGCGTAAGAACCGAGGACGGTAATGAGTATTTTTCCGACAGCGTTATAATTGCGACGGGCGGTAAATCTTATCCGAAAACAGGCTCTACGGGCGACGGATATAAATTGGCTCTGACGGCGGGGCATACCGTAACCGAGCCCAAGCCCTCACTTGTCGCTTTAACCTGCCGAGAGGGCTATTGCAGCGAGGCTATGGGGCTTTCGCTTCGCAACGCCGCAATAAGAGTTATCGACACAAAGACAGGCAAGCAAATATATTCCGATTTCGGTGAAATGCTTTTTACCCATTTCGGCGTTTCCGGACCTATGATATTATCCGCAAGCGCGCATATGCGTGATATTCAGAGCGCGCGGTATGAAATTTATGTTGATATGAAGCCTGCGCTTACCGAGGAAAAGCTCGACGCGCGTTTACAGCGTGATTTGCTCGAAAACAGCAATAAGGCAATTTCAAACTCGTTGGGGCTTCTGCTGCCGAGAGCGATTATTTCGCCCGTTATAAGACTTTCGGGAGTCAGACCGTCGACAAAAGCAAATCAGCTTACAAGAGAAATGCGGCAAAGGCTTGTCCATACCGTAAAAAATATGAAGCTGACCGTTCTCGGCTTTCGCGGTATTGACGAGGCGATTATAACCTCGGGCGGCGTTAAAACCTCCGAGATAAATCCGAAAACAATGGAGTCGAAGCTGTGTAAAAATCTGTATTTTGCGGGCGAAGTAATAGACGTTGACGCTTACACGGGAGGCTTTAATCTGCAAATCGCTTTTTCAACGGGCTTTCTTGCAGGTTCGGCACAGCAGAATCGAAAAAAATAAGGAGTTACTGTATGATAAACGTTGCAATAGACGGACCTGCCGGAGCAGGCAAAAGCACCATTTCAAGAGCCGCCGCGAAAGAAACAGGCTTTATTTATGCGGATACGGGCGCGCTTTACAGGGCAGTCGGCGTTAACGCTCTGAGAAAAGGGATTGACACTAAGAACGCAGAAAAAATAACCGGAACGCTCAAAAGCATCAAGGTTGAGCTTAAATTTGCGGGTGATGTTCAGCACGTTTTTTTAAACGGAGAGGATGTATCCGAGGAAATAAGGCTTCCCGCCGCTTCCATGGCGGCCTCGGACGTTTCCGCAATACCCTCGGTGCGCGCTTTTCTTTTTGATTTACAGCGTGATGTCGCGAAGAAAAACAACTGTATTATGGACGGCAGGGACATAGGCACAGTAGTGCTTCCCGACGCGCAAATCAAGATTTTTCTGACCGCTTCACCCGAAGAAAGGGCTATGAGAAGATATAAGGAATTAAAGGAAAAGGGTGCGAAGGATACCTATGACGAGGTGCTTTCCGACCTCAAAATACGGGATTATAACGATTCCCACCGTGAAATCGCGCCTTTAAAGCCTGCCGAGGACAGCATTATTGTTGATACGACGGGAATAACCCTTGAGGAGTCCGTCGCAAAAATTGTCAGCATTATCAAGGAGAAAATTCCGGATGAAATATAATTACGAAAAGGTCAAGGAATATAAGCTTTATCAAATTCTTCGCGTCGTTGCAAGGGCATACTGCAAAATCATTGTGAAGCCCGTATATATAGGGCAGGAGAATATACCCGAAACGGGCGGCTTTATAATAGCCTGCAACCACCAGAGCGGTCAGGATCCTATTGTAATCGGCAGAGGATGTAAAAGGACAATTCACTTTATGTCCAAAGAAGAGCTTTTCGAGAAGGATGCTCTCGCAAGGTTTTTAAAGCATATGAACGCTTTTCCGATTGTGCGCGGCACGGGCGATATGACCGCAATAAAATATGCCGAGGAAATAATAAAAAAAGGCTGGATCTTAGGCATTTTTCCCGAGGGCACACGTTCAAAGGATTTTAAACCCGCAAGGGGCAAATCGGGCGTTGCCCTTATAGCAAAAGAAACAAAGGCGGATGTCCTGCCCGTTTCAATATACACAAGCGACGAATATAAAAGAGGCACTAAGCTTACCGTAAGATTCGGCAAAATGATCAAGAACGAGGAGTTCGGCTTTTCCGAGGGCGAATACAGCGCAAAGGAGCTTCGCGCGGCTTCAAAACGGATTATGGGCGATATTACGGCTTTATGGGAGGAAGGACATTGCGAGAAATAACGCTTGCCAAAACGGCGGGCTTCTGCTTCGGCGTTAACAGAGCGGTTACAATGCTGGAAAAAATCGTCGGCGAGGGCAAAAGGGTCTGCACGCTCGGACCTATTATCCACAATCCGCAGGTAATAGCCTATTTTGAGGAAAAGGGCGTGCGTACGATTGAGCACCCCGACGAATGCGGCAAAGGGGACGTGCTTGTCGTAAGAACCCACGGCATACCCAAGGAGCTGTTAAGCGAGGTTAAAAAAGTATCTCCCGATTACTGTGACGCCACATGTCCGTTTGTTTCCAAAATTCACAGAACGGTAAGCGAAAATTCCGATGAAAGCTCTGTCACCTTAATCGCGGGCGACCCCGTTCACCCCGAGGTGATAGGCATAAAGAGCTATTGCAAGGGCAGAACTATTGTCTTTAATTCGGAAGAAGAGCTTGATGAAATTATAAAAAATGAACCGAATTTAGATAAAAATCATCTAATTTTAGTTTCTCAAACCACTTTTTCCGTAAAAACATATAAAAAATTTGTAAAAAAACTAAAAAATGTCTATACAAACGCAACATTTTTTGATACAATATGCAGTGCGACAGAAGAAAGACAAAAGGAAGCCGCTCAGCTTTCGCTTAAAAACGATGCTATGGTCATCATCGGCGGCCGTCAAAGTTCTAATACGGCTAAGCTGAAATCTGTGTGTGAATCCAATTGCCCTACTTATCTGATTGAAACGGCGGAGGAATTAAATTATATTGATTTATCCGAGTTTCGGTCAGTCGGCGTTACTGCGGGCGCATCCACGCCCGACAGTATAATTAAGGAGGTACTAAAAACAATGACCGAAAAATTAGAACAAACAGTACAAAACGAAAGCACAAAAGCGGAAAGGGAGGAAACAGCATCTTCTGAAGATTCATCTTTTGCCGAAATGCTTGAAGAATATATAGATGAAAGCTCGGACCGAAAGGTCGTCGGTCATGTTGTCGGTGTTTCGCCGTCAGAGATTGAAGTTGAAATCGTAGGCAGAAAGCACACGGGCTACATACCTGCAAGCGAATACAGCAACGACCCGAATGCCGACATTATGAAAGAAGTCAATATCGGCGACACGCTTGACCTTATCATTATGAAAACGGACGATATGGAAGGCACTGTTATGCTCTCCAAGAAGCGTTATGACGCTTCTAAGGCGTGGGAGGAAATTTCCGAGGATAACGACGAGTCTGTCGAGGGCAAGGTTACGGCGGTTGTCGGCGACGGAAAGGGTCTTTTCGTTCAATACGGCGGTATTCGGGTGTTCATTCCCGCTTCTCTTGCAAAGTTCAGCCGCTCGGATTCTCTCGAAGAAATGGTAGGCAGTACCGTTAAGTTTAAGATTATTGAGGTTGATCGCCGCAGAAGAAGAGTTGTCGGCTCAATTAAGGCTGCCAGCAGGGATATACGAAGGGAAGAGGCCGAAAAGTTCTGGGCTCAGGCCGAAGAGGGTCAGAGATATACGGGAACGGTTCGTTCGCTTACCAAATACGGCGCGTTTGTCGACATCGGCGGCGTTGACGGAATGATTCATATTTCAGAGCTTTCATGGACAAGAATTAAGCACCCGTCGGACGTTGTTAACGTAGGCGATACGGTTGACGTGTATATTAAGGCTCTTGACGCGGAAAACAAGAGGATTTCACTCGGCTTCAAAAAGGTTGAGGACAATCCGTGGGAAATCCTTAAGAGGGATTATCCCGTCGGCACGGACGTTGAAGTTCAGATTGTCGGTCTTACGACCTTCGGGGCTTTTGCAAACATAATTCCGGGCATTGACGGTCTTATTCATATTTCCGAGATTTCTTATACCCGCATCGGAAGTCCCGCCGAGGTTCTTAAGATAGGTCAGAAGGTTCGGGTTAAAATTCTTGACATTGACTTTGACAAAAAGCGCGTAAGCCTGTCAATGAAAGCTCTCATTGATCCGCCTGTGACCGAAGTGATGTCCGCTCCCGCCGAAGAGATTCCGGAAGCTCCCGTTGAAGATACCGGGGAAACCCCCGTTGAGAATACCGAGGAAGTTCCTGTTGAAGATACAGGGGAAACTCCCGTTGAGAATACCGAGGAGGTTTCCGTTGAGAATACCGAGGAGGCTCCCGCCGAAAATGCTCCTGCGGAGGAATAATCCGTAAATTATTAAATTAAGGAGGATAGTGAAATCCGATTTTACTATCCTCCTTTTGCCGTTTTTAAAAGGAAGGTCGTTATGTTAGGTAAAATTCTGTCAGCCGCAATTCTTGCGGGCGGCGCCGCTGCCGCGGGAATAATTGCAAAGAAAAAGAGCGTTGATTTTTGCCCCGAATGCGATATAAAAAAGGCAATCGCGAAGGCAGGCGTGCATATAAAAGCGTCAAAAACTTATGATAACGGCGTTGCGCTTACTCCGCCTATGGGCTGGTCGAGCTGGAATGTGTTCCGCAATAATATCAATGAGGATTTGATCAAGGACACGGCAAAGGCGATGAAGGAAAGCGGTCTTCTCGAAGCCGGCTATAACTACGTTAACCTTGACGACTGCTGGCACAGCTCGATGCGTGACGCCGACGGCAGATTGCAGGGCGATCTGTCCGCTTTCCCGAGCGGAATTAAGTCCCTTGTTGAGGATATTAACGAAATGGGCTTTAAGGTCGGCATATATTCTTCAAACGGCACACTGACATGCGAGGATCTGCCCGCGTCTCTCGGCAATGAGAGAATTGACGCGGAAACCTTTGCCGAATGGGGAATCGAGTACTTTAAATACGATTTCTGCCACAATAAGCCGATTTCATCCAAAGCGCCGCTTATTGATAAAATAATTATCAGCGGCAAGCCTCTTTCCGAGGATTATGTTATTGAGGCTGAGAACGGCGAGCTGTACGGCACTGCCGCAATAATTCAAAACGAAAAGTGCAGCTATGTAGGCCGTCTTGACAGCGGAAACGGCTCGGTTAAGTTCAGTTTCATTAACATTCCCGAGGACGGGGAATATGTTTTGACGATAATTGTAATAAAGTCGGGCGACGTTGAAAAATACGCTGTCGTTACCGTTAACGGAAAAGACGTTTATCCCGTTGATTTTCCGCCGACAAAGGCGTGGAGCTTGCAGGGCAGGGTACAGGTTATCATTAAGCTTCAAAAGGGCGACAATACCATAGAAATTAAAAACCCGATAGGCTCAAGGGCGGACAGCGCCGCAACCCAGTATATCAATATGGGCGAGGAGCTTAAAAGGGCGACAAGGCTCTATGCCGAAAAGCACGGTACGAAGGAAAAACCGATTGTTTACTCCATTTGCGAATGGGGATTGAATAAGCCTTGGAAATGGGGCGCGCAGGCAGGCAATCTCTGGCGCACCACTCCCGACATAAAGCCTGTTTGGGCTTCAATACTCGGCATATACGAGGCAAACGTAAGGCTTTATAATTATTCCTGCTCGGGCTGCTGGAACGATCCCGATATGCTTGAGGTCGGAAACGGCAATCTTACGGTTGATGAAAACAAGGCGCATTTTACCCTTTGGGCTATGATGGCGGCTCCGCTTATTCTCGGCAACGACGTCCGAAAATTCATAGGCGGGGACGGTAAGGTCGATAAGAACAATAAAATCCTTGAAATTATAACCAATAAGGATATTATAGCAATCGATCAGGACAAAAAAGGCGTTCAGTGCAGGCGATTGAGAACCAACGCAATATCCGACATCCTCCTGAAGCCCCTTGAGAACGGCGAAACGGCGGTTTGCTTCTTCAATAAAACAAATTCTCAAAGGGCTATGAGTGTTTCTCTTTCAGAGGCGGTAAATCAGTCTTATATTGATATGCCGTCCGCGGGGGCTTACGAATATACCGATTTGTGGACTAAAGAGGTTTATACGACCAACTGCTCGATTACCTCGCAGGTTGCGCCCCACGGCGTTTCGGTATTCAGAGTCAGAGCGTTATGACCTAAATGCGGATTCCGATTTAAATTCTTATAAAGAGGGGATACCATGGCGAAATTTGAATGTAAACTCTGCGGCAACATCCGTGAAATCATTAAATAAACGGACGAATATATTTGCGGCGGAAGTCAGGCGGTGTTTTATAAAATAACGGACGTCGTCGGGGAACCCTTTCCCGACGCTGTAAAATAAGCGGTTGAAAGGTTCGGGGTGTAATATGAGCGAAAATAACAGGTCGGAGTCTGAAAAGGGCTTTATGCCTTATTATCCGCCCGACATATCGGTTGATAATTCCAAATGGATCAGCTATGACGCAGACGGCATTATAACCCAAATAAGCAGTGCTGATATTAAAGAACAGAAAAAGCCCGATTACAGATGGGCTAAAAAGGCTTTTATAATTATTATCGCCGTGTGCTTAGCGCTTGAGGGCTTCAGTCGGCTTATTGATTTTACTCCGTTTAAATGGAAGCTTGAATTTTGGCGGCCTGTCATAGTGGGCAGTCTTTTGCAAAAAAGCACTCCCGATGACAAAGATGAACTTGAAGAATTAAATAAATTTGAGGACCACGTTCAGTTTCCGAGCAAAAGGAAGGAAATAGAAAACTCTTTTAAAGACTTTATAAAAACAAAGCCGAAAAACAGCCTGCTTTACTGCTCTCCCGAGGAAGTGCGCGAAATGCTCGGAGAGCCGAACCCCAACGGTTTAAAAGAACCCGATATGTCTGCATACGGGTATCCCGATAAAATCGACCTAAGAGATTCGGGAGGGGATATAATAGATTCTCCGTTTGTCATTGAGTCGTACTATGCGTATATCAAAAAGGGCGAGATATATTGGATATCCGTTGTGTATTTGGACGATTACGCGATTAAAGTCATTTTGACGAAAAGTTAAAATTTTTTAGGGCGGCTCAATATGAACCGCCCTTTTTTACCTGTAAAAACGCAGCTTAATCAGCCTTTAAAAGCCTTTCTCAGCCCTTTGCATATAAGGCACGCGGGAAAGCACAAAAGAAACCAAAGAAATGAAAAAACGGGGCAGATTTGCCCTAACACGTTCATAGGTCTGCCCGAATAATCCCAAACGTTCATTTTAAAGATTTTGTTTACGATTATCCCTACGGCGAACTCAATCGCGGTAATGTAAAACGAGCCGAAAACACACCGCTTTACTATGTTGTATTTCTTCTTGAGCTTGCCCTCGCCCTTGTAAATGCCCAACAGTGCAAGACCGCCCGCAATACCCATGGTCCAATGCGTAAAGCCTCTGAAAAGCACCTCGATCATACAGTAGGTTACCGCCCCGAGAGAATATACGCACATATTTTCCTTAACGCTTTTCATTTTATCACCGAGAATATAATTCCCGTTTAATTCTTTTTATATACACAGACAAAAAAGTATGATAAAATAAATCAAATATTATATAAAAAATAAACATTCCCAAGGTGAAAAAATGAAGGTAAAATTATATACTCTCGGCTGTAAGGTAAACCAATATGAAACCGAGGAAATAACGGAGGAGCTTATTAAAAGCGGTTATGAAATAACGCTTTCGGACTCTGACGCCGATATTTTTATTGTTAACTCCTGCACAGTTACTGCCGAAAGCGACAGAAAAACAAGGCAGCTTGTAAGGCGTGTCAAACGCAATAATCCCAACAGCACGGTTCTGCTGACGGGCTGTATGCCGCAGGCTTTTCCCGATAAGGCGAAAAGCCTTGACGAAGCGGACATTATAACGGGAAACAAAAATAATGTAAACATAATCGAAATGTTAAATTCCTATCTTAATAAAAAAGAGCGGATTTTTAATGTTAACGAACATATTTCGGGCGAGAAATTCTCGGGAATTGCAATAAGCGGTTTTAACGAGCGAACCCGCGCGTGTGTGAAAATTGAGGACGGCTGTGACCGCTTCTGTTCATACTGCATTATACCCACGGCAAGGGGCAGGGTGCGCTCAAAGCCTGTCGGGGAGATAACAAAAGAGGTTGCCGCGCTTTCCGAAAACGGCTTTTCGGAGGTGGTGCTTGTCGGCATAAACCTTTCGGCATACGGCAGGGACAGCGGCGAAAAATTTACCGACGCGGTGAAAGCCGCCTGTTCGGTCGACGGCATAAAAAGGGTGCGCTTAGGTTCGCTTGAGCCCGATCATATAACGGATGAGGTGATCGAAAGCTTATCAAAGCTTACAAAGCTTTGCCCGCAGTTTCATATTTCACTGCAAAGCGGCTGTAATGCAACCTTAAAGCGTATGAACAGACATTACACCGCGGAGGAATATCTTTCGCTTTGCGAAAAGCTGCGTGAAAAATTTAACGGCTGCGCTCTGACCACCGATATAATGGTGGGCTTTGCAGGTGAAACGGAAAACGATTTTAACGAAACGGTTGAATTTGTCAAAAAGGTCGGCTTCGAGAAGGTGCATATTTTCCCGTATTCAATCAGAAGGGGGACAAGGGCGGCGGATTTCCCAAATCAAGTGGAAAAGCATATTAAAGAAGAACGGGCGGCAAGGCTTAATGAGGTCGCGTCCGAAATACGGGCGGATTTCTTAAAAAGCCGGATCGGCGAAACCGTTTTGATTATTCCCGAAAGCCGTTCGGACGGCAAATACGTTTTCGGCTATACGGCGAATTATACGCCTGTTAAAGCCGAGGGCGAAAGCCTTGCCGTCGGTATTCCCGCGGCTGTGAAAATAATGTCGTCGGATTCGGAATACTGCTATGCCGAACAAGTATGAAAACAGCCCGAAAATAAAGGAATTTAACGGTAATTCTTACAAAAAAATTAAGGAAAAATAAACAAATTAAAAGATAAAATTACAATGTTCTTTTACCTATTGACCGCAGATTTTACAGTGAATATAATAGGGCTGTAAAAAAACAAGGGAGGTATTTCTTTGATTGAAGTTCAAGGCGTTACAAAAAAATTCGGAGACTTCACGGCAATCAGCGACATAAGCTTTACCGTGGGCGACGGCTCGCTTTACGGTCTTATCGGTTACAACGGAGCGGGTAAAACCACGCTTTTAAAAACCATTACCGGCGTGTATAAGCCCGAGGGCGGCAAGGTGCTTCTTGACGGCGAGGACGCGTTCGACAACGAGAAAATGAAACAGCATATGTTTTATGTTCCCGACGACATCTATTTTCAGAAGTATTCAAGCATGGAAAAAATGGCAAAATTCTATAACGGGTACTATCCCGATTTCAGTTTTGAAACCTTTCATCGGTTAGCCGAGGTTTTCGGGCTTGATACAAAGGCAAGGATAAACGGCTTTTCAAAGGGTATGCAAAGGCAGGCGGAAATTGTTCTCGGCTTTGCGACAAGACCGGATTTTATGCTGTTTGACGAAACCTTTGACGGTCTTGACCCCGCGAAAAGGGCGCTTATTAAAAATATGATTCACGAGTATATGCTCGAAAAAAATGCGTCAATTATCGTTTCCTCTCACGATTTGCATGAGCTGGAGGGGCTTTGCGACCATTTCGGGCTTATAAACGGTAAAAAGCTTGTTCTCAACTCGTCCATTTCCGAATTGAGCGAGGGCAGGGCAAAGTTCAGAATCGTATTTACTTCCCCCGTCACCGAGGAGGAGATCCGTTCAAGGGGCATAGACGTCAAATCCTTTAAGGCGGACGGTCAGATGATTGTGATTACCGTAAAAGGCGATGAAAAGGAAACCGAGGCGAAAATCAGGACCTTTGCGCCCGCAATGCTTGAAATTCTTCCGCTTTCGCTTGAAGAAGTATTTTTAGATGAAATGGAGGGAACGGATTATGACTTCACTCAAATCTTTGCAAAATAACTTCGGCTACGCATACAAAACGGGGCTTCGCGACAATATGATTGCAGCGGTTCTCAACACGGCTTTTCTGTCGCTGTTTTATGCGGTTATACCTATTATCTGCTTTTTCGTCAACACAGTGGAATACGATGAAAACAACAGCCTCGTACCCATAAATTTTAAAAAAGAATATGCGTTTATGTTCGCAAGCGATATGGGAATGTACCGCTATCTCATAATAGCCGTTCTTATAGGCGTCGGCGTTTTGATGGGCGTCTGCACATTCAGGTTTATAACAGGCAAAAAGACCGTTAACGTCTATTACAGCCTCGGCATTAAGCGCACACGTCTGTTTACGGCAAAATATCTTTCGGGGTTAACCTTGATTGCCGCGTCAGTGGTTCTGCCGATGGTCGTTTCCCTTATAGCCAATATTATAAAACTCGGCACAAACCGTTATATGATTTCGGCGTTTTTCTATCTTACGGTCGGTATGATTTCTCTTGCGCTGTTTTCATATACATTGACGGCGCTTGTATGCACCGTCGTGGGTACGACGTTTGAGGGCTGTCTGTTCTCGTGTATTCTTATTGTTTTTCCCGAGATCCTTTTCACCTGCCTTCAGAGGTTTATTAAGTCTCTTGTTTTCGGCTCGGCTTACGGGTACGGATTTACGTCGGAATATTCGGTGGAAACTCTTTCGCAGAAATTCTCCGACTTTAATCCTTTAAGGTATCTTTCGGAGGGCTTATTCACATATGCTTACGCTATGCCGAACGGAAGCCATACAGGCTATGATACCGGCAGTGAGGAAGCATGGCGTAATCCCGATTTTCTGCCCGTTATAATCTGGCTTATTGTGACCGCGGCGGTTTTTGCCTTCGCTGTGTTCTTCTATGAGCGCAGAAAAGCGGAAATCGGCGGGTTTATAGGCAGGAATAAAACGCTTAACTTTATCGGCGTTTTCCTTATAGGGATTTTCGGATTTGCGCTTGCCTTTGACGCGTTGGAAGCAAAGAGCATGGCGCTTGCGATTGCAGTAGGCGTCGCGGTATTCGTATTGATTTATGCCGTTCTTAATACAGTGCTTTTGCGTAATATTAAATTGTTTGTAAAGAATATTTATACGCTGCCCGTTCAGCTCGCAATAGTCGCGCTCATTTTCGTCTTCTTTGCAACCGGATATTTCGGAAGTGCAAATAATATTCCCGAGACCTCGGAGATAGCGTCGGCAAAAATCACTTCGGTTTATTCATCTTACGCCGAATTAGATTCCGACGAATGGTATATGATTGATTTTATGTCGAAGTCGGTCTTGCCCGAGGGTCTTTACGAAAGCGAAAGAGACATTGAATTTGTACGCAGCATAAATAAGCAGATAATTGACGCGGGCAGGCAGGAGCCTCACATAATGGATGAGGAGTATAACGGCACGGCTCCGTATGAGATTCGCATACTGTACACGCTGAAGGACGGTTCAACCGTTAAGCGCCGTTACTACGGAATTACCGAGGACATTTTAGATCAGATGCAGAAAGAAGCCGAGACTGATTATTATAAGTCGGTTCTCAAAAAAATGTTTAAGGATGAGATTAAGAAGGTCGAAGAACCCAAGACCTATGAAAACGGCGTTTATTACGGCAACACCTCCGAGGCGTATAAGGAATATAAGATGTACCGTTATATCGATGTCCTTCGCACAACCGATGACATTCGTCTTTATAACCAAACCCTTTTAACCGAGACTAAGCTGAATCTCACGCCCGAACAGCGCCAAAAACTGCTCGACTGCCTTTACAACGACCTTTCAAATATGCCGTCGAGCGCAGTATATGAGCCGGAGGACACGCTGGGCTTGATTGCCTTTATAAGAAATACGGATTATGAGGATCAGGATACCTACAGCGATATGGAGATTATTGACGGTGGATATTATGACGTCGATTATTACGGCGGTGACGACGGCGTATTTACGGGAACCGAAACTGAATTAACGGATGAATATCCGCAATTCTATATAACCTCCGATATGACGGACACCATACAGTTCTTAAAGGACGTCGGCTGTTATAACGCTATGGTCGCAGAGACAAATATAAGAGCGGTAAGAGTGGTTAAGCTTTCGCAGATATTCGGGAGATATGATTACTATCAGGATATGTATATCGAAAAGTACGAAGAGGTATTTCCGTTTGAATTTTATTCGGAAAGCAGAAACGAGGGCTTTTTAACATATACAGGAGCTTCGGATTGGAATGAAAAATCAAGCTCCAAGGTATATCAAAGCTCAGACGCCGCGCTTATTAAATCGCTCGCTGACGTCGGTAAATTAAGAAGTCCTATGTCGCCCGACGGTTATCTCGTAATTTTCTGCGGCGAAAACGGTCTTTATTCGAGCCTTTATGTTGACGCTCGGGATATGCCTGCGGATGTTAAGGAGCAGGTTGAGAAAAATGAGGTCGAATTTTATTACGGCTAAAACCAACGAAACGCGCCCCGCATTGACTGATTTCGGTCGGTGCGGGGCGTAAAATATTATTCGGAAAGAGAAAAAACGGGGCGGGGTGTGTGTTTCCGGTCGGAAGCTTCTGCGATACGGCGAAAGCAGGAGCTGTCAGCGAAGCTGAATGAGTGAGTTTTCGAGGCGGCGCGTCAAGGATGCCGCGCCTTGCGCACGAAATGAAATTTGCGTATAAACGGGCTCACATTTAAGCGTGAGGCTTTTAAGGTCGCATTTATTTCTCCGTCATTCTCGCAAAATCGTCCTCTGAAATGATATTAACGCCTAAGCTCTGCGCCTTTGTCAGCTTTGAGCCCGCCGCTTCGCCCGCAAGCACAAAATCGGTTTTCTTTGAAACGGACGACGATGTTTTGCCTCCGAAATTCTCAATGATCTCCGACGCCTGATTTCTCGTGTACCGCGCAAGCGTTCCCGTAAGAACAAAGGTCTTGCCCTCAAAGCGGTTGTCAACGACCTTTCTTTCGCTTCTCATATTAACGCCCGCGTCTTTCAAGTCCTCAATAAGCTGTTTTGATTGCGGAAGGCTGAAAAATTCCGTAACGGAATCCGCCATAATTTCACCGAAGCCGTCTATTGACAAAATATCCTCTTTATCGGCATTCATAATGCCGTCTATGGTTTCAAATCTGTCGCACAAAAGCTTTGCCGCCTTTTGCCCGATGTGCCGTATGCCGAGCGCAAAAATCAGCCTTGACATATCGTTGAGCTTGGACTTTTCAACGGCGTATCTGAAATTCTCGGCGCTCTTTTTGCCAAGCCCCTGTATTTCGGCAATTTTGTCATAATCAAGATTATATATATCGGCGGCGGTATTGAGCATACCGAGATTTACGAACGTTTCAAGCACGGCGTCGCCCAAGCCTTCAATATCCATTGCGTCCCTTGAACAGAAGTGTATCAACATTCTTAACAGCTGCGCGGGGCAGTCGGGGTTATTACAGCGGATTGCCGCCTCGTCCGCCTCTCTCGTAACGGGCGCGTGGCAGGAGGGGCAAAATTCAGGCATCTCGAACGGCTCGGAGTTCTCCGCGTGCCTTGAGACGCTTAACACCTCGGGAATAATATCTCCCGCTTTTCTGATAATCACGCTGTCGCCTATTCTTATATCCTTTTCCTTAATAAAATCCTCGTTGTGAAGCGTAGCTCGGCTGACGGTCGAGCCTGCGACCGATACGGGCTCAAAAACGGCGGTAGGCGTTAGAACGCCCGTTCTGCCGACATTTATTTCGATGTCGATAAGTCTGGTTTCCTTTTCCTCGGGCGGATATTTCCACGCAAGCGCCCATTTGGGAAATTTAGCCGTACTGCCGAGCATTTCCCTTTGGTCAAAGCGGTTGACCTTAATAACCGCGCCGTCAATGTCAAAGGGAAGCTCGCCCCTTATTGAGCCTATTCGGTCAAGCTCCTTTATAACGCCGTCAATGTTATCAAACTCATTATAAAAGGGAATTGTTTTAAAGCCTAACTCCTTAATATAGTCAAGCGACTGATTATGCTTGGAAAGCTCCTTGCCGTCGATCTGCTGAATGTTAAATACAAAAATGTCAAGCCCTCTGGACGCAGTGATTTTGGGATCTTTCTGTCTTAAACTGCCCGCCGCCGCGTTTCTGGGATTTTTAAACGGCTTTTCCTCGTTTAATTCCTGTTTTTCCACTATTTCAAGAAACTTTTTCCTCGGCATATAGACCTCGCCGCGTACTTCGATAAACGGAAGCTTTTCGTTTATTGACAGGGGAATTGAGCGGACCGTTTTAAGATTTGCCGTTATATCCTCGCCCGTTACGCCGTCGCCGCGCGTCGAACCTCTTGATATAACCCCGTTCGTGTATTCGAGCGACACCGAAAGCCCGTCTATTTTAGGCTCGACTACATACGTTGCGTCGGGGCAGACCTCGCGCACTCTGCGGTCAAAATCCAGCACCTCATCCTTTGAAAAGGCGTCCTGAAGGCTGTCCATCTTAACTGTGTGGGTGACGCTTGTAAACATACTTCCGTCCGCCGCTCCGCCTACTCTGTGCGTCGGGGAGTCGGCTGTGAGAAGCTCGGGGTATTCGTCCTCAATGCCTTTAAGCTCACGCATAAGCATATCGTATTCGTAGTCTTCAATATCATTCTCATTTTCAACATAATAGCGGTAAATGTGGCGGTTAAGCTCTTTCCTCAACTGCTCCGCCCGTTTTTTTATCTGTTCGTAATCAGCCATAAAACGCCTCCGTAAAATACTATTTGTAATTATACCTCAATTTAAGCATTTTTACAACGCGTAACTTCATAATTTATAACGGAGGTGTGTTATGAAAAAGATTATTTCAGCAATTATTTCGGCGGTAATTCTTCTCTCGGCATTTTCAATAAACGCATTCGCCGAGGAACTGCCCCAAATGCAGGTTGAGGTAAAGGCAAAGGCGGCGCTTTTAATGGAGGCGGAAACGGGAGAGGTGCTTATGGCGCAGAATGCTCACGAAAAGCTGAGCCCCGCGTCCGTTACAAAAATTATGACTCTTTTACTTGTGACGGAGGCTGTTGACGACGGCAGGATTGCGCTTACGGATACGGTAACGGCAAGCGCCGAGGCTTCAAAAAAAGGCGGTTCGCAGATTTGGCTTGAGGACGGCGAGCAGATGAGCGTTGACGATCTGCTCAAAGCTACGGCTGTCGCGAGCGCAAACGACGCGTGTACGGCTCTCGGCGAGTATGTTGCGGGAAGCGACGCCGCTTTCGTAAAAATGATGAACGAGCGCGCAAAGGAGCTGGGAATGAACGATACAAATTTTGAAAACTGCACGGGGCTTGACGATACCGCCGAAAACCATGTCACAAGCGCTTACGATGTTGCGCTTATGTCGAGAGAGCTTATGAAGCATCAACGCATCATCAATTATACGACAATCCGGATGGACGCTTTAAGAGGCGGAGAAACCGAGCTTGTAAACACCAATAAGCTGATAAGATTTTATGAGGGCGCAACAGGGCTTAAAACAGGCACGACCTCAAAGGCGGGCTGCTGTGTTTCCGCTACGGCGACGCGCGACGGCTTGAGCCTTATTGCGGTCGTTTTGGGAAGCGATAACAGTCAGGACCGTTTTGACGGCGCGGAGGCTATGCTTGACTGGGGCTTTGCAAATTACTCCGCTGTGACGCTTACTCCCGACCCGTCGCTTATAACCGACGTAAATGTATTAAACGGCTGTAAAGACGTAATTTCGCCCGTAATTCCGGACGGGGTAAATGTTATTGTAGAAAAGGGCAGGGAAAAGGATATTGCTCAGAGCGTTGATATAAGCGTTTCGGTTGAAGCTCCCGTTGAGGAAAAACAGACCTTGGGCACCGTCACGTTCACTCTTGACGGCAGGGAAATCGGTTCGTGCAGACTTGTTTCGGGCGAGAGCGTACAGAGGCTGACGTTCTTTGAGCAGTTCAGAAGGTATATTAAGTCAATGTGCTGAAAAGGATGTAAAAAAGGTTCGCCGCCGTTTTTTTAAAAATTCATAAATTGTTATTGAAATAAACGGCATTTTAGGGTAAAATAAACCTGTAAGAAAAATGAAGCGAAAAAACAGCCGCAGTAAAAGGCTTTAAAAGGAGATAAAACGGAAAATGTCAGTTAAACTCAGTACAAAGTATCTTGAAGGCTTTGTTTCGGAAGAGGATTTTAAAAATATTGCTCCCGAAATTAAAAAGGCGAACGACACTTTAAAAGACGGGAGCGGCGAGGGCAGTGATTTCTTAGGCTGGCTTGACCTGCCCGTTAATTACGATAAAGACGAATTTAAAAGAATTAAAAAGGCGGCTTCCAAAATCCGTTCGGATTCGCAGGTGCTTATTGTTATAGGCATCGGCGGCAGTTATCTCGGCGCGAGGGCGGCTATTGAATTTTGCAAATCGCAGAATTACAACCTTACCGTAAAGGACGCTCCGCAGATCTTTTTCTGCGGCAACAGCATAAGCTCTTCGTCACTTTCGGAATTTGTTTCTCTGTGCGAGGGCAGGGATTTTTCTGTTAACGTGATTTCAAAATCGGGCACCACAACAGAGCCTGCGATTGCTTTCAGAATTTTCCGAGAGCTTCTTGAGAAAAAATACGGCAAAGACGGCGCGCGCGGGCGTATTTACGTTACTACCGATAAATCACGGGGTACTTTAAAGGAGCTTTCCGACAAGGAGGGCTATGAAACCTTTACGGTTCCCGACGACGTCGGCGGCAGGTATTCGGTTTTGACTGCCGTAGGTCTTTTGCCTATTGCGGCGTCAGGCTGTGATATTGATAAAATGATGCGGGGCGCGGCGGACGCAAGAGCCGCTTATGCGGACGGCGATATTGAAGAGAACGATTGCTGTAAATATGCGGCGGCAAGGAACATTCTTTACAGAAAAGGCAAATCGGTTGAAATGATGGTTGCCTATGAGCCCGACTGTACCATGATGAACGAGTGGTTCAAACAGCTTTACGGCGAGTCTGAGGGTAAGGACGGCAAGGGTATTTTCCCCGCTTCCGCCGTATTCTCAACCGATCTTCACTCAATGGGGCAGTATATTCAGCAGGGCGTGAGGCTTCTGTTTGAAACCGCCGTTGTATTTTCAAAGCCCAAGCGTAAAATTGAAATTAAACGGGACGCCGTTAATGCCGACGGTCTTAATTTCCTTGCGGGCAAGACTATGGATTTCGTCAACAGAAAGGCGTTTGAGGGTACGGTTCTCGCTCACTTTGACGGGGGCGTTCCGAATATAATTCTTGAGCTTCCCGAAATGAACGAATATGAATTCGGCTTTCTTGTTTATTTTCTTGAAAAGGCTTGCGCTGTTTCGGGTTATGTTCTCGGTGTAAATCCGTTCAATCAACCGGGTGTCGAAAGCTACAAGAAGAATATGTTTGCGCTTCTCGGAAAGCCGGGGTATGAGGAACGCAAGGCGGAGCTTGAAAAAAGGCTCTGCAAATAATCAGGATTCCGCCGCGGATGCGGTTATTAAATAAATACACAGGAGGAGATAATATGATATCTCTTATAATCGGCCATAAAGGCTCGGGAAAAACAAAATTACTTGTCGATAAGGTTAACGCCGCCGTTGAAAAATCCAACGGCAATGTTATCTGCGTTGAGAAGGAAACAAAACTTACATATGATGTAAATTACCGCGCAAGGCTTGTTGCCGCCGATAATTTCTCGGTTTCGGGCTTTGACGCTCTTTACGGCTTTTTAAGCGGTATTTGCGCAGGCGATCACGATATTACCGACATCTTTGTTGACGCTACCTTCAGAATAGGCGGCAGGGATTATGAAGCCCTTGCCGACTTCCTTAAAAAGGTTGACGAGCTTTCAAAGATTTCCGATACGGCGTTTACTTTCACAATTTCAACGGATCTTGAAAATCTTCCGAGCAGAATGTTTGAATATTGCGAAAAAATTAACTGATGTAAATTCTGTCCTTGCCGCCGTGAACCTTTATCACGGCGGCAGATTTATCTTTTAAAGAAAAAAACGGTTTTTTTCGGTTGACAAAATCCGATAATATGTATATAATACTTTTTGCGTTAGTTTGACGAGGTATATTATGTTTATTGAGCTTGAACCGATTTTTAATAACATAGGCTTATCAAAGTCATTCTGCTATGAATTTCGTGTTGACGGCTTTGACGCTGTCGGCGGCGTGAGCGTTAAAGGCTCGGTAAAAAACAGGGCGGGGATAGTTTCACTGACTGCCGAGGCGGATTTTGTTCTCGACACGGTCTGTGACCGATGCGCCGCGCCCGTTAAAATGAAAATGTCAGTTCCCGTTCAGCACACGCTTGTGCCTCATCTTAATGATGAGGACAATGACGAGCTTTATTTGATTGAGGATATGCATTTTAACCTCGACGAGCTTGTCAGGGAGGATGTGCTTCTTTCAATACCGACAAAGATTTTGTGCCGTGAGGATTGCAAGGGCTTGTGTCCCTATTGCGGCGCGGATTTGAATAAGGGAGAATGCGGCTGCAAAAAGCCTGTTGACCCAAGGCTTGAAGAGTTAAAGCGTTTTCTCGATTAAACGTAAATAATTCGTTTTATAAAGGAGAGTTTTAAAAATGGCAGTACCTAAGAGAAGAGTTTCAAAAGCAAGAAGAGACAAAAGACGTTCAAACGTATGGAAAATAAGCGCTCCCGAGCTTCAGAAATGCCCTAACTGCGGCGAGTACAAGAGAACGCACAGAGTATGCGCTAACTGCGGTTACTATAACGGCAGACAGGTAATAGTTAAAGAAGAGGCTTAATTGCATCTTGCCGAAAGCTGTTATGAGGTGGAGAAGGTGTATCTTCCCCGCCTTTTTATCGTTGTGAAAAAGCAGGTGAGTGTATGTCTGTTAAAATAAGCGCGGTCAAACCGTTTTCAAAATGCCGTCTCCACGGAATAAAAGCAGGCGATATGCTTGTGTCTGTTGACGGCAAAGAAATTATGGATGTTCTTGATTATGACTTCTATATGAGCTTTGCGCCTGTCACAATGGAATTTAAGACGGCGGCGGGGAAAACCGTAAGGCTTAGAATGAATGACGAAAATACGGGGCTTTCGTTTGAAACATATCTTATGGATAAGCAGCATTCGTGCAGAAACAAGTGTATTTTCTGCTTCGTTGACCAAATGCCGAAGGGTATGCGCGAAAGTCTGTATTTTAAGGATGACGATTCAAGGCTTTCTTTCCTTTTCGGCAACTACATTACGCTCACAAATTTAACCGAGCATGAGATCGAGCGTATAATTTCAATGCACATAAGTCCCGTCAATATTTCCGTTCACACAATGAATCCCGAGCTGCGTGTTAAAATGATGAATAACAAGAATGCAGGCAAAAGTCTCGGCGTAATTAAAAGATTTGCAGACGCAGGCATAAAAATGAACACTCAGCTGGTGCTTTGCCCCGGAATAAACGACGGCGGCGAGCTAAAATACAGCATTGAACAGCTTGCAAGGCTGTATCCGTCCGTTCAAAGCGTTGCCGCGGTTCCCGTAGGGCTTACAAAATTCCGCGACGGGCTGTTCCCGATAGAGCCTTACAATGCGGAAACCGCAGGGCAGACTATTGACATCATCGAAGCCTTTTCAAATGAGTTTAAAAGAAAAAACGGGATAAGGCTTTGTTACCCTGCCGACGAGTTTTTTATTAAGGCGGGTCGGGAAATGCCCGATGAGGATTATTACGACGATTATCCGCAGCTTGATAACGGCGTCGGGCTTTGGACCTCGTTAAAGAGCGAATTTTACCGCGCGCTTGAACGTCTTGAGTGTAACGCGGTAAATAAATTTGTAACGCTCGCTACGGGCGAGGCGGCTTATCCGCTTTTAAAGGAGCTTTGCCGCTCAGCCGAGGAAAAATACGGCGTTCGGGTAAACGTTGTTAAAATAATAAACCGATTTTTCGGAGAGAGCATAACCGTTGCCGGGCTTCTTACGGGCGGGGATTTAATTGAACAGCTCACAGGAAAGGAGCTTGGTGAGAAGCTTATTATTCCTTTGGTTATGACGATAGACTATACGTCGCGCTCAACCGATAAAAATAAATTTCTTGACGATATAACCTTAAAAGACGCCGAAAAGGCGCTTAATATTCCGATAGTTCCCTGCGCCAACAGCGGGGAGGAGCTTTTAAAGACTGTTTTGGGGGTGAATTGAATGAGCAAACCTGTTGTTGCTATTGTCGGCAGACCGAATGTCGGCAAAAGCACGCTTTTTAATAAGCTGATAGGTCAGCGGCTTTCAATAGTGGACGATACGCCCGGCGTTACGCGTGACAGAATATACGGCAATTGCGAATGGCTCGGGCGAGAGATTTTGCTTGTCGATACGGGCGGTATCGAGCCTTATTCGGACGATATAATTCTTTCACAGATGCGCCGTCAGGCTCAGCTTGCCGTTGAAAGCGCAGATGTTATAGTGCTTGTAACCGATATAAAGTCGGGTGTGGTTGCAACCGATGAGGAGGTTGCAAGTATGCTTATAAAAAGCGGAAAGCCTATTGTGCTTTGCGTTAACAAGTGCGATACGATAGGCGAGCTTCCGCCGGATTTTTACGAGTTTTACAATCTCGGGTTAGGCGATCCGATAGCGGTTTCTTCCGTTCACGGTCACGGTACGGGCGATTTGCTTGACGAGATATTCAGGCATATTCCCGACGAAAACCTTGAGGACGGCGACAGCGATTTAATTAAGGTCGCCGTTATAGGAAAGCCCAATGTCGGCAAATCCTCTCTTGTCAACGCTGTTTCGGGCGAGGAACGGGCTATAGTTTCCGATATAGCGGGTACTACGCGGGATACCACCGATACCGAAATAAAAAATGAATTCGGAACATTTTTGCTTATTGATACCGCGGGTATAAGGCGCAAGAGCAAAATAGAGGATCAGATTGAAAAATATTCGGTCATAAGGGCGAGGATGGCAGTCGAAAGAGCCGACGTATGCGTAATAATGATAGACGCGGTCGAGGGCTTTACCGAGCAGGACTCAAAGGTTGCGGGCATAGCGCACGACCTGGGCAAGGCTTGCATAATCGCCGTCAACAAGTGGGACACAGTCGAAAAGGACGGGCGCACTATGGATAAGGAGCGTAAAAAGCTGATGAATGATTTTTCATTTATGAGCTACGCGCCGATTATATTTATTTCCGCTAAAACCGGGCAGAGGCTCGACCGTCTTTTCAGACTGATTAAATTCGTAAACGAGCAAAACTCAATGCGAATATCAACGGGTAAGCTTAACGATGTTTTGGCTTCCGCCGTGACAAGGGTTCAGCCGCCTACCGACAAGGGCAAAAGGCTTAAAATCTATTATATGACTCAGGCTTCCACCCGACCGCCGACATTTGTTTGCTTCGTCAACAATAAGGAGCTTTTCCATTACAGCTATCAGCGCTATATCGACAATCAGATAAGAGAGGTTTTCGGGCTTGAGGGTACGCCTACGCGCTATGTAGTGCGTGAGCGCGATGGCAGAAACGGAAAGAAAGATTATAAATAAAAGTAATATGTCTATGTCTTAACAGACGGTGAGCGGTACTTGATTTTTTGCTACGAAGGGAATATAATTTAAACGCAGATGTCTCCCGCCTCTAAGGGTGCGGGCATCCACCGAGCTGACAGGTGAGAAGTGGATTCCTGTTCGGAATTTCGGTGAGAGACAGTCTCTCATCGAACCCCCCGAGGAGCTAACGTTTCCTGCGTTGCTTGCAATCTGTCGCGAGCTTCGCTCCTTGCAAGCAAAGCAAAGCGCCGCTCCGATTTAAATTATTAAGAAAAATCTACGGTATGAAAAGATGGGAGTTCCTATGTTTGATTTTGAACAAGAGGATTGGCATACAACAGATATAAATGTCGATGATTTGTGGATAATCAATAAACGGGACTCCTCCGGCAAGCATGAAAATGTTTATCACGGCAATTTTGTTCCACAGATTCCTTATCAGCTGATTAAGCGTTTTACCCGTGAAAACGATATTGTATTGGATGTCTTTTCCGGCAGCGGCACAACGCTGTTTGAATGTGAGAAATTAAACAGAAATTTTATCGGCTTTGATATAAATAAGAAAATAATTGATTATGTTGAAAGTAAAATGGATGCATCCTGCGCGATAAAATATGTTATAAATCAATGCGACAGTGCCAATTCCGTTGAATTTGATTACCATATTAAAAAGAGCTTGAATTATTTGGAGCAAGACAGTGTAGATTTGATGATTGCGCATCCGCCGTATCTTGACATTGTTCAATTTACCGATTTAGAAAGTGATTTGTCCAAAATATCACAGTTAAATCCTTTCCTTGATAAATTTAAAATGGTTATGGATAACGGGCTGCGCTATTTAAAACAAGGCGGATATTTTGCGGTTGTCGCGGGAGATGTATATAAAAAAGGCGAGGTAGTTCCTCTCGGATTTTATATTATGAACACGATCAAGAGTAATTTCAGCTGCAAATTAAAGGGAATAATTGTTAAAAATATTGAGGGAAACCGCGGAAAAATAGGCTCTGCCGACATATGGAAATATCGCGCGCTGAAAAACGATTATTATATTTTTAAGCATGAATACATTTTCGTTTTTAAGAAGGAGACTTAGGTATGACAAAGACCGAACTGTTTGAAAAATTAGCAAAGCCTGATGATAACGGTTGTTCAAGATGGGTAAGCGTATCGGAATTTACAGGCGACTATATCGGTCTTAAATTAGGCAATGGTTTATCTTGGGGACGAAAAAATTCGCCTTTATCAAAAAAATACATCATAGAAGTCGACAAAAGTATAACACCCGGGAACTCGGTCGACGCCGTAAGGCTGAAAGGATTTAACAACGAAAAAACATTTAATCAAAATATCCGCAAGGATATAAAAGATTATTACAAGAATAAAAATTGTGTTATGCTTGGAATTAACGGTAACTCGGAAAATACCAAAATAGAAATCGACCATAAGGACGGCAGAAAAAACAATATAGACGCTTCGGAAATGGAGTCGCAAAAGCTTGAAGATTTTCAGCCCTTGTGCAAAGCGGCAAACGACTGCAAAAGACAGATATGTAAGGTATGCAGAGAAACAGATAAAAGGTGGGATGCTAAAAATTTGTCGGGAAATCCCTACTCGTTCTATTTCGGAGATGAAAATTATACCGATGAGATTGGCTGTATAGGCTGCTATCAATACGACCCTGTTGCTTACAGAAAAGAGACTGTTAAACGGATAAGCAGGGAATCGTCGGAGCATACGGCGGAGTTTATTATGGAAAAGCTGTACGGTAAAGAACCGTAAAATATATTGCTCCTACAGTGGGGGATTCGGAATATTATGAATTACATAGGCTCAAAATTAAAGCTTTGTCAGGATTTTCTTCCGAAAGCGATTTGCGATGTATGCGGAAACGACCTTTCGGACATGGTGTTTTGCGATATTTTTGCCGGAACGGGAATAGTGGGCAGAACCTTTAAATCAAAGGTCAAAAAGGTCATTGCGAACGATTTTGAGTATTACAGCTATGTGCTGAACAAAAATTATATAGAAAACCATATGCCTATTGAAGGAAAAGAAAAATATATTGCGGAATTAAACTCGGCAGTTCCCGAGTCCGACGGCTTTATATATAAAAATTATTGCCTCGGAGGCAGTGGGGAAAGGCAGTATTTTTCCGATAGCAACGGAAAAAAAATAGACGGCGCAAGAATACAAATAGAAGCATGGAAAAGTGACGGAAAAATAGACGACCGGCTTTATTATTTTCTTTTGTGCAGCCTTTTGGAAGCCGCTGACAAGGTTGCAAATACAGCTTCTGTTTACGGCGCTTATTTAAAAAAATTAAAAAAATCCGCTCAAAAGGAAATCGCTATAGAAAGCGCGGAATATGAAATCAACAGCAGCGAACATACGGTTTATAACGAGGATGCAAATCGCCTTATCGGCAGGATTTCCGGCGATATACTGTATATTGACCCTCCGTATAACTCACGGCAGTATGGCGCTAACTACCATCTGCTTAATACCATAGCCGAATACAAAAGCTTCGTCCCGAAAGGAAAAACGGGATTAAGAAATTATCAGCGTTCTAAGTATTGCTCTGCTTCAACCGCAATCGGCGAGCTTGAGGCTCTTATTAAAAAAGCGGATTTTAAATATATATTTTTGTCATATAATAACGAAGGCATTATGAGCGTTGACGATATTTACGGGGTTATGAAAAGGTACGGCGAATACGAGCTTTTCAAAACCGATTATCAGCGCTTCAAGGCGGATTCGGGAAGATACAATAAAAGCAATTCAACGATTGAATATTTACACGTCTTAAAAAAATAATGTTAACGATTTGTAAAAGGGAGCAAAAGGGAGGCGCTGCGTAAGGAAGTGGCATCTACCTTATTTGCCCTTTAATACAAAACACACTGCTTTTTATAAA
>CAZLCG010000011.1:0-46226 GCA_964557975.1 uncultured Eubacteriales bacterium
CCCTTGTGCAAAGGGAGCTGTCGAGTGAAACGAGACTGAGGGATTGCTCCTTTTCTGGTTCCCTTGTAAGCGGAAGCTGTCACGCAGTGACTGAGGGATTGCCCCTTTTCAGGCTCCCTTGTGCAAAGGGAGCTGTCACGAAGTGGCTGAGGGATTGTAGATAAAATAAAAAAACGAATTTTATTTTTTCCTAATATATCAATCCCTACGTCAAACGCAATGCGTTTGCCACCTCCCGCTTACAAGGGAGGCTTAGAACGACTGAGGAAGTTATTTTCAAATCAAATTTTTTCTCAATCCCGTAGGGACAGCCCTTGCGGCTGTCCGCTGTTTTTGAATAAACTATAATTGTGTGTAAAAAAAGGCTCCCTTGTGTAAAGGGAGCTGTCGAGTGAAGCGAGACTGAGGGATTGCCCCTTTTCAGGCTCCCTTGTGCAAAGGAAATTTTCAATTCAAACCTTTTCCGCTCCCGCAGTGGGGCGGAAAAAGTTGTTATGCTGTACCGATCGTTCCTTCGGCTTTATTCAGCCGAGGGGTATTTTTATTGTTTACGCGTTAAGCTCAACAACCTTGCCAGAACCGTTTTCGCTCCAACATATGATTTCCTGCGGATTTTCAAAAATCCCGTCAAGTCTCTCAAGAAACGGCACTATATCGCCGAAATCCAACGCTCTGTGGTCGAACGCGATGCAAATCGGCAGAACCTGCCTTGCTTCAACGCTCTTTTTACCGAATTTATCGGTAATCACAACGGGTTTATCCTGAACTGCGCCAACCGCGAACGCCGTAACCTGCGGAGGTATAATTTCAAGCAAAGCTGTTGCGCCTCTTTGATTTCTGTAAGTCGAGCCTATATTTGAAACAGTGGTTGTACCCTGTTCAATATCGTGCTTAGTAAGCCTTTGAGTTGCAGGGAGGGACATATACTCTTTTTTAGCCTTGCCCTTTAAGGTTTTAACCCTGTGCTTTCCCGTCTTTGAGCCTATAAGTCTGTAAACCGCCTGCATTATCTTTCCCTTTTTGAGCGAGTTAAGCGTATTGTCAAGCGAAACCTCAAACATTGCCTCGTTCAAATCGCTCTGCTGCGCCCGCCTTGCAACATCCTTAATCTCGGCTGTCATTTCTTCAAGATTCTTGTTTTCAAAGTTATGAAGATTTACGGTCATCATCTCGCCGTTCGGCAATATCATCGGCATTGATATATTTATATCCTCATAGGTATTTATTTCGCCCCTGACCAATTTACGGTTAAACTCAATATGCGAGTTCATAACAGGCGCCGCCTTAAGCCCCTCGGTTATAACCTTGAGCATAAGGGTGTTAATTGTGATCTTTTCCTCCTTGCTTCTGCCGAGATTGAGTTTTTTATACTCCTTCATAAACTCCGTCACGTCAGGCTCGTACATATAAGTAACGTGGGGAATTGTCTCCCAGCTTTCGCTCGTCATATTTGAAACGATTTTTCTCTGTATTCCGAAATGGATTGTGTTTGTTTTTTTCATCTGTTTGCTCCTTTAAAATAGGTTTTGTATAATATCTTCCTGTTTTTGTTTTCTGTAACCTCGTGAATCCGTGTTCACTCAGGTTCACTCATATCTTATGCAAAAAACCTCGGTTGCACAATACATTCGGGTTTACAATTTATTTTTTGAGGGAAATTTAAGGTTGCTTTTTCCCGCAACCGCAAAAAATAACGGGCGGATGATATCCGCCCCCTGCTAAACTGATTTTGACAAATGAACCTCACCGTCATTTTTATAACCGAGTTTTCTGTAAAATTTTCTCGCGGTAAAATTACCTTTACCGGTAAGAAGCTCAATCCTATGAAAGGGAATTTCGGCTTTTAATTTATCCTCCGCAAATTCAAACATTCGGGTTGCAATCCCCTTATTTCGGTAATCGGGTTTTACATATGCCTCCGTAATCTCGGGCATATACTCATCGTAGCAAAAGGATTTTTTCAGCTGAACGCAAACAAATCCGATAAGCTGTTCGTCCTCTTCTGCCACAACTACAATTTCCTGCTTATTATTCAGAAGCGATTCTTTTATTCCTTCAAGCGCTGTTTCCCCTGCACCGTTAAACTCGTTATTGAGTATTTCCAACCGGCAGGCGTCATCTGCATTTGCCAAACGAATCATAACTCTTTTCCTCCGCCTTTTTCACATCAAACCAAAAGCATACGCCTTCGTCGGCGATAATTCAATCATAAAATCACCGCCCTTATGCTGATTGTAGCACAAAGGGCGGTGATGTTCAATTATTATTTAAAATACTTTTTAATTCCTGTTTTCTCTACAGCAATTAAAAGCGGTATCCCTACGCCGAAGCACATAACGAGTTCGCCGAGACCTACCCACGCAGCCTGAATTAAGAAGCCGTAAAACGAGAACCCCTCGGGCAGGAACGCAGTAATTTCAAGCCCTACGATAACGGCATTTGAAATTACGGGAAAAATAGGCGACAGCACCGATATGCCCTTAAGCTTTACATTGCGTGTAAGGTACGAAAGCACCGCCGCAACCAAAGTTGCCAATGTTCCGCAGACAATGTCCACTATGCCGTAAGGACTGCCGAGATTGCCCAAAAAGCAACCGATTGTAAGCCCGGGAATCGCCGAGGGAGTAAGCGCGGCAAGAACCGTCAGCGCTTCCGAAAAGCGAAACTGGACGTTGCCGTAGGCAAGCCCGAAAACGGACGCGAGATAGGTAAGCGTCGCATACACGGCAGCAATAAGCGCCCCCGACACAAGTGAATATACCTTTTTGTTTTTCATATTAACTTCTCTCCTTAGTTTTGTTTGGCTAAAAGAGGTATCCCTCCGCCGGTCAGGATGGTTCCGAACTGACCGCCCGCTTTGCAGGCAGATAATATGATATACAAATTTTCGGTATTTGTCAACTGTATTTTACTGCTTTGCCGCCCGAACAAGTAAATGTTTCTCTTATTTATTTTTGACTGTATCGGTAATAAGCCCGCAAGCGCCTTCAATGCCGAACCAGTCTGTATCAATACACAAATCATAGCCTTGCGCATCGCCCCAACGGGTTTCGGAACGCTGATTATAGTATGCGGCGCGCTCTTTATCAACCTTGCTTATTTTCTTTTTCGCTTCCGCTGCCGATATATTATCCCTTTGCATAATACGCTTGATACGGCAGTCTACATCGGATGAGATAAACACACGGAATAATTTGCGCGTCCCTGCAAGAACCTGATCTGCGGAACGTCCGACAATCACACAAGGACCTTCCGACGCAATTTTCTCAATAATTTCCCTTTGTGCTTTCAGAGCCTGACCGGCAATATACTTATATTCATTTGTACCGAAGCCGACAGAGCAGTACAGCATACTGCTGTCAACCGGCTTTTCATCTATGCTTTGCAGAAATTTTTGGCTCAGACCGCTGCTGTTGGCGGCTTGTTCCAGCAGTTCGGAATCATAATACGGGATATGCAGATGCTCCGCTACTTTTTTCCCGATACTTCTTCCGCCCGCGCCGTAAGAACGGCCTATCGTAATAATATAACTTGTATTGGCGTCTTTTCTGTCGGCAGTCTCTCCGCCGGCGGCTTCCGCTGTCTGTGACTTTTCCGTACGGTTCAAAGCGCCGTTCGTATGAGCAATTACAACAACAGACGCGACTGCGGTCAAGGCATCGGCAATCGGCATAAAAAAGAGTATTCCGTCCAATCCCATAAAAACAGGAAGAAGTATCGGTAAGCCGACTCCAAAAAGGATCTCCCGCATCAGGGAAAGCGCGGTGGATTGTTTTGCCTTGCCAAGTGACTGCAAGAAAATAAACGTCCCTTTGTTCAGGCAGGACAACGGAAGCAGACAAAGGAAAATCCGTATCGTCTTTACAGCAAAATCCGTATAGTAAATGCTTTCGTTTTTCGCGCCAAAGATATTGATAAATCGGTGCGGAAACAGCAGAAACAAAACAGAGGCAATAAGTCCTACAACAAATTCCGCGATCAGCAGAAGCCTCATAAGCGCTTTTACACGGTCGTTCCTCCGCGCGCCGACGTTATAACCCGCAATCGGAATACATCCGGCTGCCAGACCGACAGAAACGGAAATGATGATTTGGAAAAATTTCATCACGATTCCAATAACCGCCGTAGGGATTTGCGCATACTGTTCCTGCCCGAAAATCGGATCTAACGCGCCGTATTTTGTAACCATGTTCAGTACCGCAGCCATGGAGAGAACGATGGATATCTGCGACAGAAAGCTGGTAATCCCCAAGGGAAGAATCTTTTTCAGCAAGGAAGCCCGAACCTTAAAGCTATCCCTGCTCAGCTTGACGGACTTCATTCGAGCCAGATAGACGGCGGACATTACAGCGGAAACGATCTGTCCGAAAACGGTAGCAACCGCAGCGCCCATCATTCCCCATTTCAGCACATAAATGCAAATCGGGTCGAAAATAATATTAAGCACAGCTCCGGTTAAAAGCGTTCCCATAGCAAAGTTGGGACTTCCGTCGGAGCGAATAATAGGGTTCATCGCCTGACCGAACATATAAAAAGGCACGCCCAGAGTGATCCAGAAAAAATATTCCTTTGACAGACGAAAGGTTTCGTTGTTTACCCGCGCGCCGAAAGCGGTAAGAATCGGTTCCTGAAAGACCAGAAAGACGATCATCAGGATAATACCGACTCCAATCACTGTGACAACCGAACTGCCTACGCCCCGATGGGCATTTTCCTTTTCTTTTGCGCCAAGGCTGATGCTGACAAAGGTACAGCATCCGTCACCGATCATCATTGCAATGGAAAGCGCAACCACGGTAAGAGGGAACACGACTGTATTCGCGGCGTTCCCGTAAGAACCGAGATAATCCGCGTTTGCAATGAATATCTGGTCAACTATATTGTAAAGAGCGGCAACCAAAAGCGAGATTACACATGGAATGGTGTATTTTCCCATCAGCTTGCCGAGACTTTCTCTTTCAAGATAGTCGTTTGTTTTTGTTTCTGTTTTTTCTGACATAAATCAACCTCCGTATACTCAGTTAAATGTTTTTTTACCGAAATAAAAAAGACACAAGCCATCGCCTGTGTCCTAAAAGCAAAAAACACAAGCGGAAGCATAAACTGTTTCGTAACAGCTTACTTTTTCAGCTTGTATCGTGCCCAATGCGGTATTTATTTTAAACGAAAGCAAAACGAAAGTCAAGCATTTTTTCTTTCAATAATTCGGTTATAAGTCATTTATAAATGCCTTAAAAAAGCCATAAGAAAAGATTCTCAAATGCGGTAACCTAATCTTCGGAAAAGGATGCGAATATTATCCGCAGTTATTACAACAAATATCCGCACAGAAAAAAACGCAGCCCCATATGAAAGGGCTGCGCCATTATCCCATAGAAATACTGCCTTACTTACACCTGACGAAATACGAAAATTTCCTTTTTAATGCAAAATCAATTATTTATAAAAATTATAAAGGACGGATGTGTCACACGCGTTGTTATCGACATACCAGGAGTTTTTGATCTGCGAAACAGTAATATCGGTTTCAGCAACGGTTTTGCCGTCCTCGGTCTTAACCTCAACCGTATAGCATTTTACGTCTTTTATATCGTCCGCTGTGACCCCGTAGGTTTCAAGCTTTTGTACATCAAGGCTCTGTTTATATGCTGTCAAGTCAACATCCTTTTCATCTTTTACCGAGGCAGTCAGTTTATAATCTTCGCCATATGCCGTTTCATAAGCGCCAATGGACTTAAAGCTCGTCTGCTTTTTGGTGTTCTCATCAAACTCATCCTCAGTGCCTGTAAGAGTTTCGCCGTAGGAAGCAACGTTGCTCTCAAGCGCCGTGAACATGATCTCATCGGTCATATAATCGTCATTAAAGACCTCTTTGCGCACCTCAACGAGCTTTGCAAAATACTCGGTGAAAACCGTGTCGTAATCGTCCCAACCGTTCTGAACGAGTGAAACGTAATAATCATACATAGTGTCGATGACCTGACCCTGAAGCGTGCCGTCATCGTTCTCTGTTTCTTCGCCGATATACGACTCATCGTTGAAGCCTTTAAGAGAACCCGTATCGTCTCCGGGGGTATAGCCCGCTTCGCGGTAAATTACTGGATATATATAGTATTTTCGTATATAATCGCCGTATTTTTGGCTCTTGCTTACAAGCGCCGTTTTATATGCGTTGTAGCCGTCGCCCGTCTGAACTATTGTATCAACATAATTACTTGCTACCTTCTCAGGGTGATAAGCCGTATATTTGCTCTTAAACGTAAACGCGCACATAAGAACGAGAGCCGCGGCAACGGCAAAGAATACTATAACCGCATAGAGCTTTAAATTGAAGCCTTTTTCTTTTTTAGCCATTTCCGTTCCCTCCTTATACTTTGTCAGCCGTTGCTTCGCCGTTTACCGCCTTTGCAGCTTCACGGCGTTCAACAAGCGCCTTGGTGATCATTTCCTTCTTTTCGCCGACCATATCGTAGAACAGTATCGGTATTCCCTGAAGGATAACGAAAAACGCGGGTATAATTGTATAAATCATAAGCATTTTATTTAAAGTTGCGGAAGTCTGTGAGGCATACGCTACGTTTGCGTCAGCCGAAACAACGTAGCCCGACCATGTGTAAAGAAGCCAAGGACCCAAGCCTTTCGTAAGCGCGGAAGCAACCTTTGAGAAAAGACCGTAGCCCGCGTAAGCAAGACCGTCCTGACGCTTGCCCGTTTTATATTCGATTTCGTCAACGCAGTCCGCAATCATAATATTAGGCGTAACATTGGTGTTGCCGTGCTGAAGACCGCAGAAGAAATTGAGAATTAAGAACGGAATAATAAGCCCGTCGTTAAAGCCTATTCCCTTTGATACAAGGAAAAGGATAGCAAGTGACGACGCGCCGTAAACGCAGAACAGAATATATGTCTGCTTTGTTGAAAATTTCTTTAAAACAAGGTTTACCAAAAGCGTACCGACAGCCGTACCGATACCCATAGGAAGAAGCAGTGCAAGCTTTAAATCCTTAGAGCCCAAAAGATAAATCGCTATGTAAAGAGAAACCGTGCCGTAAACACCTCTGCCGAAGCCGCAAAGCTTTGTAAGCGATACCATAAGCAGGTTTTTGTGGGTGAAAACAACCTTAATCGCGTCCTTAAGGCTTACCTTTTCTTTGGTAAAGGGAACATTTTCCTTGTTGTTTACAAAGAAAATCATAACAAACAGGATAAGACCGAGAGCGCAAATTCCCGTTGAAATCAAAAGGTCAAGGCCCCTGCCCTCGGCGTTCTGATACTGCTGCTTGCCCATAACCGCTTTCATAACAAGACCGACCGCAAGAACAACAACCATACCGCCGGACTGACCTACCGAACGCAGAAACGAAGCTATTGAAATTGCGCTTGAACGCTCCGACGGGTTCGGCGAGCAAAGCGAGCCGAAGCAGTTTGCCGGACTTTCAACCGCACAGCTGAACGCGGTATAAAGCGAATAAATTACAAACATCCACACAATCGCAAGCGTCTGACTGCCGGTATTGGGTGCTATAAACACAAGCATTGCGACAAGCGCGAGCGGAACAACGCCGAAGCCTACCCAAGGCTTGACCTTGCCGAATTTGGTGCGGGTGTTGTCAACAAGATAACCTATAACCAGCTCGCATACAGCGCCCACAATACCCGCGACAAGGAATACGGCGGAAATCATATTCGACATAACCGTCTGGTCAAAGCCCTTGCCCTTAAACGCAAAGTCCGCAAAGAATGTAGCCGTATAATCCGGCATCCAGCCGGTCATAAGAGCCACGCCGAAAAGCCCTATTCCGAATGTTACTATTTCGGACTTTTTCATATACTTTTTCATTTTTCTGTCATCTCTCCAATCATATTAAAAAGATAAGAGCATTCCCCACAGAATGCTCTTCGTGATTATAACTATTATACAACGAAAGAATGTCGCACGCAATTGTTTATAATTAACAAATAAATTGTCTGTTTTTCGTCAAAATGACTATCAGAGCGTGCCGCTTTTTCTTCTCTCAAGGTAATCGGAGGTCGTCGGTATAACAACTCTCGCGGCCTTTTCAAGAATTTCAAACTGCGCTCTCGTAACATATTCGCATTCGCCGTCAACATTTACCGCAGCAGGGTTTTTGCTTTCAATTACCATTTTTTTGCCGCGGACAAACTCGGTAAAATCCCAGCCGAGATGCTCGCCTCTTTTATACTGCCCGACAAGGCTTGCGAGCTTTAGTCTGCCGACAGTTTTATGCACGATTATACAGTCTAAAAGCCCGTCGTCCGGAAGCGCCTTGGGCGCGCCCATATAGCCGCCGCCGTACCAACGGGAGTTTGCGCAAAGCGAGAAAAGCATAGTCCCCTCAAAGACCTTGTCGTCGTCAACGGTAACGCGGAACTCGCTGTTAAGCCTTCTCATAAGGCAGTAAAACAGAGAAACGGTATATGCAAATTCTCCGTTAATTCCGGGAATTTTTTTTGTTGAAGCCTGCTTGGCGCAGATTTCCGCGTCAAGTCCCATTGAGCATTGGCTTATCGCAACCCTGTCGCCCGACTTAATCAAATCGAACTGTGTTACAGTGCCGTTTACCTGAGAATCAATATCAATAAGTTTTTCTTTATCGCCTAATATTCTTACGAAATCGTTACCCGAACCGAGCGGGATAACGGCAAACTCGGTGTTTGGGTAAAGATATGAGCCGTTTATGACCTCATACAGAGTTCCGTCGCCGCCGCATGCGTAAAATCTTATTTTCTCGCCTTTTTCGGAGCATTTTTTCACATACTGCATACCGTCGCCCGCAAACTTTGTAAGGTAAATTTCACCGTCCGTATCCTTATGCTCCGACAAATATTTTTCTATCTGCGGAATAAATTTTCCTGCCGCCTTTCCCTTGCCTGCCGCGGCGTTGACAATAAAAATATGCTTCATTTTTCGCACCTGCCATCCGATTATTTTTTATTTAAAATACATATACGCCTGACATTTTATCATACCGTTGTACAATTTCCTGCGTTTATCCGCTTTTCTTCCGAACAGCTCCTCAAAGTCCTCAGAAGGGCTTATTATGCAGTAGCTGAAGCCGTGCTTTTGGGGGAATACCCTGCCGAGAGTTTTAATTATTTCCGAAGCCTCAAAAGCGCTTAACATTCTTTCGCCGTAAGGCGGATTGCAGATTACCGTACCTCTGTCGGTAACGGGTTTAAAGCTTTTCACATCGGCTTTTTTAAACTCAATATACTTTTCCACGCCTGCTCTTTTGGCGTTTTCCCTTGCAATTTCAAGCGAATTGCAATCAATATCCGAGCCGTAAGCCTTAAACGGACTTTCCGTAATAATGCTTTCACGCGCAAGCTGTCTTTCCCTTTCCCAAACAGAAGCGTCAATCTGTTCAAAACGCTCCGCCGCAAAATTTCTGCGAAGCCCGGGCGCGATATTGTGAGCAAGCATAGCGCCCTCGATAAGCACAGTCCCCGAACCGCACATAGGGTCGTAAAGCGTATGATAAGGGCGAAGCCTTGAAAAATACGAGAGCGAAGCCGCAAGAGTTTCCTTTAACGGAGCGTCGTTTGCCTGAGGTCTGTAGCCTCTCTTATGAAGCCCCTGCCCTGTAGTGTCTATCATCAAATGGACCCTGTTTTTCATTATTGAAAAATCGATCTGATGCCTTGCGCCTGTTTCTTCAAACCGGTCAATATTATAAACCGATTTCATTCTTTCGGCAACCGCTTTTTTTATAATCGCCTGACAGTCTCTGACGCTGAACAAGTCCGAATTGACGCTGTGCCCTTTTACGGGGAACTCGTCGTATTCGGTAAGATGTTTTTCCCAAGGCAAAGCCTTCGTTCCCCGAAACAGATCCTCAAACGAATGAGCCTCAAACGAGCCGATAATGAGAAGTATTCGTTCGGAATACCTTGAACGGATATTTGCCCTTGCGAGTATGCTTTCGTCACCCGAAAAAAACACACGCCCGTTTTCGGCGGCAATGTTTTCGGCGCCCATTTCCTTTAATTCGTCGGAAACCGGTTTTTCAAGTCCGAAAATACACGGCGCCGTAAAATCCATTTTCATAATAATGCCGTCCGTCCTTTCCTGTAATATTATATAATCCAAAAATTTAAAAATCAACCTTGCCGGGCTAAAAAAAGAACGGAAACATGCCGTTCCCGTTCTGCATATTAAAACAAAAATTACTGCTCGACCTCGTAAACGCTGACTTTTTTGCGATCCTTGCCCATTCTTTCAAACCTAACCGTGCCGTCAACCTTTGCGAAAAGCGTATCGTCCGAGCCCTTGCCTACGTTTGTGCCGGGATGGATGTGAGTTCCGCGCTGTCTTACAAGGATATTTCCCGCGAGAACGAACTGACCGTCCGCGCGCTTAACGCCGAGACGCTTTGACTCTGAGTCACGTCCGTTTTTTGTAGAACCCATACCTTTTTTATGAGCGAACAGCTGAATGTTTATTTTAAGCATTATTAAGCACCTCTTTCAACTTTTATATATTCGGGATACATTTTTTCGAGTTCCTTTAAATGAAGATAAAACCCGTTTAATATATCCTGAGCCTTTTTTTCTTCATCTTCGGCAAGGCTTAAACTGAGACGCCCGTCACTTTCGTGAATTTCGGGGCTGAGCTTCATAATCTCGGTCAAAGTGTTGCACACCATAAACGCGGGGGAGGAAACCGCCGAACAAATTATATCTCTGCCGCTTTTCTCACTGCCCGAATGACCGCATATTGAGAAACCGTTTATAAGACCGTCTTTGCCGAAAACAAAATTTGCGGTTATCATTTTTTAAGCGTTGATTGCGGAAATCTCAACCTTAGTGTAGGGCTGACGATGACCTTTCTTGCGCTTTTCGTTTTTCTTGGGCTTGTAAGTGAATACAACTACCTTTTTGCCCTTGCCGTTTTTAAGCGCCTTAGCGGTAACTGTTGCGCCCTCAACGTAAGGCGCGCCGACCTTGATACCGTCGTCTGCGCCGACCGCGATAACCTTGTCAAAGGTTACTTCGGCTTCCGCTTCGACCGCAAGCTTTTCAACATAGATTATGTCGCCCTGCTGAACCTTGTACTGCTTGCCGCCCGTTTCGATTACTGCGTACATTTTTTTACCTACCTTAAAATAGTCTCGCTATCGGAGGCGGGAAAAACCGCTTTTAAGTATTTTGACATACTGCCCCCTGATATGCGGCATATAGTATTTTAACAGACAGCCGGATATTTGTCAACCGAAAAATCAAATTCCTTTCGCGGCGGCGTCTATATTTTAAACACATACATATAAATTGAAAGGAAATGCAGAATTGAGCCTGCAAGCACAAAGAAGTGAAAAACCGAGTGAAAATATCTTTTCTTTGAACCTATGCCGTAAATTATCGCGCCCGCCGTATATGAAATTCCGCCCGCTGCAAGCAGGTAAATCCCCGTGTGGCTGAAGCAGCTCCAAAGCGTTTTTACCGCGAAGATTATCATCCACCCTAAAGCAAGATACAAAACCATCTGTACAGCCTTGGTTTTGTTAAAAAGCGTTAGGGTAATCGGAACCGCGGCAGCGACGACCGCCCACGCGACGCCGAAGATTACCCAGCCCGCAACAGCGTTTACGGGTCTTATAACAAGCAGCGCGAACGGCGTAATCGTGCCCGCAATCATAGGGTAAATCATAGAATGGTCAACCATTCTCATAGCCCTTTTGCCGTTATTCGGTCTTAATGCGTGATAAACCGACGAGCAGGAATACATTGCTATCATCGTAGCTCCGTAAACGAAGCTTATAATTGCCCAGTCCCACCGCCTTGCCGTATACGATCGTATAAGGCAGAGTATCAAAGCGACTATCGAAAGCCCTCCGCCGACTATGTGCGAAATCGAATTAAGCCAATCCTCCGAACGGGTGTAATCAGCAAGCTTAATGCTGTCAAGATGTGACATTACGACTATCTCCCTTATTTGTTTTTTAGAGACTGTATTACGTCTTCCGTTACCTTAACTCTACACCCTTTTATTTCGCCGTACAACCAACTTCTGTTTGCAAAAGACCTTAGGAAACCCGCAGTTGCGAAATTTAAGAATCCGGTTGCGAAACCGCTTTTATTTTCTTTGCAAACTCCTTTACGCTTTTCTCATTTATTGTAAATTCTCTGTGAATACCCTTTTCACGGTCGGCGTTTGAGACAGCCTTTGCCGCAAGCCTGTCAAAGCCATGAAGCTTTTTTATGTCAAGCTCGCCGCCGAAGGACGCGGTTGAAACCATAGTTTTTAAAAGCTGCGGGGGAACATTGTGTTGAATGTAATCCTCGGCGTTATTTTCAAAACAGTTACATATAAAAAACGCCGTTTTGATTTCCACTAAGCGCTTAATAAACGCAAGCATAAATTTGGAAATGCTCCTGTCAACCGTTCCCATTCTTATATAACTGCCGATAATTACCGTATCGTATTTTGATAGGTCAAAGCTCTGTTTGTTAATGTCTATAACGTCGCATCCGCCAAGCTCCCTTGAAAGCATTTGAGCCGCTGCTTCGGTAGTCTGCGTTTTTGTCGCGTATACAATTACGGTTGACATCACTTTACCTTCTCTCTTTATCGAATAACGCCGTGCTGAAATATCTTTCTCCCGTATCGGGTAAAACCGTAACCACGGTTTTACCCTTACCGAGCTTTTTTGCAAGTCTTATTGCCGCCGCAACATTTGAACCGCTTGAAATACCGCAGAGCAGTCCCTCTTCCCTTGCAAGCCTGCGGGACGTTTCAAGAGCCTCCTCATCGGAAATAACACAGACGTCCCCGTAAATCTCGGTATTGAGATTTTCCGGAATGATTCCGTCGCCTATTCCCATTTGCAAATGAGTTCCGATACTGCCGCCCGAAAGTATAGCCGCATGTTCAGGCTCAACCGCCCAGATTTCGATGTCGGGATACTGCCTTTTAAGCACCTCGCCTATACCCGAAAGCGTGCCGCCCGTGCCTACGCCCGAGCAGAAGCCGTGAATGGGGCCTTCGGTCTGCTCAAGTATTTCAACTGCGGTGTGGTATTTGTGAACAAGCGGATTGTCCGGATTTTTGAATTGCTGAGGCACATATACATTTTTGTCCTCTTTTTCCATTTTTAACGCAGTATTTAAACATTCCTCAATACATTTTCCTATATCCCCGTCATCATGAATTACAATTACCTCCGCGCCGTACTGTTCAACGAGCTTGCGTCTTTCAACGCTTACGGAGTCGGGCATAATTATTTTGACCTTATATCCCTTGACAGCGCCTACAAGCGCGATGCCTATGCCTTGATTTCCGCTTGTCGGCTCAACGATTACCGAAGCCTTGTTTATTTTGCCCGCCTTTTCAGCCGCCGAAATCATATTATATGCAACTCTTGTCTTGATACTTCCGCCTATGTTAACGCCCTCGTATTTAACAAGGATTTCGGCGCTGCCGCCGTCCGCCATTTTATTAAGCCTTATCATGGGCGTTCTGCCTATCGCTTCAAGGACATTGTTATAAATCAAAATATATTCCTCCGATATTATCTTTTCACCGAAAGGTGATTGTTGTCAATTTCGCCGCCCGTGAGTATTTCCCGCACGGCGCCGCTTAATTGCTCGGTCAGCGTTCTCGCCTTTACGTTTTTTATTTTAAGCCCTGCGGCAACCTTTTTAGGTATATCGGCAAATTCGGTAATAACATTATAATACGGCGTCCCCTTTTCGTGCTTTACGAGCGCGCCGTCAAGTATAGACAGCATTGAGCTTTTAACCGCGTCAATGACCTTGATACCGCGCATACATTCTAAATCCTCCCTTGAAAACATCCTCCCGAATGTAAGCGTATGAATTTTACTGCCCAAAGAGTAAACCGTAAGCCTGTCAAGAAGTACGGCGAGCGCCTTAAACGCGGGCTTTAGCCTTTCGGCGTCCCCTTTCTTTATATGGAACTCCTCAAGATACCTTGCAAAGTCGCCCTTGCTTTCATTTTTTGCAGAGAATAAAATTCGCGTGATAATATTTGTCGCATGATTTTTTAAATATTCCGATGTGCAGACTCTGCCGTTATAAGTAAATTTTTCAACATGGTCGGTGTCAATGCTTATTTTTTCCCTGTCGACCGTAATATTTACAATCGGCGCGGGATAACCCACAAGCGAGCCTACATTTATCTCATAAAGCTCGTTGCCGTTTGAGGATGTATATTTGTCGATCCGCTGAATATGGGAATGACCTACAAAAATAAATCTCATACCCGCCTCGCAGAACCTTTCAATATACATTTCGTGTCTACCGCAGCACGCCCCGCCGCCCGTAATAAGCGGCGAGATATGCGAATAAAGCAGATGATGCTCCATACCGATAACAAGCTTGCCGTTTGCAGCCTCCTCCTTTACCGTGTTTACGATCCATTCAAGATGCTCGTCGGTAAAGCCCGAAGCACCCATGCCGTCCTGATCGTCAATAAGCGAAAGAAAAACCACATCGTTCGGGAAATCAACAACATATGAGCAGGTTCCGAGATGCGTTTTGTAGTGCTTTCTTGCACCCGAAAGCCCGAAATTACGGTACATCTCGCAAAGCTCGCCGCTCGTGACCGTCGGCACGTCGCGGTAAACGCGGTCACCGTCATATCTTCTCGGATTTCGGTCACAGCACCAATCGTGAGTTGCAAGCGTAACATAAACGGGCTTGAAGCGCTGAAGCTCCTTGAGCTTTTCAATAAATTCCTCGTGACACACCCTTTCGCCGTCGTCCGTCAAATCACCGGCGATCATTACGGCGTCGGCGTCGCTGTTCTTTATTTTCTCAAACGCCGCATCTATAATATCCCCTGTTTCGGCAAGACATTTTTGGTCTGTGGAGCTTCTTATTTCATAAGCCTTTCCGCTTGTGCCGAGAGTTTTTGAATAATGGTGAGTGTCCGCAATAAAGGTAAGCTTGGTTTTTTCCGTATTATTCGCCTTCAATTGCAACGCCCTCTTTAATATGTCGCGATTTCAGTTCGTCAATCATTTCCCTATGGCTCTTGCCCGAAATATTATAAAACGCCATCGGTATAAGCATAAGCGCATAGCCGATTGCGGGCAAAAGCGTTGTCATAAAGAACAGAGCCTTATTTGTAGCCGCGTTCTGAATAAGCGAGCCGTCGGTATGCGCTATGTAGCCTGTAAAGGACAGAACCGCAAGACCGATCGAGGACGAAACGGAATTTTCGATTTTACCGGTGAAGGACATAATCGAAAGCATAATCCCCTCAACGCGTGTTCCCGTTTTCCACTCAATATAGTCAACGGTTTCCGCCTCCATTTCTTTTTGCATAAGGTTTTTACATTCAAGCGGAATTGACGTAAGACCCGTAAACAGAACAATAAGAATACCTACAGGCAATGAAACCACAGTACCTGCGGGCTTATTGACGCAGCCGTTGTAGCAGAAAAGCGCGAATAAAATATGAAGCGCAATCGACAGCACGCAGCATATTCTGAAAAATTTTTTCGGGTCGCTTCTCTCGCCGAGCTTTTCAACGAGCTTCGGCACGCCTATGCCTGCGATAAGAAAGCCGGGGAAGGTTATAACGTCAATAAACACATTATATTTCGTTGTGAACATAACGTCCGCAACAAAGTAGAACGACACCTGATTTGTAACCTTGACAAGAATAAACAAAATATTTGCGAGGAACAGCATTAAAAGCGGACGGTTTTTAAACAGCAGACGGAAGCATTCGGTGACAGAAGGCGCGTCCTCGTGATGAACGGTGCGTTCTTTTGTATTTTTAAACGTAAACCTTGTGAATGCGATAATTCCGACTGCGGAAACAACCGCGCCCGTTAAATATGCCTTTGAAGTATGCGTGCTGAAATAAGGAAGCCACCCCGCGCATGCAACGAACAGTCCGGGCAGAGCGCCCGAAACGGAACGCACAATTGAGCTTACGCCGTAAAGCTTTGTCCTCTCAACACCGTTAGGCGTAATCGCAAACGCAAGCGCGCCCATAGGAATATCAAACGCGGTATACGTAACGTCAAGCCCGACAAAAAGGAAGGTAGTCCAGGCAATACAAGCCCAGTCTGGCATTTTGTCGGGAATGCCTATAAAGAAAAGAAGCATAACCGCCGCCACAAACCACGGCGCGCGGCGTATGTACGGGCGCATCTGCCCCTCCTTGGTTCTCGTCTTATCAACTATAATTCCCATCATAGGGTCGTTTACCGCGTCAAAAATTCCGCAGTAAAAACGGATTTTGGAAGCCAAGCCCATAGGGTCGGGAAATCTCTGAAAAAGAATGTTGGTAAGAAAATAATTGATGTACTTAGAGCCCGTCATTGAGGTAAACATACCTTGAGCGCCCCTGCCCATGGCGTATGAGATTGTTTCGCGCCAAGTAAGGTGCGTCGGCTCGCCGACGTCCTTTTTTACTGTTTTTGAATCAAGAAACTCCTTTAGTTTTCCGCCTGGCATATTTTTCTCCCCTTAAAATCTAATATTTTCGGGCTTTATTACTCCCTTTTCGGTAATAAAAGCCGTTATAAGCGAACTCGGCGTAATGTCGAACGCGGGATTCAGCGCGTTCACACCCTCGGGCGTCATCCGTTTTTTATACCACATTTCGGATACTTCTTTTTCGCCGCGCATTTCTATTTTAATACCGCCGCCCGTTTCACATTCACTGTCAAAGGTTGAAAACGGAGCGCAGACATAAAACGGAACGCCGTAGTATTTTGCGAGAACAGCAACACCCGATGTGCCGATTTTATTTGCCGTATCGCCGTTTCGGGCGATACGGTCAGCGCCTACCAATACGGCGTCAACGAGTTTGTTTTTCATAACATATGACGCCGCGTTGTCGCATATAAGCTCTGTGTCAATTCCCGCCTCGCTAAGCTCAAAGGCGGTAAGCCTTGCGCCCTGAAGAAGCGGACGCGTCTCGTCGGCGTATACCTTTATGCTTTGTCCCCGCTCCTTTGCGACGTAAACGGGCGAAAGAGCCGTGCCGTACTTGACGCAGGCGAGCCTTCCCGCGTTGCAATGCGTTAAAACGGCATTTGCGTTCTTTAAAAGCTCCGCGCCGTGCTCACCGATTTTACGGCACCGCTCAATATCGTCCTTATGTATCTCCAAAGCCTTATCCTTCAAGGCTTTCTTTATTGTGTTAAGGCTTTTGCCTTTACACATAATCAGCGTTTTTTCCATCTCGTCTGCCGCCCATTTAAGGTTAACCGCCGTGGGTCTTGACGAAACAAGATAATCGCGGTTTTCGTAAAACTCATCAAAGAACTCTTTTTCGTTTTCCGCCTTGCTTTCGTTTGCAAGCACCGAAAGCGCAATCGCCGCCGAAACGCCGATACACGGCGCGCCCCTGAGCTTTAATTCTTTGATTGCCGAATATATTTCCTCTTTGGTTTTTAGAGAAAGCTGTACCGTTCTATCGGGAAGCTTCGTTTGGTCGATAATCACAAGCGCATTATTTTCCGTATCAAAGCTTACCGTTTCACCGTTCATATCAAACATATTTATATTTCCCGTACTGTTTCAGTGATAAGCTTTTGCAGCTCTCTGCCTTTTTTTGCGCCCGTCTCGAGGACCTCCTCCTCGGTCAGACGCTTACTTAAAATGCCTGCCGCCATATTGCAGATAAGCGAAAAAGCAAGCACCTTAATTCCGCAGTGATTTGCGGCGATTACCTCGGGTACGGTTGACATACCCACAGCGTCAGCGCCGAGAACGCGGAACGCCCTTATTTCAGCAGGCGTTTCATAAGACGGACCCGAACAAGCGATGTAAACGCCCTTTTTTATTTCTACCCCTGTTTTTTCCGAGCATCTGCGCGCAGTATCCATAAGCTCGGGATCATACGCGAACGTCATATCGGGGAATCTCACGCCGAGCCTGTCATCGTTTTTTCCGACAAGCGGATTTTGGCCCATAAAATTGATATGGTCGGTGATCATCATAATATCCCCGACATTAAAGCTTTCGTTTATTCCGCCCGCCGCATTGGTAACTATCAGGCTCTTAACGCCCGTCTGCTTCATGACCCTCACGGGAAGAACTACCTCACCTAAAGACCGTCCCTCATAAAAGTGGAAACGCCCCTGCATACACATGACCCTTTTGCCTGCAAGCGTTCCCAAAACGAATCTCCCCTTATGACCGGGCGCGGTCGAAACGGGGAAGCCCTCTATATCCTTATAATCAATGTAAACGGGATTTTCAACGCTGTCGGCAAGCTCGCCGAGTCCCGAGCCTAAAATTATGCCGATTTCCGGAGTAAAGTCAATTTTTGATTTAATAAAATCAGCCGTTTTTTCAATCATACCCTGTTAACCTCCCTCGTGACCTCGCCTACAATTCTGTTACATTCACTGCCTATTTTTTCAATGTCTATAGTCATAAATTCGCCGTTTTCGTAAAGCACCTCGCCGTCGACCATTGTAAGCACTACGTCTGATTTTTCGGCGGAGTAAACGATATTATTTATTACGTCGCAGTCGGGGTACATCGCGGGGCTGTCAAGTGAAATCACCGTTATATCCGCCTTACGGTTTTCCGTAATAAGTCCGCAATCCTCCCTGCCCTGAGCTAAAGCGCCGTTTACGGTAGCCATTTTTAAAACGTCCTTCGGGGTAACTATATCGGGCGCGTTGTAAAAGCCCTTAGGCAAAATCGAAGCAAGGTACATTTCTCTGAGCATATCAAGTCCGTTATTGCTTGAAGCGGAATCCGTGCCGAGCGCAAGGTTTATACCGCTGTTAAGAATTTTATAGGTATCGCACACGCCGCTTCCGAGCTTTAAATTGCTCGCGGGACAGGTTACAATGCTCGCGCCCTTTTCCTTTAACAGCTCAATATCGCCGTCTTCAAGCCACACGCAGTGAGCGAAAAGACATTTTGAATTTAGTATTTTATTATCGTAAAAAAGCCTTGCAGGGGTCTTGCCGTATTTCTTTTTGCAGTTTTCATGCTCCGCCTTTGTTTCCGACATATGAATGTGCGTAATAAAGCCCTTGCCCTCGGTGTATTCGCCGAACTGCTCTATCATGGAAAGCGTGTTTGTATATTCCGCGTGAAGCGACCAGTCGATTTTTATTTTTCCGTTTTCGGCGTTATGATATTTTTCCATCGCGTCAAGCGACTCAAGCACTCTTGAATCCTTTAAAAAATCTACGTCGGAAAAGGATGTTATCGAGCGGCAAAAATTTGTTTTCGCCTTGCTTTCCTTAACGGCTTTCATAACGCCGTCCGTAAAAAAGTACATATCCGAATAAGAGGTCGTACCCGAGCTTAACATCTCCGCTATAGAAAGCATTGTTCCGTAATAGGCTCTGTCACAGTTAAGCCTGTCCTCAAACGGAAAAACCCGCTCGTTGAGCCAGCGTTCAAGAGGCAGGTTTTCGGCGTATCCCCTAAGCAGCGTCATCGGCGAATGCGTATGGGCATTGACAAAGCCCGGCGTCAGCACCTTTCTCGTGCCGTCGTAAACCCTGCCGAAATCCCCAAAAGGTTTTTCTTTGCCGATATACCGAATTTTATCCCCGATAACGCCTACATACATATCCTTACGATATTCAAAATTCTCATCGATAATACCGATTTTTGAAAATAACATTTTTACCTCCCAAAACACTCAGAGCGAATATAACCTGAGCGCGCCTGTCCCCGACCTCTAAGGCGGCGGGCTGCAATCTCCCGCAAGCATCGGTTCAATCAAGCCTGCCGAAGCGCTGCCGCGATTTAAAACGCCTGCGATTATTGCGCCTTTACAATTTCAACCGTTTTGATAATTACGTCACTGACGGGCTTGTTTTGGAAATAATCGGTTTTTACCTGCGCGATAGCGTCAACTGTTTCCATACCCTCAAACACCTGACCGAAAACGCTGTGGTGGTAATCGAGCCACGGAGTACCGCCCATTTTCTCATAGCTTTCAATACACTCTGTCGGAAAATATTTTTCGTCCGCGCTTCTTAATTGGTCAAGCATATCGTCCGAAACCTCTTTTGCCTGAACAATAAAGAACTGGCTTCCGTTAGTGTCGGGTCCCGCGTTAGCCATTGAAAGCGCGCCTCTTAAATTGTGAAGCTCGGGTGAAAATTCATCCTCAAACGAACCGCCCCAAATGCTTTCGCCGCCCATTCCCGAGCCGGTAGGGTCGCCGCCCTGAATCATAAAGTCCTTAATAACTCTGTGAAAAATCAATCCGTCATAATACCCGTTTTCGGCGTGCGTGACGAAATTTTCAACCGCTTTGGGCGCGGCGTCGGGAAAAAGCCTTATTTTAATATCTCCCATTGAGGTTTTAATAACGGCGATTTCCTCGCCCGAAACGGGCGAGTCTGTCTGTTTAATCATTTGCAAAAACTCCTTAAAAATTTTTCCGAACGCGATAAATCGCAATAACCGACTGAATGTTAAACGGGCAAAAGCCTTTTATGCTATTCAACATTTTTAAGCGACTCAACCATATCTATTTTCTTTAACTTAAATGTCATTATAAAGTTTACAAGAACGGAAAAAGCCGCGGTAAGAGCAATACTTAAAATATAACTGTACCACGCTATCTGCCTGCCGAACATCATACTGTCGGTTTCGACCGACCTCATAACGAAGAAATGGAGTACCGCGCCTGCCGCAATGCCTATAAGCATTCCGAAAAACGTAAGAATCGCGTTCTCACGGAAAACGTACTTTTCAAGCTCGTCATCGTAGAAGCCGAGCACCTTGAGCGTTGCAAGCTCGCGCCTTCTTTCGGTAATGTTAATGTTATTAAGATTGTAAAGCACAACAAACGCAAGAAGTCCTGCCGAAAGAATCATAATAACAACGATAACCGTAAGATTATCCGCTGTCTCGCCGACCTGCTGCCGTATTTTTGAATTCATTGTAACCGAGGTAATGCCGTCAAGCTGTAAAATACTTTTTGCAAGCTCGGTATCATCCTCGGCGCTGCTTCTCAAAAGCAGGGCGTTAACAGCCGCCGCTTCGTTAAATTGGCTCTCATAAGCTAAAGACGTCATATAAGCATAGTTGTAAATATAGTTTTCGGTAATTCCCGCAACCGTAAGTCCGCCTGTCTCAACGCCGTCCTTTTCGGTTTTAAACGCTACCGTATCGCCCACGCTCACGCCAAGCGTTTTTGCAAGCTTTTCGGTTAATACGACACTGTTATCGTCAAGTGTACACGCCTTATGCCCGACCCGCGTTTCAAGCGTTATATATTCGTACAGGAAGTCAAGATCCTGCGGAACAATAATATATGCGTTTTGCTCGGAGCCCTCAAAGCTGACGAAGCTGTATTCCCTATGAACCTGAAGAAAATCATCAACGCCGTCTGTATTTTGAAGCTCCGAGAGCGTATGTCTTATGTCGGTTCTCGAAAGGGATTCGTCAACCGTAACCGTACCCTGATAATTCCATATATCGTTAAACTGTTTTTCTGTCATTGACGAAACCGAGTCCCGTATGCCGAAGCCGACAAGCAAAAGAGCCATACAGCCTGCCACGCCGAACAGCGTCATAAACAGACGCTTTTTGTATCTGAGCATATTGCGCCATGCCGCTTTCTGCGAGAAATTCAGTCTGAGCCAAAAACCGTCTATCTTCTCAAGGAGGATTTTCTTGCCTGCCTTAGGCGCTTCGGGGCGCATAAGCGAGGAGGGAGCTTCCTTGAGGGATTTACGGCATGCGGCGAACGCCGCGCCCGAAGTGCAGGCAACCGCTATAACCAAGGCGATTACCGCATAAGGTATATTAAACGGCACGGCTGTTTTTGCAAGATTTACATAAACCAGCCTGTATGTATTAACAATAAGCTTGGGTATTGCGGCTTCGCCTATAATTATTCCTATTATTCCGCCCGCAACCGAAGCGGTTAACGCGTAAAGAACATATTTTGCCGTAATTTCCTTTTTGCTGTAGCCGAGAGCCTTCATCGTGCCTATCTGAGTTCTCTGCTCCTCAACCATTCTGGTCATGGTGGTGAGGCTTACAAGGGCGGCAACAATAAAGAATATTATCGGAAACACGAGCCCTACCGCGCTGATACCGTCCGCATCACCCTTTAAAGACGAATAAGACGAAACCGACTCCCTGCCTGTAACGTACCAAACCGGTATGTCAGTATTTTCTATCTTTTCCTTATAATTATTAAGCTTATTCTCCGCGTCCTCAAGCTCTTCGATAACGTCGTCCTTTGAAAGCTCATATTCCTCTTTTGCCGTATCAAGCTGCGCCTGCTTTTCAGAGAGGGCTCTCTGCGCCTCGACAACGGCAGTGTCGCCCTCCTCAAGCTTTAAACGCGCCTCGGCAATAGCGTCGGGACTGCCCTCGATAATCGACTCGGCAGAGTTTATCTGAGCCTGCGCCTGATCCATACCGAGCTTTATCGCGCTGAGCTGAGACTCATATACCTGAGCCGTCGCTTTATAGCTGTATACGGTAAATGCGTACTGGGCGTATTCGTCGGTGGTCATACTTCCCGCGTTCTGCTGAAGCTCCTGTTCCATACTCGCAATAATTTCATTTGCCTTGTCAAGCTGCGCCTTATAATTGTTATATCTTACTTTTAAATCGGCGAGATTTTTCTTTGCCTGCTCGACCTGAGCCTTATTGTCGTCAAGGCTTCCCTCCTGCATATTGAGAAGCTCCTGCGCGTCCGAAATTTCCTGCTTACGCGTATCTATTTCGGTCTGAGCCACACTGAGCGCCGCCTCCGCGTCCGACAGCTCCTGATAAGCCTCGGCGAACTGAGCCATAGCATATTCGCGCTTTTCCTCAAACTTACTCTCTTCAGCCGCGATTCCTTCAACGGCCTGCGCTTTGAACTCCTCATATCTTATACTGCTGCGGACTTCGGCAATGCTTTCAATGTTTGACTGAAGCCGCTCTATAAGCTTATCGTACTTTCCGGAAAAGCAGTTAAGCTCATCCGCGCCCTCAACGCTTACAAGTATCTGACTGTAGCACGAAAGCGAAAAAGCCTTTTTCGGCACTACTATAAAAGCGTCAACCACCCCGCTGCCGATTGACGACATACCTCTTTCGTCACTCAGGTAATACGGCGAGGTGCCCACTCCGACAATAGTAAATTCATCGGTTACAAGCGTATCCTCCAAATCGTCGTCATTGCCGGTGGTCAATCTTATAGTATCGCCGATTTGATAGCCCGATTTTTCGATAAATAAGCTGTCGGCAATACATTCGTTATATTTTTCGGGGTATCTGCCCTCGCTTACGTTTACAAGATTTATGCTGTCGGTAAGCGACAAAACGGTTGTTACCAATTCCGCCTGCTCGCAGGCGACCAAAAAATCAGCCGTATATGTCCCCTCCGCGTCGTCAATACCGGCTATCTTTTTAATTTCCGACACATCATCCTCGGTAACGCCCAATGTGCCCGAAACGCATATATCCATAAAATTATCATCGTCATACAGAGCGTCCGCGGACGCCCTCATAGCAGGAGCCGCCGTCTTAATTCCCGAAAAGAACGCAACGCCGAGAACAACGATCAAAAATACCGAAAGATACCTGCCCAAACTGTATCTGACTTCACGCCCGAAGTCCTTTTTCATTGCTTTAGTCATAGAAAATTTTTCCTTTACCATTCAATATATTCAATCGGGGTGGGCTTTTCGTTAAGCAAAAGCTTGTCGACCCTGCCGTTTTTTACCTTAATAACCTTATCCGCCATAGGCGCAAGCGCAAGGTTATGAGTTACAACAATGACGGTCATCCCCTTTTCGCGGCAGGTGTCCTGAAGAAATTTTAATATGGATTTACCCGTAATGTAATCGAGAGCGCCCGTCGGCTCATCGCAAAGCAAAAGCTTGGGATTTTTTGCAAGTGCTCTGGCTATTGAAACCCTTTGCTGCTCGCCACCCGAAAGCTGTGCGGGAAAATTGTAAAGCCTGTTGGAAAGACCGACCTCTCTCAATACGTCGGCGGCGTCAAGGGGGTCCTTTGAAATCTGCGCGGCAAGCTCTACGTTTTCAACAGCCGTAAGATTGCCTACAAGGTTGTAAAACTGAAAAACGAATCCGACGTCATCTCGGCGATAGGCGGTAAGCTGAGATTCGTTATATTTTGTAATATCCGCATTATCGACATAAATACTGCCCGAGGTCGCGGTGTCCATTCCGCCGAGGATATTAAGAATAGTGGTTTTACCCGCTCCGCTCGGTCCTACGACAACGACAAATTCGCCCTTATCTATACCGAAGCCGATTTCGTCAACCGCCTTTATCTCAACCTCGCCCATCTTATATGTTTTCGTAACGTTGCGGACTTCAATAAACGCCATTTTTTATCTCTCCCAAAACATAGTCAAAGATATTTTATCACATATGACAAAAAAATTCCACCGTATAAATCAATAATTCAAATTATATTCACATAAAATCAAAGCCATCGTTTGAACCGATGGCTTTAACGACCCGTAAAGGTCTGATTACATTTTTCATCCGATTATTTCAGCGAAATGAAAAAATATATTGAACAGTTTAAATCGGGGCAACGCTCCGTAAAGCCCGCTTGAAACGGCGCTTGCTGACGGTTGCAGCCCGCGCGGGGAGCGTTAGTTTCCGAGAGCTTCGGCAGGAAAAATCCCGCTGAAGCTCTGAAACGCTCGGAATACGTACCGTCAGCCGCACGCTGCGGAAAACGTCACGCCCGCAATGTTCGGCGCGTACGCAGTCATATCATTAAATTTGGTTTCGCCGTTGTTTGTAAATGTTATCACGTTTTCGCCCTCTTTAAGCTCCACGTTTGCCGTAACGGTTCTGAAATTGCCTACGCTCATGGTGTTCCTGCACCATACATTCAAGCTTTCTCCGTTCACGCCTACGGTAATGTAACATTCAATTAAATCAACATTATAATCGTGCAACCCGCCCTCGCGGTTGTTTGAATAATTAACGGTCATTCTGTATGTTCCCGCTTTTTCGGCGTTTACAGTAAATTCCGCCTTGCCGCCGTCGGAGGATATTCCGTCAACAAAAGCCGTATCGCCGAAGCTGTTTACGCACGCGCCGCCGGAAAGAATCATATCGCTCGGATTAACGTAAACGCTTATCCCATCGTCCGCCTGAGTTTTGATTACGCACGACGAACAGCTTTTATCCTTAACCTCAACATAGTTAAGCCCTCTTCTGAGATATACCCTCGCGTTTCCGTTTTCATCGGCGGCGCACTCCGCCTTATCAATAAGGAAACGCGCGTTTGCGGTAACGTTTATTGTGTAAAATCCGTCATACGGCGCAACCGCAAGAAAAGCCGATGTGCTTTCATCGCTTCTGTCGCTGTCGGGAAGTACCGCCGCCTCGGTCTGCTCCTCATAAAGCGAAACCAGCATACTGTCAAGCACATATGTGCCATCGCCGTGCATAAAGGTAATTTCATGCTCGCCTGCTTTAAGCTCGGCAGTCAGTGTAATACAGCTTGTAAATTCGCTTTTTACGGTGTTTTCAAGCAGTACGGTCCGTTCCTCGCCGTCAACCGCGAAAAGCGCCTCGGCGCTGACCCTGTCATCGGGAGTTTCGCCGTCGTTTGCCTTGCCGTAGATAACGTCAAATTTGTAAGTCCCGTCGGCTTCCGCATTTATTGTAACGCGTATTCCGTCGCCTGTCTTTTCAATGCCGCCGACCATACCCGAGGTCTGCCCCGTTGTGGCGTATGCGCTGTCATAGGTATAAGCGTCACCCAAAAGCGTACCGTCCTCAAATTCATATCTAACGGGCAGATTTGTGTTTTCATATTCCTCTTTCGAGCCGCCGTCGGATTTTGTAATTGTCACCCGATAAACCGAAGAGGTGTCCGCACAGTCGACCTTGATTTTTAACGAATTGCCCGCGCTTTCGGTATATTCCTTAATCAAGGTCGGCTCGGAAACAACACCGCTTAAGCCCTTATAGTAAATGCCCTCGATCTTTATATCGACGCTTTCGCCGCCAAGCTCGGTGCAGTCAAGATTTTTGAGCTTTAAACTGCTTGTGTAGTCGCAGCCGCCGACTATGACGGTAATTTCATCCTTATCCTCGTTTATCGAGGATATAGCGTTCAGAGGGACATAATGGAACCTGTCCCTGTTGTATTTTACAACATTCGCCACGTCGGAGTGCATAATATCTATAACCTTTGACGAGAGCTTCTCGCCTTCCATATCGGCATACCACCTGTAAAGCCACCAGTTCGAATTCGGCGAATTATCATCCGCCGCAGTGTCGCACAGGTTGTTTGACAGCCGCCAGAAAGCCACATCGCCGTAGACTTCGGTATTCTCCATAGCGCAGATATATTTAAGCATATCGCCCGGATTGCCGCACTCCTGCATTGTGCCGTATTCGCTAACGATTATCGGCAGCTCAATGCCGTACTGCTTTTCGGTTTCCCTGTATTCCTCAACGTGATCCTCAAAGAACGCCGCCGATTTATCGTTAAGCTCGTGATAAATCATAATATCGGGCACGCAGTCGTTTGCGGTGCAGAAATCCAAAAACGGGGCAATCTTTTCTGTATTGTAATCAAAGTAACCCGGACCGCCTATCATAGCGTCGGGGTTAATGGATTTTACAAGGTCATATGTCTTTTTCCACGCGTTATAGAAATTCTGCCTGCCCTCGTCGTTAAACTGCAGGTTGCCCTCACTGTCCTTAACACCGAACCACAGAGCGTTGTCGCACTCATTATAAAGGCAATAGACGACCCTGTCCGAATATGCCGAAGCGGAAAGGTTTTCCACCTGCTGTTTAACCTGCGGCAGGAAGCGTTCTTCAAGAAAGCTTTCACAGTCGTAAACGCCCGCCTCCCGCATTTCATCAATCTCGCTGTAGGCATAGTACCAGGTGTCAAAGCAGTCCTGAAGATACACCACTATGTAATCGCAGGAATCAAGATTTTCCGCAACGTGGTTCACATCCCCCGTCGGGTGCTGAAGCCCGTCGTAGGTCTTTTGCGATTCCGAAGAAATATCTATACTTTCAGCCATTTCGGCGGACGGTACTCCCTGCTCGGCAAGGCCGTACAGGAAGCCTGACGCATATGAGGATATTTCACCCGTTTCAGCCGAGCAGTCGATTTCCACCGTCGGCTTAAAGCCGTATTTTATCCCCGGCAGAATAAGACCGATCACAGTAAAAATACTGACGATTACAGAACTTAATTTTAACATTTTCCTTCTCCCCTTTTTATTATCGGACATTAAATTCAAAAACGCCTGTTGTCTTGTAATAATATTCTAATACACAATAAAAAATTATGCAATAGATTTTAACATATTAGGGGCAAATGTCCGGAAATATAATAATACAGCCGCCCTTAAAGACGTTTTTCGATTACCGTGACCGAGCCTGCCGCCTGTTCGCAGCCGTATATTCCGATTTACACCCTTTCAAGACAAAAAAGGACAGACGAAAGATCCGTCTGTCCCAAAAGTTTATTTAATATCAGTCGTCTTTTTTCTTTTTGGTAAGAACAAGCGCAAGACCCGCAGCTAACGCGACCGCCGCAACAGCAGGGATAGCATAATCGCCGGTAGCGGGGATTTCCGACGAGCTTGAGCTTGAAACTGAGCCGCCGGAGGAGGTTGTCGGTTCTTCGTTCGATGAATCACTGCGGAAAAGGTTCGCGAGAGCGTCGGTCATCTGACCGATAGCGTCCCCAAAGCCTCTGAACAACTGCGCCAAATCTGTAGTGGTGTAGCCGTCAAAGAACTTATCCAAGGCATTCGTGCTTGCCTCCGGAGAAACAACAGCCTCATAAAGCTTATCTCTCTGCTCAGCGGTAATTGTGCCGTTGGATTTAAGCTCGTCGGCGACCGCTTTCGCCTGATCGGACGTTATAACCTGATTGCCCACAAGAGTGATAAGAGTACTCTCAATTTGGCTGTAAGAAAGGTTGCTGAGCAACTGCACTATGTATTTTGGAGCTTCCGCCGAGCTGCCCGCGGTAGTATCGGAATCGGAAGGCCGTGTTGTTGTCGCCTCGGGATCAATCTCCTCGATTATAGCGTTTGTTACCGCTGTTGTAAGCATTGCCGCAGCCGATTCGGAAAAGCCGCAGTCCGCCCTTACAGCTGTAACCGCAAGGCTTACTATTGCGCTGATCGATTCCTCACCGCCCGCATACGCTTCTTTATAAGGAGTATAATCCGCTATTCCGTTTATGACCGCCGATTTAACAGCAGACCTGCCTTTAATTGTTTCACAGTCGTTGCCCGCCTCAATCGATTCCAAAACAAGCGTTGCCACTTCTTTCTGCATGGTGTCGGTAAGCGCATCAACATTTGCCCCTGCAAAAGCAGGAATACACGCGACGAACAGTAATGAAACTATTACAAGAACAGACATAATCTTTTTCATATCACGTTATTTCCCTTCTGTTTTCGCCCTAAAACGGGCGCAATGCCTTTTATATACATTAGATTATATCAGTTTCGATATGCAATGTCAATAAAAAGGTTTTTGTTTTTTTCAAAATTTAGCACAAATTTTCAATACGGCATTTGCAAACAATATAAAACGGGGGGAGAATACGATCAATACAAATTAAAAATATTCGTCCTCTCAAATTCCGATCAAAGGAGCGGTTCACAATGAACAAGAAAAATAAAAAACCGTCAAAAAAAGCCCTTGAAAGCATCAATAAAATGACCGAGGAGGTCTCGGAGATATGGGAAGGCTATAACGGCGTTGCCCGAACGGACGTACTCGGAAGCTATACGGGAAATCCGAAGGACGCCGAGCAGCCCGAACAGGATCCGGACGACCTTTAACAAGCTTTTAATATATATTATCAAAAAAGGCTTGCAAAATCAACCGTATTATGTTATTATACCGATTGTAAGAATATTTGATGCTTGAGAGTGGGTTTTGCCCGCTCTCTTAATTTTGTCGGAGGAACTATGTCGGAAAACAAAAAAAATACGGTTTCTGTCGTTCGCGAGCTGGCGCAGCCGTTAGCCGAGGAGCTCGGCTTAACGCTTTGGGATGTTCGCTTTCAAAAAGAAGGGGTCAACCGTTATCTTCGCATAATCATTGACCGTGAGGACCGTCCCGTTGATATTGACGACTGCGTCAATATGAGCCGCGCAATCGACGAACCGCTTGACAGGCTCGATCCTATTCAGGAAAGCTACAGCCTTCAGGTGCAGTCGCCCGGAATCGAACGCGAGCTTACGAGGGATTTTCATTTTAAAAGGTATATAGGAGATAAGGTCACCGTAAAATTTATTCATGCGGTAAATTCAAAGCGGGAATATAAGGGTATACTTTCCTCGTACGATAACGGCAACATTTCGGTAACTCTGCCCGACGGCAAGGTTCTCGAATTTAATAAAAAAGAAGCATCGTGGGTTAAACTCGATGATTTTGGAGGTTTTGACAAAAATGAATAAAGAATTTTTTGAAGCGGTTGAGCTTATGGAGAAGGAAAAGGGAATCCCTGCGGAATACCTTTACGAGAAAATCAAAAACGCAGTGGTCGTTGCCGTAAGGAAGGACTATAACGGCAAGGACGTCGTATCCTGCGAAATCGAGCCCGAAAAGAGCGAGATGAACATATACTACTGCCGCACGGTAGTTGAAGAGGTTGAAGATCCCGACGCGGAAATTTCCCTTGAAGAGGCTCAGCAGCTTAAAAAGAAATATAAGCTCGGAGATACGGTCAAGGTCAAGCTCGGCAAAAAGGATTTCGGCAGAATTGCCGCGCAGACTGCAAAGCATGTTATCCGTCAGGGCATACGCGACGCCGAAAAGGGCTTAATTCTTCAGGAATTTCAGTCAAAGCAACAGGAGCTTGTTACAGCCAAGGTTGAAAGGATAGACCCCGTAACGGGAAATGTTACCCTTGAAATCGGCAAGGCGGAGGCAATTCTTCCGAAAGGCGAACAAGTGCCGGGTGAAACCTTTAGCGAAAATCAGCTTATTAAAGTATTTATAGTCGACGTTAAGGAAACCGACAAAGGTCCCAAGGCTATGATTTCCCGTACTCATCCCGGTCTTGTAAAAAGACTTTTTGAGATGGAGGTTCCCGAAATCTACGACGGCACCGTAACTATTGAATCGGTTTCCCGCGAAGCAGGCGCAAGAACCAAAATCGCCGTTTGCTCAAAGGATGAGGATGTTGACGCCATAGGCGCATGCATAGGTCCGAGAGGCACGCGTGTCGGAAAGATCGTTGATATTTTGGGCGGAGAAAAAATAGATATTATAAATTACAGCGAAAAGCCCGAGGAGTTCATCGCGGCAGCTTTAGCTCCCGCAGATGTCCTAAAGGTTGAAATCGAAAGCGCAGACGCCAAATCGTGCCATGTAACCGTTCCCGACAATCAGCTTTCTCTCGCTATCGGCAACAAGGGTCAGAACGCCCGTCTTGCCGCAAGGCTTACGGGTTGGAAAATCGACATCAAGCCCGAAAGCGGCTTTTACGAGGGCTGAGCCTTTAACGCGCGATTTCTTAAAATCGGAAGTGATATTATGAAACAGAAAAAAATACCCCTGCGAAAATGCTTAGGCTGCGGCGAATCGAAGCCGAAAAAGGATTTGGTGCGCGTGGTCCGAAGCGCCGAGGGTGAAGTAAGCCTTGACCTTACAGGCAAAAAATCGGGCAGAGGCGCTTACATCTGTCATAACATATCCTGCCTTCAAAAGGCAAAAAAAGCAAAAAGAATAGAACGCGCTCTCGAATGTGCAATTCCCGAAAACGTCTATGACAGTATGGAGAGTGAACTGAAAAATGAATGACGCCAAGGCGCTTAACCTTTTGGGTCTTGCAAGGCGCGCGGGCAAAATAAGCCTCGGGCACGACGCAAGCGAAGCGCAAATTAAATCGGGCGGCGCATATGCCTGCATTGTAAGCGGCGACGCCTCCGACAGGCTTAAGAACGAGATGGAGAGCCTTTGTCGGGCAAATAAAACCGAGTTTATCAGTACAGAATATACTATGAATGAATTGGGTAAGCGTCTGGGCTCAAAAAAAACGGCGGTGCTTACCGTCAACGACCGAGGATTTGCAAAAAGATTTAACGAACTGATCAGGAGGAATACCGATATATGACAAAGAAATACAAGTTACACGAAGTCGCAAGAGATTTTAACATCCCGAGCAAGGTACTTACGGAAATGCTTTCAAAATATTTTGAGGGCGAAAAAAAATCGCAGACCGTTCTTAACGACAAAGAGCTTGATTTCGTATTCAGCGAGCTGACAAAGAAGCATTCGGTCAAGAGCTTCAAGGAATACTTTGAGTTCAAGCCGACGGAAAAGAAACCCAAGCCCGATAAAAAAGCGGGATTGCCTGCCGACAAATCCGACGGCAAGCATTCAGGCGCAAAGACCTCGTCTGTCCCCGCGGGAAAGCCCGCTCAGGGGAATCCGCAGCAAAAGCCTTCTAAAAAGGAAAAAGATCCCAATCGTCCGCTTCAGTCAAGAACCAAGGGCAAAATAAGACATGTTGACACCCGCGCGGGCTCGGTTGACCTTGACAAATATAATGAAAGATATGAAAATATTGCTCCCGTAAACAACAAGAACACAGGCGACGATGTTGTTAAGAAGCAGAAATTAAGGCAGAAATCACAGCAGTACCGCAAGCAGGGCATGAGAAGCCATAAGCGTGAAAGCGAGCAGGAAAGGCTTAAAAGAATAGCCGCCGAAAGAGCGAAAAAGCAGATTAAAATTACCGTTCCCGACGAAATCACCGTCGGAGAGCTTGCAATGCTTCTTAAAATGACCGCCGCAGAGGTCATTAAAAAGCTGTTAAGCCTCGGCGTTATGGCGAATGTTAACGAGGTAATAGACTATGATACGGCGGCAATAGTCGCTACCGAGCTCGGCGCAAAGGTCGAAAAAGAGGTCGTAGTTACAATTGAGGAAAGAATTATCGACGACACCGAGGACGCCGAGGAGGATCTTCAAAAGCGCGACCCCGTCGTAGTTGTTATGGGACACGTTGACCACGGCAAGACCTCAATTCTTGACGCAATCCGCAACACCTCCGTCACCGAAACCGAAGCCGGAGGCATTACCCAGCACATAGGCGCTTACAGAGTGAGCGTGGGCGATGAAAAAATCACCTTCCTTGACACCCCCGGTCACGCCGCATTCACATCGATGCGCGCAAGGGGAGCAATGGCAACGGATATTGCAATTCTCGTTGTTGCGGCGGACGACGGCATTATGCCTCAGACCGTTGAGGCTATTAACCACGCAAAGGCGGCGGGCGTTTCAATTATCGTTGCGATAAACAAAATGGATAAACCCGGCGCCGCGCCCGATAAAATTATGCAGCAGCTGACCGAATACGACCTTATTCCCGAAGAATGGGGCGGCGACGTTATATGTATCCCCGTTTCCGCAAAAACCAAAATGGGTATTGATAAAATACTTGACTCCATCCTGCTTGTTGCCGAAATGCTCGAGCTTAAAGCCAACCCGAACCGTCCCGCAAAGGGCGTTGTAATCGAAGCGAAGCTTGACAAGGGCAGAGGCCCCGTTGCTACGGTGCTTGTTCAGAACGGCACGCTTAAAACAGGCGATATAATCGTTGCAGGCACTTCGGTCGGCAGAGTAAGGGTCATGACGAACGAAAACGGTAAGGAACTAAAGCAGGCTAAGCCCTCCGTTCCCGTTGAAATTATGGGGCTTGCGGAGGTTCCTCAGGCAGGGGACATATTCAACTCCGTTTCAGACGAAAAGCTTGCCCGTGAGCTTGTTGAACAGAGAAAGAGAGAGGCGAAGGAGGAGGAATTTAAGCAGTATCACAAGGTTACTCTTGACAATCTCTTCTCATCCATCTCTCAGGGCGAGATGAAAGAGCTTGACGTAATTGTAAAAGCGGACGTACAGGGCTCTGTCGAAGCGGTTAAGCAGAATATTGAAAAGCTCTCCAACGAGGAGGTTAACGTTAAGGTTATTCACGGCGGCGTGGGCGCGGTCAATGAATCGGACGTTATGCTTGCAAACGCTTCAAACGCAATTATAGTCGGCTTTAACGTCCGCCCCGACCCCGTTGCCGCGGAGGTTGCGGAGCGCGACGGCATTGATATGAGAATGTACCGTGTCATTTACGACTGCATTGAAGAAATTCAAGCGGCAATTAAGGGCATGCTCGCGCCAAAATTCCGTGAGGTTGTATTGGGCAGGGCTGAGGTAAGAAGCGTATTCAAGCTCTCCACAGCGGGCATAATCGCAGGCTCATATGTGCTTGACGGCAAAATTACGAGAAATTCACAAATAAGGGTGGTCCGTGACGGAATTGTTATCACAGAGGACGCAATCGCCTCCCTAAAACGCTTTAAGGACGATGTAAAAGAGGTCGCTTCGGGTTATGAGTGCGGCGTAGGGCTTGAAAAATTCAATGACATTAAAGAGGGCGACGTCCTCGAGGCGTTTGTTACGGAAGAAGTTAAGGACTAATTAAAGAAAGGCTGTGTCTTTATGGCAGGCTATAAGCAGAACAGAGTGTCCGAAGATATTAAAAGGGAAATTGTTGCCGTTATTCGCGAGCTTAAAGACCCGAGAATTGCAGGAAAAATGCTGACGGTGGTAAGGGTTGAGGTAAGCCGCGACCTTTCGTATGCAAAGGTTTATGTCAGCGCGCTTGAAGGTCTTGACACGGCAAAGCAGGCTGTTAAGGGGCTTGTAAGCGCCACGGGGCATATCCGCCGCGAGGTCGGCTCACGGCTTCGCCTTCGCAAAACCCCCGAGCTTAAATTCATTGCGGACAACTCCGTAGAACACGGTATGGAAATCTTTAAAAAAATTGAAGAACTTGAGGAAAAAAACGATGAAGAAAATTGACGTTGCAAAAGCGGCGGAACTTCTAAAGGCGGCTGATAATGTTCTCATCCTCACCCACAGGAATCCCGACGGCGACACTCTCGGCAGCGGCTTTGCGCTTATGCACGCCCTCAGAAGCAAGGGGAAAAGAGCAAGGGTTCTCTGCTGTGATAAAATTCCGAAAAAATACTCCTATATGTTTGGCGAAAGGCAAGAGGACTTTTCCCCCGAATATACCGTCTGCGTCGATGTTGCCGATATAAAGCTTCTCGGAAATGAATTTTCAAAAGAGTTCGGGAATAACGTCGACCTATGCATTGACCATCACGGCTCAAACACCGGATATGCCGACAATCTTCTTCTGAGAAGCTGCGCCGCAACATGTGAAATCATTTACGACATTGTGAATTTGCTTGAAACGGAAATAACGCCGATTATCGCAGACTGTCTTTATACGGGAATTTCAACCGACACAGGCTGTTTTCTGTTTTCAAGCGTCACGCCCGAAACGCATATTATCGCCGCCGATTTAATAAAAAAGGGCGCTGATTACGTAAACATAAATAAGATTATGTTTGAAACCAAATCCATAGGTTATTTTAAGCTTGAGAAATCGGCTCTGAGCACTATCGAAACTTTTTTCGGCGGTAAATGCGCCGTTATGAGCATCACGCAGAAAATGCTCTGTGAAAGCGGCACCGACGAGAGCGACTGCGACGGAATTGCGGGTATTCCGAGAAAGATCGAAGGCGTGCTCGTAGGCGTTACCGTAAGGGAACGAAGCGACGGCACCTACAAGGTTTCCCTGCGCTCGCACGAGCCTGTTGACAGCGCAAAAATATGCAAGCTGATGGGCGGCGGCGGTCACGCAAGGGCGGCAGGCTGCGAATTAAATCCAGAAGCCTTTGAGGCGGAAAAAGCAAAGCTTCTTTCAATTATAGAAGATGAGTTGAAAAATATATGACGGGAATAATACTTCTTGACAAGCCGCAGAATATGACCTCTTTTTCGGCGGTAAACCGCGTTCGCCGTATTCTCGGCGTAAAAAAAGCGGGTCACACAGGAACGCTCGACCCTATGGCTACGGGCGTTCTTCCTGTTGCGCTGTCAAATTCCACTCGGTTTATAGGGCTGCTTCCCGTTCACGACAAGGAATACCTTGCTTCGACAAGGCTCGGCATAACCACCGACACGCTTGATATAACAGGCGCGGTGATTTCTCGGAATCCCGTCAGCGTAACAGCCGAACAGTTATGTTCGGCTGTAAAAGGGTTTACGGGGGATATAATGCAGACTCCCCCTATGTATTCCGCAATAAAAAAGGACGGGCATCGGCTTTACGACCTTGCAAGGCAGGGTGTTGAAATTGAACGGGAAGCGCGCAGGGTCACAATTCACAGCATAGATATTATATCGTTTGAAAGCCCTGAATTTACCTTTACTGTATCCTGCTCGGCGGGAACTTATGTGCGTTCCCTGTGCGACGATATAGGAAAAATTCTCGGCTGCGGCGCTGTTATGACCTCGCTTCGCAGAACAAGCGCTAACGGATTCCCGATAAGCGAATGCGTTGCGCTTTCAGAGCTTGAGAACGCCGTTAATAATAATGAAACGGAAAAATATGTTAAACCGATAGCCTCCTGCTTTTCATGTTACGAAAAAATCGACGTAACCGAGGCGCAGTCCGTAAGATTTCGCAACGGAGGCAGTCTGCTGCTTCAAAGGCTTAAAACGCGATACCCCGCAGGGCTTTACAGAGTTTATTCGCCGAAGGACGAATTTTTAGGTCTCGGCGAGGTTAAGGACGGCGGAGATTCCCTTTGCGTCAGGAGGGTGCTTGCAGATGACTGAAAAATCAATAGCCCTCGGCACCTTCGACGGCTTTCATACCGGACATACGGCTGTAACGGAGCTTGCAAGGCAAAGCGCCTACCCCGCCTTTGTTCTGCTTTTTTCACAGCATCCCCTGTCGGTTATCACGGGCGAAGCTCCCAAAGAGCTTATTACCGACAGTATCCGTTCAAGACTTATTGATAATATCCGATTGACCCCCGTCGTCACGGATTTTAAAAGAATATGCGGTCTTTCCCCCGAAGAATTTTTTGAGAGTATTCTGATAAAGGAGCTTAACGCCAAAGAGCTTTCCTGCGGCAAAAATTACACCTTCGGCAAGGGCGGCAAGGGCAATATAAACATTTTAAAGCGGCTCTGCGCCGAAAACGGAATAAAGCTGAACATCGCCGACACGGTGACCTATAAAGGCGAAGCGGTCAGCTCGACAAGAATACGCAAAGCCTTGGAAAACGGCGAAATCGAGGACGCGAACAAAATGCTCGGCAGGGCATTTTCTTATGATTTTACGGTAATTCGCGGCGACGCGAGGGGCAGAACTCTCGGCTTTCCCACGTTAAATCAAATAATTCCCGACGGATTTGTTACGCTGAAATACGGCGTTTACGCTTCGGCTGTTTGTTTAAACGGCAGATTTTATCCGTCCGTCACCAATTTCGGTATAAGACCGACGATCGGCACCGACGGCGTATACAGCGAAACCAATATACGCGGATTTTCGGGCGATTTATACGGAAAAAATGTTGAGGTCTTTATTCTTTCGTATATACGCCCCGAAAAGCGTTTTTCCTCGCTTGCGCGGCTTTCAAACGCAATCTCGGCGGATTCCGAATATTCTTATCAAATATTTCAAGAACGACTTGCATTATTGAGGTAAAAATTGTAAAATACAAATAACCAATAAAAAGGACGGTGCTATTTAATTATGTGGGCATTACAAAAAGCATATTACAGGGCTTATCAAAAGGTTATGAAAATCTTTATGTATTTTCTTGACTGGTCCGAGCCGCAGCTGCTTACGGGTCCGGGGTGTATCCGCAAGCTTCCGGGCATAATAAAGGAAAAAGGCATAAACAACGTTATGGTCGTTACCGATAAGGGTCTTATGAGCCTTAATTTGCTCGACGGTCTTTTTGAAGAGCTTAGGGCAAACGGAATAAGCTATGTGGTATACGACGGCGTTCAGCCCAACCCCTCGATTGAAAACATTGAGCAGGCAAGAGAAATGTTTATTGCAAACGCCTGCGAGGCTATGATAGCCTTCGGCGGCGGTTCGCCTATGGACTGTGCAAAGGCTGCGTGCGCAAGAGTTGTAAGACCCAACAAAACCGTTCCGCAGATGCGCGGCGTTATGAAGGTTATGCGTAAGCTTCCGCCCTTCTATGCCGTTCCCACAACGGCGGGAACAGGCTCTGAAACCACGCTTGCGGCTGTTGTTTCAAACACCGAAACACACGAAAAATACGCCATAAACGACCCGTGCCTGCGTCCTAAATTTGCGGTTCTCGACCCCGAGCTTACTACGGGGCTTCCGCAGAAAATCACCTCAACGACAGGTCTTGACGCGTTGACCCACGCGGTTGAAGCATACATAGGTCTTTCAAACGTACCCTCGACGAGAGATTACGCCGAAAAGGCAACGAAGCTTATATTTAAATATCTTGAGGTTGCCTATAACGACGGTCAGAACATCGAGGCAAGAGGTCAGATGCTTTTAGCCTCGTTCTACGCGGGTATGGCGTTTACAAGAGCTTATGTAGGCTATGTTCACGCGATCGCCCACAACTTAGGCGGTATGTACGGTATTCCGCACGGCCTTGCAAACGCAGTTATTCTTCCCGTAGTGCTTGAAGAATACGGCTCCGTAATTTACCCGTCGCTTGCAAAGCTCGCCGACTGCGCCGAAATATCAGGTCAGACGGTTGAAGAAAAAGCCAAGAACTTTATTGCCGAAATATACGCTATGAACGACAGGATGAATATCCCGAAAGGCTTTACTCAGATAAAGGAAGAGGACATCCCCACAATCGTTTCAAGAGCGCTTAAAGAAGCAAATCCTCTGTACCCCGTTCCCGTCATCTATGACGGCGAGGAGCTTTCCGCCATTGTCAGAAAGCTTAAAATCGACGAATAATCGACAGCAAATAAGAAGCCGATCTTTAACAACAGCTAAAAAAATACCTCCTGCTGCATAATTTGTAACAGGAGGTATTGTAATATCCGATAAGTCTTTGTATAATCAATATATAACGGAGGTGCGAAATATGAATATAACCTTTCTCGGCGCCGCTCACGAGGTAACGGGAAGCTGTACGCTTCTTGAGGCAAACGGCAAAAACATACTAATAGACTGCGGTATGGAGCAGGGACGCGATACCTACGAAAACTGTGAAATTCCCATTTCCCCCGCCCAAATCGACTGCCTGCTGCTTACGCACGCCCACATTGACCATTCGGGAAAAATACCGATGCTCACGGCGAACGGCTTCGGCGGCAAAATATATTCGACGGACTCTACCGCGCGGCTTTGCAGGATAATGCTTCAGGACTCCGCACACATTCAGGAGTTTGAAGCAGGCTGGCGAAACCGAAAGGCAAAGAGAGCAGGCAAGGAGGAATATGTTCCTCTTTACACCGTTGAGGATGCCGTGAACGCTATGAAGCAATTCTGCGAATGTAAATACAACGAAAAAATTGAAATATACCCCGATATTGAAATCCGTTTCATTGACGCGGGACATCTCTTGGGCTCATCAAGCATTGAGATCACCGTAAACGAAAACGGGAATAAAACCGTTATTGTATTTTCGGGCGACATCGGCAACACAAATCAGCCGCTTATACGCGACCCTCAGCAGCAGTATCTTAAAAACGCCGATTATGTAATAATGGAAAGCACCTACGGCGACAGAAGCCACGGTGAAAGAATTGACTGCATTTCACAGCTTGTCCCGATAATTCAGCGTACCCTTGACAGAGGCGGAAATGTTGTTATTCCCTGCTTCGCGGTCGGCAGAACGCAGGAGCTTTTGTACTTTATCCGCCAAATCAAGCAGGAAAAGCTTATAAAGGGACACGACGGCTTCCCTGTATATATCGACAGTCCCCTTGCGGTTGAAGCGACGAATGTTTTTAACCGCAGTACGGATGATTTTGACGAGGACGCCGCGTCGCTTACGGCGAACGGCATAAACCCAATTACATTTGACGACCTGCGTGTTTCGGTCACAAGCGATGAATCAAAAATGATTAACGCGGATAAAACGCCGAAAATCATTCTTTCCGCAAGCGGAATGTGCGAGGCGGGCAGAATACGACACCACTTGAAGCACAATCTTTGGAGAGAGGAAAGCACCGTTCTGTTCGTCGGTTATCAGGCGCTCGGAACTTTGGGCAGATCGCTCGCCGAGGGAGCAAAAGAGGTAAAATTATTCGGTGAAAAGATTCAGGTCAACGCCGAAATCCGCCAATTGAGCGGCATAAGCGGTCACGCCGACAACAACGGGCTTATACGGTGGATAAACAGCTTCCCGAATAAGCCGAAGCGCGTTTTTGTAAACCACGGCGGCGACGATGTATGCGAAATCTTTGCTTCGCGTCTCAGGGATGAATTAAAGCTCAACGCAACAGCGCCGTATAACGGCGCCGAATATGATTTGACAGCCGATAAATGTCTGTACGAGGGCAACAAGCAAAAAATCGGACATAAGGAATACAGACCCGAACAAGGTCGTGTTTCCGCCGTATTTGAACGCCTCGTCAATGCGGGCAGACGCCTTATGGTTGTAATCTCTCACAACGAGGGCGGTGCGAATAAGGATCTTGCAAAATTCGCGGATCAAATAACAGCTCTTTGCGACAAGTGGGACAGGTAAACTATTCCTCCGACCCGATTTGCCCGTCGGCAATACCGAGAATATTTTCAGACTCGGAGCTGTCAATATCCTCAACGCTTTTGAGTTTTTTCTTAATAATTGTATTTCTGTGCTGCGCGTCATCGAGGGTTTTACCCGCTTCGTCAATTTTCTTACGCGCCTTTTCAAGGATGCCCGTAAACGTTTCGTACTGAGCCTTCGTAGCGCCGAGCAGAACTCTGACTTCATTCGCCTTTTCGTTAATTGCCACTGTTTTAAAGCCCATTGAAAGCGAATTTAAAAGAGCCGTAATCGTTGTAGGACCTGCAATCATAATGTTATAATCCTTTTGCAGTCTTTCGGGAAGTCCCGTTCTTGACGAGGCAATTTCGGCATAAAGGCCCTCTGTCGCAAGGTACATAATCGCGAACGGCGTCGTTTTGGGAACCGAAATGTATTTTGTTATCTGCTTGGCTTCCGATATAACTCTGTCCTCAAGAGCCTTTCTCGCTCTTTTTACGCCCTCGGCGTCGGCATTATCGGCGGCGTCGCAGAGCCTTATGTAATCCTCGGCAGGGAATTTAGAATCAACCGGCATGTATATAATATCCTTTGAATTTTCGCCCGATGGTATTTTGATTGCAAATTCGACCCTCTCGGTTTCCCTGTCGCCCGTTGCGATATTCTTTTCGTACATATTTGGAATGGTCTGGTCTAAAATCCCTTCAAGCTGAACCTCCGCCCATGTACCCCTTGCCTTGACGTTTGTCAGCATTCTGTTAAGGGATGTTACGTTGGTGGTGACGCCGTTTGAAAGCTCGCGCATTTCACCGAGAGATTTATAAAGGTTTTCAAGCTGTTCCGAAACCGTTTTAAACGAGCTGTCAAGACGCTTTGTAAGCGTTGAGGTAAGTTTTTCGTCAACCGTTGAGCGCATTTCGTCAAGCTTCTTTTCGTTTGACTCCTGCATTTTTGAAATGCTCGTTTCAATCGCCTTGGTCTGCTCCCTGCTCTGTTCGGCGTTCTTATCCCTGATTTCGTTGAGCGACTTGTTTAGCGTTTCCATAAGGTCGATTTTGCTTTCCAGATTCACCTTATTCATTTTTTCAAGCTTTTCGGACATAGCTTCAAGAGCCTTCGTTATTTCCTCACGCTGTTTAAGGCTGTTCTCGCCCGATTCTCTGCGGTTTCTCTCAAATTCATCCGATACGCTTTTTGAAAGCGCGGAAATTTTTTCCGAAACAACCGCCAATTCCTTTTCGGCGTTGTTTTTCTTAATCGAAAGAATCTCGGCAACCGCGGCGGCGCCGAGAACCGCCGATACCAAACAAAGCGCAATTATAATAATTTCCGTTACCGTCATATTTTCACTCCGTTGTTTTTTGATTTGAACCGAATTTGTTACGGTTTAAAAATCCGATACCGCATTTAATTCCGTATTTAATTATTCAGTTATTTACCATGTGAACGTTAAGATGATTATAGGTCATCTCTACGCCCTTTTTGTCAAATTCATATTTAATGTTTTCCGTAAGTGAAAAATATGCGTCCCAATAGTTCTTGGTTTCGGTCCATGCCCTGACAACGTATTTTATACTGCTCTCGTCATACGAAAGCACCGCCGCGAACGGCTTTTGGGGCGTATCGGTGAAAAGCTCTGAAGCCTCAACCGCGCTCAATAAGGCTGTTCTTACCGTTTCAATCGGCGAATCGTAGGATGCTGAAATTTCAATATCGACGCGCCTTTGCCCGAGCGCGGTATAATTTATGATTTTAGCCGCTACCACCTTGCTGTTCGGCACATAAATCATTTTATTGTCAACGGTTAAGATTTTTGTATGTACAAGGCTTATCGCCTTAACCGTACCGTCTACACCGTCAACCTCAATATAATCCCCGTTCTTAAACGGTTTTGTGAAAAGAAGCATAATTCCGCTTGCAAGGTTTGAAAGGGAATCCTGCACGGCAAGCGACGCCGCAAGACCTACTACCGAAAACGCCGCTACAAGCGAGGTTACCGAAACGCCCAAAGCGTCAACTACAATAACGGCGGTTACAAAATACAGCAAAACCTTGACCGCCGCCGTAATATACCTTTTCAAGGTCTTATCGACGGACGTCTTTTCAATCAGTCGGCTTACGAGCTTAGTTAACAGCTTTGCGGCAATATAGCATATTACAAACGCTATGACCGCCGCAAGGATTTTGCCCACAGTGAACGAACCGACCGAATAATCAAGTATTTCTTTAAATTTCATCGAAAACTCCCCCTTATTTAATAAACAGTATCGTCGCCGCCATAACAAACTGTGCGGCATAATAAAGCGAATGGTTGATGATAATATTCACCTTCGTGTTTTTGCCTTCCGCAAAATACATTCCCGAAAGAACCAAATCCGAAAGGAAAAACAGTATTGCGCCTACCGACATAACGACCCATACCGTTTCAAAATTCGTAATAACCGCAGTCATAATCGCCGAGGTCATTGTAAGCGCCAATGTAAACGAATACAAGAACAAAACAAGCTTAAACCTGCCGTAATGCATTTTAAGCGGCTTTTCAATAAGCAGCGCTATAACGGCTATGACAACAGCGGCTGCTGCGGCGACAGCCGTTGACCACAGCTCCCACGGGGAATTCATATATATTGCGGCGACAAAGCATATATGCCCCAAAAGGAAGCAGATGAAGCCCGAATACAAATACACGTCCTTATCCTGTAAATAAATCCATTTTAAATCAAGCCATATGTCGCCCAGCATACCCAAAATCAGCCCTGAAATCATAAGCGAGCCGAATTCTAAAAATATGCGGTTCTGGTTTGTCGCGGCAATCGCAGTGGCTATAAAGCAGCAGCTTGCCACCGCCTTTGCATAAAGCGCAATTATCCCGCCCTTTTTAACCCTGATTGCCAGAAATGCCACCGTTGCCGCAATACCTATACCGAGTAAAATCCAATAATATACGTAATACATAAGCTCACTCCCGACTTGATTTTATTTTGAGAATATTATACAATAAATCAACTGTAAATACAACATATTTCATACTTTAATAACCAAAATTATTACGCGTATTTATGAGATTGACAAACAAGTCCGGCTGTGATTTAATTTTACTCGATAACTAAAATAAATTGTAAAGGACAGAAAAATGAGCAGGAAAATCATATCTTTAATCGCCCTATCGCTTTCGGTTGCAATTATTTTCTCCGCTTGCGGCGGTAAAACGCAGGAAGCGGAAATCACGAACCCCCACGAAACCGACGCCTCGCTTAAAGCGGTAATAATTCAAAGCGATGAGGGCTATCAATACACAAGACTAAGGCAAGCGTTTATTGACCGTATGCGGATTCTCGGCTATGATGAGGCTAAAATGAAAATTGACATAAAAAATGCAGGTGGCGATAAGCAGAAGCTTACGGAAATCGCGTCGTCGTTAGTCGGTTCCGACTATGATTTGATTGTCCCCGTTTGCGCATCCGCCGCTTCCGCGGTTGCAAGCACGGGAAATACCATCCCCTGCGTTTTTATCTGCGTGCCCGACCCTGTCGGTTTAGGTCTTATGTCTCTGCTTGAAGCTCCCGACAAAAATATGACGGGTTCCGTTTACAGGTCTGATACCGAGGAGCTTATAATGCTTATAAATATTCTTACTCCCGACGTTCACACCGTAGCGGTTATGTACTCAAAGGATGACCCGAGCCTTACCGCCGATATAGAATCCGCAAAAGCGGCTCTTTCGGATAAAGGCTACGGAATTGAGGAAATCGCGCTTGAAAACACCGATAATATCGAGGCTGTGACGTCCGACGCACTCACCCGCGCGGAGGCGATATACATTCCCGCTGACGAAGAGCTTGAAAAGGTTATGGAGAAAATTGTTGCCGTTACAAACGCAAACGGTAAATATGTCTATGCTCAAACCGCCACCGCCGCCGAAAAAGGCGCGCTTGCGTGCGTTTGTCCCGAAACGGACGCCCTTGCAAAGGCTTCGGCTGAAGCGGCAAATAAAATTCTTCAGGGCAACCCCGTTTCCTCCGTCTCGGCAGACGTATCGTCAGAGCCGCAAATATTCATTTCAAAAGATACCTCGCAGCTTCTCGGCGTTGAGATCCCCAAGCTTGAAAATTCTCACTTAGTATAAGCCGATGACCGATATAAAATCCTTATATTTAACTCGGAACGGCGCTCAGGCTCCGTTTGGCTTTTTTCACCGATTGCCCCGCTCCCCGTCGGTTCGGTTTACATCCTTGTGATGAAAAATCTTTCCGGCCGCTTCAATTTGCTGCTGCAATTTGCAAACGGTTTTGTTCAATAAATTTCAAAAAACCTATTGACACCTAAAACTTGTTTTGATATAATAATCACCGTTGCAAAAGAGCGACGCCTATATTTGCGAGAGTGGCGGAATCGGCAGACGCGCACGTTTGAGGGGCGTGTGGTAATCCCGTACGGGTTCAAGTCCCGTCTCTCGCACCAGTCGAGAGCCTCGACACGCAATTCGCGTGAGGGGCTTTCTTCTTTTTTTAACTTAGATGCTCGCGTTAAAGACACATCTTTTTCGTACCCCACAGACAGCGTGACGCCGAATCCAATCCTTTTTGGATTCGGCGTCATTTTTTACCTTTGCAGCCCGACTGTGAGCAATATCTTTTTATAGCCTTTTACATATTGAGTGTTCATAACGTATTCGAGTTACGGGCACTCGATTTTTCTTTATCAATAAAACATTCAAGCGATAAGGGCGCTGAAAGCACGTGACGTAACCCTCGCAGAATTTGACAGTCAGCTTCGGCGTAGTGTTTTCTTTTCGGCGTAAAATTTACGCTTTATCCGACTCGTCTTGACAAGAGTACGAAATCGTATTATAATAAAAATACGAAATCGAACTTTATATATGAGGTGACACAATGGACGCGAGACAATTTTTCTACGATTTTGGGAAGGCACTCTATCATATTGACGCCGTCTACGATGATTTTGCCAAATCAGGCAAGGTTACGCCAACGCTTCTCTGGATTTTGTATGCGTTGGGTGACGGAAATTCACACACGCAAAGGGAAATCTGCGAGGATTGGGATCTCCCAAAAAGCACGGTGAATACCGTGGTGGGCGATCTGAAAGAGCAGGGTTATGTGGAGCTTATTCCAATCAAAGGAAAGCGGCGTGAAATGACGGTATCGCTTACGGGAAACGGAAAAAAATATGCGGATTGCCTTTTAGAGCCGCTCTATGAAAAAGAAGCGGCGGTGTTTCAAAAGCTGAACGCGACCGACCGAAAGATTACCCAAACTCTGGAAAAGCTTGTGAGGCTTTTAAGAGAAACGAAAGGAGAAGATTTATCATGATCATGCAGGAAACCTATAGAATGACGAACGGTGTGGAAATCCCGAAGCTGGGGCTTGGCACATGGTTTATTGAGGATGAGAAGGCCGCCGATGCGGTGTGTGAGGCGGTAAAAATCGGGTACCGCCATATTGACACGGCGCAGGCTTACGGCAACGAGCGCGGCGTAGGCGAAGGAATCAAGAACTGCGGACTGAAACGTGAGGAAATCTTTGTCACTACCAAGCTGGCGGCGGAAGCGAAAACCTATGAGGAAGCAGTCGCAGCCATTAATGGTTCGCTTAAGAAAATGGACATCGGCTACATTGACCTGATGCTGATCCACGCGCCACAGCCGTGGGCGGATTTTCGCGGCGGCGATTACGCACAGGGAAACAGAGAGGCGTGGAAAGCCCTGGAGGAAGCATATCAGGCGGGCAAACTGCGTGCTATTGGCGTATCAAATTTCAAAGAGGAAGACGTGGAAAATATCCTCTCCTCCTGTGAGATTGCTCCGATGGTCAATCAGCTTCTGATCCATGTGAGCAACACACCGATGCCTTTGATTGCGTATTGCCAAAGCAAGGAAATCGTAGTGGAGGCATATTCTCCTGTGGCGCACGGTGCGATTCTGAAAAATCCACAGATTGCGGACATGGCGGGGAAATATGGTGTGACCGTGGCGCAGCTTTGCATCCGTTATTGCCTGCAGCTTGGTGCGCTCCCTCTGCCGAAAACAGCAAACCCCGCACATATGAAGGAGAACGCACAGGTTGACTTTGTGATTTCCGATGAGGACATGGAAGCGCTGAAAACATTCAGGCACATTGACAATTATGGTGAGTTTTCTGTATTTCCAGTGTTCAGCGGAAAATAACAGATTGGAGGATGATTTAGGTGGCAATAAAACAAACGGCAGGAAGAACGCAGCTTGGGGACTTTGCGCCCAAGTTTGCACAGTTAAACGATGATGTTTTGTTCGGCGAGGTATGGTCAAGAGAGGATAAGCTGTCCCTCCGTGACCGCTCCCTTGTGACGGTGGTGTCCCTGATGGCGCAGGGGCTTGTGGACGAGTCGTTCCGTTACCACCTGCAAAGCGCCAAAGCAAACGGCATTACAAAAGAGGAAATCGCGGAGATCGTGACCCACGCGGCTTTTTACTGCGGCTGGCCGAAGGCGTGGGCGGTATTCCGTATGGCAAAAGAGGTCTGGAACGAAGAAGCAGTTTCGGATGATGCAAAAGCAAAACATCAAGCGTCCACGATTTTTCCCATAGGCGCGCCCAATGACGGCTTCGCACAGTATTTCATCGGGCAGAGCTATCTCGCTCCGATTTCCACGGAGCAGGTCGGCATTTTCAACGTGACCTTTGAACCGGGATGCCGCAACAACTGGCATATCCATCACGCGGACAAAGGCGGCGGACAGA
>CAZLCG010000012.1:0-45047 GCA_964557975.1 uncultured Eubacteriales bacterium
TTTTTTGAAGTTACTTCTCTTTTTTATTGGGTCATATCATTTTAGCACATACATTGCAAAACACTTTTGTTATAACTGCGGATTGAGATGAAAACATTAACAACGCAAAAAAAGACTGCTTAAACTCGAAGCAGTCTTTTTTATAAAACCGATTATCAATAATCAATAACGTACTCGTCAATGCACTCGATACCGACTTTTGCGTCGTTCATGCTAATAGCTACCAGCTTTGCGTCCAGGGAAAGGATACAGGGAGCGTCCATATAAAGGTAAGTCATATTTCCGGTTGCCTTGTCGACCTTAAATTCAACATAAACATTTTCGTAAGCTACATTTATGTTGCTTAGTTTAAGACCCGGAACGCTCGAAATTGAACCGGTAATCTGCGACTCCTCAATAACATTTACCGCCGAACCGATACCGCCGTCGCCCGCTACGGGGTTGACCTTGTCGTTCAAATAGATTTTAACGACCTGTAAATCGCCTTCCTCGCTGATTTCGGCGGATTTAACATTTGAAGCGGAAAGAGCGCTTACACCGCCGCTGGGAGGAAGAGCCGATTTTTCAATGACCTCGTTGGGCTCGCTTGATTTCATAAACATTCCCATAAGAGAGGACGCTGCGCTTGAAAGACCGCCCGCCTCAACTATATTGTTATAGTTGCTGGCGCCTGTTTTCGTGTGGGTAATTGTTGAAGAAACGGTCGTTGCCTTTTCATAGCCTGTTTTGTACAGGCTGATTGCCTGATCGACCTCACTGCCCGAAGCGGGTGTCTGAGCGTCGTTATCCGAAGAGCTTGAGCCGCCGTCGCTCAAGTCATTATTACCGTCCGAAGAATTTGAATCCTGACCGTCGCCGGAATCGGAACCGCTCGGATTGTTATCGGAAGTTTGGGCCGTGGTGTTTTCACTCACTTGAACGTCGGCGCCTTTGGAAGGATCTAAAAACGCCATATAGCACAGAGAATAAATAAGCAAAACCGACAGGCAGACCGCAACGGCAGGGAAGAAGGTCTTTTTAAAAGCCTTTCTGACCTCTTGCTTATCGGCAAGCTTCTGCGCTCTTGATTCAGGCGTTGAAGGTGCTTTTTCTTTCTTTGACATTTATGTATCCCCTTTCAGTAATGCAAACAAGCGAAGTTTTTGCAATATAATACCCTTATAATTTACCTTAAAATAAGTAAAATGTCAATGGTTCATAAGTATTTTTAACAAAAATATTTCATATTCGTACTTGTGTTCATTGGATTTGCAACAGAAAATCCTTGCGTACTTTGCAATTGTTTTTTTATTATGGTAAAATAACCGATGAAAGCAGGTGGTAAAATGGATTTGTATGAAAAACTTATCGAGTATTCGGAATCGGGCGTTTATCCTATGCATATGCCCGGGCATAAAAGAAATTCCGAATTTTTTCCGTGTAAAAATCCGTTTTTGCTTGACATAACCGAAATTGACGGATTTGACAATCTGAGGAATCCCAAGGACATACTGCTTGACGAGCTTAAAAAAATATCGGCGATATATAACAGCGAAAAAAGCCTTATTTCCGTAAACGGCAGTACGGGCGCAATTATTTCGGCAATTTATGCCTGCGCCTCGGACGGCGACAGCGTGATTATCGCCCGCAACTGCCATGTTTCCGTTTACAATGCTATAAAGCTCAGAAAGCTTCGGACGTCCTATATTTTCCCTTCGGTTAACGAAAGCACGGGCATATGCGGTTCAATTACGCCCGAGCAGGTAAGTAAGGCAATTAAAGATACTCCCGACGCAAGGCTGATCGTTTTGACCTCGCCCACTTACGAGGGTGTGGTTTCCGACATTCGCGGCATTTGCAAAATTGCTCATTCCAATAATATTCCCGTTATTGTTGACGAGGCTCACGGCGCGCATTTTGTGTTTTCGGATTATTTCCCCGACAGCGCCGTGACCTGCGGGGCGGATATAACCGTTCAAAGCTTTCACAAAACCCTGCCCTGCTTTACGGGCAGCGCGGTTATGCATTTAAACGGCTCTTTAATTGATAAAAAACGGGTCTTTGACGCGCTGAATATTTTCGGCACAAGCAGTCCGTCATATCTGTTTATGGCAGGAGTTTCACGGTTTATAAACACTCCCGCCGATGAAAAAGAAAAACTGTTTTCGGAGTATAAGAAACGGCTTGACGGGTTTTACGAATTTTCCTCGTCGCTCAAGCTCCTTTCGGTGTTAAAAAAAGAGAATAACGGTTTCTTCGGCTTTGATAAAGGCAAAATTGTGATTCTTACCGACAATGCCGAGTTAAGCGGAAAAGAGTTGTATGAAATTTTACTCCGAAAGTATAAAATTCAATGTGAAATGTCAAGCGCGAGGTATGTTATCTGTATGACCTCGGTCGCCGATACCGACGAAGGCTTCGCAAGACTTCGGGAGGCTTTAAGGGAAATAGACGGCGGACTTTGCGTCAGAAAAAACAAAACTCCGTTTCCTTGTTTATGCGAAACGCAGAATAAAATACCCCTTTGCGAAGCCGATAAATATAAAACCTTTAAAGAAAAAATCGAGAACTCCGAGGGCGGAGTTTCGGGCGATTTTATATACGCCTATCCTCCGGGAGTGCCGTTGATTACGGCAGGGGAAGTTATTTCGGGCAGCGTCATAAAAATGATTTCGGAATACAAGAACAGCGCGGTACGCGTTTACTGCTCCGACGGGGAAATTACGGATAAACTTAAACTTCTTTATATTGACAATGTTAAATAAATGTAATAGAATAACAGGGTAATAAAATCTTTAAGGAGGCGTTTTTACAATGAAAAGGATTCAGACTTTAAAGTCAAGAGATTTGAAAAAATCCGCAAAGACAGGCGGCTGCGGCGAGTGCCAGACTTCATGCCAGTCGGCAAGCAAGACGTCCTGCAGCGTTGCCAACCAGCAGTGCGAGCAGTGCAAAAGCCGAAAAGACTGATTAAAATATGAAAATCGCTGCATCTGTTTTGGCAGTTGCGGCGTTTTTTTATTACAAGGAAGAAAACAATGATTCACCAATACAAAATGAACGGATATAATATCGTGCTTGACGCTAACAGCGGATGCGTTCACGCCGTTGACGAGGTCGCTTACGATATTATTTCAATGTATGAAAATACGCCGAAGGATGTAATAAAGGCGGATATTGTAAAAAAATATCCCGACGTTACCGAGCGGGATGTTGAGGACTGCTTCGGCGACATTGAGGAGCTTAGAAAAGAAGGCAGGCTGTTTTCAGAGGACGAATACAAGGAGATGTCGTTCGATTTCAAAAAGCGGCAGTCCGTAATAAAGGCTCTTTGCCTGCACATAGCGCACGACTGCAATATGGCTTGCAAATATTGCTTTGCGGACGAGGGCGAATACTGCGGCGAGCGTTCTCTTATGAGCTTTGAGGTCGGCAAAAGGGCTTTTGATTATCTGATTGAACATTCGGGAACGCGCCGTAATCTTGAAATCGATTTCTTCGGCGGCGAACCGCTTTTGAATTTTGAGGTCGTAAAACAGCTTGTCGCATACGGTCATGAGCTTGAAAAAACGCATGACAAAAATTTCCGCTTTACGCTTACCACCAACGGCGTGCTTGTTGATGACGACGTAATTGACTTTTGCAACAGAGAAATGAGCAATGTTGTTTTAAGCCTTGACGGCAGGAAAGAGGTTCACGACAGGCTCAGAACCACGAGGAACGGCAAGGGAACCTATGATACGGTTTTGCCGAAATTCCTTGAATTTGCCGAAAAAAGAGAGCAGAAAAATTATTATATGCGCGGTACTTACACCCACTATAATACCGACTTTGCAAGCGATGTTTTACATATGGCGGATCTGGGCTTTAAGGAAATATCCGTTGAACCCGTTGTTGCCGAGCCTTGCGCGCCTTACGCGCTTCGTGATGAGGATCTACCCAAGCTCTTATCGGAATATGAACGCCTTGCGGTTGAAATGCTTAACCGCCGCAGAAACGGAAAAGGCTTTACGTTTTACCATTATATGATCGACCTTACGGGCGGTCCGTGCATAGTTAAAAGAATTTCGGGCTGCGGCGTCGGTACGGAGTATATGGCTGTCACCCCGTCGGGGGATTTTTATCCGTGCCACCAGTTTGTAGGCGACCCGAAATACCTTTTGGGTAACGTCTATGACGGAGTTACAAACACCGAGGTTCGGGATGAATTTAAACTCTGCAATATATACGCTCATGAGGAGTGCAGCGACTGCTTCGCAAGGTTCTACTGTTCGGGCGGATGCGCGGCTAACGCTTATCACACAACGGGCAAGGTTACGGGCGTATATAAAATGGGCTGTGAGCTTCAGAAAAAACGCCTTGAATGCGCTGTTATGCTGAAAGTCGCCGAAGCGGCTGACAGCGGCGAAATTGAGATTTGATAAGGAGAAACAATGTATAACGCTGACAAAAGAAGATATGAAAAAGCAAAATACAATTACTGCGGTGAAAGCGGCTTGAGGCTTCCCGCGGTTTCAATAGGTCTTTGGCAGAATTTCGGAATTAACGACGATTACGACACCATGAAGGATATTATCCTGACGGCGTTTGACAACGGCGTTACTCATTTTGATTTGGCTAATAATTACGGTCCGGAGCCGGGCAGGGCTGAAATCAATTTCGGCAAAATCTTCTCGGAAAATTTAAAACCCCACCGTGACGAGCTTATTATTTCGTCAAAGGCGGGCTATGAAATGTGGGACGGTCCTTACGGCGGCAGGGGAGGCACAAGAAAATATCTTACAGCCTCGCTCGACCAATCGCTTAAAAGAACGGGACTCGAATATTTTGATATTTTTTATCACCACTGTATGACACCCGAAACTCCGCTTTACGAAACCGCCCTTTGTCTTTCGGACATTATAAGGCAGGGTAAGTCGCTTTACGCGGGAATAAGCAATTATGACGGCGAAAATATGTTGAAAATGAACGCTCTGTGCGAAAAATTCAACGTACCTTATATTATAAATCAGAACAGGTATTCGATAGTTGACAGAACCATTGAAGCTAACGGGCTTAAAAAGGCTTCCCGAGAAAAAGGGAAGGGCATTACAGCGTTTTCACCGCTCGGTCAAGGTCAGCTTTCCGACAAGTATGTAAACGGAATCCCCGAAGGCTCAAGGCTTTACGGCAATAAGGCGCTTCAGGAAAAGGTCGGTTATACGGGCAAGCGCCCCGAGCAGTTAAAGCAGCTTTACAATTTGGCTCACGGCAGGGGAGAAACGCTTTCGCAGTTGGCAATTCAGTGGCTTTTAAAGGATTCCGACGTAACCTCGGTCTTGGTCGGCGTTCATTCAAAGGAACAGCTTCTTGACAATATAAACGCGGTAAATCATCCCGCGCTGACTTCCGACGAGTTAAAAGAAATTGACAGAATAATGAATATACAGCCGTGATTTTTTAATTATCAGGTATCTCTATATCCGTTTTTCGGTCTTTGTAATAATAAAGCTTGTCCTTTTCGCCGATTTCCCTTAAAACTCTGCACGGGTTGCCGACCGCAACAACATTTGCGGGAATATCCTTAGTGACTACGCTCCCTGCGCCGATAACCGAATTATCGCCTATAGAGACTCCCGGCAGGATAATCGCTCCCGCGCCTATCCAGACGTTATTTCCGATATACACGTCAATGTTATACTGATACTCGGCTTTTCTTAAATGCGGTTCGATAGGGTGCGCCGCCGTCGCGACGGTGACGTTCGGTCCGAACATAACATTGTCGCCGACATATATGTTGCCGTCGTCAACAAGGGTCAGGTGAAAGTTTGCGTAAACCTTATTGCCGAAAAACACATGCTTTCCGCCCCAGTTGGCATAGTACGGCGGTTCAATGTAGCAGTCCTCTCCGATCGCGCCGAAAAGTCCCTTTAATATTTCCGCTCTTTTCTGCATTTGGTCGGGAGTTGTAAGGTTGTACTCCTGCATTCTTTTAACATAGCTTAACTGCTCGATCATTATATTTTCGTCGGTAGGGCAGTACAGCCTGCCCTCTTTCATTCTCTTAACCGACTCTTTTGTATCCGGTTTTCTCATTTACTCCACGCTTCCCAAAATATGCTCTTTAATAACGGGTTTTTCATCTGAAATCTCATATGCTGAAAGAAGCTCAAGCCCAGCAGTATCAAGGTATTCGGCGTTTTCAGCATACATTGTGGCAAGCTTTTCGCCTTTACAGATGAATTGCCCTGTTTTTTTATGCAGAATTATGCCTGCGGCGAAGTCGATTTTATCTTCCTTCCTCTCTCTGCCTGCGCCGAGATGCACCGACGCGGTACCGCACAGCTCGGCGTTCATTGAATGTATATAACCGTCCTTCGGCGCTTTAATAACGCGCTCATAATCCGCTTTTTTAAACTTACCGGTGTTGTAAATATAGCTTTTGTCACCGCCCTGCGCCTCAACCATTAAAGCGAGCTTTTCGAGCGCCGAGCCGTCGGAAACGGCGTTTTCGGCTTTTTGCCTGCATTCTTCGAGCGCGCCGAAGCCCGCAAGATAAATCATATTCGCCGCAAGCTCAAGGCATACCTCTGTGAAGTCCTCGGGTCCGTTGCCCTTTAGCGTGTTAACGGCTTCAATGACTTCAAGAGAATTGCCGATTGAATTGCCGAGAGGTATATCCATATCGGTAATTAAAGCCTTGGTCTTTTTGCCTGCGCGGTTGCCTATTGCAACCATAACCCCTGCAAGCTTTTCCGCTTCGGCATAGGTCTTCATAAATGCGCCGCTCCCGACCTTAACGTCCAAAAGGATTTTATCGCTTCCGCTCGCCAATTTTTTTGACATAATGCTTGAAGCGATCAGCGGTATATTATCAACGGTTTCTGTGACGTCCCTCAAAGCGTAAAGCTTTTTGTCGGCAGGGCAGAGGTTGCCCGACTGCCCGACGACGCATATACCCGTTTTGTTTACAATGTCAAAAAATTCCTTGCCGTCGATAGCGGTGCGAAGTCCCGGAACAGACTCCAATTTGTCGACCGTGCCGCCGGTGTGTCCTAAGCCCCTGCCTGACATCTTGGCGATTTTAACACCGCATGCGGCGGCAATCGGGGCAGCGGCGAGAGTGGTTTTATCGCCGACTCCGCCCGTTGAATGCTTATCGACCTTAACGCCTTTTATAGGGGAAAGATCAACCCTGTCGCCCGAATTGAGCATAGCGACGGTTAAATCGGCTGTTTCCCTCTCGTCCATGTCGTTAAAACAGATTGCCATTAACAAGGCGGAAATCTGGTAATCGGGAATTGAGCCGTCGACATAGCCGTTTACGAAAAATTCTATTTCCTCTTTTGAAAGCGCGCGGCCGTCGCGCTTTTTGCGTATGATTTCGGTAATTCTCATCTGTTCTCCCCTTACCGCGCTTCTCCGAGCTGCTGCATCGTTACCTCTTCCTTAGCGTACTGCGATAGGTATTTATCCTGATAATAATTTTCGTTATGCGTTGCCATAGAACCGTCTGTTGAAATTTCAATAACCTTACAGCCTCTTTGCGTGCCGAGCTTGGAAATCCCGCTGTATGCGAGATAGTCAACGCTCATACCGTAGTTTAGGTCGATACCCTTATAGTTAACCGAAAAGTTATTCAAGTGGTCGTGACCGCAGAAAACGGAATCCGTACTGCCTAATTCGAGCATGGTTTCAAAAAGATTATCGTCGTTCATTCCGCAGTAAACAATCTTACCGCTTTCGCCCGCGGTACCGTAGTTATATTTTACGTTTTCGGTGTCGGTATATCCGTTGCCGACGTATTCGTTCCATGCGTCGCGGTATTCGGTAAGCGGTATGTGCATAAACACCGAGGTTTTGACGGTTGAAAATTTCGAGTATTCGACGGCTTTTAGGGAGGGCATATTGCTTATGGTTTCCTCATTCCTTTTTGAAAGCTCGGCAACAGTATTTTTGTACCATTCGATCTGATTGTCATGGATATTGTCATAGTGCCAGAAAATTCCGAAAATGTCATAGCCTATGTATGAATGTGAATCCATGAGAATAAACGAGCGGGTAATAATGTTATCGGAGTTTACAACATTGAATACCTGATTGCCGACGCCGTCAACCTCTTCGGGTCCCGCCTGCAATAAGCAGTGGGGATAAGCTCCGCTCGAATAAAACTCGGTTAAATCTTCTCTCGAATAGAAGCTGTATGACTCGGTATCGTGGTTCCCGTAGCATACGGTCCAATAAACGCCGAGGGACTCCATAAGCTCTGCGAACAGACCTGCGCTTGATTTGTTGTTAAGTGTTCCCGCCTGAAACGGAACGGGGTAGGCAATATCGCCTGTAACTATAACAAAATCGGGCTTTTCGGCGGTTATCATAGCGGCGACCGCGTTGAGCGCCATAGAATCCTTATTTGTCGAAAGATAACCGCCGCCTATATGTATGTCGGTTAACTGCAAAACCTTTAATTCCTTATCGGTATGAATGTTCCAGCAACCGTTTGAGTAGTTTTCAAAAACGGGTACGTCGGAAGCATTAACGGCGGCAAAGGATTTCGCTTTTTCCTTGTTCGCGCTAAGACTTATTGCCGTGATAACCGCCGTAACGGCAATATAGGCAATAATAATGCACAGAATTACCGCCGTAACCTTTAAAAAGATCCTGCCCCTTTTTTTCTTCGGCTTTTCGGCGATTTCGCTTACATTTGAGCTTTTATGTGATTTTTGGCTCATTATTACCTCCGAACGATAAATATATTTGGGAATCGATATTTTCTTTAATTTTATTTTTTATTTCGTCGCTTAACTCTATCATTTGTTCAGTACTTTCACATTGTGAAACAATTTCGGCGGTAAAAATCTTTGTTTCACCGTAAACGTGGCACTGAACGCTTTTTACTTCAAGAACACCGTCGGTTTCTTTTATAATATTATAAGCCTTATCGCAGTACCCGTCGTTTCGTTTTCCTATCAGCTTTTTGCACGATGAAACAAGGGATTTAAATCCGCTTATGATGATGACTGCCGAAACCGCCAGACCCGTCACCGAATCGATAGCATAACCGAGGATGCTTGTAAGAGTAAAGGATATGACGATACAAGCCGAAACGAAAAAGTCAAGGATACTGTCAACGCTCATATTTTTAATAATTTCAGACGGCGCTTTTTTATTGAACGCTCTTAAAAGCACAGCCGTAAAAAGCTTTACTGCGGCGGCTGCGGCTATAACGAAGGCATATTTTGACGAATACCAAACGGGGACGGGATATATAAATCTTTGAAGAGATGAATAAGCAAACGCCGCGCCCGTAATAAAAATGACTGCGGAAAGCACGCAGTTGACAAGCTCCTCTATTTTTCCGTAGCCGTAAGGAAATTCGGGATTAGGGCTTGCCGAGGCAATTTTAAGCCCGACGATTGTCAGCGCGCATATCGCTGAATCGGCAAGGCTGTTAAGAGAATCAACATATATGCTTATACTGTTTGATGAAATCGCGGCATACAGCTTTACAAAAAACAGAATTAAATTTATAAGCAGTACCGAAAAACAGACGATACCGCGTTTTTTCTCAATGCTTTTCAATAAAAATCACACTCTTTTTAAAAGAAAACACCGTTTGTTTTAATTTTAAAAGCGGTTCGTTTCATACGTCTTTATGACGCACCCTTGACTCCGCTTTCATAAGGAAAGCATATATAGGCTTTATTTTCAAGAAATCGTTTCCGACCTTTTCGGCAAGAACCTTTGTGTCGCCGAAAAGCAAGCTGAAATCCTTACTTTCGGCAATAAAGCACACTGTCTTGCGGTTGAGCCAGTCAAGATCCTTTTCTTTAGCGCCGGAGAAGCGGTTTCTCTTGTAGCTCTCCCCGTCAAGAAAAAACGTATTCTGACTGTCAAATGCCTTTCTTGCCGAGATATATGCTTTGTCGCCTTTAAGTATAAGTTCCCTGATAGCCTCCATACTGTCTGCGCTCGCCTTGTAATAGCCGCACCCGTAGCTAAAGCCTCTCGGTGAGAAATCAAAATAGAAGCAGGGGTAGCCCTCGTAAATACCCTTACCGTGCATAAAAACAGTCCATACGTTATCACGGAAAATTGTTTTATCCTTGGTAAAGCGGGTGTCACGGTATATTCTCGAAATCTTTTTCGGACTGCACAGAAGCGTGGGATCGATCTCTTCAATATACGGCTCCATATTTGCTATGAAATCCTTAAAAGGCTCTGTCACAAGCTTTTTGTGAAGTTCTTTATGTTCCTGATACCAAACTTTGCTGTCCTTTATCCTGTTCTCAAAAAGAAAATCCAGCGCCTGAGGGGTTATATTAGACATTTAATTACATCCTTATTTTATATTCAGACAAGTGCAAGCGGATTTTTCCGTCCTTCGCTGAAAACAGTAATGTTCAACAGCAGAAAAACATAATATGATATTCGCTTAGCTTACAATGAAAATATAGCATAAAAATTGTTGAAATTCAACAATAACCATGCTAAAATATTAAATATTATTCTAAGGAGGAATGGAAATGGATTTAAAAAAGGTAATGGACAGAAAAGACGAAGCCGCGCAGTATATGATAGATGAAATTACTCATATATGCAAGGACTTTGAAACGAGAAGCCCCGGCACTAAGGGTGAGGAGCAGGCTTGCGAGTATATGGCGGGCGTGCTTAAAGACTTGGGCTGTGAAAGGGCGGACGTTGAAAGCTTTAAGGAGAACCCCGGTTCTTTCTTCGGCTGGATTTATTTTACAATAACAGCTGTCCTTGTCGGCATTATCACGTTCTTTACCGTAAGCCCTCTTATTTCGATTATTTTGATAGTTTTCGGGCTTGTAATCGTCCTTTTGGAATTTGGTTTTTATAAAAAGGCGGTTGACCGTTTCTTCCCCGAGCTTACAGGGCATAATGTAACGGCTACAAAAAAGCCGAAGGGCGAGGTTAAACGCCGTATATTCTTTAACGGTCACCCCGACGCCGCTTGGGAATGGCCCGTTAACTATAAGCTCGGCGGCGTAGGCTTTGAAGCGCACGCTGTCCTCTGCGGCGTAGGCGCGGTTTATTACATAGCTGTTTCCGTTATTGCTCTTGCGCAGAACGGCTTGAAATTCGGTTTGATTGACACAGACTCTTTTGCCTGCACGCTCGGTCTGTGGGGACTTATCTTTGTTCCGTTCCTTGTAGGACTTTATTGGATGTGGAACAAGAACCGCATAGTTGACGGCGCAAACGATAATCTTTCGGGCTGCTATATGGGTATCGCAATTCTCAAAGCTCTTAAGGATGAGGGCGTTGAATTTGAAAACACCGAGGTAGGCGTTATCCTTTCAGGCTCAGAGGAAGCGGGGCTTCGCGGCGCAAAGGCTTGGTGCGAGGCTCACAAGGGCGAATTTGACGATGTTCCCACATTCATCATTTCCTATGATACAATTCACGACCCGAAATACCTTATGACCAATTACCGCGACCTTAACGGTACGGTAAAGGCGGACAAGGATGTTTCAGACTTGTTTATGGAAGCGGCTCAGGCGGCGAATATTCCCTGCAAAAAGGGGTGGGTTCCTCCGCTCGGCGGCGCAACGGATTCCGCGGCGTTTGCACAGGCGGGCTTCCGCGCGACGGGCGTTACGGGTCTTAACCACAAGCTTGAGGATTATTATCATACAAGACGGGATACATACGACAATATGAACGCAGAAGGTCTTGCAAATTGCTTTGCCGCGTCTGTTAAAGCGCTCGAAATGTTTGATAACGGCGCAAAGCAGTAATTTGTAATGAATACCGCTTTGCGGGCTTTATAAGCAAACGGCTAACGCTTAAAATTTAACAGGCTTAAAAGCGCGGAACTCCGAGAGTGTTCCGCGCTTTTCTTTTAATGTATTGAGTAACCGCTCTGACCCTGTAGGGAAAGTGAAACAACAGGTAACTGTTTTTGAAAGTGTACACCTTTTCAGTTTCCGTTGTGCAAAGGGATTTTTCAATTCAATCCTTTTCCGCTCCCTCTGTGAGGGAGCTGTCACGAAGTGACTGAGGGAGTTTTCAGGGCGGCGCGGTTAAGGACGCCGCGCCCCGCGCACAAATGAAATTTGCGTACAAAACAAGACAGGCGCAAGGAGCTGCCCTTGCGCCGTACGTTGAAGCGGTCGATTTTAAAATGGATTACTTAGATTACCGCGCGTCTTTATTTACACCGCCGCAAAGATATTCATATTTCTTATATTGGAATCGGATATTTTATCGTTTACCGAATATGCATGCTTTTCGAGGTCGCCGCAGACTGCTTTTGTAAGCTCCTTTTCCTGCAATTCGGATATAACCTCGGAAGCGATTTCCTCAACGGTATAATATTTCTTTTCGGCGTTTTCGTCGCTGTCGCCGCCGAAAAGCAGGGAGGACAGTCTGCCGTAATAAACATTTTGCCCGTCAATTTCCCTAAGCGCCCTGAAGCTCCACTTGTAATAAGGCATATATCGGTTGTTGAGAAGAAAAACGGTTTTCATGGCGGCGTTTACAAACTCATAAAGAGCAAGCTGCGCCGCTTCCTTCTCGCCGTGCTTTATTGTGCGCGCGTAGTTGTACTGCCCCGACTGCGCCATCAAAAGAAGATTGCCCGCAAGCTTTTTGAGCCTTACATCCTCGGGGCATTTTTTCAGCGAATTGCGAATGCCCGTAAACTCGCCGTAATTGTCAAGGAATACTTCGCCGTCAGTCGCTTCAAAAAGCGCGTATTCGGGAATTCTGAACCAGTCCTCAACGGAATGAAGCCCGTCGCTTGAACCGGTTTTTTCAAGATAAAAATCAGCGGTTCTGATAACTCCGTTTCGGCTGCCGCCGACGGGCGAAACAGCCTGACGCTTTACGCCCATATATTCCTTGGGCAGCTTTGCGTACGCCCTTTCCAAGAGAAAGGCTGTTCTGCGGTCAACAACCTCCTCCGACGGCAGAAAAATGCAAAACCCCGGTTCAAAATCGTGGTCGCGCGAAATCTCGTCATCAAAGCCGTAATGCTCGGAACCGCTTCCGACAAAGCCTGCCGCCAGATACGGCAGGACCTCCGAAAAATCACTTTCAAGCATAGGTTTGCCGTATTCCTCAAAATATCCCTTTGAAAGTTCAAGTCCGTTCATAAATCTCCCTCGCACGTTTTGATAATTCCCGTTCATATAAGAAGCAGCCGTAATACCCGAATGTCCCTGCGCATTTTTCGCAGACAAAGGCATAATTGCCGTCCCTCGGGAGCGTTTCGGTATTGAGAAGCGACATCGCCTTTTCGAGGTATTCCCGAATTTCCTCCTCGCCGTCCTCAGCGCCCTTTTCCGCGCATACCAAATCCGCCATGTTGCAGTAGGTAACAGCTTCCTCGGGCTGACCGTTTTCAACGCCTGACATAATTTTAAGCGCTTTGTTAAAAAGCTCACCGGCTTCGCTGAATTTTTTCAGCGACATAAGGCAAATGCCGAAATTGTTATAAAGACCCGCGAGCCTCGCGTCGTTTCCGCTGAGCTTTTCTTCATAAATTTCAGCGGCGCTTTCATAAAGCGGCAAAGCCTTTTCAAACCGCTTAAAGGCGCAGAAGCCGGTAGCGCAGTTGAGATAAGTCGTTCCGACGGTAACAGTGCCCGAAAATTCGCCGTTTTCGCAGAGAGATAAAACTTCATCTATTGCCGAAAGACATTCTTTTTCTTTGCCTGTTTTGCGGTATATACCAACCTGCTCGTTTAATACGGAGAGCCTTCCGCGCAAATCTCCCGCCGCAACCGCTTCATCATACCAGTATTTTAAGAGCCTTTGACCGCTTTCGTAGTCGTTTCGGCTTAAAAATTCATCAAGCTTTTCAATAACCCTGCCGATCGGGACAGGCGAAGCAGACGAGCGCATATTAAGCGGACAGCAAGGCTCTTGATAATCCTCTTTCCTTACAAAATCGCTGTTTTCTTCCATATGTATCTCCTTAATTTTTTTCGCAAAGCCCTTGTAAGCCGATAGGGCGTTACGGGGAAGCCGCCGAGATTATTTTTATTCCGACAGCTTTTTTATCATAATTTTTGCCGCTTTGTAAATATCGCCGCAGCCGAGCGTCAAAACAATGTCGCCTTCCTCTGCGTTTTTAAGCACATAGTCCGCAACCTCGTCAAAGGTGTTGAACCATACGCTGTCGGGTATCTTTTCGGCAAGCTGAGAGGTGTATACGCCGTAGGTATTTCTTTCCCTCGAGCCCATAATCTCGGTCATAACGCATCGGTCGGGAATTTTAAGAACCTCGGCAAAATCATCCATAAGCATATAGGTTCTTGAGTAGGTAAACGGCTGAAATACCGCCCAAACTCTGTTGCGGCGCAATTTCATTGCCGCTTCAAGCGTAACCCGAAGCTCCGCAGGGTGATGAGCGTAGTCGTCAAAGAAGGTAATTCCCTTGTATGTGCCGAGCATTTCAAAACGTCTGCCCGCGCCGCCGAATGCTTCAAGCCCCGATTTGCATTTTTTAAAGTCCGCGCCCGAATTTATTGCCGCCGCAACAGCCGCAAGGGCGTTCAATATATTGTGAAGCCCGGGTACTTTAAGCGTAATTGTTCCGAGAGCCTCTTTTTTATGCATAACGGTGAATTTGTAAAACGCGCCCCCGACAGCTTCAATATCCTCGGGATAATAATCGTTTTGCTCGCTGTAACCGAAGGTAACGGTCTTTTTGCCGTTCAAATCGGCGTTCTCGATTGCGGTAAGCGTGTTTTTGTCGTCGCCGTTATAAATTACGGCTTTTGAGGCCATTGACGCAAATTCGGTAAAGCTCCTTATAAGGTTTTCGAGCGTTTTGAAATAATCGAGATGATCCTCGTCAATGTTAAGAATGACCGCAACATCAGGGGATAGGTCAAGAAAGGTGTCCGCAAATTCACATGCCTCGCATACAAAATTTTCGGTTTTGCCGACCCTGCCGTTGGAGTTTATAAGCGGTAATTTGCCGCCGATTACGGCGGACGGGTCCAAGCCCGCCTCAAGCATAATCTGCGTAAGCATAGAGGTCGTTGTCGTTTTGCCGTGAGTGCCGCAAACGCCGATACAGTTTTTGTACATTCTTGAAATTGCGCCGAAAAGCTTTGAACGCTCAAAGGTTGGTATGCCGCTTTCTTTCGCGGCGACAAGCTCAGGGTTATCGTTTAAAAGAGCCGCGGTGTAGACAATCATTTCTGCGCCCTTTATGTTTTCCGCCTTCTGCCCCATTGCGACGGGAATACCGAGGTTGCGGATTCTCTGAAGCGTGTCGCTTTCGTTGTTATCGGAGCCCGAAAGCTCGTAGCCCTCGCTGTGCAGAATTTCGGCAAGCGGACACATACCGCTTCCGCCTATACCTATAAAATGTATTCTTTTTACTTCTTTTAAAAGCGTGTCAATATCTTTCATATAATTTCGCCTTTCAGTGTCGTATACAATATTACATATATTATATTGCATATTTCGGAAAATTTAAACCTATTTTTTTATTTATCACAATAAAAGTTTTTTATTCATAGTATGGTGTGTAGAATTAAGGCGGAGGTAAGCATATGAAAACCAACAAGCTGTTGCTGGTCGGCGGTGACAAGCGCCGTGATTATATAGAGAAATACCTGAACGGCAGAGGATATACAACCTGTGTTTACGAGAAAGACCCTGCGCTGTTCAAAGAGGAAATTTTAAAAAAACCGTCGGCGGTAATTCTGCCTCTTCCCGTCAGCCGCGACGGTAAAACCGTAAATATTTACGGCAGAGAAAACGAGCCCATATATCTTGACGGGCTGTTACAGCGTCTTGAAGCGGGGGATAGGGTATTCGGCGGAATGATGAGTGACGGGTTAAAGGTAAAAATGTCGGAAAAAGGAATCAAAGCGTATGATTACTATGATGAAGATATAATCCTTAAAAATGCGGTTATTACTGCGGAATGTCTTGCGGATGTTCTGAAGGAAAACGGCGTCGATATTTTAAACGCGAAAATTGCCGTAACGGGCTTCGGCAGAACGGCAAAAGCCATTTCGGAAATGCTTTACGGCATGAATTGCGATTTCTATGTTGCCGCCAGAAGCGATGAGGCTTTAAATGACGCAAAATCAAGGAATTACAAGTGTGTAAAGTTAAAAAACTTTACAGAAGAAACACCGAAAACAGACGTTATAATCAATACCGTTCCTGCCTTAATTCTTGATGAGAAAATATTATATTCGTTAAACTCGGGCGCATATATCTTTGATATTGCTTCTTATCCTTACGGGGTTGATATTGAGCTTGCAAAAGAATACGGCATAAATGCGGTCAGAGCTTTGTCGCTGCCCGGAAAATACAGCCCCGAAAGGGCGGGAATTATAATAGGCGAGAAGGTCGAAAGTCTTTTGTAAGGGAGGTAGGTTAATTGCTAAATTTAGGATTTGCAGTGTGCGGTTCGTTCTGCACCTTTTCAAGGGTTATTCCCGAAATCGGTATACTTAAAGAAAAGGGATATAATGTTATTCCTATAATGTCGCCCGCGGCGTATAAAACGGATACAAGATTCGGCAAAGCGTCGGATTTTAACGATAAAATAAGGGAACTTTCGGGTAAGGAGGAAATTATCCACACGATTTTTGCCGCCGAGCCGATAGGACCTAAAAAGCTGCTTGATATTCTTGTCGTAGCGCCCTGCACGGGCAATACGCTCGGAAAAACGGCAAACGGCATAACGGATACGTCTGTAACGCTTGCGATAAAGGCGCATCTGAGAAACGAGCGACCCGTAGTCATCGCCGTTTCGACAAACGACGCGCTAGGAGCGTCGGCGAAGAACATAGGAACGCTTTTGAATTCAAAGAATTTGTTTTTTGTTCCGATGCGTCAGGATGACTGCGAAAAGAAGCCGAATTCCATCGTGGCGGATTTTACGAAAATACCCGAAGCTGTCGAGTTTGCGCTTAAAGGGAAACAAATTCAGCCTTTAATAACTCAAATATAATTATCTGAACGTAATATGCAAAAAGACAGGTTGAACTTTTGCTCAACCTGTCTTATTTTCCCGAACACGCAGGGCTGTAAATATATGGATATTCTTTATTAAAAATTAAGCGAAGCGGCATACTTGGACGGCGTTATACCGTATTCCTCTTTAAAGCACTTAATAAAATAGCTTTCGGAGCAGAAACCTAAGTAATAGGCAACCTCGGAGCAGCTCGTTTTGCCGTTGAGCATACTGCGCGCGGCTTCAAGCCGCTTTTTCTTTATATGCCGCGAAATGGTCACTCCCATACTTTTTTTAAACAGCGCCGAAAGGTAGTCGGCTGACAGCGAGCATTCCTTTGCAAGCGTCTCGACGGACAGCTTGCTGTGAAGATTGGTATTTATGTAATGAACGCACTTTCTTATCGAATACGGGCAGTTTGCATTGATCTTGCTTTTTGAAACAAGTCTTGTAATTTCAACGCTTTTGTCCCTTAAAAAGCCGATTATTTCCGACTCCTTCGCCATAAGGTCGATTTTTTGTATGCACTCGTCGGAAAAATTAAACGCCTCTGTTTCGTCAAGCCCGCCCTGTATGGCGTATCGCGTTGCAAGCGTAACACAGCATACCGCCCAATACTGCATCTGACGAAGACTGTTTTCGGAGAGCCTGCCCGCTGTGATTTTTTCGCTTAATAACGTTTCCAAGGCGTTTTGTACGGCGTTTACATCGCCGTTTTTAATGAAAGAAAAAAACACGGTTTCAGTTTCGTATTTTGTATGGGTTTCGCCGCTTTCGCGTTCGTCAAATAAGCTGTTGCTTTTGAGAATTTCAATACTTTCAAGCGCGTTGCTTTTCAAAAAATCATCTCCCATTTAAAATATACTATTATTTTTTATAAAAAGCAACGGAAAAATGATAAAAATTTAAGAAAAATTATATAAAAAAATTCATTTTAATCTTATTATTTATTGGAAGGGAAATTAAAACCAAAATTTACACCGAAAAAGGGGAAAAGACAATGAAGCATTCCGATATTGTCAGCAAGATGACGCTTGAGCAGAAGGCTGCTTTTGTGTCGGGCTACGACTATTGGCACCTTGAGGAAGCGCCCGAATTGGGGCTTCCGAAAATAAACATTACAGACGGGCCTCACGGGCTTCGCAAAGCCAATCCCAATAAAAAGGATAAGAGCGCGGTCGATTTGAGCAATTCATATCCTGCGACCTGCTTCCCGCCTGCCGCAACCTCAGGCTGTTCCTGGGATCCGGAACTGCTTTATAAGCAGGGCGAGGCGCTTGCCGAGGAATGTATACAGCACGATGTTTCCGTAATTCTCGGTCCGGGTACAAATATCAAGCGTTCGCCCACCTGCGGCAGAAACTTTGAGTATTTTTCGGAGGATCCGCTTCTTGCGGGTCTTTGCTCGGCGGGGCTTATCAAGGGCGTTCAGTCCAAGGGTATAGGCACATCTCTTAAGCATTTCGCCGCCAACAGCCAAGAGGCTTACCGTATGGTGGTTAACGAAATAATCGACGAGAGGGCGCTCAGAGAAACTTATCTTACCGCGTTTGAAATTGCCGTTAAAGAGGCTCAGCCGTGGACTATTATGAACTCCTATAACAGGATTAACGGCGTTTATTCCTCTGAAAACGAATGGCTTCAGGAAAAGGTTGCAAGAGGCGAATGGGGCTTTGAGGGGTTGTTCGTAACCGATTGGGGCTCTTCGGTTGACCGCATCCCCGGTCTTAAAAACGGAACCGACCTTGAAATGCCGTCAAGCGGCGATTATAACACAAATCTTATTATTGAGGCGGTGAAATCGGGCGAGCTTGACGAGGCAATTCTTGACAAGAGGGTCGATAATGTTGTTGACCTTATTTTAAAATCAAAGCCCGCGCTCGAAAAGGAATTTACATACGACGTCGAGGCGCATCACCGGCTTGCGGCAAAGGTTGCCGAAGGCTCAATGCAGCTTCTTAAAAATGACGATAACGTTCTTCCCCTGAAAAAGGGACAGAAGATTGCTGTTATCGGAGAGATGGCAAAAGCGCCGCGTTTTCAAGGCGCAGGCTCGTCGGTTATTAACCCGACTAAGATATCAAACGCTTATGAGGAGCTTGAAAAGTTAGGTGTTGAAATGACTTACGCCCAAGGGTATGAAAAATCCAAGGACGAGGTTAATGAAATGATGTTCAAGCAGGCTGTCGAAGCGGCAAAGAACGCAGACGTCGCCGTTGTTTTCGCAGGTCTTACAGAGGACTTTGAGGGCGAAGGCTATGACAGAATCAACATTGAAATGCCCAAGAGCCACAATTCGCTGATTTCTGAGGTCGCAAAGGCAAACCCGAACACGGTGGTTGTTCTTGCGGGCGGTTCCGTAATCCGTATGCCGTGGCTCGGCGAGGTTAAGGCGCTTCTCAACTCGGGTCTCGGCGGTCAGGCAAGCGGCATTGCCGTTGCGAATATCCTTACGGGCAAGGTCAACCCATCGGGTAAAACGACAGAAACTTATCCGCTCAGCTTTGAGGATAATCCGACCTACGGGAACTATCCCGGCGGACCTGTAACGAGCGAGCACAGGGAGTCCGTTTATATAGGATACAGATTTTATGACAAGGCAAAAAAGGACGTTGCTTTCCCGTTCGGCTACGGTCTGTCTTACACCACCTTTGAATACAGCGACCTTAAACTTTCAGCGGCTCTTATGAAGGATACCGACGAATTAAAGGTGTCGTTTAAGATTAAGAATACGGGCAGCGTTGCGGGCGCGGAGATTGCCGAGCTTTATGTTGCCGATAAGGAATCAACCGTTTTCCGTCCCGAAAAAGAGCTTCGTGCGTTCAAGAAGGTTTATCTTGAACCCGGAGAGGAAAAAGAGGTTAAACTCATACTCGGTAAGCGAGCGTTTGCATTCTATAATGTGAATATCAGCGATTGGTGTGTTGAAAGCGGCGACTTTGAAATCTTAGTCGGTTCTTCCAGCCGTGATATTAAGCTTTCGGACACAATTAAAATCCGGTCCTCCGTTGAATGTGAAATTCCCGATTACAGCAAAACGGCGCCTAATTATTATAACAATGTCGCCGCTGTTACAAGAGAGGATTTTGCATGCGTTTACGGCGAGCTTCCAAGCCCCGAAAGAGACTTGACAAAGAAAATCGACAAATACTGCTGCCTTGACGACGCTTCGCATACAAAATGGGGCGGCAGAATTAACAGGCTTATTATTAAGATTATGTCAAAGAACGGCTCCGACGCCAACGGTGACGGTAAAATGCTTGCGGCTATGGCAACACAGATTCCCGTCCGTAACTTTATGGCGATGAGCATGGGCGTTATGTCGCCGAAAATGCTTGACGGGCTTCTTAAAATCCTTAACGACGGCGAATCGACGTTCGTAGGCATAAATAAGATTTTGGGCGGTATTCCAAAGGCGCTCTCCAAGCTTCCCAATCTTCTTAAATCAATCTGAATCAGACGTTTGATTAAGGTTTAAAAACCGTCTCGGCTTCAAGTCGGGGCGGTTTTGCCGTATTTTTGCCGTATTCTTTTCTATACTTATGTGTTAAATTATACACTCGGGTTGACACTCTGTAATATCTTTAGTATTATTGTGTCGTATTATATTTGTTTCTTTTATAAAAAATAGGAAAAAGGGGAATAAAAGCTGTGAAAAAGGTTTTATCGGTTTTGATGTCGTTAATAACGGCTTTATCATGGCTTTCAATTCTAAGCTTTCCTTCATTTGCCGAGGAGGTTGAAGGGGATTTTTCATATACTGCTTATACGAGTAAAAATACCTGCATTATCACGGGATACAAGGGCTTAGATTCGGTAGTAAGCATTCCCGAAGTCTTAGGCGAATGTACCGTGGTTGCCATCGGAGATAACGCGTTTGCAAAAGGAGGGTACATAAGCAAAGTGGTTCTGCCCGATACGGTTAAGAGCATCGGCGCAAGCGCTTTCAGCGACTGTTATTCGCTTTCCGGCGTTGATCTCCCGAACGGGCTTGAAAAAATCGGAGAAAAATCTTTTTACGGCTGTGATTCGCTGAAAAGTATTACCGTACCCGAAACCGTTACCGAAATCGGCGAAAGAGCTTTTGCGTATTCGTGGAGTTATTCGTCCGATTTCAAGCTTCAGGAGATAAAAAATTCGGACTTTCTGATAATCGGCTGTGCGGGCAGCGCTGCTGAGGCTTACGCGGAAAATAACGGATTACGGTTTATTGAGAGCAATCCTAATTCGGACACTGCATATACTGCATATATGTACCGTCTTTACAATCCCAATTCGGGCGAGCATTTCTATACGTCGAACACAGGCGAGAAAGACAATCTTGTTTCGCTTGGCTGGAATTATGAAGGCATAGGCTGGTATGCGCCCTCGAAATCCTCAACGCCCGTTTACAGACTGTACAACAAGAACGGCGGCGAACATCATTACACTGCAAGCGTGACCGAAAGAGACAGGCTTGTTAAACTCGGCTGGAATTATGAGGGTATCGGCTGGAATTCGGACGACGCGCAGGGTGTACCGATTTACAGACAGTATAACCCGAACGCCTTTGCGAACAACCACAACTACACAGCAAGCAAGACCGAGAACGACCGCCTTGTTTCCTACGGCTGGAGATATGAAGGCGTCGGCTGGTACGGCGTGGCGTAAAATCAAAATATTTTGCCGACCCGCAGGGACAGCTCTTGCGGCTGTCCGCATCAAAAAAATAATTCTGTAACCGACGGGACAGACGAATTTTCGCCTGTTCCGTCTTTTGCCGCTTTCAAATTGTGCATATGGCGCGGCGTCCCTAACGCGCCGTTTTTTTATTTTATCTACAATCCTCATTCATTCTAAGCCTCCCTTGTGTAAAGGGAGGGGGACCGCCGTTCGGCGGTGGAGGGATTGACATGTTAGGAAAAAATAAAATTCGCTTTTTGATTTTATTTACAATCCCTCAGTCTCGCTTCATTCGCCAGCTCCCTCACCGAGGGAGCGGAAAAGGTTTAAATTGAAAAATTACTTTACACAAGAGAGACTGAAAAGATGTACACCTTCAAAAAGAGAATAAAAAACGGCGCGTTAGGGATGCCGCGCCCTGCGAAGCTATGTTTTTCACTCCCTCAGTTATTTTTTTATTCGACTTTTTCATTTTTTTAAGTGTTTTTTACAAGAGTACGCTGACAGAATATTGAAATTAGAATGACTGTATGCAATAATTATGCGCGCGGTAAAATAATATCATATGAAATTAAGAGGGCGTAATCAATGGAAAATGAAAAATCCGAAAAAAAATTAAAAAAATGGCAAAGGGCGCTCATAGGCACAGCTGCGTCTATCGGTTTTGTTGTGACAGTATTTTTTATCTTTGTTATTGTGATGTCTGTCAGCAGCGGTAAATCGTCAGGTGATTCAAACGAACACACAGAGGAAACCACGACTTCTGTTTATGAACAGCTTATTCAAGACACTATTCCATCCGGAGAAGATGACGCGGTTGATATTGATACAACGCCGATCCCGATTAAACTGGGTGATAAGAAACTCGGTGAATTTGAGAAATACATTTCAAACATAGCGGTTGATTACGATTATGAAGAGGGCTATAACATTGATGCCGCTTTAGCGGAATATAACAATAATACTCAAAATTCTGTTACGAAACATTCGCACGACATTCGGTTGAACGGTGAATTTGACGCTGATTATTTTTATGAAATCGTCAAGAAAAATAACGAAGCTTTTTTGCAAGAAAAAGAAAAGGATAATTTAGGAAGCTTTTATAAGGAATACTCAAACAAGGAACTTAAAGAGATATGCGAGCAATTTTGCGAAGCCTTGCCTGCTATTGCCGAAAAGGATCCGACTGTGGATTTGGATATGGCTTGCTGTTATTTGTATAATATTAGAATCATACAAAAATCAGGTGCGTTTGATTTTGGCGGCTTTGATATGGAAAACCGTTTTTATCTTAATTACAAAAATATGGAAGCAGGCGCTTTTGCCATGGATACCGATGATATAAATCAGACTACCTTTTATCATGAGATGATGCACGCTTTTCAGTTTGCCTGTGATGATATTAAAAAATCCGACGAGGACAGAATGGGAATAACTCACACTTATGACAGTCTTGAGGTTAATCCGCTTTCGTGGTATTGGTTACTTGAAGGGTCTGCCGAAATGAATATGAGTCAATATCTTGATGTGAGATACTCAACCTATAAAAATATGATCGGTTATATTCACAGTCTTAATATAGTTACAAACCTTAACTCTGATAATAAATATGTTCAAGTTGAAAAAATCTGCTTTCAGAGAGATTTGGAAAAATTCTTTGAAACGCTTGATGTAACCGACGAAGCCGAAAAAAGAGAAGTTATAAAAATGATGTACAGTATTGAAATTATTCAAAAGTCAAAGGATGATTTTTATGATTGGTACAATGAAGCGTATAACACGGATTTATCCGATGAAAGTGCCGGTGAGCAAAGCGTACTTCGCTTAACCCTTAAAGAGGACGCTCTTATGACGCTTACAAAGCTGTTTTACCGTAACCTTGCAAGGCAGGTCAATAAAGGTGACGCAACACTTCAGGACGTCTGTTATTTAATGAGGTTATACGAAGCCGATCTCGATATTCATTTTTCCAATAATACAGTCGGATATATGGAATTTTTCCATAACTTCTATGATACATATGTTGGCTTGCAGGATGAATTTTTCAAGCTGATTGCAGACGAAAACAATCTTTCGGCGGATGTATTGACAGAGGATTTTGAAAATTATTCGATGAAAGCTGTTACAAAATCGCCGAATTGCGATTTGAAATTTTTGAACAGTGACGCGAAAGAATATTATACGGTTGAATATATTGACAGATATTATATGAAAGGTTACCCGTCTATGCGTTCCTGTCAGAAGCAGGCAAAAGAGCTGAATGAAAAATATCCTTTAGATAAAGATAAAATAAACATAATTATAACCTAAACGCAGATGTCTCCCGCCTTAGTGACGGGGGACATTTCAGAATTTCAGTGAGAGATAGTCTCTCACCGAACCCCCGAAGAGCTAACGCTCCCTACGTTGCTTGCAATCCGTCGCGAGCTTCGCTCATTGCAAGCAAAGCGAAGCGTCGCCCCGATTTAAAACGGTTAGCCCGTGCGTCAAACAGCCCAAAACGCTTTTTACAGGTTATACTTTCATAGGCATCTATTGCCGCAAGAGAAAAAAGGTGAGACAAATCAGAGAATTCCCTCAAGTAAGAACAGGTATGGCAAATGCGGGATTTGGGCAGATGATATTCGGGGCGGGAATACGGCGGACACTTACGGTGCTTACGGTAAAGCTGCCGTCTGTAACCGATATATCCGTGATATTTTTAAAACGGCTCACATCCGTTTAAAACGTAGAATAAAAATTGATTTTTTTACGAAATTTATTGACGTAAGGCGGTAAATCAATTATTATAAAAATGTTAAATCTTTTTTAGGGGATGATTTCTTTGAGCGAAAAGGCAAAGAATAAAAAGTATATGAGTTTTAAAGAGATTGCCGCATATTCTCTCGGGCTTTTCGGCTTTCAGGCGATTGTCGGTCTTTTAAATTCATATCAGGCGGAGTTTGACGGCTCGGTTCTCGGCGCGAACGTAAGCGTTGTAGCAATTCTTATTTTGATCGCGAAAATCGTATCCGCTGCGGCAGACCCGATTGTCGGCAATATGGTTGACCGCTCAAAATCAAAGCACGGTAAGTTTAAATCAATGATTATTTATTCGCTCGCTCCGCTTCTTATCTTTACGGCGGTTGTATTTTTGAAGGTTCCGTTCGAGGGCTTCGGGCTGTATGTCTGGATTTTCATTACATACCTTATTTGGAGTATAGCCATGACTATGGGCGATGTTCCGTCTCAGGGCATAGCTTCGGCGCTCACTCCGGATCCGACCGAGAGGACTAATGTGGTTTCAATTTCAAACACCTTTAAGCAGATCGGCTTTTCGGCGTGCGTCGTAATTGTTCCGATTGTCTGCCTTATAATCCCCGGCGGCTCAAGAGTAATTGTTAAAAACGGCGAAACGGACACCCCGATGATTGCTTCGGAATATCTCGGTACGGCGATACTTACGGCGGTTTTGGGCTGTATTCTTTTCGCGCTCATTCCTCTTATCAACAAAGAGAGGGTTAAGGTCGATTCAAATGAAAAGACGTCGGCGAAGGATATGCTCCGCGCGTTAAAAGACAATAAACCGCTTATGCTCGTAATAGTTTCATATTTTCTCGGCTTCGGCAGACAGATGGCTATGGGGATTCAGGTTCAGGCGGCAACCGTTATTTTAGGCTCGCAGAATCTGGTCGCGGTCCTCGGAATTGTTACTGCGGTAGGCTCGATGATTTCAATGGCGCTTTGCCCGATGCTTATTAAAAAGTTTAACGAAAAGAAAACTTATATCATTCTTTCGGTTTACGGCTTTGCCGCTTCAATACTTTCGTTTGCCGTCGGACATTTTTGGTTCCGAAATCCCGAAAACATTGTTTTGACGGTTCTTTTCTACGCTTCACTTTTCCTTATCGGTCTCCAGTTCGGCGCGGTTACGCTCATGCCGATGATTATGACGGCGGATGCGGTGGACTACTACGAATATGAAACAGGCAAGAGAACAGAGGGCGCGGCGTACTCAATTCTTACGCTTACGATTAAGGTTTGCCTTGCTCTCGGCACGGCGGTAGGCCTTGTGTTTGTTTCGGCTTCGGGTTATTATGAGGCTCTCGACACGGGCAGCTTTACCGACAGCACTAAGGATATTATCTTTTTCGCTTACACGGCTCTCCCTGGGATTCTTGCTTTGCTTTCGATCATTCCTATGTTCAAGTACGACATTGCCGGTGAAAAGAAACAGCAGATTTCGGCTGAGCTTCAAAAGAGAAGAGCGGGCAAAGAGACTGCGGAAAAATAATTTATTTCTTATACGGCGCGGCGCTTTCTTCAAGGGAGCGCCGCGGTTTTATTTTGCTTCTTGTGTTAAAATGTTTATGAGAAGTTCCTTCTTCCTTTGGTATTGTTTCTGTTGATAATTCATTCCGCCGTATTTTGAAGGTACTTCTTTTTTTATCGAACCATATCATTTTATAACGCAAAATTTCATAATGAAAAAATGTAGAAAATATGTATTGACAACAGACTGCTTTTGTAGTATTATATTTTAGCACTGAGGGAGCAGACAATTAAATACCGCGGGGTAGAGCAGTTGGTAGCTCGTCGGGCTCATAACCCGGAGGTCGTAGGTTCAAGTCCTTCCCCCGCAACCAACTAACCCTTGCAGGTAGCCGCTTGCAAGGGTTTTTCTGTTTTCCTGCGGTCGGATTTTTGCGGAGGTAAATTTTGATTTACGGAGGGAAATTTCAGAAATTCATTGCGTTTAATCTGATTTTTACAGATTGACAGTAATTTTGCTTTCCCTCCAAAGCCTTATAAACACCTCATTTTTAGATGATTCCTGCATGATATTTATATAAGGAGCAATGGCAATGTTCGGGAAAAAATATATCTATGTGAGCGTGCGCTTCCCCGGCGGGAAACATCCGTATTTCTATCGCACGGACGATGGCTCGATCCGCATCAATAGCATTGTGATCGTGCCGACTCCGGAGGGAGAAAAGGCCGCCATTGCGGCCTCTGTTGAGCGCTACAAGGAAAAAGATGTGCCGTACCCGCTTGATAAAACCAAATTCATCATCCGTAAGGCAAATCGAAGTGAGCGGAAACCGTTCAAAGGAGTCGATATGCGGATGCCGCTTGATATTTCCGTCAAAAAGGTAAAAACCGCAAGCGGCGAAGCAATCGTGGTTACGAGCAAAGAGGAACGGCAGTACCTACGCCAACATTACGTAGGACGATCCGATATGAAATTGACGGAACAATATCCTGCTTCTATGGAGTGTAAAATATTGAAACGAAACGATCAGGGAAAAAGAAATCCAACCGCCGTCTTAAAGAAGCAGGAGCATCTGTGGGGATCGGTTACATATAAGTGTTCCAACTGCGGTGCTGTGTTTCAGCATCGTGAAGCATTCTGCCCAAGCTGTCATGCGGAATTTTCAAAAGTCAAAGGCGATCCCGTATGGGTCGATGAAATGGCGGAATACGACGAAGATATGTAAAATCGGAATTTCATGTATGTGAGGTGACACGGTGTGTGGATGATTTTTGCTCTGCTGTCTGCAATTTTTGCGGCGCTGACCTCCATATTGGCAAAGATCGGCATTGAGGGCGTAAACTCAAATCTGGCTACCGCCATAAGAACGGTGGTCGTGCTGGCGATGGCTTGGGGCATGGTATTTCTGACCAATACGCAAAACGGTATCACGGAGATCAGCCGAAAGAGTTGGATATTTTTAATATTGTCCGGTCTTGCTACCGGCGCTTCATGGCTTTGTTACTATAAGGCGTTGCAGATAGGAGAAGCCTCGAAGGTCGTACCGATCGATAAGCTGAGCGTTGTGATAACATTGGTATTGGCGTTTCTTTTCCTGCATGAGAAATTCACGCCGAAGTCCCTCATAGGCTGTGCCTTAATCGGCGCAGGAACGCTGCTGTTAGTTATGTAAATTGAATTTTTGGGAATCAAAAATACAGTAATGAGGGTTGAGTATGGGATTCTTCGATGATTTCTTCGGCGGCTTTTTCGATTTCAACGGCGACTGAAAAACCCGTGGGATGAAGAATGGCTCGGTAATGCTGTTCAAAACAAAAAAGCAGGCACACCGATATTTATGTGTGCGCCTGCTTTTTGTATATCGCTGAAAATATGCTGCTACCGCTATCCCCGATAACCTTTACATAGGGCAAAATGCAACATAGCGTCATTCAATAAATTCCGCGATCTCGTTTAATTCCCTGCGCTTTTTAGGGCGGATTTTATCATCCTCGGAGGCATATCCCGTTGCGATTACAAGACGGAGCTTTTCGTTTTCACCGATATTGAAATCCTTTTTGAGCTTTTCCTCGTCCATCCAGCCGATTATGCAGGTCGAAAGCCCCAAATCGGACGCCATAAGGACATAATGCGCGGCGGCAATACCTATATCCATCTGAGCAAAGGTTTGATCGGGTATTCTGTCGGCGATTGCAGGCAGGAGCTTCGCCTTTTCCTCAACTAAAATCGCAAATGCGGGGCAGCTTTCCGTAAAGCCGTTGCGTCCCTCTTTTTGAACGCTGTCTTTTACAAGCCTTGTTTTTTCGCCGCTTACCACAATAAGCCTCCACGGCTGAGAGTTGCACGCTGACGGCGAAAGGCGCACAGCGTCCGCAAGCGCTTCAAGCTTTTCCTTTTCTACGGGCTTTCCGTTGTAGTTTCGGCAAGCCTGACGTGTAAGAATTAAATCTTTTAATGAATCCATAATGTCGCCTCTTAAAAAATATTTATAAAATATTATAAAACATACTTGCTTTAAATGCAATAATTGTTTGCTAATATGAAAATATTATGTTAAAATAATTTTAATGCGGTATATATTTTATCCGTTCGGCTCTGTTTTCGGGTAAGCCGTCGGGGAAGAATGGATTTTACCGTAAAATGAGGTGAAAATGTGAGCATATATAATAATGATAATGGTTATTCAATGCTTACCGAGTATTATGAAATATCCGTTGCCGACGGTTATTATAACAGCTCGGTGAGGGACACGGTTGCATATTTTGACCTTTTTTTCAGAAAGGTACCCGACAGGGGCGGCTTTGCAATTATGGCAGGGCTTTCGCAGGTTATTGATTACCTTAAAAACATAAGCTTTTCCGATGGGGATATTGAATTTCTCAGAAAAAAGGGCGCAAGCGAAAACTTTTTGGAGTATTTAAGGAGCTTTAAATTCACCTGCGATGTTTGGGCAGTTCCCGAGGGGACTCCGATTTTTCCGAATGAGCCGATCGTTAAGGTAAGAGGTCCTGTTGTTCAGGCTCAGCTGATTGAAACCGCTCTTTTGATGTTTATAAATCAGCAAAGCCTTATTGCCACAAAAGCGAACAGACTTGTAAGAGCCGCTCATGGAACTGCCGTTGCCGAGTTCGGCACGAGAAGGGCGCAGGGCTTTTCTCAGGCTGTGCTGGGCGCGCGCGCGGCTTATATAGGCGGATGTTCCGTGACCTCGGGGCTTACTCCCGACAGAGAGTTCGGTATCCCGAGCGTCAATACGATGATTCACAGCTGGGTGCAGATGTTTGATTCCGAGTACGAGGCGTTTTGCGAGTACGCAAAGCGTTATCCCGACGACTGTACGGTTGTGGTTGACACCTACGATACCGTAAAATCGGGCGTCCCGAACGCAATAAGGGCGTTTAACGACGTGCTTGTTCCCATGGGCAAGCGTCCCAATTCAATCAGAATTGACTCGGGCGATATTACCTATCTTTCAAAGCGCGCGCGAAAAATGCTCGACGAAGCGGGCTTTCCCGACTGCGATATTATGGCTTCAAATTCGCTCGACGAATACCTTATCAGCGATATGGTTTCGCAGGGCGCTAAGGTGGATTGCTTTATAGCCGGCGAAAGGCTGATAACCTCTGCTTCGTCGCCGCTGTTCAGCGGAGTTTATAAGCTTTGCGCCGTTGAAAAGGAAGGTAAGATCGTACCTAAAATAAATCTTTCCGAGAATGTAAGCAAAATCACCATTCCCTCGTCCAAAATGCTGTATAGGCTTTTTGATATGAATTCGGGCAAAGCGATTGCGGATGTTCTGACGCTCGAGGGCGAAACGGTTGACGACACCAAGCCCTATACTTTGTTCGACCCCGATTATACATGGAAACGCAAGGATGTTGAAAGCTTTGTAGCGCGTCCGCTTCTCGTTCCCGTTTTTTCAAAGGGCGAGTGCGTTTACAACGAACCGAGCCTTGAAAGCATCCGCGAATACTGCGCCGAGCAGATCGACACGCTTTGGGATGAGGTTAAGAGATTTGAAAATCCGCATAAATATTACGTCGATTTATCAAAGGAGCTTTGGAGGGTCAGGGCTTCGCTTATTGAAGAATATAAAGGAGTATCAAGATGAATATTTGGCATGACATCAATCCGTCAAGAATTTCAAGAAATTCCTTTGACGCGGTAATTGAAATCAGCAAGGGAAGTAAAATGAAATACGAGCTTGATAAGCAGACGGGTATGCTCTATCTTGACAGAGTTCTGTACACATCAACGCATTATCCCGCGAATTACGGCTTTATTCCGCGCACTTATGCCGAGGATAACGACCCGCTTGACGTTTTGGTGCTTTGTTCTGAGCAGATTGAGCCTATGGCGCTTGTTACCTGCTATCCGATAGGCGTTATTTCAATGCTTGACAACGATATGCCGGACGATAAAATTATTGCAATTCCTTTTAACGACCCGACATATAACGGCTATAAGGATATTTCACAGCTCCCGTCGCATATTTTTGACGAAATGATACACTTTTTTTCCGTCTACAAAACGCTTGAGAACAAAAAGACCGTAATTGACGAGGCTAAAGGCGTGTTAAACGCGGTTGATATTATTGACGCGGCTATCGTAAGATACAGCGAAAAGTTCGGTAAAAAATAAATTTTGGATGAGAGAGAATGAATAATAAAGCAGTTAAGGTTTTTCTGTCGGTTATACTTGCCGTCGTTTTTATAAGCGGCGCGGCGGCGCTTGTTTACAATAAAACGGGCGAAAGCTCCGTCCCCGCAATTGCGGAGGTCCGCGAAACCGTACCTGAAACGCAGACTGAGGAAATAAAGCCTGCCGTAACGGTGAATTTCGTTTCTGTCGGCGACAATCTTATACACGACGGAATATACGAGCAGGCGGCAAAAAGGGCGGGCGGCAGCGGTTACGATTTTTCGTACTGCTACGAAAATGTTGCGGATGTTATAGCGTCCGCCGACATAGCCACAATAAATCAGGAGACCGTAATTTCAAAAAGCAACGAGCCGTCGGGCTATCCGCTTTTCAATTCTCCTGCCGAGGTCGGCGAGGAGATAGCGAAAATCGGCTTTGATGTTATAAATATGGCGAACAACCATATGCTCGATAAAGGCTCGAAGGGGCTTTCGGAGGCTATTGATTTTTGGGACGGTGTTGACGGCACTGTCAGAACAGGGGCGTACAAGAACGGGGAGGATTTAAATAAAGTCGAATACATAGAGAAAAACGGGATGAAGATAGGTCTTGTCGGTGTTACGCAATATACCAACGGGCTGTCGCTTCCGTCCGACAGTGAGCTTAAAATTGTTTACTCCGCCGATGAGGAGACAATAGAAAGAAAGATAAAAGCCGCCAAGGAGGCGTGCGACATAGTTCTCGTTAATGTTCATTGGGGAAACGAATATACTACCGTACCCGTTGACGGGCAAAGGGCGCTCGCAAAGAAGATGTCCGATTGGGGCGCCGATGTGATTATCGGGCATCATCCGCATGTTATTGAGCCTATTGAGTTTATTGACAGGGAGGACGGCTCGAGGACGCTTGTCGCGTATTCGCTCGGAAACTTCATTTCACAGCAGAATACCCCCGCAAGGGTTATCGGCGGAATGTTATATTACAGCGTTACCAAGGACTTTAATACGGGCGAGGTCACTATAGACGGCGTTCGCTTTGAACCTACCGTCACGCACTATGTAAGGGGCAGCCACGACGTTCAGATATACAGGCTTTCGCAGTATTCGGACGAGCTTGCGCAAAAGCAGGCGTCAAGGCTTAATGAACCGAGCTTTGGTATTTCTTATATTAACGATTTTGTTTCAAAGGTGATTGATTCGCAGTTCCTCGTCGGGTAAAGTATCTTTCGGTATTGCTTTTTTACGGAACAATTTAACAGTTAAAGCTTACAGGGAATGTTTTTTCATTCCCTGCTTTTTTTTTCGCGCTTTTTTGACTGTTTGCAATATGCACAAAACCTAAACGGAAAATTTGTCAAAATTTACCTCAAAAAAATTGCCTCTTAAAAGTAAAAACTTTTGAAAAAGACTTGATTTTTTATAAGGTTGACATTATAATAATATCAAATGTGGTGGAAAAATACACTCAATTTTCATAAAAGTGGTGGATTTTCCCACAGTATTGTTCAAAAATTATGAATTTTAAAAAGGGGGTAACAGACAAATGTCATTTTCAAACAGCTATCGGCATACGCTTGACACAAAAAAACGTCTGTTTATTCCCGCAAAATTCAGAGCGGTTTTGGGTGAAAGCTTTTATCTTTATTATGATGAGAGCCTTCCGTGCATAGCGGTTCTCAGTGAGGAAGAATGGGAAAAGAAAAGCCAAAAGGTTGAAGAAAGCGGCGACGTCGATTGGCAGCGTTTCTTCTTTTCAAATGTCGTTTCCGTCGAGCCGGACAAACAGGGCAGAATCACCATTAAAGCTTCCTTCTGCGAGGGCGCAGGGCTTAAAAAGGATGTTGCCGTTGTCGGCGTGGGAACCAGAGTTGAGATTTGGGACGCCGACAGGTACGACGCTGAAATGGAACAGGTAAGACATTCTTACAAGCGTTTCCCGAGTGTTATTAACTGATAGGGGAAGATATGGAGTTTTCTCATATTCCCGTTTTATTTAACGAGACAATAAAGTCGCTTGAAATTAAGCCCGACGGAGTTTATGTTGACTGCACGGCGGGCGGCGGCGGTCACTCCGCCGAAATTGCAAAAAGACTTACTTCGGGCAGGCTCATAGCCATTGACCGCGATCCTGACGCGATAGCCGTTTTAAAGGAACGCTTTGACGGCGTATCTCAGGTTACGGTAGTCCACGACACATATAACCGTATTAAAGAGATTCTTGGCGGCGTAAAGGCTGACGGGATTATTGCCGACCTCGGCGTAAGCTCTTTTCAGCTTGACGATGCTTCAAGGGGCTTTTCGTTCCGTAAGGACGCGCCGCTTGATATGCGGATGAGCAAAACGGGCAGAAGCGCGAAGGACTTGGTAAACGAGCTGTCTGTCGGAGAGCTTACGAGGATTATAAGAGAATACGGCGAGGAAAAATACGCCAACCGTATTGCAAACAACATAGTTTCGGCAAGGCAGACAAAAGAAATAGAAACTACTTTTGAGCTTAATGAGATCATAAAAAAATCAATGCCTCAAAAAGCAATGCGCGATAAGCATCCTGCAAGAAGGACGTTTCAAGCGCTCCGTATTGAGGTAAACGGTGAGCTTACGCAGCTTAACACGGCGCTTGACGATATGTTTGAGTGCCTGAACATCGGGGGTATTCTTTCGATTATTACCTTCCATTCGCTTGAGGACAGAATGGTTAAGCAGAGGTTTAATTCATTTGCCCAAGGCTGTATATGCCCGAAAGAATTTCCCGTTTGCGTATGCGGAAGAACGCCGAGAGGCAAAATCAAAATTAAAGGCGCCGCGCCCGGCGAGGAGGAATTGAAGGACAACCCCCGTTCGCACAGCGCAAGACTTAGGTCAATAGAAAAGCTTAGAGAAGATTAAACACCGCAATTAACGGAAAGGGGAGCTTATGGCGACGGGAAAATATGATATGTATGACGGAATAGATTTTTCAATGTTCGAACCGAGACAGTCGTCATACGAAAAAAATGCTGCCAGAAAAATAGAAACAGCTCCGAAGCGTGAGCAGAGCGCACAGCAAAAGCCCCGAATGGAGCTTATCAGACAGCCGAAAAAATCAAAAAAAGAACTAAAGAGAGAAATGAGGACGACAGCCCTTAGGAGCGCAAAGATAATAGCAATTTCCGTTTTCTTGCTTTCAATGCTTGCGGGTCTGTTATACGGACGGCTTAAGGTCGACGAGCTTGACCGTGAGATCTCGGCGGCGCAGGCAAATATTTCCGCCGCGGAAAGCGAGAACGTAAGGCTGAATATGCAGCTTGACTCAATGATATCCCTTGAACATGTCGAGCAGTACGCCGAAACAAATCTCGGTATGGTTAAAATGGAAAGCTATCAGATAGAATACATTGACCTTTCGGGAACGGATAAGGTTACGCTCTCGGGCGGCAAAACGCTTGACAGTGAAGCCGATTCCTTAAAGATGAAAGTACTTGCATATCTCGGCAGATAATTAAATAAAATTACAACGAGGGTTAGACGGTCGGGATAAACCGAAACGGGGATTTATCCTAATCTCAGTTCTTAACTCTCGTTGTTGTATCATAATGAAAGCAAAAAATCGGTTTTTCAGTATTTTTAGGAGTATGCGCTTATGAAAACAAGGTCATTTAAACAGTTAAGCTATCGGGCCGCAATAACGCTCGTCATACTCTTTTCGGCGTTTGTCATTTGTATCGGAAGCCTTGTCAGAGTGGCGCTTGTTGACGGGGAGGAATATAAGCTTAAAGCGGAGCAAAATCAGCTGCTGGACACGACCGTATCGGCCGAAAGAGGTACGATTTACGATTCAAATATGAACGTGCTTGCAAAAAGCGCCTCCGCGTGGCTCATTTATATTGTTCCCTCAAAAATACAGGATGATACGCAGCGCGCGCAGGTTGTGTCTATACTGTCCGAAACCCTCGGGATAGACGAGGCGATTATAAGCGAAAAGGCAAGCCGAGACAGCAATTATGTTAAAATCGCCGGCGAGGTCGAGGAAAATGATAAGGACACGATAAAGGATTTTATAAAAGAAAACAAGCTTACGAGCATTGTCGGCATAGATCCCGATACAAAAAGGTATTATCCTTATTCCTCGTTTGCCTCGACGATTATAGGCTTTGTTAACTCCGACGATGAAGGCAACGCGGGTATAGAGATGAAATACAACGAGGAGCTTACGGGCACCTCGGGCAGAATAATTACAGCTATGAACGCCCGTCAGAATGTTATGTCAAGCGAGTATGAAACGACCTACGAGGCAAAGCAGGGTGCGAGCCTTGTCCTGACAATTGACGAGGTTATCCAGTACTACCTTGAGCAGGCTCTTGATCAGGCTATTGCCGACACGGGCGCAAAATACGCTTACGGCATTATAATGGACGTAGATTCGGGCGCGATACTCGGTATGACCTCGAAGCCCGATTTCGACCTTAATAATCCGAATGTAATTTCAAATCAGACCGTTGCGGATCAGCTTGCCGCGATTCTTGACGAAACGGAACGCTCAACGGCAACGCAGAACGCAAGGTTTGCGCAGTGGCGAAACAGAACCATAAGCGACACCTATGAGCCCGGCTCGGTCTTTAAAACGGTGGTCGTTTCAGCGGCGCTTGAGGAAGGCGTTGTCGATCTTAACACCACATATACCTGTACAGGCGGCATTCAGGTAGCAAACCATTACCAAAAGTGCTGGAAGGCGGGCGGACACGGCACCGAGAACCTGACTCAGGGGCTTATGAATTCCTGCAATCCGTTCTTTATAACAATCGGTCAGAAGCTCGGCGCCGAAAAATTCTATAAATACTTTGAAGCGTTCGGCTTTACCGAAAAGACAGGCATAGATTTGCCTGCCGAGGCAAGTCCCGTTGCCGATGTTACCTATCATTCGCTTGAATCGCTGGGTATTGCCGAGCTTTCGTCGAGCTCCTTCGGTCAGACGTTTCAGGTTTCGCCTATTCAGGTCATTACGGCGATTTCGGCGATTGCCAACGGCGGAAAGCTTATGCAGCCGTATGTGGTTGACAGCATACTTGACTCAGAGGGCAATGTTATCGATAAAACAACACCCGTAGTTAAAAGGCAGGTTATATCCGAAAAGACGGCGTCTGTCGTCGCGGAAATGATGGAGCAGGTCGTTTCGGTAGGAACGGGTAAAAACGCGTATGTCGCAGGCTATCACGTTGCCGGCAAAACGGGTACTTCGGAAAAAATCGGCAACGAGGGGGCATATATTGCTTCTTTTGCAGGCTTTGCGCCTGCCGACAGCCCTGAAATATCCATACTTATCGCTATAGACGAGCCTGTGGGGGCGCATGGCGGCGGCGTGGTTGCCGCTCCCATTGCCGGCGAGATACTTGAAAAGGTGCTTACATATCTTAACGTTGAGCCTCAGTATGAGGACGATGAAATGAAGAATATATCCTCGGTAGCTCCTTCGCTTACAGGGAAAAGCGTGGCGGATGCGAAGCAGGCGGCTTCAGGGTATACCGTTAAGGTTGTCGGAAGCGGAAATACGGTTGTTTCGCAGACGCCTGCGGCAAATTCGCAGATCCGCAGCGGCGGCGTAATAGTAATATATACGGACGACGCCTCCGCTAAGGTTACGGCAACCGTTCCCGACCTTTCAAATATGACTATGTCCGAGGCTAACAAGGCGGCTGTAAACGCAGGCTTTAACATAAGGTTCTCGGGAACAACAAATTCGACCGAGGTTGTGTCCTATAAGCAGAGCATTGCGGCAGGCAGCGAGGCTGAAACGGGAAGCGTTATAACGGTTTACTTTAAGTCAACCGTAAATGTTCAGGACGCTTAAACGGGCTTGCCTGAAATAAAGAGAGTGTGAAAAGCGGATAGAAAATTATGGAGGTAAAACTTTGAAAATTTCCGAGCTTTTAAAAAACGTTAAAACCGAAAGCACGTTTGAGGACAGAGAGATTACCGACGTAACCGACAGATCCTCCGAAATCTCGAAGGGCTGTGTTTTCGTGTGCATAAAGGGCGCAAAATTTGACGGTCACAGCGTTGCGGCTGACGCTGTTAAGGCGGGCGCGGCGGCGGTAATTACCGAGCATGACGCAGGCGTTGAAAACCAGATTATAGTTGAAAATACACGCGACGCATATTCAAGGATTTGCGCAGCGTTTTACGGAAATCCCGCCGAAAAGCTCAAGCTGATAGGCATTACGGGAACTAACGGGAAAACCACCTCGGCGTTTCTGATAAGGAACATTTTTGATTCCTTAGGGGTGAAAACGGGACTTATAGGTACGGTAAAGAACTGTAACGGCGATAAGGAATATACCGCGTCGCTGACTACACCCGACAGTAAGGATTTACAGCGGCTGTTTTATGAAATGGTGCAAAACGGCTGTGAATACTGCGTTATGGAGGTTTCCTCACAAGCGCTGGCTCAGGGCAGGGTCGACGGCTGTCACTTTAATATCGCGCTGTTTACAAATCTTACGCAGGATCATCTCGATTATCACGGCACATTCCGAAATTATGCGCGGGCGAAAAGAAAGCTGTTCGAGATCTGTGATACCGCTGTAATTAACGCGGACGACGGCTATGCGTTTGAAATGGTTGAAAATCTGCCGTGCAGAGTAATAACCTTTTCGGTCAACCGCGCCGACAGCGATTATACCGCTAAAAATGTCAAATGCTTCACGGACGGCGTGCAGTATGAATTGCTCACTCCCGACAGTATAGGCAGGGTCAACATAAAGATTCCGGGGCGTTTTACGGTTTATAATTCAATGGGCGCGGCGGTTTGCGCAATCACTGCGGGCGCGGATTTTGAAAGCGTGATTAAAGCGCTGTCGCTCTCAAAGGGCGTTCCCGGCAGGGTCGAGGTTGTCCCCACGGGAACGGATTATACCGTTTTGATAGATTACGCACATTCGCCCGACGGGCTTGAAAATGTTATTTCCTCCATACGGGAAACCACCGACGGCAGAATTATTACCGTTTTCGGCTGCGGCGGCGACAGAGATAAAACCAAAAGACCTAAAATGGGTAAGATAGTCGGGGATTTATCCGACGTTGCGGTTGTTACAAGCGATAACCCGAGAAGCGAAAATCCGTCTGCAATAATAAAGGATATTCTCACGGGAATGACCGACTGTAAGGCTCAGACGGTAACCGTTGAAAACAGAACCGAAGCGATTAAATACGCTATGTCGGCGGCAAAGGCGGGCGATGTGGTTTTGCTTGCCGGCAAGGGACATGAAACCTATCAAATCCTTAATACGGGCAAAATACACTATGACGAGAGGGAAGTCGTAGCCGAAATATTGAAGGGTAACCGATAAAATGAATCCACTTTCTTTAAGCCGAATAGCCGAATGGAGCGGCGGCACGCTGTCGGGCGGGGACGCTGTTATCGATAACATAAGCATTGACAGCCGTGAAATAAAAGAGAATACGCTGTTCGTTGCAATTAAGGGCGAACGCTTTGACGCGCACGACTTTGTTGCCGATGTCCAAAAAAACGGCGCGGCGGCGGTTATGTGCCATAAAAAGGTTGAATGCTCAATACCCGTAATATATGTTGAGGATACATCAAAGGCGTTTTTGCGCCTTGCAAAGAATTACCGCAAATCTATCGGCGGCTTAAAGGTAATCGGTCTTACGGGGAGCGTCGGCAAAACCACGACCAAAGAAATGACTTATGCGGTTGTTTCGGCAAAATACAGAACGGTTAAGACGCAGGGGAATCTCAACAATGAAATAGGTATGCCGAAAACTCTTTTTACGCTTGACGGCTCAACCGAGGCGGCTGTAATAGAAATGGGAATGAGTAATTTCGGCGAAATTTCAAGGCTTTCGGGCGCTTGCCTGCCCGATATAGGAATAATAACAAATATCGGCGTTTCGCACATTGAATACTTAGGCTCACGCGACGGAATATTAAAAGCGAAGCTTGAAATTCTTGACGGAATGAAAAAAGGCTCGACGCTTATATTAAACGGTGATAATGACAAATTGCAAACCGTCAAGCGCGACGATTATAATATCGTATTTTTCGGTATAGATAACGGAAAGGCAGATGTAAGAGCCGTTGAAATAAAAGAAAATGACGGCTGTACGGAGTTTGCGGTGCGCTATTCGGGCGGAACTCAAAAGGTAACGATTCCGACTGTCGGGATACACAATGTTTACGACGCTATTGCGGCTTTTTCGGCAGGTCTTGAGCTTTCTGTGGAACCGCAGAGAATTGCCGAGGCGTTATCGCGCTATGAGCCGTCGGGTATGAGACAGAGGATCAAAACCATAAACGGCATAACGGTGATCGAGGACTGCTATAACGCAAGCCCCGATTCGCAAAGGGCGGCTTTAAACGCTCTCTCATCCGTAAAAGCGGACAGAAAAATTGCGGTCTTGGGCGATATGCTGGAGTTGGGAGAGTATTCAAGCGACGCTCACCGAGAGGTGGGGGAGTATGCCGCCGAAAAGAATACGGATTTATTGTTCTGCTACGGTAATGAGGCGAAAAACATAGCAGAATCAGCAAAAATTAAAGGTGTAAAAGTAAAATACTTTACAGATAAATCAGCTCTTTTCACTGAGCTTTTAAAGGAATTGAGGTCGGGAGACGCAGTCCTTTTTAAAGCGAGCAGAGGAATGAAGCTGGAAGAAGTAATTGAAATGCTCTATAAGGAGTGGAAAAATAAATGAAAACATGGGCGGCAATTACGGCGGCGGCTGTACTCAGCTTTGCAACAGCCGCGCTTTTGGGCTTTGTGATAATTCCGTGGCTTCGCAAGCTTAATTTCGGGCAGACTATTCTTGACATAGGTCCCGCTTGGCACAAATCAAAGCAGGGAACTCCCGTTATGGGCGGTTTTATGTTTATAATCAGCACCGTTGTTTCGTTTGCGGCGGTAATTCTCACGGATTACCTATTGGGCGGCAATCTGCTCGTCGGCGATATTATGGTTGCGGAATCAATCAAGATAAAGATTTTTGCAGGCGTCCTTATGGCTTTGGGCTTCGGGCTTATCGGCTTTGCGGATGACTATATAAAGGTTGTCAAGAAAAGAAACCTCGGTCTTACCGTTAAGCAGAAGTCAATAGCGCAGGTGCTTGTAATTCTTGCATATCTCGGCGCGCTTTTTATGTCGGGCAATACCTATATGTATATTCCGTTTGCGGGAAATGTGGATTTGAAATGGTTTTTCTGGATTTTCGGTTTGGCGGTCATCTATGCTACCGTTAACGCGGTTAACTTTACGGACGGCGTCGACGGGCTGTGCTCATCGGTAACCGCCACTGCGGCAGTTGCTTTCGCGGTATATGCGTTTTTAAAGGGAATTTTCGGCGTAAGCGTTCTCGCCTCGGCTCTCGCGGGCGGATGCTTGGGCTATCTTATATGGAATAAGCACCCCTCAAAGGTTATGATGGGCGATATGGGTTCATTGTTCCTCGGGGGAATGATTGTCGCGTTGGCATATGCGCTCGACGCTCCGCTTATAATACTGTTCATCGGGCTTATATATGTAATTGAAATGCTTTCGGATGTTATTCAGATAGGCTATTTTAAAGCAACTCACGGTAAAAGAATTTTCAAAATGGCGCCCATCCACCATCATTTTGAGATGTGCGGCTGGAAAGAGAATAAAATCGTTGCGGTATTTTCCGTTATAAACCTTATAGGCGCGGTAATAGGCGTTGCGCTGTTTTGGTACGGCTCGAAATAATTTTAATTTTAATAACATAATTTTAATTCTTTAAATAGGGGCAAAGCTCCTGCAAGCTCGCCTGAAGCGGCGCTTGCGAACGGTTAAAGCCTGCGCGGGGACGTCCGCGCTCAGGTTATACGGAAAGGAGAAAAGCAATGGCGGACGCACGCTCGGCGCAGAAGAAAGAAACCGCAAAAAAAAGCGCGTTATCAAAATATTTAGCGGTCGGCAGCTTTGATTTGCCGTTTTTACTGCTTGTTATTGTAATCCTTACAATCGGGCTTGTAATGCTTTTCTCGGCAAGCTACACCTACGCTTATTATAACAACGACGGCAACAGCGCGTATTATTTTAAAAGACAGCTTCTTTTTGCCGTGCTGGGCGTTGTCGCAATGCTTGCGGTTTCAAAGGTTAAATACGAATACTTTAAAATATTCTCTGTAATTGCGTTGCCCGTTTCCTGGATCCTGCTTGTAATTGTACTCATATTGCCTGCAAAGGTAGGCGATTTCCACCGATGGATTTATATAGGCTCCTTCTCCTTTCAGCCCTCTGAAATAGCGAAGCTTGCGCTGATAATGTTTTGCGCGTGGGGTATGGAGAGAAACCACAATAAAATAATAGGTAAAACAGCTAATAAATCGGAGTTTGCAAAGACGGTGGAAAGGGTTACAAACGGCAGAATCGTTATTTACGATTCCTTTGTCCAGCTTTGCATTTACGGTATAATAATAGTTATTACGGCAGGGCTTGTATACCTCGAAAATCACCTTTCGGGTACGCTTTTGATGCTCGGCATAGGCGTTGTTATGATGTTTCTGGGCGAGTTTAAAAAGCATTGGTTTGTTATGATTGTGATAATCGGCGTAATAGCGCTCATTGTCTTTATTTCCAACCCCGAATTGCTTGAAAAGTACGCGGGCGAGCGAATTACCGCGTGGCTTGATAAGGATTACGAGCCGAGGGGCGCGCGCTGGCAGACTAACAATTCGCTTTACGCAATAGGCTCGGGAGGTCTTTTCGGAACGGGACTCGGCAATTCAAAGCAGAAGCATCTTTTCGTTTCCGAGCCTCAGAATGACTTTATATTTGCAATCGTCTGCGAGGAGCTGGGCTTTATCGGTGCTTCGTTTATAATCCTTCTGTTCGCGCTTCTTGTTTGGAGAGGCATTTATATAGGCATACGCGCAAAGGATCGCTTCGGCGCACTGCTCAGTATGGGCATTGTTTTCCAGATCGGTATGCAGACGGCTCTTAATATCGGCGTTGTTACGGATACGCTTCCGAATACGGGTATCAGCCTGCCGTTTTTCAGCTACGGCGGCACGTCGCTTATGATGCTGTTATTTGAAATGGGTATGGTTCTGTCGGTTTCAAGATACTCGAGGATACAGAAAAAGTAAAAAAGAGGGCAAATGATGAAGGTTATTTTTGCAGCGGGCGGAACGGGCGGTCACATAAACCCTGCGCTTGCGGCGGCGGGCGAGCTGCGAAGAAGACGCCTCGACGCGGAGATACTTTTTATAGGCACTGCCGAGCATATGGAGTCAAGGCTTGTCCCAGCGGCGGGCTTCGACTTTAAAACGATCCATATTTCGGGCTTCCAAAGAAAAGTTACGGTAAAAAACATTATAAAGAATATTAAAACCGTCGGTCTTATGCTTAAATCGACGGATGAAACAAAAAAAATATTAAAATCCTTCAAGCCCGACGCTGTGATAGGCTTCGGCGGATATGTCAGCGGCCCCGTTGTAAGGACAGCGGCAAAAATGGGTATTAAAACCGCAATTCATGAGCAGAACGCGTTTCCGGGCGTTACCAATAAGGCTCTTGCAAAAAAGGTCGACAGAGTAATGCTTACGGTTAAGTCCGCCGAGAAATATCTTTCTCCCAAAACCGAGCCTGTGATTACGGGGCTTCCCGTACGTCACGAAATCTTTGAAGCCGACAGGGACTTTTCAAGGGCAAAGCTCGGTATCGGCGAAAATCAGATAATGATTCTTTCGATGGGCGGAAGCCTCGGCGCTAAAACAATTAACGAGAGTATGACCGAAGTCATTTCGGCTCTGCATTCGGATAAAACCTTTTTCTTTATGCACAGCACGGGCAAATACGGCAAATGGGTTTCTGATAAGCTGCGTGAAAACGGAGTCAATCTGGCGACGGGCAGTAATGTTGTCGTCAAAGAGTATATTGACGATATGGATGTTTGCCTTTCAGCTGCTGACCTTATAATAAGCAGGGCGGGCGCGTCGTCGCTTTCCGAAATCGAAGGCGTGGGCAGGGCGTCCATACTCATTCCGTCGCCGAATGTTGCGGAAAACCACCAGTTTCACAACGCCATGACGCTTGTAAACCATGAAGCGGCGATGGTTATAGAGGAAAAGGATTTGACCGCCGAAAGGCTTACCGAAGCCGTCAGGGAAATGGCAGGCAGCAGGGAAAAGCTTGAGCGGTACGGAAAAAACGCAAAAGAGCTTGCCGTTATGAATTCGGCGCAGATGATTTGCGACGTAATTGAAGAGATTGCAGAAAATTAACAGATTTTTTCACCTTTGCATAGTATGAAAAGCAGAGAGTTGAAATCTCTTTCATACTTTGAGAGGTGTGTTTAATGAAAGAAATTGTAATAAACGGTTCAAAAAGACTTAACGGCGAAATAGAGGTTCACGGCTCAAAAAACAGCGTTCTGCCGATATTGGCGGCGTCGGTTTTGGCGAACGGAGAATCGGTTATACATAATTGCCCGAGACTTTCCGACGTTGACGCGGCGGTTAAAATACTTGAACATTTGGGCTGTAAGGTTAAACGCGAGGAGCATACCGTAACGGTCGACTCTTCCGATATAACAACGAGCGAAATTCCGGATTCTCTTATGCGCGAAATGCGTTCCTCCGTTATATTTTTGGGCGCTATTTTAGGCAGAACCGGCAAGGCGTTGCTTTCAACTCCGGGAGGGTGTGAAATAGGGCTCAGACCTATTGATATGCATCTCTCCTCCATGGAGCAGCTCGGCGCTTCGGTTGCAAAGGAGCATGGCAGGCTTGAATTTACCGCCGAAAACGGGCTTAAAGGCGCTAAAATAACCCTTTCCTTCCCGAGCGTCGGAGCAACCGAAAACATCATGATCGCCGCCTCGGCAGCCGAAGGCACAACCATGATAATGAACGCCGCAAGAGAGCCCGAAATCAGCGATTTGGCGGATTATTTAAACGGGTGCGGCGCAAAAATTCTCGGCGCGGGGGACAGCACAATAGTTATTCACGGCGTTAAAAGCCTTACAGGCACAACACACACCGTAATTCCCGACAGAATTGCCGCCTCAACTTATTTAATAGCGGGTGCGATGACTCAGGGAAAGGTTGCCATTAAGGATATAATTCCCGCGCATTTGGGCGCGCTTATTCCCATTCTTACCGAAGCGGGGTGCGACATTACTACGGGCTGCCGAAAAATCTGCCTCAGCGCTCCGCCGAGGCTGTCAAGGGTCAAAACTGTCAGAACAATGCCTTATCCGGGCTTTCCGACTGACGTTCAGGCGCCGCTCACCGCAATGCTTTCAATAGCCGAAGGAACCTCGGTTATAGTAGAAAATATATTTGAGTGCCGCTTTAAACACATAAGCGAGCTTGCAAGGCTCGGCGCAAGAATAAGCGTTGAGGGCAGAATGGCGGTAATAGAGGGCGTGCCGTATCTTACGGGCGCGTCGGTAGTAGCTCCCGATTTAAGGGGCGGCTTTGCGCTTGTGCTTGCGGGACTTGCGGCAAAGGGAGAGACAAGAATTACCGAAATTGAGCATATTGACAGAGGATATGAAGCTCCCGAGGAGTTGTTAAGAAGGCTCGGGGCGGATATAAAAAGGATAGAAAAAAATGACGCAAAAGGACAGTAGATCAAGAAACAATCCCGATAACGCGCGTTCGCGTCGAAACGGAGGCTCTGCTCAAAACCACGGCGGAAGAGCCTCGGGCGAGCCTATGTCCGGAGATGAGATCCGCAGGGCGAAGAACATAGAAAGACGCAGAAAACGCAGAAGAAACAAAATAATAGGTTATTCGCTGGCGATTGCTACGGTTGCAGCCGTTGCCGTGATACTGTCGCTTACCGTATTTTTTAAGATAGAAACCGTTGCCGTAACAGGCGACGAGATATATAATAACGAACAGATAATTCAGGCGTCCGGTCTGCAAACGGGGGATAGTATGTTCCTCTTTGATAAGGACAGCGTTGAAGCAAGCATTGAAACAGTTCTTCCCTATGTTGAAATCGCCGAAATAAAAAGAAGCGTTACAGGGACGCTTACAATAAATATAACCGCCGCCGCGGCTTCGCTTTCGATAGATACGGGCGACGGATATATATTGCTTAACTCCTCGGGCAAGGTGCTTGAGGACGGCGTTACGGTAATAAACGATGATATTTCCGTTTTAAGGACAAGCGCGGTTCTTTCGGCTTCATCGGGAAGTATTATACAGCTTGAAAATGAAAAGGATCTTGAGACGGCAGTTCAGATTAAAAAGTATATTGACGAGTATGAAATATCTAAAATCAGCGAAATTGACGTAACGGATTATTCGGATATAAGGCTTACCTATGATAACCGCATAGTTTTAAAAATCGGCGTTCCGTCTGATTTGGGCGATAAAATTGATTTTATAAAGGCAACGCTTGAAAAGCATGAAGCGGAGGAGCCTGCGTTCAGAGGCACTATAGATTTTACGGTTGAAAATAAGGCGTATATTAACCCCGAGGATGAAACAACAGCGCCTGCGGCTCAGTCTGACGTTCAGCCGGACGCGGCGGAATAATACGGTTTGAGAAAAAATATGTAGGTTTGTCAATGATGTGTTACAAAATTAGAAAACCTCGCCGTTGGTAAT
>CAZLCG010000013.1:0-44680 GCA_964557975.1 uncultured Eubacteriales bacterium
AATATTAAATCATAAAACCCCGACAGCTTCCGTTTTTGTCGGGGTGATTTATTTTTCAATTTATCTGTAATCGGGAAAGCCGCCTTAGCCTGCGTAGTTATGCCTTCCAAAATTTCCTGTCAAGGCTTCTGTACTGCACGGCTTCAAGTATGTGGTCTGAGGTTATCGTTTCGCTGAAGTCAAGATCCGCGACGGTTCTCGCAACTCTGAGAACCTTGTCGTATGCCCTTGCCGACAGTCCCAGAGAGTCAAACGACGCTTTTAGAAGCTTTGACGCTTCCTCGGTAATACCGCAGTATTTTCTCGTCATAGACGCGCTCATTTTCGCGTTGCAGGCAACGCCCGTTCCCTTGAACCTTTCCTGCTGAATTTTTCGCGCGGCGTTAACCCGTTCTTTAATTTTTGCCGAGCATTCCTCCCGCGAGGAGGATGAAAGCTCCTCATAGTTTACCGTGGGTACTTCAATATGTATATCAAGTCTGTCCAAAAGAGGACCGCTGACCTTTGAAAGATACCTCGCGGGCGCGCCCTTAGGGCAGGTGCATTTTTTGGTCGGATGACCGAAAAATCCGCATGGGCAGGGGTTCATAGCGCAGACGAGCATAACCGAGCAGGGGTATGAATAGGTCGCCGCAACTCTCGCGATCGTGATGCTGCCGTCCTCTATGGGCTGACGGAGTATTTCCATGGCGCTCCGTGAAAATTCAGGGAGCTCGTCTAAAAACAGCACGCCGTTGTGCGCGAGCGATATTTCGCCGGGACGGGGTACAGCGCCGCCTCCCGAAAGACCCGCCGGCGAGATTGTGTGGTGCGGTGAGCGGAACGGTCTTGCCCTGACCAGCGAAACGTCCCTGGGCAGAGTTCCCGCTATTGAATAAATGTTTGTGGTTTCAAGCGATTCTTCAAACGTCATATCGGGAAGAATTGACGGTATTCTCTTTGCAAGCATACTCTTTCCCGAACCGGGAGGACCGATCATCATAATGTTATGACCGCCCGCCGCGGCAACCTCAAGCGCCCGTTTAGGCTGATACTGCCCCTTGACGTCGCAGAAGTCGGGCAGATTGTCGGGGCTTGTGTATTCTCTGTAATCCTCTTGGGATACAGGAGTGATTTTTTTAACGCCTCTTAAATGGTCAATAAGCTCGGCGGCGGTTTTAACGGGATAAACCGTAATTCCCTTTACAACAGCGCCCTCGCGGTAATTCGCGTGCGGAATAAAAATTTCATTGATTCCGTCCTTCTGCGCTCTGATAACCATAGGAAGCACGCCGTTTATTCTGCGAACCTCTCCTGCGAGCGACAGCTCGCCTATGAACGCGGACTCGTCCGTATTACAGCGAAGCTGGCCTGTCGCTTTAAGTATTGCAATAAAAATCGGCAAATCGTAAATAGAGCCTTCCTTTTTTGTATCGGCAGGGGCTAAGTTTACGGTAATCCTCGAAACGGGAAAATCAAACCCGTTATTGTGTATTGCCGACCGAACCCTCTCTCTTGATTCGCTTACCGCCGCGTCGGGAAGCCCGACGACGTCGAAACGGGGAAGTCCGCTTGACAAATCGGCTTCAACGGAAACAACATACGACTCCATACCGAAAAGCCCTACGCTTTTAACTTCAGAAAACATTTTAACACCCCAATGACAGTCTGGATACAGTATATCACAACAGCGGTTTGTATTCAATCGCCGCGGTAAAAAAATACATTTTTTGTTAAAAAATTCCTTTGAAAAAACGCTGAATTTATGCTATTATATATATACAGCGTGTAGCCGAACGGCGTAAGTCCTGTTGCGGTTGCACGCATTTCTTTTTCGGGGGATTTATTATGTTTACGGTAAATGATACAATAGTTTACGGAAGAACGGGAATTTGCGTTATAAACGCGATTGAAAAGAAAAAATATTCCGTTAAGGACAGGATCGAAAATAACTGCTATGTTCTTAAACCGATATATGACAGCACCTCGACAATTTTTGTCCCCGTTGATAACGAAAGGCTTACGTCTATGATGCGGCGAGTGCTTACAAAGAAAGAAATAGATTCTCTGCTCGAAAGCGTTAAGGGCGGCGAGGAACAATGGATTGACGATCAGCGTGAAAGAACGGAAAAATTTAAAGAGATCCTTTCAAAGGGGATTCGCCGTGAGCTTCTGCTTATGATAAAGTGCATTTACGAGCATAAATCACAGCTTTTGAAGAACGGCAAAAAGCTGTGCGCTTCCGATGACGGAATATTAAAAGACGCAGAGCGCGAGGTGAGCCAAGAGTTTGCCTATGCCCTCGGAATAGGCGTCGATGAGGTCGGAAATTATATTTTGTCAAAGCTCAATTAAAATGTATAATCAAGCTTTTTTCGGTGCTTAAATAAAAATTTTTACAAGGAATATTTATATTTGACCGTATGGACAGCCGCAGGGGCTGTCCATACGGTCTTTTTGGAAAATGAAAGGTTTGATTTAAAAAATAATTTCTTAAGGCGAGGGGAGTTGAACCCGATATGGTTTAAAACGGTATATTTCCGCTAAAGCATCGTTAAAAATCTCACCATACGACAGTATGGCTTCGATTTTATGCCTTGCTTTAACGAAAATCTCCTCGTTTTAAACTGCTGAGCACCTAAAGCGCAGGAATTTCGGATGAATTTTTGCTTTTGAGACGGCAGACGGGCTGTCGCCCGTCAACGGTAAAAAAGTGAAAATTTACCGAAAGACCAAGCTTTAGGCATATTGTGTTCAACTCTCCTCGCCTTAAATAATGATGCTGCTTTGCGTAAAGGGAATTATTCCTATATCAGTTTATTTAAATAAAATTCCTCTTTAAACCATACGTCCTGCACTTCAAAGCTCTTTTTATCAAGATAATTAAGAATACCCGCGTCGCTTGCAAAATCAAATTCAAGCCTGTACGAATACAAAAGCTGTTTTTTGTAGCCGCCGTATTTTTTATTTACCCTGTTGCTGCCGTATTTTCCGTCGCCCAAAAGCGGACAGCCGATTGAAGCCATATGCGCTCTTATCTGATGCGTTCTGCCCGTCAGCAGCTCAACCTCGACAAGACTTAAACCGTTTACCGTGTCAAGCACACGGTATTTTGTTTTGATATTCTTTGCGTCTTTTGATGGGGAATTTAAAATTTTGACCGTGTTGTTTTTCTCATCCTTTAAAAGCCAGCCCTCAAGCACCGCGCTTTTTTTCGGCGGCGTGCCCGCGGTAACGCACAGGTAGTATTTGTGAAGCTCGCGCTTTTTCATTTTCTCGTTTAGTATACGCAGGCTCTCCGCGTTTTTTGCGGCTATGACTATACCGCCCGTGTTACGGTCGATTCGGTTGACGAGAGAGGGGACGAACGAGTTTTCGTTTTCGGGATTGTATTCTCCCTTTTCATATAAATAGCGTTTAACCCTGCCTATGAGCGTGTCGACATATTCACGGTCGTCGGGATGACACAGCACGCCCTGCTTTTTATCGAGAAGAATAACGTTTTCGTCTTCATATATAATATTAAGCGATTTCGGAGCCTTCATAAAGTCATATTGACTGTTTTCTTTTACGAAAAACTCATCGTTTATATACATATCTATTATGTCGCCCGAGCTGAGCCTTGTTGAAATCTCCGCGCGCTTGCGGTTGACCTTGATTTTTTTTGTTCTTATATACTTATACATAAGTGACTGCGGAAGGCTCGGCACGCTCTTATGTATGAACCTGTCGAGCCTCTGACCCGAGTCGTTTTCGTTAACGGTAAAGCTTTTCATAATTTTCCTCTGTTTTTATTACTTTGAATTAAAAAAATAAACTTTTGGGGTTATTTTACCACAATATATATAATATTTCCAATTTTTTATAACAAAATGTGGAATTCCCATAAAAAGCGCGTTTTTTAAGCCGAAAACTGCCGTCTGGTGGTGAATTAGTATTAAATTTACTTTATTTTCTTTAAAAAAAGGAATATTTTTGAATACTTTTAACGCGTATGAATATACTGAATATGGAAATATGCTTAAAAACTGCCGTTTTACGCGCAAAAATACCTGAAAAATCAATGGGTATTCACCTCCAAGCCGTTTTTTTAACATTTTCACAAATATTCACCGAAATCGCTTTAGCGCGCGAAATTATTTTATGCCTGAAAATCGCAAATTGCCATTTTATGACAAAATGATTTGTTAAAATTGCACAAAAAGGTGATTTGAAAAAACTTGACATCCCGTGAAAACAGAAATATAATGGCTTCCGTCACAAGCGATAATAACCGTGGCGTCATACAAAAAGCTTGATATTATGAGCTTTTTTACAGCCGAATAACAGGTAAAACGGTTTTCGGCAGGTCGCCCAACAGCCTCTGAAAGGAAGAAAAAATACAGAGGTATGAGTTAAAGGAGCAGAATGATGATTACAGAATTAAGAGGGTATGTAAAGGCAACCCGTGTGACTCTTTCAAGGGTTACGGCGCTTGTTATGGCTTTTGCCGTTCTTTGCGCAGGCTCGGCTTTTGCTGCCTCGCCGACCACATACAATGTTGATATTTATGACGGGTCGGAAATTACAAGAGTTTCGACGTTCAGAACCGAACCCGAGGCTATTGTAAAACAGGCCGATATTATGTTAGGCAGTGACGACGTTTTGGACCTTGACGGCTTTTCTGCGGGAGAAGACAGCGTTATCACAATTTACCGCGCGGCAAAGGTTAGTTTTGTTGACCTTGATGGCAATGTCTGCGAAACGATTTTCGCGGGAAAGGTCGGCGGGCTTTTAGATAAGCTCGGCGTTACCTTAAATGAGGATGTGCTTGTCAACCTGCCGCTTAACACCGTGCTTTCGGACGGTATGACGGTAAGACTTCAAAACGCTTATCATATTACGGTAACTGCGGACGGTATAACGCAGGAGATATTACTCGGAGAGGGAACGGTCAGCGACGCGCTTAACGAGGCATGCGTTGTTCTTGACGATGACGATGAGGTCGTACCCGCGTCGGACACAGCTCTTTACGACGCTATGTCAATCAGCGTTTTAAGAGTTGAATATACCGAAAGAACCGAAACGGAAACTGTTAATTATTCAAATAAGAACGTTGACTCCGACGAGCTGTATGTCGGAACAACCAAGGTTATTCAGCAGGGTTCAAACGGCTCGAAGCAGGTAACCTACGCAGACAGAATCGTAAACGGCGAGTATGAAAGCTCAACGGTCGTTTCGGAAACGGTAACCAAGCCTGCCGTTGATAAAATAACCGCTGTCGGTACTAAGGAAAAACCGAAAACCGTAGCGGCGCTTAAAAACGGCGGAGCGGCGATTTCTGAGCTAAGCGTACCTTCATCTTTGACGATTGAAAACGGCGCGCCGACCTCCTATAAGAGGGTTGTAACGGGCAAGGCGGCGGCATATACGGCTTCACCGAGCGCAAAGACCGCAAGCGGCAGAACCGTCAAACCGGGCTATATAGCGGTTGATCCCAATCAGTTCCCTTACGGAACGGAAATGTGGATAGTTTCAACCGACGGAATAGTTTACGGCTACTGTATAGCGGCCGACACGGGCGGATTTGTTAAAAAAGGCAAATTCACGGTTGATTTGTTTATGAACTCTGAGCAGCAGTGCAAACAATGGGGTTCAAGAGACGTTATAATTTATGTGCTGTAAGGAACGTTAAAAATATTTAACAGCCTTACGGAAATAATCTTAAACAAAAGACGGCGCCAAAGGCAAAAAGCCTTTTACGCTGTCTTTATTTATAACCTAAGCGCTGACGCTCCCCGCGCCGCCTGAAATCGTTCGCAAGCGCCGATTAAAGCGAGCTTTACGGAGCGTTGCCCCGATTTAAAGCAATATTTTTAAAACCTTCTTTTATACTCCTTCGGCAGAACCTGAAAGAAAGCCTTAAAAGCCTGAGTAAATTTACTTTGGCTGTCATAGCCGACCGCCTGCGCAATTTCCGCAATACTCATATCGGAGCATCTTAGCATTTCAGCCGCTGTTTTCATTCGATGCTCTTTAATGTGCGCCGCGATCGATGTTCCGTAGACTGCCTTAAACTCGGTTTTTAAAGTCGTTGGATTTATTAAATACTGCTTCGAAAGCTCTTCGATCGTTGTTCTTTTTCCTATTTCTTTTATCAGTCGGTCGTGTATCTCCCTTATAATTTCAACCTGCTCGGATTGATATGCCGTCGGTTGCTTTTGCTGTTTGAACTCAATCCCGTGAAGATACAAAAGCAATTCCAAAACCTTTATTCTTTGGTAGGGGAGGGCTAAACCGTCCTTTTGATTATAGAAGCCCGAAAAGATACCTTCCGTTTGCTCGTTTCCCGCGATAAAAGCTGCCGTACCGTTCCCAAAAAATTTATTGGGCAGTATTTCTTTAAAGATATTTGTTCCGTTGAGCAATTCGGGGGGATTTTCGGCAGTCTTTTGCAAATCAATATAAATTGTAAGACCCGAATACCGACCCGTCGGGAACTCAGCCGAAGGCTCTGCGCGCGTATTCGGTTTATGCAGTGAGAAGTCGCCTGAATTAAGGTAAACGCTGTTCCCGTTTTTCGCTTTCCATGCTATGCGTCCCGATTTGCAGTAATTGATTTGCATAACGCGCTCAACGGCGCTGCGGTCAGTGAAAAGGAAATCCGAATTTGAATCGACGTACTTCAAATTGATGCCGTAATACAGCTCGACAGTTTCCGAATTGTTTCGGATTTCCGACAATTCCTCATTCATAAAATTATCCTCACGGCTCGGGACAGGAGATTTCCATAACCTGCTCTATCATTTGGTGTAAAAGCTGACTTTGCGGTGTGTCTGCCGCGCGGTAATATACCTCTTTTCCCTCACGGCGCGAAACAATAAGACCGCTGTTCTTTAAAGGCCTGAGATGATGCGATACAGCGGGGCTTGACATATCAAGCATTGCGGAAATGTTGATAACGCACTCCTCACAGTGGCAAAGAAGCCAAAAGATGCGTATGCGTGTGGTATCGTCAAGCTGTTTAAAAATATCCGCTACGATCTGAAAATTATTTACACGGTCTATTTGCTCCTGAATCAGCGCGGTCGCCTCTCCTTCGCCGTGATAATGGGGCAGACCTGTAATATTGCTCATAGATTTTTCCTCCTTTTGTTTGTTCCAAACAGAAATAGTTTTCGCCCGTTTGGAAATAACAGTGTTAAAAATGTTGACTTACCGTTCTGTTTGTATTATACTGCAATCACAATGATTAAACAAGTACTTAATTGTAAAATTTTAAATTTAATTTCAAGGGGCTGTTATTTATGAAAAAGACATATGCAATTGAGGTTGACTGCGCAAACTGCGCTAACCTTATGGAAGACGCCGCGCGTAAAACAGCGGGAGTCGCTTCGGCTACCGTAAACTTTATGACGCAGAAGATAATTGTTGAATTTGAATACGGTTATGAACCCAAAAGCGTTATGTGTGACGTACTGAAAGCTTGCAAAAGGGTTGAACCCGATTGCGAAATATCGTTTTAATTAAATCCGCGTTAGCGTAAAACGGCTTCCTTAAATGTTATCGGCATAGGGGACGCCTGTTTTACAAAACAACGAATAAACAAATTCGCGCCGTCAGGCTAAGCATATATTGAAAGGAGTCTGCTGCTTATGCAGGAAGTAATATTAAGCGTTTTGCTCGGAGCCGTTGTTCTGACGTCGGCGGCGCTTCTTATATTTATCGGAAGCCGTAAGGACGGTATGACAAAAAAGCAGAGAACGGTTATGGTTCGCATTCTTATTTGCGCGGCTGTCCTCTTCGCTTTGCAGTTTATTTCGGCGGAAACATTCAATACGGCTGACGCTTATTTATTCCCGTCGGCAGGGCGTATAATCCGCTTTGTCTGCTATCTGGCGGACTATTTTGTTATCGGGTATGACATCCTCAAAAAAGCCGCAAGTGGAATTAAAAACCGCCGTATATTCGACGAGAATTTTTTGATGGCGGCGGCAACAATAGGAGCAATGGCGTTGGCTGTTTACGAAAACGGAGAATACCTTGAAGCGATTGCGGTTATGCTGTTTTATCAAATCGGCGAATGGTTTCAGGTCTATGCGGTCGGAAAAAGCCGCCGAAATATAAGCGGTTTAATGGATATTCGTCCCGATTACGCGAATATTGAGGTCGGCGGAAAACTGCGGCAGGTTGAACCCGACGAGGTCGCCGTCGGCGGAATCATCGTTGTTCAGCCGGGCGAAAAAGTACCGATTGACGGCATTATTATCGAGGGCAGCTCCTCTTTAAACACAAGCGCCCTCACGGGTGAAAGTCTGCCGAGAGAGGCAAAGACGGGCGACGAGGTTATCAGCGGCTGTATTTGTATGACGGGCGTTTTGAAAATACGCACGACAAAGGAATTCGGAGAATCCACCGTATCTAAAATATTGGATTTGGTGGAAAACGCAAGCTCAAGAAAATCGAGGTCGGAGGATTTTATTTCAAAATTCGCAAAGGTTTATACTCCCGCCGTTTGTTACGGCGCGTTGGCTTTGGCTGTAATTCCGCCGCTTATCCGAATGCTTGTTATGAATCTTTCGGCGGATTGGGGCGTTTGGATTTACCGCGCGCTTACCTTCCTTGTCATCAGCTGTCCTTGCGCGCTTGTTATCAGTATTCCCTTGAGCTTTTTCGCGGGCATCGGCGGCGCAAGCAGTCAGGGTATATTGGTTAAAGGCTCTAACTACCTTGAAAGTCTTTCTGAAACAAAGACGGTTGTGTTTGATAAAACGGGTACGCTGACGCAGGGCGTTTTTGAGGTGAACGGTATTCACCACAGCGAAATTGACGGCGCAAAGCTGATTGAATACGCGGCGCTGGCGGAAAGCGCCTCCTCCCACCCGATAAGCAAGAGCCTGCAAAGGGCTTACGGTAAAGAGCCGGACCGCTCCCGCGTCAGCGATATTCGGGAAATCAGCGGCAACGGAATTATCGCGAGGGTGGACGGTAAAGAGATAGCCGTCGGCAACGATAAGCTGATGAGGAATTTGAATATCCCGTACCGCGGCTGTCACAGCACGGGTACGGTTATCCATATGGCTATCGACGGCGTTTATTCGGGTCATATTGTTATTTCCGACATTGTAAAGCCTCATTCGCAGGCGGCTGTCGCTTCCTTAAAGGCTTCGGGCATTGAAAAAACGGTAATGCTGACGGGCGACGCGGAAAAAGCGGCGAAGCAGGCGGCGGATTTTCTCGGGATTGACGAGGTATACAGCGAGCTTCTTCCTGCCGATAAGGTGGAAAAGGTAGAAGAGCTTCTTAACGCAAACAGCGGAAAAGCAAAGCTTGCCTTTGTCGGCGACGGCATAAATGACGCTCCGGTCCTTTCACGCGCCGATATAGGTATTGCAATGGGCGCGATGGGCTCCGACGCGGCAATTGAAGCGGCTGACATTGTTCTTATGGACGACGACCCGATGAAAATATCCAAGGCGATTAAAATTTCAAGAAAATGCCTGCGTATTGTTTACCAAAACATCGTATTTGCTCTGGCTGTCAAATTTGCCTGCCTTGCGCTCAGCGCTGTCGGAATCGCTGATATGTATCTTGCGATTTTTGCCGACGTCGGCGTTATGGTTCTTGCCGTGCTTAACGCGATCCGCTGCCTGTTTGTCAAAAAGCTGTGAGAATTAAGCGTTCTGACATATAAGAGTGCTGAGAATATTAAGTATATAATAACTCCTCTTACAATCCTAATTCCTTTAACGGAACGGGACGAAAGGGGAGTTTAACATTATATTTCTCCGTGCCTTTTTCTCAATTCACGGTTGATTGAATTAAGCACATCCTTTTTGTCGGCGGACCAGAGGGGAGCGACAAGCAGCTTTTTCGGAGCGTCGCCCGTGATTCTGTGAATTACAATATCATCGGGTATCATTTCAAGGCAGTCACATAGGATTTTTATATATTCATCTTTTGACATAATCTTAACCTTGCCTTCAAGATACAGCTTTTCAAGCTCGGTGCCTTTAAGCACATACAGAAGCTGAAGCTTTACGCCGTCGATACCGTTTTCGCAGACGTATCCGACCGTTTCGAGCATCATATCCTCGGTTTCATACGGAAGCCCGAGAATAATATGTACAACGGTGTTTATGCCGATTTCCTTAAGCTCCTTCACCGCCTTGTCGTAAACGGGCAGGGGATAGCCTCTTTTTATAAATTCCGCCGTTTTTTCGTGTATTGTCTGAAGCCCAAGCTCAACGAAAACGGGCTTTATTTTATTTAATTCGTTCAGAAGTGCCAAAACGTCTTTCCCGAGGCAGTCGGGGCGTGTGCCTATTGAGAGAGCGCAGACCGACGGTTCGTTAATTGCAGGGAGGAAAACGCTTTTCAGATATTCAATATCAGCGTAGGTGTTTGTATAATTCTGAAAATACGCAATGTACTTGTCGCCCTTATATTTCTCGGATACCCTGAGTTTTGCCCTTTCGATTTGTTCGCTTATGCTTTTGCAGTATTTTTCGGCAAATTCTCCGCTTCCGCCCGCGCTGCAAAAAATACAACCGCCGCGTCCCACCGTTCCGTCGCGGTTGGGACAGGTCATACCTGCGTCGAGCGCAAGCTTATACACCTTGCAGCCGAATGTCTCTTTAAGATATGTGTTTAGAGAACGGTAGTATTCCCGAGCCAAATTTTCACCTTCTTATGCGTCGTGTTTTTGCGATATATCGATTTTATCACAAAAAATCAGGTAAATCTATATAAATTGTTACTGCTCCGTACAGGCATTTGAGGTAAAAAATCAACAAAAAATAAAAAACTTAAATTTTTGGGTTGACTTATGTGAAAACGGGGTGTAAAATTCTTGCATAACAACAAGGGCGTTGTGAGGTTTTCTTCACAGCGTTCTTTTTGTTTATACGGTTGCAACCCGCTCTTATTACACAAAGGCGTGTATCAAAGGACGTAAAGTCTCTTGGTGCGCGCCTTTAATCTTTTTAGGGAGAGATTTTTATGCAAGACATACTTAATGCAGCCTCCGAATTTACTTTCAGCGTGTGGTTCTTAATCGGCGCGGCGCTTGTGTTCTTTATGCAGTGCGGCTTTGCAATGGTTGAAGCGGGCTTCACAAGAGCGAAAAACGCAGGCAACATTATTATGAAGAACCTTATGGACTTCTGTATAGGCTCGGTTGTGTTTGTAACGCTCGGTTCGGGGCTTATGCTCGCCGAGGATTATGTTGCGGGTGTAATCGGTTTACCGAACCTCGACATATTTACAAACTGGGAAACATACGATTGGTCGGGCTTTGTGTTCAACCTTGTTTTCTGCGCGACGGCGGCGACAATTGTTTCGGGCGCTATGGCAGAGAGAACAAAATTCAGCGCGTACTGCATTTACAGCGCGGTTATCAGCGCCGTTATATACCCGATTGAAGCGGGCTGGGTTTGGAATTCGCAGGGCTGGCTTTGTAAATTGGGATTTGTCGATTTCGCGGGCTCAGCCGCGATTCACATGGTAGGCGGCGTTACCGCGCTTATCGGCGCTATCCTTTTGGGTCCGAGAATCGGCAAATATTATACCGATGAAAACGGCAAAAAACAGGCAAGGGCAATCCCCGGTCACTCGATTACAATAGGCGCTCTCGGCGTGTTCATTCTTTGGTTCGGATGGTACGGCTTTAACGGCGCTGCGGCAACCGACGCCGATCAGCTCGGCAGAATTTTTGTTACAACAACTCTTGCACCCGCGTTCGCCTCATGCTCAACCATGGCGTATACATGGATAAAAAACGGCAAGCCCGATGTTTCAATGACGCTTAACGGTTCGCTTGCGGGTCTTGTCGGTATCACGGCGGGGTGTTCAAATGTTGACGCGCTCGGTTCAATCATTATAGGTATTGTTTCAGGTATTTTGGTAGTTGTTGCGGTTGAGACGCTCGATCTCAAATTACACATTGACGACCCTGTCGGCGCTGTGGGCGTTCATTTCGCAAACGGCATATGGGGAACTCTTGCGGTAGGTCTTTTTGATACGGAAAACGGCTTGTTTTACGGCGGAGGCTTCAGACAGCTCGGCATACAGGCGCTCGGTGTAGTCGCAATTCTTGCTTACGTTGTTGTTACTATGACAATCGTATTCCTGCTTATCAGGAAATTCCATGGGCTTCGTGTTACTCCCGAGGAGGAAATCGGCGGGCTTGACTCATATGAACATGGTCTTGACAGCGCATACGCGGGCTTCTCGTTTACGCTTGACCCGTCGCTTGCAGGGCTTGACACAAAAGAGGTCACAGGCAGCGCTCCCGTACAGGAAGCAGTTAAGGTTACCGATGTTTCCACTCCCAAGGAGCATTCTCCCGAAGGCAAATTCACTAAGATCGATATTATTTGCAAGGAAACAAGATTTGAAGCTCTTAAGAGCGCTATGAACAAAATCGGCGTAACCGGTATGACCGTTACAAAGGTTTTGGGCTGCGGGGTTCAGAAGGGCAAGACCTCTTATTACAGGGGCGTTAAGATCGACAGTATGGATTTGAACCCGAAGGTTCAGGTTGAAATCGTTGTTGCGGCAGTTCCCGTAAGAGACGTCATAGAAGCTGCTAAAAAAGCCCTTTACACAGGTAATATCGGCGACGGAAAGATTTTTGTTTACGACGTTGAAAACGTTGTTAAGGTAAGAACCGGCGAAGAGGGTTACGACGCTCTTCAGGGTGACGACCAGTTCTAAACGGCACGGTTTAATTAAGCCCTTTCATTTTATTTTATTACACATAGGACTGTAAAAGCTCCCTCTTTTTCAGTCCGAACGGAAAGCCCGTAAAATCATTGTCGATTTTGCGGGCTTTTCGTCTTGAATATGCTTTTTTGTTCTCGGGCTTTCTTGTGACGGGCGAAATGCCGTTCCAACCCTTTCGTTTTTTCTTCGCAAGCTCTTTTTTCTTTTTCTTCGAGAGCTTGTCTTTAGGTATGAATTTATCCGTATTACCGCCTCCCGATAATTTTATACGATTTCAGAGTATAAATTCCATTCGCCTTTTTTGCTCTGTCATACCGCACGCTTCATAAAATTTAACAGCCTTTTCGTTAAACGACCAAACGTTTAATTCAACATTGGCGCAGTCTGTTTCCGCCGCGTATTGCTTTGCGCGCAGTAAAAGGGCTTTGCCTATGCCGCGCGACTGATATTTGTCGTCAACGCACAGGTCGTCAATATACATCGTCTTTTGCTCCTCTGCCGTCACATGCTGATTTCTTTTGATGGGATAGCAAATTATGTAGCCTGCAACCGTATTGCTTTCATCCTCCGCAACGAATACGGTTTTTTCTTCGTCAAGGATAATTTCTTCAACCTCCTTAACGCCGTATTTTGCGCCGTCGGGATATATGTCGGGTCTGCCGTTATGGTGAAGCCTGCCGATAATAACGAGAAGCTGTGAAATCCTTTCGGCGTCCTTTAATTGCGCTTTTCTAATATTCATATTATATCACCTGCCGATTTTATTAGCGCTTTTTTTTCGTTAGCGCATTTTCCCTCTATTACCGAAAAGAGCAGTGTACGCAGTATTTTGCTTATCTGTTTACCGTCGGTAACGCCGAGGGCTTTAATATCCGTTCCGTTTATATTTAACTGCCTTAAAGAATAACATTCGTTATTGCGGTTTATCTCATCGAGGAACAGCTGCATATTTTTCAGCTTTTCGTCTTGCGAGCGCGGGTCCGCCTTTGCGGAGCAGTCCGCGCGGCGGATCTTCATAAACGCCCTGTAATATTCCTCTCCGATTTCACTGAGCATCAGCTTCGCTTCCGTTTTATTTTTCGGCGGACGTTCGGAATGAAGCCCGACAAGCCTTGAAACCTTATTGACGGTTTTGCCGTCGTATCTCATCCTTTTAAGAATATCCGCAGTCATTTTTTCGCCGATTACCGCGTGACCCTTAAAGTGGTCTATTCCGTTCATATCGGTAGTTTTACACTCGGGCTTTGCGATGTCGTGGAAAAACATTGTAAGCTTTAAATCCAAGTCGTTTTCAATAAAGCCGAGCGCTCTGAGCGTATGCTCGGCAACGTCGTAAATATGATACGGAGTGTTCTGTTCACAGCCGAAAAGCGCCGAAAACTCGGGAATGAAAATTTCAATAACACTTCGGTATTCGGTTATGACGTTTAATGCGTTTTTACCGCAGATGAGCTTGTTAAATTCCTCTCTTATACGCTCAACGGCGATATTGTTTAAAAGAAAACGGTTTTTTATTATGCTTTCGGCGGTTCTTTCTTCAATGCCGAAGCCGAGAACCGAAGAAAAACGGATTCCTCTTAAAATCCGCAGAGCATCCTCGCCGAAGCGTTTGTCAGGCTCGCCGACGCAGCGGATCGTTTTATTTTCAATGTCGGCGGTTCCGCCGAATAAATCCAAAAGTCCGTTTTTTTCGTTGAAGCAAAGCGTATTTACGGTGAAATCACGGCGGGAAAGGTCGTCCGTTAAATTTTTTGAAAAGCTCACGCTTTCGGGGCGGCGATTATCCCTGTAATCGCCGTCGATACGGTAGGTTGTAATCTCAAGCGGCATGTCGTCAATAATAACGGTAACCGTGCCGTGACGGATTCCCGTTTCTATTATGCGGTAATCTTTAAAAACGCCTTTCGTCTGGTTGGGCAGAGCGCTTGTCGCGATGTCAAAATCGTGCGGCGTTTTTTCCATGATCAAGTCGCGGATACAGCCCCCGACGGCATAGGCTTCAAATCCGCCTGCGTAAAGCAGGTCAACAGCTTTATTCACTTGTTCGGGCAATTTAAGCTTCATTTTAATATCCTTTTATTTTTCTTTACAGTATATTTTTTATTTCCGCAAGGCTGTTTATTACACAGTCGCAAGGGACTTTTTCTTCCGAGCCTTTTATGTTGAACCAGCAGGTTTTAATGCCGAAATCTCTGCCGCCCTTAATGTCCGCAGTGGGGGAGTCGCCTATGAGCATCAGATTTTCCTTGCTTATTCCTCCGAGTCTTTTTTGACATTCCACGAAAAATTTGATGTCGGGCTTGCTTACGCCTATATCCTCCGATACAAAAACGTGTGAAAAATATTTCAGCATATCCGCCTTTTTAAGGCGGTGGCACTGTTGCTCGTAAGGTCCGTTGCTTGCGGCGCAAAGCGTGTATTTCTTTGAAAGATATTCTAAAAAATCATATGCGCCGTCAACGGGTTCACTGCTGTCGTGCAGATTGCTTACAAACCTTTTTTCAAACGCAGCGCCGTCCGCATCAATTCCAAGCTCCCGAAATACGGTTTTCCAGCGGATTTCATGCAGCTGCTTACGCGTCAGCGTGCCGTCCTCGATTTTCAGCCAAAGCCTGTCGTTCACCCTGTGAAAAACACCCATAACGTCTTCGCCGTATTCAAGACCGAAGTCACGAAATCCGTCTGTTACCGATTGACGCGAGCATTTACCGAAATCAAGAATTGTGTTGTCAATGTCAATAAATAAAGCGGTAATCATACTATGCTTCACCTTATCCTTTCGGCATATATATAATACAACACGGCGCGCTCGTTTTCAAGGCGATGTCTTATTTTGTGTTTACTTTTTTACAAAAATAATATAGAATAAATGCACTAAACAAAAAGGATCGGTACTATGGAACAGAAAAAATTGGACAGAATAAACGAGCTTGCAAAAAAGCAAAGGGCAGGGCTGTTGAACGAAGCGGAAAAGGAAGAACAGGCGGCTTTGCGCAGGGAATACGTCGAGGCGTACAAAAAAAGCCTGTCGGCGCAGCTTGAAAACATATATATAGTTGACGAAAAAGGGAACAAGTGCAGGCTTGGCAGAAACAGCGGCGTCAAGCATTAAGTACAGTCGAAAACGGCGTATTGCAGTCAAAAAGGCTTGAACAGCGCCGCATAACAACTAAATAAGGCAAAAATTAACAACAAATTCTTGACGAAACCGCAATATATAGTGTAAAATATATTGTGGTTTTTAATACCTAATACGAAAAGGGTGGATTTAGGTTAATGGCTAAAAAGGCTGAATACACGGAAGAAAGCATATCTCAGTTAAAGGGCGCGGACAGGGTCCGTAAAAGACCCGCAGTTATTTTCGGCTCGGACGGAATTGAGGGCTGCGAGCATTCGGTATTTGAAATCCTTTCAAACTCAATCGACGAAGCGCGCGAGGGTCACGGAAACAAGATTATCGTCACACGGTTTCTTGATAAATCAATTGAGGTTCAGGATTTCGGGCGCGGTATTCCTATGGACTATAACGAAAAGGAACAGCGCTATAATTGGGAGCTTGTTTTCTGCGAGCTGTATGCGGGCGGCAAATACAACACCAACAGCGGCGGAAGCTATGAGTATTCTCTGGGGCTTAACGGGCTCGGTCTTTGCTCGACGCAGTATTCCTCCGAATATATGGAGGCTGAAATTCATAAAAACGGGCTTTGCTATAAAATGAATTTCAAAGAAGGCGAACCTGCGGGCGAGCTTGTCAAAGAGCCGTACTCAAAAAGGGATACAGGCTCAAGAATCCGCTGGAAGCCCGACCTCAAGGTTTTTACCGATATTGACATTCCGCTTTCGTACTATCAGGAGGTCATTAAAAGACAGTCCGTTGTAAACGAGGGCATCCGCTTTGTTTTAAAGGATCAGACGGGCGCAAACACCTTCGATACTTACGAATATATTTACGAAAACGGTATTGTCGATTACGTTAAAGAGCTTGCGGGCGACGGCGCGTTTTCGTCCGTTCAATTCTGGCAGGCTGAAAGAAAAGGCAGAGACCGTGCCGATATGCCCGACTATAAGGTTAAAATGAATGTCGCGCTGTGCTTTTCAAATAAATTTCAAATAAAGGAATACTATCACAATTCAAGCTTTCTGGAGCATGGCGGAGCGCCCGAAAAGGCGGTCAGAAGCGCGTTTGTCGCTCAGCTTGACGCATACATGAAGGCAAACGGAAAATATTTAAAATCAGACTCGAAAATCACGTTTCAGGATGTTGAGGACTGTCTGGTGCTTGTAATTTCTTCATTTTCAACGCAGACGTCATACGAAAATCAGACAAAAAAGGCAATTACAAACAAGTTTATTCAGGAGGCCATGACTGATTTTCTGCGTCACAGCCTTGAGGTATATTTTATAGAAAACAAGCTCGAAGCGGAAAAAATCGCCGAGCAGGTGCTTATAAATATGCGCTCAAGGGTTAAGGCGGAAAGCACAAGGCTTAATATAAAAAAGACCTTGCAGACAAGCAACTCTATGACCGACCGAATAGAAAAATTTGTCGACTGCCGTTCAAAGGATGTTAACGAAAGAGAAATATTCATAGTGGAGGGCGATTCGGCTCTCGGAGCGTGCAAGCAGGCGAGAGATTCGGGCTTTCAAGCCGTAATGCCCGTCAGAGGTAAAATCCTTAACTGCTTAAAGGCGGAATATCCTAAAATCTTTAAATCGGAAATCATTACCGATTTAATTAAGGTTCTCGGCTGCGGCGTTGAGGTCAGCTCAAAGGCGAATAAGGACTTGTCGCTTTTCAGCCTTGATAACCTGCGCTGGAGCAAGGTTATAATCTGTACCGACGCCGATGTTGACGGCTTTCAGATAAGAACGCTTATTTTAACTATGATTTACCGCCTTATGCCCACGCTGATTAAAGCGGGTAAGGTGTTTATTGCGGAGTCTCCGCTATACGAGATAAACACAAAGGACGAAACTTGGTTCTGTTATACCGAAAAGGAAAAGGCTGACGCGCTGGGCGAAATCGGAGATAAAAAATATACCGTTCAGCGTTCAAAGGGACTCGGTGAAAACGAGCCTGAAATGATGTGGCTTACCACCATGAACCCGAAAACGCGCCGTCTTATTAAAATAGAGCCGGACTACAGCCCCGAAGCGGTCGCAGATAAATTTGATTTGCTTTTGGGCGACAATCTTCAAGGCAGAAAGGATTATATAGCCGAAAACGGCGCGCAGTATATTGATATGACCGATTTGTCCTGATTCCCGAGCGTCGGCAATTACCGAAGGCGGGCGTTCCTGCCGAAAAAAACATTATTCTTGATTACGGAGTATTCTTATGGCAAAGAAAAAGAAAACCGAAATAAACCATACCGATGACGAGCTTTCTCTAAACGCTCATATTTCCGGAGCGGGCGAGGTCGTTGACCAGAATATTATCGACACGCTTGAGGTTAACTATATGCCTTACGCTATGAGCGTTATTATGTCCCGAGCAATTCCCGAAATCGACGGCTTTAAGCCCTCGCACAGAAAGCTGCTTTACACTATGTATAAAATGGGGCTTCTGACGGGCGGCACAATAAAGTCCGCAAATATTGTCGGGCGCACTATGCAGTTAAACCCTCACGGCGACGCCGCAATTTACGAAACGATGATAAGACTTGCAAGGGGCAACGAAAGCTTACTGCACCCGTACGTTGAATCAAAGGGCAACTTCGGTAAATCGTATTCAAAAAATATGCAGTACGCCGCTTCTCGTTATACCGAAGCAAAGCTTGCGCCCATAGCGGCTGAGCTTTTCAGAGATATTGACAAGGATACCGTTGACTTTGTTCCGAACTATGACAACACCATGCAGGAGCCGACGCTGTTCCCCGTAACGTTCCCGTCAGTGCTTGTAAACGCAAATATGGGTATTGCGGTCGGTATGGCTTCCAATATTTGCTCGTTTAATTTAGGCGAAATCTGCAATACGGCTGTCGAGCTTATTAAAAACCCCGACGCCGATATTACCGAAACCCTTAAAGCGCCCGATTTTATCGGAGGCGGTCAGATAATCTATGACGAAGCGGTTATGCGTGAGATTTACAGGACAGGCAGGGGAAGCTTTAAAATCAGAGCAAAGTATAATTATGACAGGCAGAGCAACTGTATAGATATTTACGAAATCCCCGCGACTACCACGTCGGAAGCGATTATTGACAAGATAATAGAGCTTTCAAAGGCGGGCAAGGTTAAAGAGATTTCGGACGTTCGTGACGAAACCGACAAGAAGGGTCTTAAAATCACCGTTGACATAAAAAGGGGAACGGACGCCGATAAGCTGATGAAAAAGCTGTTTAAGCTTACGCCGCTTGAGGATTCGTTCGGCTGTAATTTTAACGTCCTTATTGCAGGCACTCCGCGCGTTTTGGGTGTGCGCGAGCTTTTGCTCGAATGGATTGCATTCCGCAGCGAATGCGTAAACCGCAGGGTATATTTTGATCTTTCAAAGGCAAAGGACAGGCTTCATCTTTTGGAGGGCTTGCAGAAAATCCTTCTCGATATTGATAAGGCTATCAAAATCATCCGCTCCACAGACGAGGAGTCTGAGGTCGTTCCGAACCTTATGATAGGCTTCGGGATTGATAAAATTCAGGCTGACTATGTTGCGGAAATCAAGCTCCGTCACTTAAACCGCGAGTATATTTTAAAGCGTACCGCCGATGTTGAACAGCTCAGAAAGGATATTGAGGATATGGAGGACATCCTTTCTTCAAAATCAAGAGTCAAGAAGATTATTATCACAGAGCTTAAAGAAGTGATTGAAAAATATGACAAGCCGAGAAGAAGCGAGATAATCTTCGCCGAGGCGGAAGAATTTGAAGAGGAAATCGATGTCGTTCCCGACTATCCCGTCCATCTTTTCTTTACAAAAGAGGGCTACTTTAAGAAAATTACTCCTCAGTCGCTGCGTATGAGCGGCGATCAGAAGCTGAAGGAGGGCGATGAGATTACACAGACGGTTGAAGCAACCAACAATACGGAGCTGCTGTTCTTTACGGACAAATGCCGCGTATATAAAGCAAGGGCTTCGGACTTCAGCGATGCCAAGGCAAGCGTACTCGGCGAATTTGTCGCGTCGGCTCTTGAGATGGAGCAGGGCGAAAACGCCGTGTATATGGCAGCCACGACCGATTACAGGGGCTATATGCTGTTCTTCTTTGAAAACGGCAAGACCGCAAAGGTAGATTTGGGCGCGTACGAAACAAAGACAAACCGCAAGAAACTTATAAAAGCGTATTGTGAGAAATTCCCGTTGGCTGCCGTAAAACAGATTAAAGAGGACTGCGAGCTTGTTTTGAAATCCTCCTCAGGCAAAATTCTATTGCTTAATACGGGCGCTGTTTCGACGAAAACCACTAAGGATACGCAGGGCGTAAGCGTAATGACGCAGAAAAAGAATCACAGGCTTGTAAGCGTTGAGGAATACAGCGAGGGTATGTTTAAAAAACCCGCAAGATACAGAACAAGAACCCTGCCCGCCTCGGGCGCGTCTTTGAGCGCGGAGGATATAGGGGAACAGCTTACGCTGTAATCCGCCGAAAATACGGCGTAAATTCTCAAAGTAAATGCAACAGTAAGAAAAGATGGCATTTGCCATGAGAAATCAAGGCATTAAGTAAGAGAAAAAGAGAGGGAAAAAGGTTAATAAGGCTTAAAATCGGAAAAACAGGCAACCCAAATAAGCCTGAGAAGAAAAATTCTCAGGCTAACTGCAACCACAGTTGCATTTACTATGAGAATAATAATTTTTTTTGCGCGTAGTTCATCAGGGCTTGACGATACAGCATATCTTGTGTTACGGTTTTCATGACGATTGGTTTACCTTCTTTCAGTTTTTGTCGCAACTTAACTTTAACACATGGTTCTCCATTCGTCACTTATTTTTTTCCTTTTTATAACACATCTATTGTAAACCTGCAATTTACTTTGAGAATTTACTAAATGTTTTTATTGACATCTTTAAAGGATTTTGATAAAATACTCTGGCAGTCGGTTAAGAGTGATTTATTTCTGTTTTAATTGAATAAGGACAGGTATCGAAGCGGTCATAACGGGCCTGACTCGAAATCAGGTAGCCTTAACGGGCTCGTGGGTTCGAATCCCACCCTGTCCGCCAGCGTGACGCCGGACCCAATCCGTTTTTGGGTTCAGCGTCATTTTTTCCTTTGCAGCTCGACTGTGAGCAATCTCTTTTTATAGTCTCCGGACAAAAAGAAAAGTCGCATCAGCGGCTTTTTCTTTTTTGCAGTTATAACTTTTCTCTGCTTGTTCTTCTGTTTTCTCCGCTTTCAAAATGTCGTTTTGCTTAGCAAGAACGGTTAATTATGTTATTCTGTAAAAAAGATGGAAAGATTTACAACCGAATGATATAATATATTCGGTAGAAATCAGCAAATCGGCATTTGAAAGGGGGGGCGGAGGTATATATGAAAAATTAAACAATAGAAAAACGGAACAAGGCGGCAAAGAAGTATACCGCTGTGCAAGAGGAAAGTGAATTTGACCTTGTAAATAAAAAGACAGTAACAGAGCATTTCAGAAACTTACAAAATAAAAATGTAATATAAAAAAGTTTTAGATTTGTGCTTGTTCGGTTGGAAGAACCTGTTTCCTATGACGGAATTACAAAATCAAATGAATTTCCGCTGTTTCTCTTTGCGGAGTTTCAGAAATGAAAACTTCATCAGAGCTTTGAATTATACGTAAAAAAATTGATATAACTTAACTTAACTTAACTTAACAAATATAACTGTATAGGATGTTTTAAAATGAATCGGTTAACGGAGAAGCAACTTGTTTTGCTGTTTTCAAGCGAAAAGATAATTGAATGTAAAGTAAAAAACACAAGCCGCGGCGATAAGGATTTCCGTGAGGCTGTTTTTGCCGAATTTGAATCGGGAAAAAGACTTGTTATAAAAGCCGCTGAAAATGATTTTACAAACCCCAAATCAATCAGAATGTGGCAACGGTGCGCTGAGGAATACAGAAAGCTCGGCTATTATTGCCCGAAAATTCTCGAAGCCAAGAACAACACCTTTCCTGCGGTCAATTATAAAAATCATAAATGTATTGTTTATGCTGAAGAGTATTCAATATACGCTTCCGCCGAAAACAGTACGAATGTTAAACCGTATCGAAATGATTTATATTTGATGACTGCAAAGATTGCTGAAAAGAAATTAGATTTTACGGATTCTCCTTCCGCGTATTGCCTATTTGATACTTTCCCCGGGGATGAAACCGATGAGGTTACAGCGAATGCAACGGAGTTTCTGAACTATTGCAATTCTTTACCTGAAAGATTTGCAGAGCAAACGCAACGAATGTTTAAGCGTTGGGAAGATAACCGAGCGTCACTGAAAGAGATATATTTCAAGCTCCCTACATCCGTATTTCAGGCTGATTTTAACGATACAAACGTACTTGTTGATAAGGACGGAAATTTCGTTGGAATCTATGACTTTAATTTAGCAGGCAAAGACGAATTACTGAATTATATTTTCAGGGAATGCTATAAAGGCTCGTTTGATGAAGAACTGAACTCAATTATTGAAGCACTGCAAGTGATAAAACGCGAGTATAAGTTTTCTTGGGAAGAAAAGCAAGCGGCATTACTGATTTACCGTTGCGTAAAGCCTCTTTGGTACACAAGGGTTGAAGCGTTAAAGAAAGCGGGGAGTGATGTTGCCGCAATTCGGAAATGTCTTGATGAAATGGAATACGCACAGACAAGAAATATTGATTTTAAAACCGTGATGGAATGATAATAGTTTGATAAATCAGATTTAATTTTTAAAAATACATTAAACAAACGCATAAATTCGACCCTCTTAACAAAAATAAATTTATCAAATTTTCGGAGGTTGTTATGTGTACCGCAATAGCTTATAAAACGGATTCACTGTATTTCGGCAGGACGCTTGATATTGAATGTTCATATACGGAGGAGGTTACCGTTACCCCTCGCAATTATCCTTTTCATTTCAGACGCGCGGGAGAAATCAAAAATCATTATGCGATAATCGGGATGGCTTATGTCTTGCGGGATTATCCGCTTTATTATGACGCCGTTAATGAAAAAGGTCTTGCCGTTGCGGGGCTGAATTTTGTCGGCAACGCTGTTTACCGTGAAAATATGAACGATAGGGATAATATTTCCCAGTTCGAGCTTATACCTTGGATTTTATCTCAGTGCGGAAATCTTTACGAGGCAAGAAAACTGATTGAAAGAATAAATATAACGGGCGAATGCTTTTCAAAAGATATGCCTGCGGCGCAGCTTCATTGGATTATTGCCGATAAAAGCGGCGCGATTACCGTCGAAAGCGTAAAAGAGGGGATTTGTGTTTACGAAAACCCTGTCGGAACGCTTACGAATAACCCGACTTTTCCGGAGCAGATGTTTAATCTTAATAACTATATGAAGCTGTCCCCGAAAGAGCCCGAAAATCTGTTTTCCGATAAAATACAATTAAAAGCATACAGCAGGGGAATGGGCGCAATGGGCTTGCCCGGTGATTTGTCATCTCAGTCCCGTTTTGTAAGGGCGTCCTTTGTTAAACTTAATTCTGTGTCGTGCGCAACCGAAAACGAGAGCGTCGATCAGTTCTTTCATATTCTCGGTTCGGTTGAACAGCAAAGGGGCTGCTGCGTGACGGCGGACGGGCAGTACGAAATCACTGTTTACACTTCCTGCTGTAACTGCGAAAAGGGGATATACTACTATACGACCTACTCAAACCGTCAAATATCCGCCGTTGATATTAACAAGGTAAACCTTGACGGAGAAACACTTTCAAGATATCCTATAATAAACGAACAACAAATATATTATCAAAACTAAAGCGAATTAAGGTGTAAATTTGATTTGTAAGTCCTGCCCGAGAAGCTGTAACGTTCAAAGAATTGAAAACGAATACTCCAAAGGCTTTTGCAAAATGCCTTATAACGCCGTTGTCGCCCGCGCGGCTCTGCATTTTTGGGAAGAACCCGTTATAAGCGGTAAAAACGGCTCGGGAGCGATTTTCTTTTCGGGATGCAGTATGAAATGCGTTTTTTGCCAGAATCTTGAAATAAGCCATAAAAACTACGGTAAGATGATTTCAAAAGAGGAGTTTACAGATATAATAAAATCCCTTGAGGCACAGGGCGCAAATAATATCAATCTTGTAAATCCAACGCATTTTGTACCGTTTATCAGAGACGCCCTGAGTGAATATAAGCCCCGTATTCCCGTGGTTTATAATTCGGGCGGATATGACAGGGCTGAAAGCATAAAAACACTTGAAGGGCTTATTGACGTTTATTTGCCCGATATAAAATATTTCGATTCGGACGTTTCAAGAAAATATTCCTCCTGTACGGATTATTTCGCTTTTGCGTCAAGCGCCGTGCTTGAAATGAAAAGGCAGGTAAAAGACGATATAATTGAAAACGGAATTATGAAAAAAGGGATGATTATTCGGCATCTTGTGCTTCCTAAAAATACGGACCAGTCAATAAAAATTTTAAATTGGATAAGAGAAAACCTGCCCGAAAACACATGTATAAGTCTTATGAGCCAATATACCCCCTGCGGGAGAACATATAAATATAAGGAGCTGAACAGGCGCATTATGACAGCCGAATATCAAAAGGTTCTTGCCGAATTTGAACGCCTCGGCTTTGAAAACGGGTTTATGCAGGAACGTTCATCGGCGGATGAAGCATATATTCCCGATTTTGATTTATCGGGTATTTGATTTTTTTAAAATATATGTTATACTATAGTTACACAAATAACCATACATAAAAGGGATGATGTTATGAGCAAGGAAAACGGCTTTGTCGCCGAATTTAAAAAGTTTATTATGAGAGGAAACGTGATTGATTTGGCGGTCGGCGTTATCATCGGCGGCGCGTTCCAGAAAATCGTCAATTCTCTTGTAAACGACCTCGTTATGCCGCTTATCAGCCTGATTACGGGCGGAATTGATTTTAACAATTGGTTCGTCGTACTCGGCGAGGGTGATTTCGCCACTGTTGATGAAGCAAGCGCGGCAGGCGTTGCCACGCTTAATTACGGCACTTTTATAAGCGCGGTCATTGACTTTTTGATTATGGCGCTTGTTATTTTCACAATTATCAGAGCCATAAACAAGGCAAGCGAAAAGCTCAAGAAAGAGGAACCTGCTGTCGAGGCGGCTCCCGTTACCAAGGTTTGCCCTTACTGCAAGTCCGAAATTGATATAAACGCTACAAAGTGCCCGCACTGCACATCGGATATTAAAGAATGATAGTGTGAGAAATACGACGAAAGGAACGATACCGTGCATGGAAAGCTGATTTTCTATGGCTTTTTGCGCGATTTTTGTATCGCATGGCGATTAAAATGAAATTCGGATTTATCGGCTCAGGCAATATGGCGGCTGCTATAATTAAGGGCGCGGTTTTGTCGGGGAGCTTTGAAAAGGGCAGTATAATGGCTTATGATGTGGATCTTAACAAGCCTAAGGCGCTCTCAAATTCATTCGGCATTTCCGCCGAAAGCGATGTTAACGCGATGATTGAAAAGTCGGACGCGGTCGTTTTAGCGGTAAAGCCCAATGTCTTTTCAACGCTTTTGCCGTCTGTTTCAGAGGCTTTAAGCAAAAAGAATCCGCTGATTATCTCTATCGCCGCAGGTAAAACAATTGAATTTATTTCGTCGCTTCTGACCTTCGACGCGGCAATAATCAGGATTATGCCCAACATTAACGCCGCCGTAGGAGAAGCTATGAGCGCGTATTGCTTTAATTCGGCGGTTACCGATGAGCAAAAATCCTTCGCGGAAAAGCTATGCGGTTCTTTCGGCAGGGTTATGTGTCTTCCCGAAAGCAGTTTTCCGCTTTTCGGTGTAATTGCGGGTTGCGCGCCCGCATACGCTTATATGTTTATCGACTCGCTTGCAAGGGCGGGGGTTAAAAACGGTATGAGCAAAAAAGAAGCCTTGCTTATTTCCGCGCAGACCGTTTTGGGAAGCGCTAAAACGGTGCTTGAAAGCGGCGAACATCCGTGGGAGCTTATCGACAGTGTTTGCTCTCCGGGCGGCACGACTGTCGAAGGCGTTTCCTCGTTGCTTTCCGACGGCTTTGAAAGCGCTGTTATGAACTCTGTTGACGCCGCGCTCGATAAGGATAAAAAGCTGTAATTCATTTTATTAAATACAGTAATTTTTTAAAATACGGGAATGTTTAAGGCAGCGTTCCTGTATTTTTTATATATTTTTCTTGTAAAAATCTATGTTTTTGGTATAATTATATAAAAGATTACAAAGGATGGATAAGATGTACGGTTTAATTGAGCATACCGAAGAAATTAACCGTCTGCTTGCGCGATACGGCGTAAAATTCGGAATATATAAAAACAATTCTTTTAACGAGCGGCTTTTTCCGTTTGATACCATTCCGAGAATTATACCGCACAATGAATTTGAATATCTCGAAAGGGGACTTATTCAGCGCGTATCCGCGCTTAACTGCTTTTTAAGAGATATTTATTCAAACAGATTTATTATAAGAGATAAGGTCATTCCCGAAGAATTTATATATACTTCCGTCGGTTTTCTACCCGCATGCGATGGCATAACGCCGCCGAAGGACATTTTTAACCATATTTCGGGTATTGATTTGGTTCAGGGCAAGGATATGCGCTGGTATGTGCTTGAGGATAACCTGCGTATTCCGTCGGGAGCTTCTTATCCGATGATAGCCCGCGAGCTTTGCAGGCGCGCAAGCCCCGATACGTTCCAAAGCAATTCCGTGTGGGACAACCGCTCCTACGGCAAGCTTTTAAGAGAGGTTTTGGATTATGTCAACACGGGCGGTATAAACGTTATTTTAACTCCCGGCAGATATAATTCCGCTTTTTTTGAACACTCCTATCTTGCGGAAAAAACGGGCGCTGTTTTCGCAATGCCTCAGGATCTGTTTGTCGAGGGAAATATCCTTTATTACAGCGAGTATTCGGGCAAAAGAAGACGCGTAGGTTCTGTCTATCGCAGAATATCCGATGAATATATCGACCCGATGACCTTTTATCCCGATTCTCTCATCGGCGTTCCGCATCTTATTGACGCGTACCGAGCAGGCAATGTTGCAGTCGTAAACGCTCCGGGCAACGGCACCGCGGACGATAAAGGAATTTATTATTTTGTACCCGATATGATTAAATATTATCTTCACGAGGACCCGATTTTAAATAACGCCGTAACATATTTGCCCTATTACGAAAAAGACTTAAAATATGTACTCGAAAACATTTCAAGGCTTGTTATAAAGGACGTTTCCGAGTCGGGCGGATACGGTGTGGTTTTCGGTCAAAACCTTTCCGAGAGCGAAACGGAGCGGCTTAAAGGCGCTGTTAAAGCGGAGCCGAGACGTTTTATCGCTCAGGAGGTTATTGATTTTAAGGATTTAAAGGTCATAGAGGACGGCAGGCAGGTGGACAGAAAGGCTGATTTGCGCGCGTTTGTCCTTTACGGCGAAGAAATAAAGGTTTGGAGAAGCGGTCTTACAAGGTTCTCGCAAAAGCCCGATTCGCTCGTGGTTAATTCTTCTCAGGGAGGAGGCTTCAAGGATACATGGGTATTATCTCGATAAAATCAACCGACAACCTTTTTTGGCTCGGCAGATACGTTGAAAGGGTTTATACAACGCTTTGCATATTCACGAAGTATTACGACCGTATGATCGACAAGGATGAAAACGTGTATGAGGAATTCTGCGAAAAGCTCGGAATCCCGAATCTGTACGCGTATAAGCAGGAGTTTGTAAGGAAATTTTTATTTGACGAAAACGATGTGAATTCCGTTATGAGCGCTCTGCTTGCCGCTTATGACAACGCTGTCGTTATGAGAAACGAGCTTAGCAGTGAAACCTTGGCATATATCCAAATGGCGGTTGACGCGCTCGAAAGGGGAAAGGAAAGCACTGCGCCTATGCTGAAGCTTCAGGACGTCTTTGACGATATTTTTGCTTTCTGGGGCAGTGCCGACGACTATGTAGAATCCGAAATCTCCCGTAATATTCTGAAATTCGGCAGGAGCGTTGAAAGGATTGATTTATATACTCGCTTTTCCTATCCTCCCGAGCTTATTAAAAAAGAGTTCAGTATTCTGTTAAACCGTCTTTACAAGGTCGGCGTTGAATGTAATATTGAGGCTACCGACACGCTTATGAATATCATTCTTGAAAAAGACAGCTTTGAAGACGATAAGCTGACCATACAAAACGAGCTTGCAAGGCTGTTTATTACAAATTCGGTTTATTAAAGGACTGATGAGATGAAAAATCTTGAATTTTCATATAATATGCGAATAGAATTTTCAATGCCCGTAATTAAGCATTGTTTTTCGCTTCGCTGTATTCCGTTTGATAACGAATATCAAAAAATCACGTCCCTGTTAACGAAAATCACGCCTGATAATATGCCTTCTCAAACGACCGACGGCTTCGGCAACAGGGTTCTGACAGACAGAATTTTGGAACAGCATACCGAGTTTAGCGTGAGCGTTAACGGAACCGCCGAGGTTGATCTTTCAAAAAGACGCAAAGAGGAGCTTAACGGAATATATAAATACGCTTCTCAATACACAAAAAAGGGCGAAAATATCGAAGCGTTTCTAAAAAGCCTTCCCGACGGGCTTCCGTCAACGCCCGTTGACGCCGCAAAAGAACTTATGCGGGAAATACATAAGGTATTTGCCTATAAAAGTAATGTTACAAATATAAACACCACCGCCGATGAGGCTCTCGGAATCGGCAGCGGCGTATGTCAGGATTTTTCTCATATTCTGATTGCCGTATGTCGAGCTTTAAATATCCCTGCAAGGTATGTTGCGGGCATACAGAACGGAACAGGGGAAACTCACGCGTGGGTGGAAATATTTGAGGACGGTATGTGGACAGGTATTGATGTAACAAACAACAGGATGATTGATGAAACCTATATCGCTTTAAGCCATGGCAGGGATTTTGCCGACTGCGGAATAAACAGAGGGCTGTTTATAGGCGGCGGAACTCAAAAGCAGAGTGTTGAAGCAAATGTAAAGGTTCTGTAATCAAATTTACCGTAAAAATTAACCCCTCGGTATTCTTTCGGAACACCGAGGGGTATTTAACTATGTTTAATCAATAGCTTGAACTGCTGAGATTGCTGTTAACAATGCTTTGGTCAATAATTTTTTCAAGCTCTCTTGCCGCCCAGTTGACTATTGACATATGCTTTTTAAGAGCATATGTGTCGCCATCGGTAATATCGGTCTGAAACTCCTCCATTGACGCGCTCGCAACGGTTGATCTGCACGAAGCCGCCCAAGCCTCCTCGTTGTCGTTGTTTACATAGTACATTACATGGTAACCGAATTCGGTTTCGATTATTTCCGTATCGCCGGGCTTTCTTGCGGGGTCAAAGATCCAGTCGTTAAATTCGTCAACCATTTCGCCCTGACCGACGTCCTCATATAAACCGCCGTTTGTGTTTGAGCCTGTGTCTTCGCTGTAGGTTTCGGCAAGAGAAGCAAAATTTTCTTCGGTCGGGTTTTCAAGGTATTCGTTATATATGGATTGCGCTTCCTCTAAAAACGCCGTTTTTTCTTCGTCCGTGGGCGTTACGATATTTCCGTCGTCATCCTCGTCGAACATAACGAGTATGTGCCTTACGTCAACGCCCTTCGTTTCGTCGCGTTCGGGGAGCGAAACAAGATACGCCACAACATAGCCGCTGTCTGTTTCGATAACGGCGCTGTCGCCCGCGGCGCGGTCGGAGGAATAAACCCAATCCGTAACGGATTGACCGAAATATGAGGTGATCGTTGACGCTGAGGCTTCGGTATAATCAACATCGTCTGAGGTCAATTCCGAATTATATTTCTGAGCCGAGGCAAGCAGCGTTTCGGCGCTGTTTACGGAAACAGCCAATGAATCGGCAGTTTCTTTTGCGGTCTGCATAGCGGCGGTTTCGGCTTGCGCTGCCTGTTCATCCGTCGCGTCCTCGTCAAGCTCCTCGGCTTCCGCAGTGACAGTGAAAAGCGAGATCGAGAAAGTGGTGTAATCCTGAATATTATTGTTAAATTCCTCGTCTAACTGTTCGTCGGTGACAGAGTCGGTAATTTCTTCCTGCTTTTGGTTCGCGTAATCGTATGCAAGATAGCTTTCTTCCATTATCTCACGGAACAGCTTTTCGCTCGCGCCCTTGCCGTAGTTTTTTGTAAGGAAGCGGTTGAGCGAATAATCCTGCTCCTCCGCCGTTTCGGTAAGCGATTCAACCTGCTCGTCTATTTCCGCCTGTTCGTCTTCCGTTAGGGTCAGACCCGCTTCACGCGCAAGATCGGCGTATGCCACATAGGATTGAACGTTTTCTAAAGCGGTCTCTTTAAAATAATCCGCCCAAGTAGGGTTATCATAGCCTTCAAGCGTGTCAAGAGTAAATTCCTGATCCTCGGGCGCCTTTGTGCAGTCATAGCCGGTGTACATCAGCCCGTAGCCGGTACCGTAGCTTTCATATTGGCTTGCGGTATTATAAACGCTGAGGTATGTAGCCATATAATAATAATCGTATTTGGCGACGGAAATTCTCTTATCGCCGACCTTCGCCGCCGTCATTACTTTTTGAGGAACGCCGAAAAAGTTTAAACAGCCGTATACAAGCCCGAGACAAACGGCAACAACAATTACAATGCCGACAGCCTTGCCGAACGCTCTGCCGAACTTAGCAGCCTGAGGGCTTTTCTTTTCATTCTTTTTTGCTGCCTTTGCCATTCTTTTTTTTCTTTCTTCACGGTAAAGCTCAGCCTGACTTTTTTCAGTCTGTTTTTTTTCCATATTTTTTCATCCTTACATAATAGAAATTTCGACACAGCCGAATATCTCATTTATTTTATACTATTTTTTATAAAGATACAAGTAATTTTTTGCTTTTTTACAAAATATTAAAAATTCATGGGTAAAATCCGCCGTTGAAAATGAAAAAATCGGTCTGCCGATTATTACCGACAGACCTTTTTTTGTCCGAAATAATTATTAAAGGGCACTTATTTCATGCCGTCTTCGTATGCCTTAATCATTTTCTTAACCATCTGACCGCCGACAGAACCCGCCTGCTTAGAAGTAAGGTCGCCGTTGTAGCCCTGTTTAAGATTTACCCCAACCTCGGATGCGGCTTCCATTTTGAACTTGTCGAGAGCTTCCTTAGCCTCGGGAACAACAATCTTATTACTTGACATTTGAACACACCTCTTTTTCTACGGTATTTGCGTTTGCAGTAGTATTGTGTGAAAAAAACAACCTGTTATTATTGAAAATTTTTGCTAATTACACGGTGATTTCAAGTGATGAATCGTCAATAATATTATTATAGATAAGTATGCACGCAAGCGCTGCGGATAAGCTGTCGGAATAATTGCTTTTGTTGAAAACCTTTATCTCGCTCGGCAAAAAGCTGTTGCCGGAAAAGGACACGATCGTCCTGTTTACCGCAAGCGTAACGCATTCGCCGTCCGAGCTTGTAATTATAATGTCGCTTGTTTGCGAATGACCGACGCTTATTTCGTCGTTAAAGCCGAATTTATTGCTGCTGTTAACGTAGATCGCCGCGTTCGCTTTTGAAAAATTGTTGACGTTATACTTTTTCTTAGGCTTGCCGAGAAAAACTATTACGGAATTTTCGGTTTCGATTTTCTGCGGATTTTCAAGCGAAACCACGCAAAACTCCGGATTGCCCGCGGAGAGGTTAATCACTCCTTTTTCGGAAAAAAGCACCGCTCCGCCGTAATTTTCAAGCGAAATACTCAGTTTTTCCGCAAAATTGTCCTTATTATCCGAAACAACGATAATTATTTTCATATTTTCACCCGAAAGTATTATTTTGAGTATTTTACCGTTTATTCTGTGCAAAAATATATATTTTTAAAGAATAACCGTGTATTTTTTAAAAAAAATCAAAAAACAGTAGCAAAGTTTAAAATAATGGTTTATAATATTTTTGAAATTAAATTTGGAGGGCTTTGAGTTGGCTTCAAAATATTCGGTATCTCTTGACAGATTGATTAAAGAATTTGACTTTGAGGTCATTTATCTCCCTACAGACGCCTGCGAGCTTTCCGTTACCTCGCAGGACGTTAATCGTCCCGGTCTTATACTTGCGGGGCGCGACGATTATTTTGACCCCGAGCGCGTTCAGTTTCTCGGGCTTTCCGAAATCGAGTTTTTAAAAACGCTGTCTGTTTCTCAGCAGTATGAGAGGCTTGACAGGCTTACCTCAAAGCAGCCGCCGTTTATTCTTATAACAAGAAGCCTTGAACCTCCGGAATGTCTTTATGAGCTTGTAAAAAAATACAAGGTTCCGCTTGTCCGCACGTCGGATTCAACATCAAGCTGTATGTCGTCGCTCATATATTTTCTCGGTACCGAGCTTGCCGACAGAATTACAAGGCACGGCGTTCTTGTCGAGGTGTACGGCGAGGGCATTCTGATTGTCGGCGACAGCGGAGTCGGTAAAAGCGAAACTGCGGTTGAGCTTATTAAGAGGGGGCACAGGCTTATTGCCGACGACGCGGTTGAGATCCGTAAGGTCTCGTCAAAATCTCTTGTAGGCTCTGCGCCCGATAATATAAGGCATTTTATAGAGCTTCGCGGAATAGGCATTATAAACGCCCGCAGAATTTTCGGTATGGGCGCGGTTAAGCTCACCGAAAATATAAATATGGTTATTCAGCTTGAACCGTGGGATTCCGATAAGGTTTATGACCGAATGGGTCTTGATAACGATTATATCAGTATTATGGATGTAAAGGTTCCGCTTACGGTTGTTCCCGTAAAGCCCGGCAGAAACCTTGCAATAATTATTGAGGTTGCCGCTATGAATAACAGGCAGAAAAAAATGGGCTATAATGCGGCGAAAGAGCTTCTCAATCAGCTTGGTATGCAAAACGAAGAGCCTGAGGAAGAAGAAATTGAAATTTGGCAGAATTACTGACAGTTAAAATTTTATATGTTTCGGGAGGAAAATATGTATAGAATAGGCGTAGATTTAGGCGGTACAAATATTGTGGCGGGAGTTGTTGACGAATACTACCGTATAGTCGGCAAAGGTAAATTGCCCACAGCCTGCCCGCGTCCCGCCGACGAAATTATAAACGATATTGCTGAAGCAATCTTTAAAGCGGCGAAAGACGCCGATATTTCATTCGATGACGTTCTTTCAATCGGAATCGGGACTCCGGGCTCTGTAAATAAAAGATACGGCATTATCGAATATGCAAATAACCTCGGGTTTGAGAATGTGCCTGTCAGCGATATTCTTCACACTAAGTTTGATAAGCCTATTTTTATTGAAAACGACGCTAACTGCGCCGCTCTCGGCGAAGCTGTTGCGGGCGCGGGCGAGGGCGTTGACGACTTTGTCGCGGTAACCCTCGGTACCGGTGTGGGAACGGGCATTATTGTAAACGGAAAAATTGTTAACGGCTGCAACGGAGCGGCGGGCGAGATGGGTCATATGGTAATAGTTGCCGACGGCGAACCGTGTACCTGCGGCAGAAAGGGCTGCTGGGAGGCTTATTCCTCCGCTACCGCTCTTATACGCGCGACAAAAAAGCAAATGCTTCTTGACAAGAGCAGTAAAATGTGGGAGCTTGCGGGCGGAGATATTGAAAAGGTAAACGGCAGAACCGCCTTTGACGCGCAAAGAGCAGGGGACGAGAGCGGAAAAAAAGTCGTAGATTTATATGTTCATTATCTCGGTATAGGTATAACCAATCTTGTTAACGCCTTCCAGCCCAATGTTCTTTGCGTAGGCGGCGGTATCGGTAATGAAAAAGAAAATCTTCTCGAGCCGGTCAGAAAAATTGTCGAAGCTGAAAGATACAGCGTACATACAATGGAGCAGACAAGAATTTGCTCTGCAAGACTCGGTAACGACGCCGGAATTATCGGCGCGGCGCTTCTTGACGAATAATTTGCGAGGGATATTTGTGTTTGATATTGTTAAATCTGCGGCTGCCGGTTTGGGTTGTGAATTTTTTGAAAATGCAAGGATGTCAAATTTTACAAGCTTTAAAACAGGCGGCGAAGCGGATTTAATCGTTATGCCGAACAGCATTGAGGCTCTTAAAACTATTTTGCTTCTGTGCCGTGAAAACGGAATTAAGACCTATGTTATCGGAAACGGGAGCAATATCCTTGTTTCCGATAACGGCTTATACGGGGTTGTTATTCGTATTTCAAGCGCTATGTCTGCCGTAAGGCTTGAAGACGGCGATACGATAATTTGCCAAAGCGGGATTTCCATGTCGAAGCTTTGCTGTTTTGCTTTGAAAAATAATTTGAGCGGGCTTGAGTTTGCATACGGTATTCCCGGAACTGCGGGCGGCGCCGCTTACATGAACGCAGGCGCTTACGGCGGAGAGATGAAGGACGTTTTAATTTCCTGCTCGCACATTGACTTTGACGGCAATATCGGGGAATTTTCAGGCGAAGAATTAAATCTCGGGTACAGAAAGAGCGTTTATTCAAACAATGATTTTGTTATAACGGAGCTTAAGCTTAAATTAAAGAGCGACAGTTATGAAAATATAAAATCGAAAATGGATGAAAATCTTGCTAAAAGAAAGCTCAAACAGCCGCTTGAATACCCGAGCGCGGGAAGTACCTTCAAACGCCCCGCGGGTTATTTTGCGGGCGCGCTTATCGAAGAATGCGGTCTTAAAGGCTTTTCGGTCGGCGCGGCGCAGGTAAGCGAGAAGCACGCGGGCTTTGTTATTAACAAGGGCGGCGCAACGACAGAGGATATTTTGAAGCTTATCAGCCATATTCGGAAAACGGTTTATGATAATAAAAACGTAATGCTTGAAACAGAGGTTAAATATTTAAGATAGGAGAAGTTGTATGGATCTGGTAATTGTTACAGGTATGTCGGGCGCAGGCAAATCAAGAGCGGTTGAGGCTCTTGAGGATATTGGCTTTTACTGCGTTGACAATATGCCTCCGACGCTGATACCTACGTTTGTTAAGCTTTGCGTCAATTCAAACGAACCGAGGGACAGGGTTGCCCTTGTTGCCGATATAAGACTCGGCGACGAATTTCCGAGCCTGTTCAATATTCTTGACGATTTGAAGAATATGAAAGAAGTTAATTTTAAAATTCTTTTCGTTGACGCCGATAATCAGGTTATTATGAACAGGTATCAGGAAACGAGAAGAAAGCACCCTCTTGCGGATGAATTTAATTCGCCCTCTCTGCTTGCGGCAATAGAAAAAGAAAGGGAAGTGCTTTTGTCCGCAAGGCAGAATGCCGATTATATAATCGATACCTCGGACTGCCCAAGCTCGCAGTTTAAAGAAAAGATAGCAAAAATCTTTCTCAGCAACATTTCAAGCGCCCTTAAAATTTACAGCATATCCTTCGGCTTTAAGTACGGAATCCCGAAGGAGGCGGATTTGGTTTTCGACGTCAGGTGTCTGCCCAATCCGTTTTATGTAATTGAGCTTAAGCATCATACGGGGCTTGAGGAGCCCGTCAGAAGCTTCGTTATGAAGTACGATCAGTCCAAGGAGCTTGAAAAAAGGCTGTATGATTTAATTGATTTCTTAATTCCGTTATACAGAACCGAGGGCAAAAGCCAGCTTACAATAGCCGTCGGCTGTACAGGCGGAAAACACCGCTCGGTTGTTTTTGCAGAGCTTTTGAACAAGCACCTGCTTGAACAGGGAAATGACGTCAGCGTAGTTCACAGAGATATAAAAAGGTAAAGCTATGACTTTTTGCGCTAAAGTAAAAGAAGAACTGATAAACGAGATAAAGGACGTGAAGCCGTGCTGCAGCCTTGCTGAAATGTACGGCTTAATGCTTTTCGGAAAAAGGTTTTCACCGCACGAGATGCTTTTATATACCGAAAATAAGCTTGTAGCCGATAAATATACAACGGTTGCCGAACGTTTAAGCCTTGATGACGTTACGGTTCATATCTCGGCTTACGGCAAATATAAGATTTCCGTTGATAAGCCCGAAAGCCGAGAAAGTATACTAAACGCTTTCGGCTATGACGGAAAAAACTATTCCCGCAGAATTAACTGGGCGAATATTGACAACGAATGCTGTTTCGGGGCTTTTTTAAGGGGTGCTTTTCTCGCTTGCGGCACAGTAAACGACCCCGAAAAGAATTATCATCTTGAATTTGTCGTACCGTACATAAATCTATGCAAGGATCTGAAACGTGTCTTTGACGAAATTGATATATCCGCAAAGGAGATTACCCGAAACGGCTCGTATGTGCTTTATTTCAAGGACAGCGAGGAAATTGTAGAGCTTTTGACGGTTATGGGCGCCAATAATTCCGTGCTTGAGTTAATCGGCGTTAAGGTTTATAAGGACGTCCGCAATAACGTAAACCGAAAAACGAATTTTGAAAACGCAAATTTTGACAGAACGGTCAATGCGGCTTTAAGGCAGACGGAGGCTATTGAAAAGCTCAAAAACAGCGGTAAGTTTAAAAGACTTACGCCCGAGCTTCGGGAGATTGCTCAAATCAGACTTGAAAATCCCGATTTGTCCTTACAGCAGATCGGGGAAATGCTTACGCCGCCGCTTTCCCGTTCGGGAGTTAATCACAGGCTGCAAAAGATCGTTAAGCTGGCTGAATAACGCTTAAAAAATTTATACGGAATAAACGGGACGATTTTTTTCGTCCCGTTTATGTTTAATACCGAACAGACGGGCGAGACTTCAGGCCCGCCCGTCTGTATTTTTTACAAATTTCAAGTTGTGCATAGTGAGCGGCATCCTTGACGCGCCGCCTTGAGAACTCCCTCAGTCAGCTTACGCTGACAGCTCCCTCGGAGAGGGAGCGGAAAAGGTATAATAATATTTAAACTGTTATCTCTGAAACATATTTGTTGATTTTTTCAACAAGGGCGATAAGCTTCGGGTCGTCGGTTGAAACGGGAAGCATCGGCAGTCTCGGAATACCTGCGTCAATGCCGTATCTTAATGTAATAACAGCCTTGCTTGCGCCGTAAAGCGAGGGAAAAGAGAGCAAATCGAAAATACAGTCGTTTATTTTGGTCTGCATAATCTTTGCTTCGTCAATTCTGTTTTCGTCAATAAGCTTTGCCAAGTGTACATATAACTCGGGCATACTGCCGTATGTGCCGCCGATTCCCGCTGTAGCGCCCATAATTCTGCCTGCCAGATACTGCTCGTCGGGACCGTTGAAGATTACGAAATCAGGACCCGCAATTTTTCTGAAACGCTCAATCTGACAAGTGCTTTCAGAGGAATTTTTAATACCTATTACCTTATCCTTTTTCGCCATTTTTTCAAAAAGGGTATATGAAAGGTCGTAGCCCGTAAGCTGGGGTATGTTGTAAATGAAAAAGGGTAAATCCGTTGCGTCCGTAATGGTATCCCAATGCTTTTCGATGGAAGCCTCGGAAAGATGGTAATAAACGCTCGGAACGGCGGAAACCGCGTCCGCGCCGACTGCTTCGGCATATTTTGCAAGCTCGCACGCTTCCTTTGTCGAAGCCGCGCCGACATGGACTATAACGGTCATATCGCCGTCAGCTGCTTCGCATACAGCTTTGGTAACCTGCTTTCTTTCTTCGGCGCTTAATAAAAAGCCTTCGCCCGTTGAACCGCAGGCATAAACGCCGTTTACGCCGATTTCCTTGTATTTTTTTACAAGCTGCTTTATCGCTTCAACGTTAATATTGTCGTCCCAATCGTAAATTGCGTTAAGAGCCGTGAAAATTCCGCGGTATTTTGTTAAATCATATTTCATTTTTATTACCTCCGATTTTTTACAGAATATATTATATTATAAATTTCGGTAAAAACAAGACAAAATCATTGAAATTATCAAGAGTATAAAATATAATTATGTAAATAAAAGAATAAGCGGTGATTTGCAGTGAACAACGAACAAATACTCGAACTAATCAAGGGCGGTTTAATAGTTTCCTGTCAGGCTCTGCCGGACGAGCCTCTGTACAGCTCTTACATAATGTCAAGAATGGCTTATGCCGCAGAGAAGGGCGGAGCGGTCGGGATAAGAGCGAACACGACGGTTGACATTAAAGCGATAAAAAAAGCCGTTGATTTGCCGATTATAGGCATAATTAAAAGCGTATACGAAAACTCCGACGTTTATATTACCCCTACTGAAAAAGAGGTCGACGAGTTGTATAACGAGGGGGTTTCCGTTATTGCAGTCGACGCTACAAACAGAATAAGACCCGACGGCAAGACCTTTGAGGAATTTTTCAAAATTATCAGGGAAAAATATCCCGACCAATTATTTATGGCTGATACCTCTTGTTTTTCCGAGGGCGAGCTTGCGTTCTCGCTCGGCTGCGATTTAATAGGTACCACAATGTGCGGTTATACCGAATACACTAAGGGCGAAGCCCTGCCCGCATACGGCCTTATAAAAAGATATAGCGGGGAATTGGGCGCGAGGGTTATTGCCGAGGGCGGTATTTGGACGCCCGAGGAGCTGAAAAGGGCATATGAAGCGGGGGCGTTTTCGGCGGTCGTCGGCACGGCGATAACAAGACCGAGGGATATTACAAAAAGATTTGTTAAGGCATTGGACGGGGTGACAAGGTGAAAATTCTTGCTGTTGACGTCGGCGGAACGGCAATAAAATACGGACTTGTCGACGACGAAAACAATATTATCGGTTTTAACGAGATTGCAAGCGACGCAAAGCTCGGCGGAGAATACGTGCTTAAAAATATCCTTGGTATTGCCGACAGCTTTAAGGGCGAATTTAAAGCAATCGGAATAAGTACCGCGGGTCAGGTTGACAGCAAAAGCGGTAAAATATTATATGCCAACGGTAATTTCCCGAGGTATACGGATGTTGATTTTGTAAAAACGCTTAAAGAAAAATACTCGGTTCCCGTCGCTGTTGATAATGACGTTAACTGCGCGGCGGCTGCGGAGGCTCGATTCGGCGCGGGAAAGGGCTGTGACAGCTTTCTTCTTTTAACCTACGGCACGGGAATAGGCGGCGGGATATGGCTTGACGGAAAATTATATACGGGCGCTGATTTTTCGGCAGGCGAGGTAGGGTATATTGTAACGCATGCCGGCGGCAGGCTTTGCGCCAACGGAATAAGGGGCTGTTACGAGGCGTATGCCTCAACAAGCGCGCTTGCTTTTGATGTTAAAGAAAAGACCGGAAGGGAGCTTAACGGCAGACAGATTTTTTCAGCCGATAATTTCAATAATCCCGTAATCAAGGCGGTAATAGATAATTGGATCGACGAAATTGTAACGGGGCTTATAGGGCTGATTTTTTCGTTTGATCCGCCTTTGATTATTTTAGGTGGCGGAATTATGAACGAAAAATATATAGTGAACGAGGTTTCAAGAAAGATAAAAGAAACGAATATTCATACTTTTAAGAAGGTTAAGATTAAATCCGCCGCGCTCGGAAACCGAGCGGGTATGCTCGGCGCGGCGCATAACGCGAGAAGTATGCGTAAATAACCTAAACGCAGATAACCCCGCCTATAAGGCGGCGGGTTTAATTTCGGTCGGAGCATGATCCTGCCGATATTAAATTTTTAATTAAAATAAATGCCGAAAATAAATAATATTCGGCGTATTCACAGTTGCTAATAATAATAAATAGTGATAAAATACTTTTTTGTAAAAAAGCAAAACAATATAAAGCATGGTGAAAAACTTGAAGTACAGAGAAGATATTAGAAATATTGCTATCATCGCTCACGTTGACCACGGAAAAACAACGCTTGTCGACGAGCTTTTAAAGCAGAGCGGTATTTTCAGGCAAAACGAGGTTGTTGCCGAAAGAGTTATGGACTCAAACGATCTGGAAAGGGAAAGAGGTATTACAATTCTTTCAAAAAATACCTCTGTTCATTATAACGGAATAAAAATCAATATAGTTGACACTCCCGGTCACGCCGATTTCGGCGGCGAGGTTGAGCGTATCTTAACCATGGTTGACGGCGTGCTTTTGCTTGTTGACGCATTCGAGGGCTGTATGCCGCAGACGAGATTTGTACTGAAAAAAGCTCTTGCGCTGAATAAAAAGGTCGTTGTTGTTATAAATAAAATCGACCGTCCGGGCGCAAGACCCGCGGAGGTGATCGACGAGGTTCTTGACTTATTTATAGAGCTTGGCGCAAACGACGATCAGCTTGAATTTCCCGTTATTTACGCTTCGGCGAAGGACGGTTATTCTTCGCTTGACCCAAATGTAAGAGAGGGCGATATGCGTCCGCTGTTTGAGGAAATCATTAAAGAAATTTCCGCTCCCGAGGGCGACGTCGACGATCCGCTTCAGTGCCTTTTCTCAAGCCTTGATTACGATGATTATATCGGCAGAATCGGAGTCGGCAGGATTCAAAGGGGCAGGCTCAGTGTTAACGACAGGGTAATACTTTGCCGTCAGAACGGTACGCAGGAGAGCGTTAAGATTTCAAGGCTTTATCAGTTTGAGGGGCTTAAAAGGGTTGAGGTGCAGTCAGCCGCCGCAGGAGATATTATCTGCGTTTCGGGTATTTCAGACCTTAACATAGGCGAAACGATCTGTTCGCCCGACTGCATTGAGCCGCTGCCCTTCGTAAAAATCGACGAACCTACGATTTCTATGAATTTTATGGTAAACGACAGCCCGTTTGCAGGGCAGGACGGTAAGTTTGTAACCTCAAGAAATCTGCGCGACAGGCTGTTTAAAGAGGTTGAAACCAACGTCAGCATGAGGGTCGAAGAAACAGACAGCACCGACTGCTTTAAGGTTTCCGGCAGAGGCGAGTTACACCTTTCAATTCTTATTGAAACAATGCGCCGCCAAGGGTATGAATTTCAGGTTTCTCGCCCTGAGGTTATAACCAAATATGAGAACGGTCAGCTTTTAGAGCCTATTGAATTGCTTATTGTCGAAGTCCCCGAGGAGTATGTCGGCTCTGTTATGCAGAAAATCGGTTCACGCAGGGGAGAGCTTGAAAATATGGGTACGCGCGACGGGGGCTCCGCCCATCTTGAATTTCGTATTCCCGCAAGAGGCCTTATCGGCTACCGCTCCGAGTTTATGACGGATACCAACGGTAACGGCATTATGAATAATCTTTATGCAGGCTATGAGCCGTTTAAGGGCGATATTCAGACAAGAGAGAGAGGTTCAATCGTCGTTCACGAAACGGGCGAAACAACGGGCTACGGGCTTTTCAACACGCAGGACAGAGGCAGGCTCTTTGTAGGCCCCGGGGTTCCCGTTTATGAGGGTATGATTGTCGGCGAATGTGCAAAGAATGAAGATATAGTTTGCAATGTCTGCAAAAAAAAGCAGATGACAAACACCCGCGCCGCAGGCTCCGACGAAGCGTTAAGGCTCGTTCCCCATTCCGTATTGAGCCTTGAACAGTCAATGGAGTTTATCGGCGACGACGAATTGGTTGAGGTTACGCCTAAATCAATAAGGCTTCGCAAAAAAATTCTTTCCAAGGATTTAAGACTTAAAAAACAATTCGGTAAGAAAAAATAAGGTGGTTTTTTGGTAATTGATTTTCATACGCATCTTTTTCCCGAAAAGATAGCCGAGAGGGCGCTTATTTCGCTTGCGCACCGTTCAGGCGGGATAACGCCGTGCGGAGACGCAACGCCCGAAACGATGAAAAAAATAATGAGGGAGCAGGGGATTTCAAAATCCGTTGTTCTTAATATCGCAACGAACCCAAAACAGCAGACTAACGTTAACAATTTTGCGATTTCTTTGCTCGTTTCCGACTGTCTTGTTCCGTTCGGGAGCATACATCCGGATTCGGAAAACGCGCTTGATGAGCTTGAAAGGCTTAAAGAAGCGGGGATTAAGGGAGTTAAGCTTCATCCGGATTATCAGGATTTTTTTGTTGATGATGATAAAATGCTTCCTATCTATGAAAAAATTGCTTCCTTGGGGCTTATAACCGTGTTCCACGCGGGGGTCGACATCGGCTTTGCCGATGTTGTCCACTGTACTCCCGAAAGGCTTGCGAGAGTGCTTGACTGCTTCGGTGACGCTCCCGTTGTTGCCGCTCATTGGGGCGGGTACATGCTCTATAACGATGTTATGCGGCATCTTTGCGGAACAAGGGTTTATCTTGATACTTCTTTTTCATATTCAAAATATCCGCCCGATTATGCAAGGAATATTATAAAAGCTCATTCGGCCGATAAAATCCTTTTCGGAACGGATATGCCTTGGAGCTCGCCGAAGGACGAATTGCAGTTTATAGATTCTCTTGATATTGAAGAAACCGATAAACGGAAAATCTTGTATAATAACGCCGCAGCCTTACTCGGCTTAATAACCTAAGCGCGGATGTCACCCTATCTCTAAGGCGGCGGGTCGCAACCGTTTGCAACTGCCGACTTGAGCGGGCTTGCGGGAGCGTTGTCACGATTTAAAAAAATACGAAAAAACAACAAAAAAGCCGACAGGGCGTTCAACCCTGTCGGTGTTTTGCCGTATGTCCGAATACTGTTCCGCAAAGAAATAAAGAGTTCGGATTATACTCAGATGTAAGGATAACTTTTAATTATAATAAATTAAAAAAGGAAATGTATTGAAACACAATTCTTTTTTATGCCTAAACGAGGGCAAAAGAGAGGCGGTTTTTTATCATATACGTTTGCAATATCAAAAAAATATAGTATAATATTTATGATATTCATAGTTTCTTTCAGTAGATGCGGCGTCCCGAATCCCTTACTTAGTTGAATTAGAGGAGAACCGTGGCATCTGCAAGAATTTGTATTTTAAAAATTGATTTTGTCAAGGAGAAAAACCCATATGAGATTAAAAAGAATAGCAGCATCCGTACTTGCAACAGCGATTGCTGTAATCAGTATTTCTCTCAATTTTGCAGGAAATACTGCTTTTGCCGTTGAGGCGTCTGCGCAATCTGACAGTTCGGCGCTAACCGTTTTGCCGACAGATGTTGATACCGTCAGTGATAACAATGTATTTATCGGAATTGAGGGCGAATACATATGTGAAATTCAAGCGGCGTTGGATCTTATCAACAGTTACCGCAAAGAAGCCTGCGAGGAAGGCGTCACGAACCCCTCAACAAACAAACCGCTTACGACGAACGATTATGTTCCTATCAAATGGTCATCGGATTTGGAATATATCGCCAGAATTCGTGCGGCGGAGGCTTCTCTTACAATGAACCATGCCCGCCTTACCGACAAGAGCATCTGGTTTAAGAGCCCGAACGGAATATCATCAACAGGGGAGGTATTGGCATGGAACTGGGGGCGTACGATGACTCAGGGAATTAAACAGTGGTATGAAGAAAAATACGATTGGGTAAACAACACAGGAAATGTAACGGGACACTACACGCAAATGATTGACCCTTGTAACTTATATGTAGGTCTTGCAACCTTTTTTAATCAACATACAACTTATCCAAACACTACGGCAGGCGAATTTAGCGGGAGAAGCGGTCTTGACGAAACAAAAGGGCAATCCACAGGGGAAATTATACAAAAACTGGAAGCCTCAAAGAGCTATCTGAGCAATTTAGCTGTAACCGAGAACGGCAGCAGGTTCAGTTTAACAGCTACTGTTAAGGTAACAGATTATTGGGGCGGAACGACAACTTCCAAAGGCATTGAAATTTTGAGCGGCGTAGAGTGGACGTCATCAGACACGAATGTTGTCGCAGTGGATTCTTTCGGAAACATAACGAAAAAGAGCAACGGAAGCGCTACCGTTTCCGCATCCTTTGACGGGGAAATTTATGAAATGACATTTAACGGCAGTAAAGTAATGTACCGCCTTTACAATCCTAATTCGGGTGAGCATTTCTATACGTCGAACGCAGGCGAGAAAGACAATCTTGTTTCGCTCGGTTGGAATTATGAAGGCATAGGATGGTATGCTCCGCTTGAATCCTCAACGCCCGTTTACAGACTGTACAACAAGAACGGCGGCGAACATCATTACACTGCAAGCGTGACCGAAAGAGACAGGCTTGTTAAACTCGGCTGGAATTATGAGGGTATCGGCTGGAATTCGGACGACGCGCAGGGTGTACCGATTTACAGACAGTATAACCCGAACGCCTTTGCGAACAACCACAACTACACAGCAAGCAAGACCGAGAACGACCGCCTTGTTTCCTACGGCTGGAGATATGAAGGCGTCGGCTGGTACGGCGTGGCGTAAAATCAATATATTTTGCCAATTCGTAGGGACAGCCCTTGCGGCTGTCCGTATCAGAGTTAAAGCAATAATTTTATATCCGTATCAAAAATTTAAAGCAATAATTTCATAACTAACGGGACAGACGAAAATTCGTCTGTCCCGTTTACTGTTTTATCCGTAAATTTTGAGTTGCGCGTAGGGTGCGACGTCCCTGACGCGCCGTTTTTTGATTTTATTTACAATCCTCAGTCGTTCTAAGCCTCCCTTGTAAGCGGGAGGTGGCAAACGCATTGCGTTTGACGGAGGGATTGATATGTTATAAAAAAAATTCGTTTTTTGATTTTATTTACAATCCCTCAGTCGTTCTAAGCCTCCCTTGTAAGCGGGAGGGGGACCGCCATCCGGCGGTGGAGGGATTGACATGTTAGGAAAAAACAAAATTCGTTTTTTTATTTTATCTACAATCCTCAGTCGTTCTATGCCTCCCTTGTAAGCGGGAGGGGGACCGCCGTCCGGCGGTGGAGGGATTGACATGTTAGGAAAAAATAAAATTCGTTTTTTATTTTATCTACAATCCCTCAGTCACTTCGTGACAACTCCCGCTTACAAGGGAGCCTAAAAAGGAGCAATCCCTCAGTCAGCTTACGCTGACAGCTCCCGCTTACAAGGGAGCCTGAAAATGAGCAATCCCTCAGTCAGCTTCGCTGACAGCTCCCTCGGGGAGGGAGCGAAAAAGGATTGAATTGAAAACTCCCTCAGTCA
>CAZLCG010000014.1:0-44609 GCA_964557975.1 uncultured Eubacteriales bacterium
TTTTTTTGAAGTTACTTCTCTTTTTTATTGGGTCATATCATTTTAGCACATACATACGGCAATATGCATAATATTTCCGTTAAAATGTGTCAATACTGTTTACGGGTGATAAAAATGACAAATTCGCTTATAAAGGCGTACGCAAGAAGCGTTACGGCGCGCACCAATTCAAGCTTCGCCGCTGTCGGGGCGCTTTCGCTGTTACTGAAGGCGTTTTTTACCGCCTCGGCGGTTTTCTGTATTTATATCATAAGCATTTTAAGCTCTTATTCCGAAGCCTTAGCCCTGCCGTTCGGGCACATTCCATATTATGCGCTGTTCCTTTCGGGCGTTACGTTTTCGGTATGTTTTTTTATTATTGCCGATTACAGCCTTAGAAGCTGGTTTTTTAAAAATGCCGTCGGCGCGAAGCCGCGCTTCTTTAACAATATAGGTATCCGCATACAAATAAAAATAATATATATTAAGCTGTTAAAGACGGTTGTTTCTATTGCTGTAACCGCGCTGTACCTTTTTCCGTCCGCGGCGGTGCTGTTTGCAATACTTTATAAGCTTCGCAGCGGCGGAATTGACAGAATGATTTTCATTTTCTCGTCGGCGCTGTACCTTTTCATGATATTTTCAGGGCTTTATTTCTCATTTGTTACAATGCAAAAATACGCTCTTACGGATGAAATAATATCTTTAAATCCAAATCTTAAAACAACCGAGATAATAGCCTTAAGCAAACAAAAAACCGAAGGCGTATGCTTTCGCCTCGCTAAATTCAAGCTGAGCTTTGCGCCGTGGTTTTTACTGTGCGTATCGGTTTTGCCTTTGCTGTTCGTTATCCCGTATTACCGACAGTCGTTCGCGGTGGCGGCAAGGCAACTTATAAAGCGCGGCGAAGCCGAAGAAGCGAAGCCCAAGCCCGTCATCCTAATGCGATTGGCTCCGACGGATTAGTCATACAAGAAGCGCCGCAGAGCCTCCCGATCAAGGCTTTTCCTCCTCCCCGTAATCCGTATAATCGTCAACGTATTCGCTTATGTCAAAATCGTCGTTTTCGGGGTCAAAGTCAAAGGTATCCCACAATTCACGCTCGGCGTCCATGTCCTCGGGCTCGGGCGGACACTGTGAAAACGCTTCCAGCTTATTGCCCAGCCTCCAGACCGACGGGTCAACTCTTAGCGTATATCCGCATCCGTTCGGGGTCAACCACTCATGCATAGGCGCCTCGGGAATTGCAAAAGCGGTCATAAGCGACATAATTACGCCGCCGTGGGTGATAATCGCCGTGCTTTCAACGCCCGATTTAATAATTCCCTCGACAATTTTGAAAAAGCAGCCGCATATTCTCCTGTTAAATTCATTCTGACTTTCGCCGAACGGAACGGGCGTGTCGGGCTCTGCGCCCGCAAGCCAAACCTTAAATGTGTCAAGGTCTTTAAGCTCGTCGGCGGTACAGCCCTCAAAATCACCGAAGTCATATTCCTTTAAATCCTCAATCGTTATCGGCTCTTTGTCGGGATAAATCGCCTTTGCGGTCTGCACGCACCTTTTAAGCGGACTTGAAATAACCGCGTCGGCGTAAGGGTAGCCTAAATCCTCAGCCATTTTTTTTACCTGATTTAAGCCTTCGGCAGTCGCGTCAACGTCGGTCTGCCCTATGTATTTGCCCTCGATGCTTTCCGACGTCATAGCGTGGCGTATTAAATGAATTTTGTATGTTTTCATATTGACCTCCGAAAAAACTATACATTTTGTAATTTTTATGTTATGATAAATATACTTACTGTATATTGAATGGGAGCGATATTATGAACAGAGTATTTTCGGCAAGACTTACCGAGCTTCGCAGGGAGCGCGGACTGAGCCAGAAGGAGGCCGCCGAAAAATTAGGCGTTTCACAGGCTCTTTTATCGCATTACGAAAAGGGAATAAGAGAATGCGGGCTTGACTTTATATGTAAAGCCGCCGCCTGCTATGACGTAAGCTGCGACTATCTGCTCGGCGTAATTGATACCCGTCACCTGTTTCAGGAAACCTTTGACGAGACTGACACAGCCGCCGACAGCGAATTTAGGACCATCACACTTTTCAGGGCGGCAACAATGCTTCACGACTGTATTTCAAAATCAGGCGCGGGCAACGGCGAAGCAATAAAGCGCTTCTATTCTCTCGCGATATACCGCGTCGCCGCCTTTGCGGCGGAAGCGGGATTTATTCCGAAAAACTGGTTCAATCTGCCTTACGATTCGGCGGTCGCGCTGTGCAGAGCAGGTATGGATATGATTCCCTTTTCGATAAATTCGGAGTCCGACCGAAAGCACTCAAAGCCCGACTCGGAACCGACATGCGTCAAAACCGTAATAGGCGACGCCGAAAGGCAGATTTCCGAATACGCCGAAAAAATCTTTAATAATTCACACACCTGATTTGGAAATAGGCTTGAGGCTTTGAACAGGTCGGGCAGACATACGGGGGAGTTTTACCCTTATAGATGTGACCGCAGTTTCTGCAAATCCAAACAGTGTTTTCATCCGCCTCAAATACAGTGTCGTCATTCACATTTTGCAGCAGCTTCGCGAAGCGTTTTTCATGCTCATTTTCAATTTTTGCGACGCTTTCAAAAAGAAACGCTATCTCGTCAAAGCCCTCGCTCCTTGCGGTTTCGGCAAAGCCCTTATACATCTCGCTCCACTCGTAATGCTCGCCTGCGATGGCGTCGTTTAAGTTCCTTACGGTGTCGGGCATACCGCCGTTTATCTTTTTAAACCAAATCTCGGCATGCTCTTTTTCATTGTGCGCCGTCTCGTCAAAAATTGCGCCGTACTGCTCGTAGCCGTCCTCTCTCGCCTTTGCGGCATAATACGAATACTTAATGCTCGCCTGAGATTCGCCTGCAAACGCCGCAAGCAAATTCATCTCTGTTTTACTGCCTTTAAGTTCCATAAAAAATCTCCTTACTTAATTTGTGTAAGTTTATTTTTACCGAAAAAAGACAATATAACCAAATTAAAGCGAATGTATGGAAAAATACAAATGCTGCTCATGTGCCGCAGAAATTACTCAGTAAAATTTTTTAAATTTTGCAGGGTGCGGATTCGGAAAGTGCGGTTTCTCGGACGCACCTTTAATAAAATAAAAATTCACTGTATGTTAACTGTCGGACAGCCGCAAGGGCTGTCCCTGCGATTTTAATTTAACCGTCATTTCGGTTAAACGAGCCTGCATTTTCTTTTATGTAGGCTTTTATTTTTTTAAGCAATTCCTCCTCGGAATAAACGTCACGAAACATAACGTCGGTTTCCCTTAATTTTTCCTCCGAAAGAGAAATCTCCTCGTTATTTTCATCATACATTGAAAACTCGGCTTTGCAAAGTGCCGACATCTCCTCACAGCCCGCGTCAAAAAGCGCTTTATGTGCAACGCTTATAAGCGGTTCGCCGTTATTCTTAAAAAAGAATGAAAGACTCTCTCTTACATCCTCGATAAAATAATTAAGCGTGTAAATATTTTTCTGCGGCTCGTTAAAGGAATTAAAAACAGCGTTCGGATTTTCGCTTTTCTCCACTCTCGCCTGCAAGACCGCCGTAACGCCCTGCAAAAGCTCCGACGGCTCTGCGGCGTTAATTTTTTCATCGGTTAAATCCGAATATTTATCTTTAAGCTCTTTAAGTCTTTCAAGCTCCTTTATCAAAGCCTGTCTGTCATTGTTGTGCAGGGAAAGAGCTGCCGAAGCTTTTTTTAAAACAATAACCGTTATAATGACAAGTAATATAAAGATAACCCACAAATACCAATATTCCATATACGTCAATCCTCCAGCAGGGCTTTATAAATATCGCTTTTTTTTAATCCCGTCTGCTTCGCCGCCTGCTTTGCCGCTTCGTTTCGGGATTTTCCGTCCCGCATAAGAAGCCTTGCGGCGTCAACCGCCTCGGCGAGCGTTGCCTTTTCTTTTTCGTGATTTTTTGCGCCCTCGATTACAATTACAAATTCGCCCTTGGGCGTTTCGGACGAATATTTCTCACACGCCTCCGAAAGCGTTGTTCTCTCAACGGTTTCGTGGATTTTTGTAAGCTCCTTTATAAGGGCGATTTTCCTGTCGCCCAAATATTCGTACATATCTTTAAGTGTTGCTGTGAGCTTATGCGGCGCTTCGTAAAATACCATAGTGCGTTTTTCATCTTTAATTTCATTAAGATGCTCGCGGCGGCTCGGCTTATTTACGCTTAAAAAGCCCTCGAATGTAAACCTGCCCGACGGCAAGCCCGAAACGGCAACCGCAGTTGCAAAGGCGGTAGGTCCCGGCACGGATTCGACCTTAATATTGTTTGACAGACATAAATCAACCAAGTCCTCGCCGGGGTCTGAAATCGCAGGCATACCTGCGTCCGTAACGAGTGCGCATGTCTCGCCGTCAAGGATTTTTTTAAGTATTATCTCCCCTCTTTCACGGCGGTTATGCTCAAAATAGCTTATCATAGGTTTTTTTATTTCAAAGTGATTTAACAGCTTTAAAGTAACCCTTGTGTCCTCCGCCGCGATAAAGTCACAGCCTGAAAGCGCGCTTACCGCCCTCGGAGAAAAGTCCGACAAATTGCCTATCGGCGTTCCGACAACATATAATTTACCTGCCATCAGCTTCCTCCCTGTACGGCTTTAGGATTCTCAGCATTTCCTCGGAATATCCGCCGTCCCCGCCGTAAATTACCATATTTTCCCGAACCGCCATACCGCTTTTTCCGCCGAGCCTCGCTTCAATAAGGCAAAGCCACGGTTTTTCGTCCGCTCTGCTTGTAACAAGACGAAGCTTTTTCGGCTCAAGTCGGTTTTCACTCATAGCCCTCATAACCTCAAACAGTCTTTCGGGACGTATGCAAAGGCAGAACCTGCCGCCGAATTTTAAAAGCATTGAAGCCGATCTTGCAATATCGTCAATATTGCAAAGCGTTTCGTGCCTCGCGATTTTTTCGCTGTCGCTCCCGCTCTTTATACCCGCGTTCTCCGCATTGTAAGGAGGGTTCATTGTAACAAGACTGAACGAGCCGAACGGCAAAACCCCTTTCAGGCTTTTAAGGTCGTTATTATATGCAAACACCTTATCCGACAGCAAATTCATTTCGATACTGCGTTTAAATTGCCCGTATCCCTTTTTTTGAATTTCGACTCCGAATATTTTGCCGCAAGCGCCGTCCCTCGCCCACAAAAGCGGGATAATTCCGCACCCCGTTCCCAAATCGCAGGCGATATCCGCGTGCTTCGGCTCGGCAAAATCGGCTAACAGCATAGCGTCCGTCCCGAAAGTATGCTCGTCCGAAACAATAACGCCAATGCCGCCGCCGAGTGTTTCAATATGTTCTTTTTCAAGAAGTTCGATTTTTTCCATAAGCATATATTAACACATACTTTTAAAAAAGTAAATGAAACAGTCCCGTTAAGGCTTGATAAATATAAAATACTGTGATAAAATTACTTGCGTAAATTTTGTTAGAGGGTGAAACTAAATGTCAGGACACTCAAAATGGAGTACCATTAAACGCAAAAAAGAAAAGACCGATAACGCAAGGGCGAAGGTCTTTACCAAGATAGGCAGGGAAATTGCGGTTGCAGTCCGCGAGGGCGGTCCCGACCCGAACGGCAACTCAAAATTAAAGGACGTTATCGCCAAGGCAAAGGCGGCAAACGTGCCGAACGACAACATTGAAAGAATAATAAAAAAGGCGGCGGGCGACGGCAATGCGGACAATTATGAGAACATAACCTACGAGGGCTACGGTCCGTCGGGTATCGCCGTTATAGTTGAAGCGCTTACCGACAACCGCAACCGTACCGCAGGCGACGTCCGCCATTATTTCGACAAATTCGGCGGCAATATGGGGCAGACCGGCTGTGTTTCGTTTATGTTTACCCGTCAGGGCGTTATTGTAATTGATAAAGAGGACATTGACGAGGACAGGCTTATGGAGGACGCTCTTGAAGCGGGCGCGGCAGATTTCCTTACCGACGGCGATGTTTATGAGGTGCGTACAGAGCCTAACGATATGGGCGCAGTCCGCGACGGCCTTGACGCCAAGGGCTATAAATTCCTTTCGGCTGAGGTTGAGTATATTCCCTCAACCTACACAAGGCTTGACAATCCCGACGATATAAACAATATGGGCAGGATGCTTGAGATGTTTGAGGACAACGACGACATTCAGGAAGTATATCATAACTGGGAGAACGAGGACGATTACGAGGGTTAAGCTTCATATATCGCCTGAATTTCGCGCGGATTCTAAACGCCGTTTAAATTAAAACCGACTTTGCTTTTCGGCTCAGTCGGTTTTTTACGGTCTAATAAAATTTAACTGCGTTTTACCGATTCGCCGCTCTGCCCGCGCTTACGGAGAAGTCTGATTTAACCTTTGATTCTATTTGCATTACCGCTAAAATCATTTTCCCTGTACGTTTAACGGCTTTTCCGGTGCTCGGCATTTGGTTGACAATGAATTTAAATGCAATTATAATAACTTTATCAACAACCGTCAATGATTTCGCATACACGGAGGCGGCAGTATGAAAAAGATAGCTGATTTTTTTGTGGATAAACGTAAAATAATCGCCGCGATAACGGCGGTTACAGTCGCGGTCTGCGCGTTTCTTGCGTTCAGGGTTCAAATAAACCATGATATGACCAAATATCTGCCGGACAGCTCGCAGATGAAAACGGGCGTTGACCTGATGGCTCGGGAATTTCCCGATTCCTCAGCCATATCAACTATCCGCGTTATGTTCAAGGGACTTTCGGACAATGAAAAAACCGATATGAAAAAGAGGCTCGGCAGTATTCAAAACGTAAGTTATGTGGATTACTCCGAGGGTGATGATTATAATTCGGGCGAATACACGAAATACGTTTTAACGGTCGGCTTCGATTACGGCTCGAACGAGGAGCTTGCGGTTGAAAAGACGCTCGAAGAGGACTTTTCCCAAAACGAAATGCAATATAAAAACGACAATACCGCAACTGCGGATTTGCCTGTTTGGATCATCGCCGTTGCGGTAGCCTGTCTTTTTATAATACTGTTCTTAATGTGTAATTCTTGGTTCGAGCCGCTTCTGTTTATTGCTTCAATCGCGTGCGCGATAATAATAAACCTCGGTACAAACATATTTTTGGGCAGTATTTCGGATATAACATTTTCAATATCCTCGATTTTACAGCTTGCCCTTTCAATGGATTATTCCATAATTTTAATCAACCGCTACCGTCAGGAAAAGAAAAATTTTGAAGACCCAGAGGAAGCTATGTCGTCAGCGGTAAAAAATGCCTTTTCGTCAATTGCAAGCAGCGCGTTTACAACTGTCGTGGGGCTTTTGGCGTTATTGTTTATGAGCTTTAAAATCGGTCGGGATTTAGGGCTTGTGCTTGCAAAGGGCGTTGTTTGCAGCGTAATCTGTAACTTTACGGTTTTACCGTTCCTGATACTTGCCTGCGACGGAATTATAACGAAAACGGCAAAAAGGGAGCTTCCGCTCCGTACGGAAAAAATCGCTTCGTTCAGCTTCCGCGCAAGGCACGTTATCGCGGCGGTATTTGCCGCGGTATTTATTGCGTCCTGCGTTTTGCAGAGCTTTACGGGCGTTGCATATTCGCTGAAAACGAACGACCCAATAGCCGAGGTTTTCCCTACCGACGAAACGCTGGTTATCCTTTACAATAATGAGGACGAAGACGCCGTGGATGCTGTCGTTTCAAAGCTTCAAAGCGATGAGGCGGTAAAAAACGTAACGGCTTATTCCAACACGCTCGGAACGGCATACGCTTCGGACGAGCTTGCGGATATTATCGCTTCTCTCGGCGACGGCATAAGGCTTGACGCGTCAATGCTCAATATTGTTTATTACGATTACTTTAAAGGCGGCGCCGTTCCCTCAATAACGGCAGGCGGATTTTTAAGCTTTATCAGGGATGATGTTTTAAATAACGAAACCTTTTCGTCCTACATAGGCAGCGATGTGAAGGATAACATTTCAATGCTTGGCAGTTTTTCGGACGCCTCGCAGCTTACCGCGCCGCTCAGCACGGGCGAGCTTGCCTCATTTTTCGGTATGGACGAAGCAACGGTTAAACAGCTGTTGGTTCTTTATTATTCCGAAAACGGCGGGGTCGATACGGGCAGTATGACGCTGACCGAATTTTGCGATCTTATAGTCAACGATGTTTCGTCCAATCCCCTTTATGCTTCAATGCTTGACGCCGACGCGCAAGCGCAGATTGATACTCTGTCAACGTTTACGGACGCCGAGCTTATGACCGCCCCGTGCACCGCGTCCCAAATGGCTTTAATTACGGGCATGGACGAAAGCACGGTTAAAATGGTTTACCTTGCCTACGGCAGAGGTGATTCAAATATTAAAATAACGCCTCAAAATTTTATAAATTATGTTACCGTCGATATTATGACAGACTCCGCTTTGGCTCCTTATTTCAACGAATCCGCAAAAGCCGAGCTGTATACGGCAAAAACCATAATCGACTCCTCGGTTGAAGGCAAAACATATACCGCTTCCGAGCTTGCCTCGTTTTTGGATATGGATGAAAAATCAATAAACAGCCTGTATCTTCTGCGTACAGCTCTGTACGGAGATACCTCGGGCTGGAAAATCTCGGTTCAAAAATTTATCGGTTTCCTTAACGATACGGTTTTTGGAACTCCCGAATACGCTTCGCAGATAGATGAAAAGACCTCGGGTTATCTTGCGCTTGCGAAAAGACTGACTGACGCGGTCGTTTCGGGAAAGGAATACGCTCCCGAACAGTTAGCCGAGATTTTTGACGGCGCAAGCGAGAGCCTTGACGTGAACACCATAGGCATTTTAATGCTGTATTACGGCAGTAAAACGGATTATGACGGCAATTGGAAGCTCACGGTTGAGAACCTGTTCGAGTTCCTTTCAAACGATATACTTAACGACGCGCGATTTTCATCCGTCTTAAACGGCACTTTCCGCACTCAGATCGTTAATATGGAGGACACTCTTAACGCAGGCATAGCCCGTCTTAGGGGCAGTAATTATTCAAGGCTTATTTTAACCTCGGCAATAGATTCCGAGTCCGCCGAAGCCGATGAATTTCTCGAACGCCTTGACGGGATATGCTCGGAAAGCTTTTCGGGCGACTGCTATTATATCGGCAATTCCGTAATGACCCACGAAATGCGGACGTCCTTCGATTCCGAAATGAACCTTATAACCGTTCTTACGGCAGTCGCGATTTTCCTCGTAGTCGCGTTTACGTTCCGTTCTGTTGCAATTCCGTTTATTCTCGTTCTGCTCGTTCAGTGCGGTGTGTTCCTGACAATATCGGTAATGGGCTTAATAGGCGGCAATATGTATTATCTCGCGATGCTGATAGTCCAGTGTATTCTTATGGGCTCGACCATTGACTACGGGATTCTGTTTACGAGCTATTACAGGGAAAAAAGAAAGACCCTCGGCATAAAAGAGGCTCTTACAGAAGCGTATAACGGCTCAATTCACACCATAATGACCTCGGGGCTTATAATGGTAATTGTAACCTTTATCGTCGGCTTCTGCTTTGAGGAAGAAACAATAGCGCAGATATGCAGAACGCTGTCAGTCGGCGCGCTGTGCGCGATATTGCTTATCCTGTTCATTTTACCCGGTATGCTTGCATCCTTCGACAAACTGACCTCAAAGCTTCACGGCAAAGAAAAGGAAGCCGCCGAGAATAAGGAATAAACGAACGGCAGAACCGCATAAGTAATATAATGATAATATCAAAAATAAATTAAAATCCAAAGCCCGCTATGTCATCAAGCGTCATAGCGGGCTTTGGATAATAACAATGCTATTCAGGTTTTATTCTGCGCTAAACGCAGAGTGAATAAAGCCTCTTACATCGGAGGCATACCGCCGTTCTGAGCGTTTCCCGCCGCCATCATCTGCGAAAACATACCCGGCTTCTTTTCTTTCTTGGGCTTATACGGCGGAGGGTTCAAAAGCTTCTCTTTAGCCTTTTTACCCTTGCTTGAGGCGAGATATTTATTTATAAGCAAAACGGGCTCTTTCATATCCTCGCACATATATTCCGCGGCGGTCGCGCACATTTTCTCATCGTTGTTCATCTCGCCGAGAATGGTAACCGCAATAAGCCCCTGCGTAGCGGTACTGCCGTTTTCATAAATATCGTTAAGTATTTTAAAAAGCCTCTTTACATCCTGCGGAACTCCCAAACGGATTGTGTTAATTACAACCGCCGTGCCGTAATTTACGAAAAATTCCTCAGGCAGAAATTCGCCGTATTTTTCATAGTTTTCACGGTAAGGCTCTTTTAATTCGGGATAAATCGCCGCAAGCCTGTTGGCAAGAGTGTTGCCGTCGTATGCCTGCATACCGCTTTTTGCCGCCGACTTTGAAACGGGAACGGGCTTTTTCATTTTTCCTTGCGCCGACGCTTTTTTGCCGGCAAATTTCATATCAATCGTTTCGTTAAGCTCGTTGCAAAGAGATTTTATATCTCTTTCGTCAAATTCCTCAAGATTGAAATAGTTTACCGACGCCTTTTTAAGATCCTCGTCGGAAGCCTCGTCGCCGCTGACGTCTGTGTAAAACAGCAGCGCCTGATTGCCGAAAATTTCAATTCTTATCTTGCCCTTTTCACCCGTAAAATCGAAATAAGAGTGTTCGCCGTCAAAAAACGCGGGGAGCCCGCCCTTAACGCCGTCGGGCTTAACAACGGAAAAACCGTTTTCCTTTATTGACGCCTCGGTACCCGAAAGAATACCCGAGAGCGCCTCGTTTAACTCTAACATATTGAAACCTGCCTTGTTAATTTGTTGAAAAATATTGTAACATATAAATAATAATTTGTCATTAAAAATTTTAAGTTAATAATTGATAAACCCGCCGTCATATGATATTATTATTAAAATATACGGATTTCGGGGTGATTTAATTGAAAAATGTTCTTGTGCTTTTCGGCGGCGTTTCATCGGAGCATGAGGTTTCGTGTGTTTCGGCGTCATATGTAATTAAAAATATTCCGAGGGATACATACAGAATTTATATGCTCGGCATTACGAAATCGGGCGAATGGTATTATTACGACGGCGATGTAAGCCTTATTCCCGATGACAAATGGCTCAATTCGGGCAAATGCGCAAAGGCATTGCTTTCCCCCGACAGGAGCGACAGGGGCTTGCTCATTTTCAGAGAAAACGGAATTGAAAAGATAAGCATCGATGTTATTTTTCCCGTTCTGCACGGCAGATACGGCGAGGACGGCACTGTTCAGGGCTTAGCGGAGCTTGCGGGAATCCCATGCGTCGGGTGCGGCACCCTCTCGTCGGCCTGCTGTATGGACAAGGCGGTTACAAACACCCTTGCCGACTCGGCGGGTATAAAACAGGCTAAATGGCTGTCCGTTACAAAGGAACGGTTTTTAAAGGACGGTTCCGATTTTGCGGTAAAAGCCGAAGAATACCTCGGTTATCCGATTTTTGTAAAGCCTGCCAACGCGGGCTCGTCCGTCGGGATTTCAAAGGCGACGGACAAAGCGTCTCTTTTAAACGCTTTTACCGAAGCGTTCAGGCATGACAGAAAGATCGTGCTTGAGGAGTTTATTGACGGGTATGAGGTTGAGTGCGCTGTTCTCGGTAATTCCGAGCCGCAGGCCATGCTTGTCGGTCAGATAAACCCCGCCAATGAATTTTACGATTATGACGCGAAGTATAACGATGATAATTCCGAGCTTTTAATACCCGCCGCGATCCCGTACGAAAAGCAAAACGAGGTTCGTGCCGCCGCCGTCAAAGCGTTCGTTGCTTTCGGCTGCGCAGGGCTTGCGAGGGTTGACTTTTTTGTCGGAAAAGCCGACGGGAAGGTGTTGTTTAACGAAATTAACACAATTCCGGGCTTTACGCCGATAAGTATGTACCCAAAGCTTTGCGAGCAAAGCGGAATACCGTACCGCGAGCTTATTGACAGACTGTTCGCCCTTGCGATGGAGAATAATGCCGAATGAACAGAAAAAATGCGGTTATAAATGTTCGCGGCGTTCAGATAATTGACGGCGAAAGGGATTCGACGGAAATCGACGTGGTAGGCGCTCTTGCCGAAAGCGGCGGTGGATATACATTAAGCTATACCGAATATGACGATGAAAACAAAGGAACCGAAACCGTTGTCCGTGCGGAAAATAACAGCGTTTCAGTAACTAAAATCGGCGAATATACCGCGGAAATGATTTTTGAGGAAGGCAAAAGATACACCTGTAATTACACAACGCCCTTCGGCAGCATCAATATGGGCGTTTTTTCCGAAAAGGTAAACGCCGCGTTTACCCCCGACGGCGGAAAAATAGAGCTTATATATAATATTGATTTTAATACGGGCTTTGTCTCCCGAAACGAAATGACAATTACCTTTAACTTTTAATTATAGAAAAGAGAGAAAAAAACAGATGTCTGTATTGGTAAAGGAAACAGAAAAAGAGCTTCGCACTCTTATAACCGACGCAATAGGCAGAGCCGTCGCAAACGGCAGTCTGCCCGCAGAGCCGATGCCTGCGTTTATTATCGAAGTACCTCAGGACAGGGATAACGGCGACTATTCCACCAACGCCGCTTTTGCGGGCGCGAAGGCGTTTCATAACGCGCCGAGGAAAATTGCCGAAATAATAAAGGACAATATTGACCTTGCAGGCTCATACTTTTCGGAATGTTCGGTTGCGGGCGCAGGCTTTATAAATTTCAGGCTTTCGCAAAGCTTTTACGCCGACATTCTGCTTGACATAAATAAAAAAGGCAGGGATTACGGCAAAAGCGATTACGGCAAAGGCGAAAAAATAAACGTCGAATTTGTATCCGCCAACCCGACGGGACCTATGCATATGGGAAACGCGAGGGGCGGTGCCTTAGGCGACTGTCTTGCCGAGGTTTTGGCTATGGCGGGGTATGACGTTTCAAGGGAATTTTATATAAACGACGCGGGCAATCAGATAGACAAATTCGCGCTTTCACTCGACGTCCGCTATCAACAGCTTTTTAAGGGCGGGGACGCCGCGGAATTACCCGAGGACAGTTATCACGGCGACGACATAAAACAGCGCGCAAAGGAATTTGCCGACATTTACGGCGACAGCTATCTTGAAAAAAGCGAGGAAGAGAGAAGAAACGCGCTTGTGAGCTTCGCTATGCCTAAGAATATTGACAGTATGAAGCAAAATCTTTCCAAATACCGCATAGAATACGACACCTGGTTTCACGAAAGCGAGCTTCACAAGGGCGCAATCGACGACGTTATAAAAATTCTTACCGAAAACGGCAAGACCTATGAAAAAGACGGCGCGCTGTGGTACAAGAATATTGAGGTTCAGACCGAAATGCTTAAAGAGCAGGGCAAGACCGATGAAGAAATTGAAAAGCTCGGCTTAAAGGACGACGTGCTTATCCGTCAGAACGGCAATCCCACCTACTTTGCCGCCGATATAGCCTACCACCGCAACAAGCTTGAAACGAGGGGCTTCTCAAAGGCAATCGACGTCTGGGGCGCTGACCATCACGGTCATATTGCGCGTATGAAGGGCGCGCTTCGGGCAATAGGCATTTCGCCCGACAGATTGCATGTGGTTTTAATGCAGCTTGTAAATCTTATGAAGGACGGCAAGCCCTGTAAGATGTCCAAAAGAACAGGCAAGGCTGTTACGCTTTCCGATTTGCTTGACGACATACCGATTGACGCGGTGCGTTTCCTTTTCAATATGCGGGAACCGGGTTCCGCTATGGACTTCGATTTGGATTTAGCCGTCGAGCAAAGCTCTCAAAATCCCGTTTATTACTGCCAATACGCAAACGCCCGTATATGCAGTATTTTAAGAAAGCTCCGAGAGGACGGCATACAGCCGAGGGACTGCACCGAGAAAGAGCTTGAAAAGCTCGACGCTCCCGAGGAAAAGGAGCTTATACGTCATTTAGCCTCGCTTACGGATGAAATAATTCTTGCCGCAAAGAATTACGACCCAGCAAGAATTACAAGATACGCGGTAACGCTTGCCACCCTTTTCCACAAGTATTACAACGCCTGCCGCATAAGCGTTGAGGACGAAAGCCTTATGCAGGCAAGGGTTTACCTTTGCCGTTCGGTAAAAAGCGTTATGGTAAACATCCTGACGGCGTTTAAAATTACCGCGCCCGAAAAGATGTAATATTAAACGGAGCGATTGCCGCAACTTCCATAAGGAAGTTGCGGCAGTTTTATTCGCCTTTCGGCGAGTGGTATTGTCTTGCGACAGTGTTATTGCTTCGCAGTTTTATTGTGCTTTGCACAGTTTAAGAGGGCGAATAAAACTTTTGATTTATCAAAAATATCACTCTGTGCTTGGCACAGAATAAAACTTGAATAAATCTATTATTTTCATTATAATACATTTGAGGTGGTCGTTTTGGCTGACAGCGTATTGAGAGACAAGTCTAAAGACTTTGCAAAAAATATTGTATTATTGTGCAGGGAAATAAAATCAGAGTTTAAAGAAGCAGTTTTGGTTAACCAATTGCTTCGTTCAGGAACTTCTATTGGTGCAAATATACACGAGGCACAGTATGCCCAAAGCAAAAAGGACTTTATCTCCAAACTTGAAATAGCCCAAAAAGAATGTTATGAAACGGAATATTGGCTTCAATTGCTTTTCGAAACAGGCTGTATAAACGAAAGCAGATATAAAACAATACAAAATGATTGCGGCGTTATCAGAAGAATGTTAATATCGTCATTAAAAACGATTAAGTCAAAATAAATATATAACCCACTATGATACTTTCACAAGCACTGATACATCTACGGACTAATTCTGTTCCCGTTTTTCTTAGAGAAGCAAATTCTTTTTTAATGCGCCCGCTTGACTCTCCGTTTTTTGATTTTATCGCTGTTTATTTAATCCCCAAATATTCTTCAAGGCACTGACCGTTATTTTTCATTTCCTTTGCCGCTTCGACGCCCACAAATCTCCAGTGCCACGGCTCGTACATAACGCCTGTCTTATCCGTTTTGTCCTCGGGATACCTCAATATAAACCCGTATTCCTGAGCATTGTCAATAAGCCATTGATATTCCTTAGTGTTAACGAAGTCCGAGCTTGCGCTGACAATATCCATCGCAAGCCCCGCGTTATTCTCGGAGCAGCCGGGAGGAGAAATTATGCTCTGCGTTTTTAAAACCGCTTCTTCTTCCGAAAGCCCCTGATTTTTATAATAATTTATCTTTCTCGTATATATTGACTCCTGCGATGAATAGCTGCGGTAGCCCGAATATGGCGTCAGTATACAGCCGTCAGCCTTTGCCGCGTCATACATTTCCCGATAATACGGCGCGACACGGGAATCAAGCTCAACCGTATGCCCCTCAACGGCAGCCGAAAGCGACGGAATATAGCCCTCGGGAAGCTTATATTCAACACTTATAATCGCCAAAGCCCAGTTTTCCTCATCGGTTACAGTTATTATGAGCGCCTGATCGGGTGATTTTGTAACAGACGGCGACGCGTCCGTAAGCGTTTCTCCCTCGGTTGACGTTTCTTCCTGTGTCACAGCCTGCGTCATTTCGGACGCCCCCGAATCGGTCGCCGTTTCGGAGCTTTCGGCGGGTTCTTCGGGCAACCTGCTCTTAACGGCCGAATATCCCGCAATAAGCGGTATCATTATTATTAAAAGCAATACAATTAAAGCAAACTTTACCTTAACCGTTTTTTTGAATTTTGCCTTATTTCTACCCATTTGCGATTTGCCTTTCCGTATTTCGTTTGTAAAGCGTAACCCTCCGCCGCCGTCAGCGGCTGTCACGAAGTGACTGAGGGAGTAAAAACACAGCTTCGTAGGGCGCGGCTCCTTGACGCGCCGTTTTTTATTCTCTTTTTGAAGATGTACACCTTTTCGGTCTCCCTTGTGTAAAGGGATACTTATGACCTCCGCTCCTCCCCGAAGGAGCGGAAACGGCGGGGAACATACGCGCTTAGGTTCTATTTTAAATATTTTATTGTATATTGTCAAATTCTTTTTTATTTAATAGTTTTACATAGAGGAATTTTTATGGTAAAATAGATAAAACGATTATTTTTCGGGAGTGATTTATAATGAAAGCCCATGAGAGTAATTCAAATTACCCGTCAAGGCTGCGTGAAATGACAAACTTCACAATTCGTGAAATAAAAAAGCTGTGCGCCCAATCGGGCGGACGTGAATCCGGCGAAGAAAGCGAAAGAAAAGCGCAGTCATATATTGCGGAGTCTATGAAAAATGTTGCAGACGAGGTAACGGTTGAAGATTTCAGCGTTCACCCGAGGGCGTATACGGGTACGTTTACCGTCAGCGCCGTTTTAACGTTTATTTCTGTCGCCTTGCTTGTTTTAAGGCAGTTTAATGCCGTCGGGGGCGCCAGTGCTGTTTTCGGCGCTGCCGCCGCCGTGCTTTCGGTTATTGCGATCTCGGTTATTGCAGGAGAGTTTTTCCTTTTAAAAAACGTAATTGATTTCATTTTCCCCAAAAGGCAGTCCTGTAATGTTATCTGCACAAGAAAGCCGTCGGGCGAAACAAAGAGAAGAATTATTTTCGGCGGTCATATTGACTCGTCATACGAATACAGGTACTGCCGCTCGGGCGGAATAAAGCTACAAAAAGCAGTGGTTTCACTTTTGCTCGTTTCGTTAATTCTGAACATCATCCTTGACGTCGTATCCTTTGCTAGCCTTCCGAGAACGGCGGAAATAATCACAGCGGTAATTTCACTCATATCCTTAATTCCCGTCATTATGAGCCTGTTCTGCTTTAACCGCAAAACGGTAATTCAGGGAGCAAACAGTCTTACGGGCGTTTTTTCGTCCATGGCTGTTATGCGTTATATGGCGGCAAATGATATTCGGTTTGAGAACACAGAGGTCGTTTCGGTTTCGTTTGCCTGCGGTGAAGCAGGCGCAAGGGGCGCTCAGGCGTTTTCGGAGAAATTCTCTGACGGCAATATTAAAACCGTTTTGGTTGTGACCGACTCCCTTAACAGCTATGAAAATTTAGGCATATTAACAAAGGCCGGCTCTCAAAGGCTCGACCCTGACGCAGCCGAGCTTATTAAAAAAGCGGGCGAAGCCGCAGACATAAGCCTTCCTTTTATTGATAAAGCCCCTGCCGTCACCGACGCTGCGGGGATTGACGGCGGTAAAATAAAATGCACCGCTTTAACCGCCGCCGACGAAGCTCACGGTAAATTTTATCACACTGCAAACGACAAGCCCGACGCTCTCGTTCCCAAAACAGTTGAAGCGGGAATTAACGTTCTGCTTGAAACCGCATTTCTTTTTGACAGCGAAGACGGTAAAATTTAAAAAAACTATTGTTTAAACAGTATGGTTTATGATAATATATTTGTATATCACAAAAGGGGATTGAATTATGAAAACAAATTTCTCAAAAATCGGTGCTGTTTTAATTTCACTTGCGCTTATAACGGTTATGTTTTCCTCCTGCGATTTTACAAGCCTGACGACTTCAAACGAAGCCGTGCCCGAGGAGGTAAGCGTTAAAACAGACCTCAAGGACGCAGAGTTTACCTTTACATACGGTGAGCTTAAAAATGTTCTTCCCGCAGACCAGCTCGGTTCGCTTTTTGAAGATTACGACGAATTGAACGACGACATTACAATTACCTTAAGCTATAACGAGATAGAGGTCAAATACGGTGATGATGAGGATCTGTTTAACTCTGTTATGGCTCTTGCCTCAGAGGAGGAAAAGGCGGCTCTCACCGCTAATTCCGACGAGGTTCTCGCTTATTTCGTCACGAAAATAAACGAGGCGAAGCAGTTAAAGCCCATAGTTCAGTACGACGAGTATTTCTGGGTCGACAAAAACACCATTGATTTCTCGCAGAACGGCGAAGAAACAGACAGTAAGGTTAAGACCGCCGCTGAATTTTTCAGCGACTTCGTAACCGACGGCGCAGGTGAAAAGCTTAAAAGCGGGACAACCGAAAAGGGCGACGACTTGACGGACATTCTTTACCTTTACGGTTCCGACGCGGCATGCGGTCTTACAAGCGAGAACGTTGAATCCGTCATAAGCTCGCTTTCCCGCGAAACCGAAACCGCTACGGTAACGCAGGAGGTAACCTCCGAAAACGGAAAAACCAAAACCGAAGAGGTTGAAAAGGACATCGTTACAGGTATAACAAGAACGATCGTTATTGTCATTAAGGATGACGAAGAAAGCGTCAACAGGGCGTTTTCAATGCGTGATAAAGCCCCTGTGCTGGAGGAAATGAAAAAAGCGTCCTCATATTTCACGGTTGACGATTATTCCGTCGCATTCAACGGCTGTACAATAACAATTACCGTAAATGCGGTTACCGACGATATACTCACGGTTACCTACGACAAAAATATGATTATATCAACCAATGTAACGGGCGTAGGCTCGCTGGAATATCTCGGCACTCAAGACCTCACATTCAACTGTACCGACAGAATGGAATATAAATTCGGTTGGGAATCCGAAGCAACGTAAAGTATTCCCGAAATCGGTTAAATCTTTCATTTCCAAGCTGTCAAAAGCAAAGCGCCGTCTCAATTAACGGATATTGATTGAAACGGCGCTTTTTTATTACGGGGTGCAAATATGTTATCAAAATACAGAACAAAAGGAAAAAATTACACGATACCTCAGGTCGATTTAAGCGTCAGACCGAAAAACATCCCCGACGGGACCGAAGAGCTGTTTTGCTATTCGGTTGTCGACGGCGGCGAGGGCTATCTCGGTCATCCCGATTCGGTGCTTTTAAAAAACGGCGATATTCTCACCTTTTATCCCGAGGGACACGGTAAGGGCAAAACGCTCTCCAAAATCAGCGCGGACGGCGGCAAAACCTACTGCGATGGAATTAAAAATCCGCCGAAAAGCTGGGAAAACTCAAAGGAAACGCCGACGGTTTACCGTCTTGAATTTTCCTCCCCCGAAAAGGATGATATGCTTATTTTGATCTGCGGTAACCCTATTTGGCCCAACGAAGCCTCAAAGGGCGGATTTGACTGTTCGGTTTCTTATGACGAGGGCAAAACCTGGTCGGAATACGAAAGCTTTTACGCCAAAGGGGACGAAAAAACATTTTACCCGATAGTTTCAATGAGCTCCCTTACCCGCCTTAAAGAGAACGGCGTTTTCGTTGATAAATGGATGGGGCTTTTCCACGACAGAAAATTTGTAAACTACAAAACCGTGCTTTCGTTTGACGAAAAAGGTAAAATGCATTGGTCCGAGCCTGTCCCCTATTTCTCGGCGTACAGGAAATCGGAAAAAAAGTCCAATATGTGCGAGGTTGAGTGCGTCAGAAGCAACGGCGGCAAGGGCGACGAGCTTATGCTTATTACGCGCAGCAACTCCAAAAAGATAAATTCCCTTTTATCCTTTTCAACCGACGAGGGCAAAAGCTGGTCCGCTCCGAAGGAAGCGCCCGCCGCTTTAAACGGAGAGCGCCACAAAGCGGAATGGCTGCCCGACGGCAGGCTGTTCATAACCTTCCGTTCAATAGAAAGAGATAAAGAAAAGCTTAAAAAGAACTACGAAAAGAAAACAATGGGCTGGTACTCTGAGGGCTGGATCGCATGGGTAGGCAGATATGAGGATTTAAAGACGGGAAAAGAGGGCGATTACAGAATAAAAATCGCCCACACATATCTTGATTTTCAAAACGAACCCTCAATTACCGCCAATGCCGATACGGGCTACTGCGGCAACGTCGTACTAAATGACGGCACGGTGGTCACCTCGTCCTACGGGATATTCGAGACGCAGGAGAAGCAAAACGGAACATATAAAACCGATAAGGGCAGAATGAAGAGAAAAACCTTTATAATATCAAAAAGAATACGCACCGAGGATGTCGAAAAGCTTCTGCCCCCTAAGCAATAAAGAAGCGGTCCGCACAGGACCGCATGTTATATTTACAGCTCCTCGCTCAAGGTCTTTAAGGACTCCTTTACGACCGTTGCGCGAATATTTGATTTTTCATATAGATTCGTATCGGTAACGCCCGTAAGCACAAGCACGGTGGCGACCCCGTTTTCCTCGCCGATTTTTATATCGGTTTCCAATCTGTCGCCGATAAAGCAAAGCTCCTCCTTGGCGCAGTTAAGCTTACTTGTAAGATAATTGACCGTTTCGGCATAGGGCTTTCCCATAACAAGCGGCTCTTTGCCCGTCGAAGCCTTAATAAAAGCCATCATTGAACCCGTGTCGGGCATAAAGCCGTCGGCAGTCGGGCAGTTAAAATCGGGGTGCGTGGCAATGTATTCAACCCCGTTTGCAATAAAATTGCACGCCTTTCTGAGCTTTTCGTATGTAAGCGTGGTGTCAAAGCCCAGAACCACAATATCGGGATTTTCGTTTTCAAGACGTATTCCCGCTTTTTCAAAATCCGCGGTCAGCCTTTCGTTGCCGAGCAGAAAAACGCTTTTTCCGCTTCGGTTCCTTTTAAGAAAGTCAATGGTAACGTGAGAGGAAATAACGATTTTATCCTCCCCCGCGTCACAGCCCATATTGTGAAGCTTATTTAAGCACGCCTCGACGTTGTTAGACGAATTGTTAGTAAAAAAACAGTAATCCTTTCCTGTCTCTTTGACCCTTTTAAGGAAATCAAGCGAACCGTCAATCAGGCTGCCGTCAAGGTAAAACGTGCCGTCCATATCAATAATGAAATATTTAATTTTATCAAAAACAGAATTTAGAGCCATTGATATCCCCTTTTTAGCAAAGTTAATTCCCATAAATTTTACAATCTTTAACCGATAAAGTCAACAAATAAAGGTGGATTTTGCTTATTTCGTATGATACAATACATAGTAACGAAACGGAGGCAGCGTAATGAAAAAATTTATATCATGGAATGTAAACGGAATAAGAGCGTGCGTGGGGAAGGGCTTTAACGATGTATTTTCCGAAATCGACGCCGACATTTTCTGCCTTCAGGAAACGAAGCTTCAGGCAGGTCAAATCGATCTTGCTCCCGAGGGATATAACTGCTGTTGGAACTACGCCGAAAAAAAAGGATACTCGGGAACAGCCGTATTCTCAAAGGAAAAACCGCTCGATGTTTTCTACGGCATAAAAGAGCCGTTTTACGATAACGAGGGCAGAGTTATAACGCTTGAATTTCCCGATTATTACTTTGTCACCTGTTACACCCCGAACTCTCAGGACGGGCTTCGCCGTCTTGAATACCGTATGTCGTGGGAGGATAAATTCAGAGCGTATATTTTATCGCTCGACAGGCAAAAGCCTGTTATCTACTGCGGCGACTTAAATGTCGCTCACAATGAAATAGATTTGAAAAATCCTAAAACCAACACAAGAAATCCCGGCTTTACCGACGAGGAACGCGAAAAAATGACAACAATTTTAAACTGCGGTTTTATTGACACCTTCCGTTACCTCTACCCCGAAAAGGTTGAATATTCGTGGTGGTCTTACCGCTTCAGCGCAAGGCAGAAGAACATCGGTTGGCGTATAGACTATTTTATAGTCTCCGAAAGGCTTAAAGATAAAATAGCCGACGCAAAAATCCACACCGAAATATACGGCTCCGACCATTGCCCCGTTGAGCTTTTGATTGATTTATAAGGGAATAAAAAATTAGGAACGGCTGTTTTTTCTTCCGTTCCTTTTTTTTTGCGGTAAAATTATAATTTTAAAAGAAATCTGTAGGATTTTATTTGTCGGCAGGGGCGGATACCATCCGTCGGCTTTTATTGCAGTCTTTAAATTGCGTAGGGCGCGGCATCCCTGACGCGCCGCCTTGAAACCTCCCTCACGAGGGAACGAAGGTTCTAAGCCTCCCTTGTAAGCGGGAGGTGGCAAACGCTTTGCGTTTGACGGAGGGGTTGTAATATAATCCAACCCCGTCAAATCGGCAAAAACGAAATAACAACTCCCGCAATCACCGAAACAGCGTAAAGAATACCTACTATCAATACATTCTCTTTAACGTTTCGGTTTTCTCTGAACAAGACTATCAGCCCCGCGCCCGCGCCCGTACAAAGTCCTGCTGTAACCGAGGCAAACGAAATCGCGCTCTCTAAATAAAGCTCTGTGAGCATAACCGACGCCGCGCAGTTCGGAATAAGACCTATCAGCGCCGCTATAAACGGCTGAAAAATCGAATCAGACAGCATTATTTTTGAAATGCCCTCCAAACCGACTGTTTCAACCGCAAGGTTCAGCGCGAATACTATTATAAGCAAAAAAACCAAAATCTTAACCGTATGATGAACGGCGGGCTTTAAAATTCCGCCGTGCTCATCCTCGTGACAGCCGCAGTCCTTACACAAATCCTCAATATGCTTTTCGCGCGCCAATGGATGCCGCCTTACCGCCAAATCGACAATATATCCGAAAACGACCGCAATTATCACCTTCGCGGCAATCAGCTTGAGTATCTCCCATTTCCTGTCGGGATGTGCAAGCATAATCAAAACCGCTTCGTCCGATGTGGAAAGAAAAACCGCGATAAGCGTGCCGAGTGTAATTACGCCGCCCGAATAGAGATTGGCGCAGAATACCGAAAAGCCGCATTGCGGCACACAGCCAAGCGCCGAGCCGACCAAAGGTCCCGCCTTTCCCGACTTTGCGACGGCGGCGCTGATTTTGCCGCCCGCGTGATGCTCCAAGGCTTCCATAAGCAAAAAAGCTATAAACAAAAAGGGCAAAATCTTAGCGCAGTCAAGTAATGTATCAATTACTATATCAAGAAACAAATCCAAGGTCATTTTACGCCTTTACCCTCCTTACACTCGCCGCATATACCGTAGAGTACTGTTTTTTCGCCGTCAACGGTAAAGCCGTGTTCATTTAAAATATGCTTTGACAGCTCGTTTAAAAAATCACATTCGGTGTGAAAAAGCCTGCCGCATTGGGTGCATTTTAAATGGTAATGGCTTCGGCAGCTTTCGTTTCCGTCAGCCAGCTGAAAGCAGGCGCTTTGGTTTTCACCGCCGAGGAATTTACGCACCTCGCCGTTAACATAGAGCTTTTCAAGATGCCGGTAAACGGTAGTCCTGCCGACAGAGCCGCCGTGAGCGCGAAGATAATCGTAAACCTCCTCGGCTGTCATATGCTTATCCTTATTCTTTTTAAGGCAGTCGAGTATTTCAGTGCTCTGCTTCGTCGTGTAACCCAAAAAAGCCATCTCCTCCTTTTTTTAATTTGAAAACGGTTTCCATTTTCAGCTTTGATATTATAATACATATAATTTCCGTTGTCAATTCCCCTCGGCAGTATTGTTAAAATAAGCGACGGAAATTAACGCCAAAAATTTATTGCGGTTTTAAAAGCGTAAAATAAAAAAGGCTGTCACGAACAAGCCGAAACAGCCTTTTTATGTACTTTTATCAGTCCTGTGAAGGAGCGCCTACAGGGCAAACATCGGCGCAAGCACCGCACTCGACGCACTTCTCCGGATCAATATCATACTTAGTGCCGCCGTCGCTGATTGCTTCAGCGGGACACTCCGCGGCGCAAGCACCGCAAGCTATGCAGTCTTCCGAAATCTTATATGCCATAATAAACTAACCTCCTTGTACCGTTTTTTTCATTGTAACACATATTTAAAAAAAATCAAGTGCTTTTTACTCAATACCTTTTAATGCCTCTATTTCCGATTTTTCCAGCTTGATCTGCGCGTCCTTTATAAGCCTTACCTGATGTCTTTCGATAACCATGGGCGCCGCTTCGGGTCTGCGGTCAAGACGGATTTTGAGCATACCCGTAATCAGGTTATTTTCGATTACGGTCCCCCTGCCCTCCGCCGTTTCGACAATAGCCCCGACCTTGGGCGTATGCCTTAAAAGATGCTCATAGGTGTCCTGTTCATATTTAAGACAGCACATAAGCCTTCCGCATGTACCGCTTACTTTTCCGGGGTTTAAGCTCATACCCTGTTCCTTTGCCATCTTAATCGAAACGGGCTGAAATTCTCCTAAAAACGTTTTACAGCAAAACGGTCTGCCGCATACGCCGAAGCCGCCGAGCATTTTCGACTCATCCCTTACGCCGATTTGCCTAAGCTCGATTCTGGTTCTGAAAATTCCCGCAAGATCCTTTACAAGCTCCCTGAAATCGACCCTGTTTTCCGCGGTAAAATAGAACAGGATTTTACTGCCGTCAAAGGTATATTCAACCTCCACGAGCTTCATTTTGAGCTTGTGAAAAGCAATTCTTTCCTCGCAGATTGAAAAAGCCCTTTTTTCTTTCTTTTTATTGTCGGCTATAACCTTTAAATCGCTGTCAGTGGCGGCACGGATTACCGCCTTAAGCGGACTTACTATTTCCCCGTCGGGCACCTCTCGGTTTTCCGTTGCGACCTCTCCGCACTCAATACCTTTTGCGGTTTCAACGATCGCCCTGTCTCCCTTTTTAAATGTTCTCCCGTCAGGGTCAAAATAATAGACCTTGCCGACTTCTTTAAATCTTATACCTACAACTTCTGCCATATACTTCTTCCTTTCGGTTGCTTTACTTTCCTATTGCCGCGCGCAGACTGATACTCATTTTTGTTATAAGCAGGTTATAATTCGCGTTAAGCCTAAACTGCTCCTCAAGACCTGTAACGGTATTAACAAGCGAATAAAGCTTCTGAACGGTTAAACTGCCGCAAAGCCTTTGGGTGACGTCCGCATAGTCGGAATTATTTTCATTTGTCCTTTTATAAATTATGCCGTCAATGAAAATTCGTTTAAGGCACGCCGAAACCTCCTGAAAAATATCCTTTTCGGACGCCGCGGGCGCAAGCGCTTCAACAAGCGCCGCCTCGCTGTCACCTATAAGCGCGTCGGCTATATTCACGGCAGCCGTTACCGCCTCATCGGATATCTCCTGCTCGCTGTACCCTATGTTAATTACCGCCGCCCTTGAAAGGACCGTATCAAGCATAGCGTTTCTTGAACTGCATGTCATTATAAACCAATCGAACTGCGGCGGCTCCTCAAAAATTTTAAGCATTGCGTTTTCCGACGCGTCATTCATATTCTGCGCTTCTTTTAAAATATATACCTTTTTGTCCGCGTCATTCGGGATAACAAAGGCGTCCTGCCTTATTTCACGGCTTGTTTCGACCTTAAAAACCGAATTGGGCTTTTCCGAGCCGTATTCCTTTATGTCGGGATGATTTCCCGAAGCGCATTTTTTGCACGCGGAACACGCCCCGCAGGGCTTTTCGCCATCCGACTCACACACAATAATATTAGCAAGCAAGCGCGCAAAATCAGCCCGTTTGCCGCTGTCGCCGCCCTCAATCAAAATCGTCTGCGGGAATTTTCCGCTTTTTGCGTATGCAAGCACGGCTTCCTTTTCATTTTTGCTTAGATAAAAATCATCTATTTTTATTTTTAATCAGCCTTTCGTTTACACACTCTGAGAAATCGCTATCATAACAGGCATTGTTATAATTGACAGAAAGCTCACTACCGCTATTGTCTGCGAAGCCGCTTCGGAATCCCTGCCGAATTTCACGGCAAACATAACCGTATTATTTGCCGTCGGGGCGGACGCAGAAATGATAAGCGCAGTTAAAAGCACGCCCGATACGCCCATAAGCTTTAACAGCCCAAGCATTATAAGCGGAACAGCAATAAGCTTAACAAGGGCGGTAAGGTACGTTTCTTTTCTCAAAAACATCTTTTTCAAATCCGTGTTTGAAAGGTATGTTCCGAACATAAGCATCGCAAGCGGAGTGTTAAGGCTCGCTATTGACGAAACCGGAGTCTGCAATATTTCGGGAAGCTTAACCTGTAATAAGAAAAGAGGAAGCCCGATAACCACCGATATTATCCCCGGATTCAGAACAAGCTGTTTTGGGCTGAAAGCCGACTTCCCCGAGTTCTTGCCCGTCATAAGGTAAACGCCGTGCGTAAATGTAAAAATATTGAACGGGATAAGCACACCCGAGCAGAAGAACACACCCTCTTCGCCCAAAACGGCGGAGGCAAGCGGTAAAACCATATAACCCACGTTGCCGTAAACGCAGGCAAATTTATAAATGCACCTTGTGTTTTCCTCTCCGTGCCTAAACAGCGGAAGCGATATTATTATACCGACAAGGTGTATAAGCGTTCCGCCTAAAAAGGAAATCAGCAAATTGCGTAAATTTTCGTCAGTATAATCCATAGAGGTAAAGGACTCAATGATGATTGCGGGGGTAACGATATAAAACAGCAAATCGTTCGTAAGGCGCGCCGCTTTTTGGGTATACAGCTTCGCTCTGTCACAAATAAATCCGACTGCGACAATAATATATAAAATTGCGACCTGCTGCGCCGCAGCAGCCGTATTTTGCAAAAACATACGCCCTCACCCGATATTATTCGTTAAGAAAATCCTCGTCCGTTTCCTCTTCCTTTTGTTTTTTCTCATTCTCATCGGGAATATCCTCATCCTCGGCTTCATCCCTGCCCGTCTTTGAGCAGGCATATACATATGAAACCGCAAAAATGCCGAAGGTGAGGTCGGCGGGCGAAAATCCGAAGCCCGACATAAGACACTCGGATTTCCCGAACACCGTAACAACAAGCCTTGAAACGCCGATCAAAAGCGCAAGCATAGCCGCCGGAAGGGCGTATTTCATAGCCTTTCTCATTTCGTATTTTTGGCAAATCTGCGAAGAAATCCTTGCAAAGGACATAAAGAAAAGCATCTCGAACGCAAGCATAAACAGTTCGATAAGCAAATCGGCAACAACCGTAAAGCTTATTTTCGTCATAAACCTGTAAACCGTTTTGAACATTGACCAAAACAGCGGCATAATTGCCAAGAGCTTATATTCACAGTATGCCGTTTTTCCGTCGAAATACGACAGCGAATAAAGCGCGAAATATATGCATGCGGCAAGTCCGCACAGCGCCTCAAGCAAAACCGCGAACATTCCGTTTGAAAACAGGTACATTAAGGCGTCCTCGCCGACGCTGTAATTTATAACGGACTTTAAAAACATACTTGCGCTTTTTGCCACGTCATATGCAATCCCTGCCGCAAAGAGCGCGGAGGTCACAGCAAGCAGCTTGTTTTTGCCTCTCGGGGATTTTGAAGCGGTCACCCTGTTTGAAAGGCTTACAAGCGTAACCAGCAAAACCGAAAAAACTACGGCGGCGATATAAAGTATATATACGCTTGCGTTAATTTCCGTAAAGAAACCGCTTTTGTCCGTCTCGGTTAAGCAAAAAAGCTGATAAAGCCTTGTCGGCAGAAGCACGGCAAGCCCCACGCCCATAACGGTAAAAATTTTACCGAAGCTTATATTTATTTTACGGCTTTTTGAACTCATTTTTCAAACCTCTCTCGTAATTATCTTTCTTCGGGCGAAATATATTCGCTGCGTACCGTATGATTGTCCGTTCTGTCCGCAAGCGGAACAAAGCTTCTCGGCAGAGAAACGTTTTTATATGCGGGTCTTAAAATCTTTCCGCCCGAATAAAGCTCCTCTATCCTGTGCGCCGACCAACCTGCAATTCTTGCCGACATAAACAGCGGCGTAAACAGTTCTTCGGGTATATTGAGAATATCGTATATCAGCCCCGAATACAAATCAACATTCGCGCATATTTTCTTTTTAATTCCCTTATGCTTATAAATTATATTCGGCGTGAGGCTCTCTATTGCTTCAAGAATTTTAAAGTCCTCCTCATACCCGTACTTCGCCGAATATTCCTGCGCCATTGATTTAAGGATAACCGCCCTCGGATCCGAAAGGGTGTAAACCGCATGCCCCATACCGTAAATAAGTCCGGAGCGGTCGCCCGCCTCTTTTTTTATGAGCTTAACAAGGTAATCGGCGATCTGCCCCTCGTCGGCAGTGTTTTTTACGCTGCTCTTAATATCCTTAACCATATTGTGGACCTTGATATTCGCGCCGCCGTGCTTAGGGCCTTTAAGCGAACCGATGCCTGCGGCGATTGCGGAATAGGTGTCGGTTCCCGTTGAGGTTATACAGCGCGTGGTAAAGGTCGAATTGTTGCCGCCGCCATGCTCTGCGTGAACCATCATACATGTATCGAGTATCTTCGCTTCCTCGTCGGTAAATTTCCTGTCGGAGCGAATGCTTCTCAAAATGGACTCGGCCATGCCGATTGATTTTTTATTCTGGTGAATATACATACTCTTACGGTCAAACGCGCGGCGCTTGACCTGATACGCATAAGCCATAATGGTCGGAATTTGCGCTATAAGCTGAATTGACTGCCTCAATACGTTTTCTATAGACGTATCGTCGGGATTTTCGTCAAACGAATAAAGCCCGAGAACAGAACGCGCGACCTTGTTCATTATATCCTTTGACGGAGCCTTCATAATAAGGTCCTCAATGAACTCGTTGGGCAGCTCCCTGCACTCCGCAAGCAGATCGGTAAAACCGTCAAGCTGTTTTTTTGTCGGCAAATCGCCGAACAGCAGAAGCCACGCGACCTCCTCGTAGCCGAACCGATTTTCCGCCTGACAGCCCGAAACTATGTCGCTCATATTTATTCCGCGGTAATTCAGCCTGCCGTCCTTGGGCACTCTCTCGCCGTCGTCTATATAGTAGCCCTCAACCGAGCAAATTCTTGTAAGCCCCGTCATAACGCCTGTACCGTCGGCGTTGCGAAGCCCCCTTTTTACATCAAATCTTTTATAATCCTCGACGTTTATTCGGTTATTTTTAAGAAGCTCATCGCATAAACTTGAAATAGCTTCATTTGAAATCGGAGATATGTATCCGTCCACTGTCTTTCCTCCAATAGCTTTTCTTATATATAAAAATGACAAACCGCCGCATTAAATAACAATTGATATTATATTGTATATCAAAACGCTTGCAAAGTCAACGAATTATCGCTTGATTGAAAGATTTGCATTCCGCGTTGTAAACAGATTAAAAAAGCTTTAAGAGGTGTAAAAAATGAAAAACTGTTTCATACTGTGCTTTATTCTGCTGCTTTCAATGATAGTTTCACCCGTTGCCGCGCTGGATCTAACCGAATTTTCGTTCGACAACGTAAAAGAAAACTTTTCCTCGGAAAAGGATGAAGATGAAAGCGAAGCCGCCCTGAGCGGCGAAGAAATCGGTGAGGATACGGTTTCGGTTCTTGCCGTTGCGAGCGGAAACATAATAACCACAACCGAGCTTGATTACCTTATCGGCTGTGTCGCAAGCGAAATGCCGGCGACATACCACGAAGAAGCCCTGAAGGCTCAGGCAGTCGCGGCGTACACGAACCTTGTAAGAATGAAGCAAACCCCCGACCAATCCCTTAACGGCGCCGATATTTCGGACAGCCCGTCAAAGCATCAGGGTTACCTTGACGAAAACACGCGCAGGGAAAAATGGGGAGATAAATACGACGTGTATAACGAAAAAGTGACCTCGGCGGTCACTTCGGTAATCGGTGAAATTATTGAATACGACGGCAGTCCCATATATGCCGTCTACTGTGCGATCTGCCCCGGCAGAACGGAAAGCGCCGAAAATATCTGGGGCGGCAGCGTACCGTACCTTCAGTCCGTCGTATCGTCGGGTGACAGGCTCTCGCCCGACTGCTCCTCCACGGTTGTCCTATCGGCGGAACAGGTGCGTGAAATGACCGCCTCCGACAGTGAGATAAGCCTTTCCGACGACCCTGAGGAATGGCTTACGAACATAGAAACCGCCGACACGGGAACAGGTGTGGTAAAATCCATTACCGTCGGCGGCAAAGCAATAACGGGTATAGACGCCCGAAATATGTTCTCGCTTCGCAGCCCGTCGTTTACCGTTGCCTATGCGGACGGGAGCTTTACCTTTAACGTGTCGGGCTACGGTCACTGCGTCGGTATGAGCCAATACGGCGCGGACTATATGGCAAGACAGGGAAGCTCATATAAAGAGATATTGGAACACTATTACAAGGGCGCGCGGGTCGTTGCGTACAATGCCTGAAAATAAAACAAGGCTGTATCAGTCGCGTCGGTTGATACAGCCCGCTTTTTGCTTTTACGCCTCGCCCTTTAGAACCTCATACGCCATATCGGGATTATCGCTCATAACCGCGTCAGCGCCGATGCTCTGCAAATGCTTAACATCCTCAGGCTCGTTTATGGTCCAATACTGAACCGCGATATTGTACTTATGCGCATAGTTAACAAGCCTTGTTGTGCCGAGATTGAACACATAATCGTCGTCGGGGATTTGTAGCGCGTCGAATTTATAATATCCGTCCTCGTGATTTATGCCGAAAAGGCTTGAAAAATAGAAGTTAACGACCTCTTTTATGCCTGCCGAGCGAAGCATATCGGGATATTCGCTTTCCATATATTCGCTTATTTCACCGTGGAACGTGCCGATAATCGCGCGCTCGAGCATATCGTATTCTTTAAGAATCGAATAAAGCTCGTCAGCGGCGGTTCTGCCCAAGTCGCCGCCGTTTTTGATTTCAATTATAAATCTGTATTCGCCGTAATCCGAAAGATAATCAAAAATATCGCGAAGCCTTACTACCCTTAAATTATCGGGAATATCGTCCCCTCTCAGCCCCGCATACGGGGTTTCGCCCGAGTCCGTCGTAAAGAACTCGCCCATATTAAGCGCCCTTAGCTCGCCGTAGGTGTAGTCCTCGGGCTTTATCTCGGTTTTTCCGAAATATTCGGCGGCGTCGCTCGTCCTGTCAAAGGTTTCGTCATGGAGCAGAATAAGCTCCCCGTCCTTGGTAAGGTGCAAATCAAACTCAAAAATACTGATTGCGAAGCTGCTGCTTTCAACGCAGTTTTGGAACGCCATAAGCGTATTTTCGGGCGCTATTCCGCCGCCCGAACGGTGAGCGGACACCATGGTTTCACCCGTTTTAACAATATACGGGTTCGTCGATGTCTCAACCTCTTCAAGCTTGTCGTTAAAATCGTGCGTAATAACAAGCAAGATCACGCCGACAACTACCGCAAGGGCAATAACCGCGATACCTACTCCTAAAAGTGCCTTTTTCATAACCTGTCACCTCTGAATTTCTTTCCGTGTTCAAGTATAAAGGTATTTTTTTCCTTTGTCAATATTTCCGTATGCATACTTTCCCGATAAAACAGCCTCCCTTGTGCAAAGGGAGGCAAAAAAGGGAAGCATCGCGCTTAGATTATAAATTTATTGTATGTCCTTTTCGTTGACATAAACGGTGCGTTATTATATAATATTCCCGTACTGTTACGCGCTTCGTGTTAAGCGTGGCGCGGCTTTAAGGAGGCAAAATAAATGGTAAAAGCTATTGTCGGAGCCAACTGGGGCGACGAGGGCAAGGGCAAAATCACGGATATGTTAGCCGAAAAGGCGGACGTTGTAATTCGCTTTCAAGGCGGCGCGAACGCGGGTCACACTATTATTAACGATAAGGGACGTTTCGTTTTTCATCTTATGCCCAGCGGCGTGTGCTACGATAACGTCGTCTGTATTATAGGCAACGGCGTTGCGCTTGACATAAACAAATTCTTACAGGAGCTTTCGACCGTTAAAGCGGCGGGGCTTAATCCCAAGCTTCTCGTTTCCGACCGCGCGCAGATTCTTATGCCGTATCACATTCTTCTCGACGAATACGAGGAGGAAAGGCTCGGCAAAAATGCGTTCGGTTCGACCAAAAGCGGTATTGCCCCGTTCTTTTCCGACAAATACTCTAAAATCGGTATTCAGGTAAACGAGCTTTTTGACAGTGAAGCTCTCAAAGCAAAGCTCAAAAACATCTGCACACTGAAAAACCTTACGTTAAAGTATGTTTACAACAAGCCCCTGCTTTCCGAGGAGGAGCTGTACGATACTTGTATGGAATATAAGGAAAAAATCGCCCCGTTTGTATGCGACACGCATAAATACATACACGACGCGTTAAAGGAGGGAAAGGAAATTCTTTTGGAGGGTCAGTTAGGCACTCTTAAAGATCCCGATTTCGGCATATATCCCATGGTCACCTCCTCATCAACGCTTGCAGGCTACGGCGCGGTCGGCGCGGGTATTCCGCCTCACGAAATCAAAGAAATCGTTGCCGCCACCAAGGCTTATTCCTCCGCAGTCGGCGCGGGCGAATTTGTTTCCGAAATCCTCGACGAAGCAGAGGCGCAGGAGCTTCGCCTTCACGGCGGAGATAAGGGCGAGTTCGGCGCGACCACGGGCAGACCGCGCAGGGTAGGCTGGTTTGACTGCGTCGCTACTCGTTACGGCATCGAGTGTCAGGGCGCTTCAACCGTTGTTATGACCGCTCTCGACTGCCTTTCTTATCTTGACGAAATCAAGGTTTGCACGGCTTATGAAATCGACGGCGAAATCACAAGGGATTTCCCCGTTACTCCGCTTCTTAAAAGGGCAAAGCCTGTTTTAACCGTTTTAAAGGGCTGGAAATGCGACATAAGGGGTATCAGGGATTACAACGCCCTGCCCGCCGAAGCCAAGGCTTACGTTGAATTTATCGAAAACGAGCTGGGCAAAAAAATAAATATGGTTTCAAACGGTCCCGAGAGGGATGCGATTATTTACAGATAAAAAACCGATATTTTAAAAATAAACCCGAGGGGAAAGAAACAATTTCTTCCTCTCGGGTTTTGTTTGTAAAGGGTTTTAATTTCCGCCGAACAGACGGTTTATTACGCCGTCTGGGTTACGCCGTTAATAACAGCGCAGCCGCCGCCGTAAACAACCGTTCCAACGTCGCTCGCGTCGTCATAGGTAAGCGTTACGCCGTTAGCTTCCGTATTGTTGCCCCAAATATAAACCGTCGGATAATACGAGGATATAACCTTGGTATTGTTCAGCGTTACGTTTGAGGGATACTGATAGGATGTCGAGCCGTCCGCAACCTTATTGCCGATCGTAATACCCGCAAGGTTGACCGTATTGCCCGAACCCCAATTTCTGGAATTGAAGTAATTGAGCATTGTCTCGTCCGGCTCGCCGCAATCGTTGTTGATTGTGCAGTTGCTCAATACGGCTGTTCCGCCGCGTACAACTACGCCCTGCATCTCGCTGTTGACGGTACAGTTATCCATCGTAAGCTCGCAGGGGACGTTAACCAATACAGGCGTCCAAGCGTTCAATTCCGAATTTTCTATATGAATTACGGGATTGTAATTGTCGGCGCTCCCCGCGTTTGTTGCAACGCAGTAAGCGGTGCCGTTCAAAACGCTGTTCGTAATATTAACCTCTGCTTCCCCAATCGGGTAAACGCACGAGCCGTTTGACGTAATATCAACGCCGTTAAGCGTTAGGCTGCCGCCCGCTGTAACGTTTAAGGCACATGTACTGTTTTTTGCAAGGTCTTCAAAGACCAGATCCCCGTTTTCAACTGTGAGAGCGCTTCCGTCGCCTACCGAAATAACGTCTCCGCTGTAGCTTAGCTTATAGCCCTGAAGGTCAATGGTAACGTCTCCCGCCGTAACGTTCAGATCGCTTTCTGCGGCAACGTCTGAGGTTAAGGCTATAACAACAGGCGTACCGTCGTCGGCAGCCGCGACAGCCGAGGCAATATCAGCCGCCGAATCAGCCGAAGTATAGGTTATCTCGCCTTTAAGACAGCTCCAAGCTGTTGAGGGATCGTTAAACGGTTCTTTCTGAACAGCCGAAGCCTTGAAGGTAAGCGTTAAGCCGTCCTTGAGCGTGCCGTCCTCGTTCAGCATATCGCTGTTGGCGAGAGCCGCGTCGTATGAAACGGTGTTGTCCTTTAATACGGCGAAGGTCTGCTCCGCGTCGCTTGCTTCGACCTCGCGGTAATAAACGTTCTCAACGCCGTCAAGAGCCGTCCAGCCGTCCGCAAGCTCATAGGTTACAAGCCCGTCGGTTGCGTCCGTTACCTCAACGTAAACGTACGCGGGAACGGTCGCGTTGACCGTGACCGTGGGGTCTTTCTCGCTCGACATGCCGGGAACGATCTCATATTCGCTGCCCGTAGTCTCGTCAAGCTCAACGAGTACCTCATTGGTGTTGAACGTGTTTACTACGTCCTCTGTTTCACCCTGCAAATAGGCGTACGTTCCGCCGCCCAAAAGCATTACCGCCGCCGTAAGCACGGCGAGTGATGAAACAAGAACATTCTTCTTTGATTTGCTCATGTATTCATTTACCTCTTTAAATTATTTTATCGAATTAAAACTCAGTCTGCGAGAAATTTAATCGCGTCTGCCGAATTTTCTTATTCCGAAACGACAATATACCAAACGTCGCCGTTTGCCTGCGGCTTGCAAATAACTTTACAGCCGACGGCAACGGAGCTTGCGCCGCCCTTCCGAAATAAATGCGAGGGATTAAAATTCACAAACGTACCGCCTTTAACAGTTATGTCTGCCGCCCCCGTCTTGTCGGAGGAGGCAAAACAGCTCACGGTACATTCGGCATATTGCGAAAATGCTGATTTATAAGTATCGGCAAGGTCAAAAAAGCCGCCGTTTACAGTAAGCGAGCCTTTTCGGACCCGAACAGCCGCAAAAGCGCCGTAATAGCTTCCGCTGTTGATTACAACAGCCGCGTTTTCACCGTTAACGTCAATTCCGACGTTGCTGTTATTTCCCGCTTCGCAGTCAATAATGCCGTTTTCAATTGTCAATGTTCCGTCAGTTACCTCAAACAGGCAGGGCAATTGCGTTATGCCCTCGGCAGGGACGCTTCTTGACAGAGTATATCCGTTAAGATTAAGGTAAACGTCCCTGCTGACAATAATTCCGGCGTCAAAGCCGACGGTTATGTCCCTTGAGAGAATAACCGCTCCCTCGGAGCTGCAAAAAGCGGCTGAAAGCTCTGCCGACGTAGCAGCGGCAAGGGATGAAGCGGGAATATTCATATTCATTTACTTACTCGGCGACAGCGGCGGTAAACAGGTCATATGCCGTACCGTAATCCATAACCGATGTATAGTCGGAGTTGCATACGAAAATCTCCTCGCCGGCAACTATTGTGTCCTTATCGTCCGCAAAGGTGTTGCCGCCGACAGTCAGATTATTTTCATAATCGATATAGTCAACGTCTATAAGCGCGTTGGATACATTCGCGGCAGAGCCGAAGGTATTGTTAATAATAGTAACCTTAGCGTCGCAGTTTTTCTTATATCCTGCCTGTATATGAACATATCTGTGACCGGTGACGGTATCGTTGTTAAAGGTGCAGTTCTGAATTACGATTTCCGCGCCGTCAACAGGCGTAATCTGGATTGAATCCCACTGCGCTTCGGTAAAGGTACAGCCGTCAATAACCAGTTTGCCGGAAAGGCTGCTTGCGTAAAGGCTTGACGCGTTATTTGTGCTGTTTGTGGGCGCGTCAAAATTAACGCCGCTCAAGGTAACGTCGGCTGTTGAAGCAACATATACGGGCAAATTGGAAATCGTATGCCCGTTGCCGATAACGGTAACGTCGCCGCTTAAAGTAAGCGTTTCGCTAAGCGCCAAATCCTCGGTTAAAATTATCGTAGCGGACTGCCCGTTCGCGGCGGCGGTGCTGACGGCTGTTTCAAGCTCGTCTGCCGTAGCGACGTAAGTTACCGTTCCGCTCTGATAATAGGCGTTCAAGGGATCGTTAAACGGTTCCTTCTGAACAGCCGAAGCCTTGAAGGTAAGCGTTAAGCCGTCCTTGAGCGTGCCGTCCTCGTTCAGCATATCGCTGTTGGCGAGAGCCGCGTCGTATGAAACGGTGTTGTCCTTTAATACGGCGAAGGTCTGCTCCGCGTCGCTTGCTTCGACCTCGCGGTAATAAACGTTCTCAACGCCGTCAAGAGCCGTCCAGCCGTCCGCAAGCTCATAGGTTACAAGCCCGTCGGTTGCGTCCGTTACCTCAACGTAAACGTACGCGGGAACGGTCGCGTTGACCGTGACCGTGGGGTCTTTCTCGCTCGACATGCCGGGAACGATCTCATATTCGCTGCCCGTAGTCTCGTCAAGCTCAACGAGTACCTCATTGGTGTTGAACGTGTTTACTACGTCCTCTGTTTCACCCTGCAAATAGGCGTACGTTCCGCCGCCCAAAAGCATTACCGCCGCCGTAAGCACGGCGAGTGATGAAACAAGAACATTCTTCCTTGATTTGCTCATGTATTCATTTACCTCTTTAAAATATTATCTTAAATCAATTGTCAGTCCGCTGAAAGCAGCTCCCCGTTTACATAAGTGCTTGTGTAATTCCAAAGCCAGTCGTCCAAGCCCGTATATGTCGAGCCGTCCCACTCGGGTAAGGATTTGAAATTGTCGGCGGTCATAGCCGTTCCGTTGTAGGTGCAGTCGTTGAAATATCTCAGCCATTCCGTACCCTTAACCTGCGTGGCAAGACCGGTGCTTTCAAGGAAGGTGCAGCTGTTAAATGTCGTGTTGCAGTACATATTGATAAAGTTATAGCCTGACGCCCAACCTGTCTCGCTGTCTGTCTTTTCAAACGTTACGTTTGTAAATTCGGCGGATTCAAGCTGTCTTGAGAATGAAGTCCAGCCCCTGATTACCGAATTTTTAACTATGAGCTTGCCCGTTCCGCTGTCAACGTGAACCGTGTATGCCTGCGAGTTAACGGTGCAGCCGTCGACTACAAGCGTGCCGTTAAGGTTGTTGCAGTAAAGAGCGCGGTAGCCGCCCGTTTCATCGGAAAACTCACAGTTTGTGAACGTGGTAACCGAATCGGGGTCTGTGCATACGACGTTTACCGTACCGTTATATGTGCCGTCGCCGCCGCCGAGGAAGCTGCAGTTTTCAAAGGTTACGTTGGAGCCTGTGACCTTTAAGCCCGAACCTAAATCGCCCGACTGCGTTCCCGCTCCCTCCAGACCGCGTATATCGAGGTTGGATAAGGTTACGTTGTCAGCCGAAATCTCGGTAATGTCATAGGTGTAAAGTATCGCGTTCCCCGTGGTGGAGGTAAGCGTTGCGCCCTCGGCTATCTCAACTTCGGAAACGTCGTATTCGCCGTCGGCTACTACTATCACTTCACCCGCCTCGGCGTATGCCGCCGCTTGCACGAGCGAGGTCTCGTCCTCAACGAACGTAACCCCCCCTGACGCGAGGAAATAAGCGTCAACAGCGTTGGCAAACGGTTCCTTCTGAACAGCCGAAGCCTTGAAGGTAAGCGTTAAGCCGTCCTTGAGCGTGCCGTCCTCGTTCAGCATATCGCTGTTGGCGAGAGCCGCGTCGTATGAAACGGTGTTGTCCTTTAATACGGCGAAGGTCTGCTCCGCGTCGCTTGCTTCGACCTCGCGGTAATAAACGTTCTCAACGCCGTCAAGAGCCGTCCAGCCGTCCGCAAGCTCATAGGTTACAAGCCCGTCGGTTGCGTCCGTTACCTCAACGTAAACGTACGCGGGAACGGTCGCGTTGACCGTGACCGTGGGGTCTTTCTCGCTCGACATGCCGGGAACGATCTCATATTCGCTGCCCGTAGTCTCGTCAAGCTCAACGAGTACCTCATTGGTGTTGAACGTGTTTACTACGTCCTCTGTTTCACCCTGCAAATAAGCGTATGTTCCCCCTCCTAAAAGCAGCGCCGCAGCCGTAATAACGGCAACCGATGTTACAAGAACATTTTTCTTAGATTTGCTCATTTTTTACCTCTTTCAGTTTGAAAATTGTCAAGATTACTTGTTGTGCTTTTCGCCCCGTTCCTTTTTTCTTGTATAGAAAATAACAAACGCGCTTATTCCCGCGCTCGCGAAAAGCATTGCGACCGACAGCACCCTGCCGCCGGTGACGGGTATTCTGTCCGAAGGGATAACGGCGGGCTTCGTCGTTGTCTCCTCCTGCGGGCTTGACGTATCGCCGCCCGCCTCTGATACGTCGAAAGTGTTTACCAACGTAACGCCGTCTGATATAACAGCCGCCCAGACCGGTAAAGCAACCGCCGAGGCAAGAAGCATAACCGCGCATAAGACTGTAAGCGCCCGACATAATTTATGCCGCATAAACCGTTCTCCTTTCAACAAAAATCAGATTTTCAAGTGCTTTGAAGCAAGCCTCAGGCTATCTCGATATAATCGGGAACAGCGCCCTCGGCAAACTGCGCTACCGCAAGGTCTATAGCCTCGGCGGAAGTCAATGACTCGGTCTGAACCGCGTATGCCGTTACGCAGAGGGTTTTCTCACCGAGAGACTCAATATCCTCGGCGGTAAGCGAATCCGCTACCGTAACGTGATTGAAAAGCGCGGGCAGAACGACGTCCTCGTCGGAATCCTCGGCGTCGACCGTGGTTCTGTAGGCGTAAACGGTTATGTTGTCCTTAACCGCGACCTGCTTCCACTCGTCGGTATTGATGTCGAGCGAGAACTTCTCCGTCAAATCGTTTTCAAGGCAGAGAAAAACGTAACATTCTTCGCTTCCCTTGAGAACGGTGGCGGTCGGGTCCTTGTCGTAAACGGCGCCGGCTACATACTTATAGTTGTTCGAGGTTACGCGGCTTCCGACGGTAACCTTGCCGTCGGTATCTACGGGGGACTCGTCAAGGATGATTGAAATCGCCCCGCCCGCGAACGTGTTTACCACGCGCTCGCTCTGCGCCGACAGCCATGAATAAGTCGGCGAGGCTGCCGTCAGCGTAATCAGAACAACGGATACAAGTAAGACAAGCCAGGTCTTTACGTTTCGCATTTCCTTAAGCTTTGCCATATCTCTTCTCCTTTCTTTAAAATTTGAATTTAATATTTAATATTATTACGGCAAATTTATGCCGCAAATATTAACGGGATTTAGGCGTTTCGTCAGGCTCAAAATCAACTACCGATTCCGAAACGCGGCGTTTTTCTTTTATATTCTTTTTTGTTTTTCGTGTGATAACATCCCAGACAAGCGATAAAACGCCGATTATAACAAGCGCGGCGATTACCTGCGGACGGTTTTGCGCGTCGGTTATATAGCTGACGGGAGCGCCGATGTACGGAATGCCCAAAACGACCTTGCCGACCGTATTGCCCCACAGCACGGGATTGGGGTCGCGCGTGTTGTTCGCGTCGCCCTTTGTGTAAAACACCTGACTGTCGGCGTCGATCTCGACCACCCTGTGGGTGACGAGCGTAAGATCCGCGTTGAGCACATATGTAATTACGTCGTTTTCCTCGATTTCGGCGGGATCGACCGGCTTTACCAAAACAAGCGTGTTTACGGGATACACAGGCTCCATACTCGAAGAAGCAACGGTTAAAAACTTAAAGCCCGTGACCTGCGCGACAACGAGAATTACCGCGAGCATAGCGACGAACGCCGTTATCATCGTGGAAAAGAATCCGCCCACTGTAGCCGCTGTTTCTTTAATCTTTTGTTTTTTTTCGTTTTCCATAACAGTAAATACCTCAAATACAGCTTTCTTTTTTGCCGCAGTCAATAATAACAATGTACATTATCTGATTTTAAAAACAGGATGCCGCCGCAATTGTTCTTTTTTTTGACAACCGCGGCAGCGCCCCCCTGAATCGGGAAGCCGCGGCTGTCACGAAGCGACTGAGAGAGTTATTTTAAATCATTCCTTTTCAGGCTCCCTTGTGCAAAGGGAGCTGTCAGCGTAAGCTGACTGAGGGATTGTCTTTAATTTAAACTTTTTCCGCTCCCTCCCCGAGGGCAGATTCCCCCGCAGTGCGGGGGAAATGTCTGCGTCAGCAGACAAAGGGGGACCGCCGCCGTCAGCGGCTGTCGAGCATAGCGAGACTGAGGGAGTTATTTTTAAATCATACTCAAATTTCCTCAATCGCGTCGTTATTCGCCGTCCCGCGCGTCGGGTTTCTGCATTTGCTCGCATGCCAAAATCAGCGATTCCAAAAGCAGCTCCGCGCCTTCTTTGGTATAAAAAGACAAATTATCCCTCGCCCAATCCGTAAAATCCGTAAAATCCTTTAATAACGACACGTCTTTAATTTTCATATAAAAATTTCCGTTAAATTGAAAATCCCGTTCCGCGTTTTTAAATGACCCGTAAATCATAACAAAAGAATTTTTTCTTATTTCAAATTGACAGTATTCGGGCAAATCCAACGTCCCGCCGTTTATGATAAGTAGGCCGTCTTTTTCCAAAAGCTGCTTCAGCACCTTAAAATAATGTACGCGCTGTTCGGGCGGAACCTCGTGAACAAACGCCTTGGGAATTTCTCTTATCTCTCCCGTTTCGGCAAACCGCATCAGTCCGCTCGCCTGAATCATAATGAGATGCTGTTTGCAGTTTTCGATTGCGTTTACCGCGCCGTAGCGTCTGCATGCGATCTCGGCAAGATATTCAAAATCGGGAATATCCCGCCTGACTGCGGAATAAATAAACTCTCTGTCGGCGCCTATTCCGAGACACGGATATTTTGTAATTTCATATTTTTCCGTTCCGAAGTTTTCAACGCCTTCGGTTGCAATTTTTAAAATATCGGTTGAACATTCGGCTAACGGCAGGCAGCTTTTTGAAAGCTTCTCGAAGCTTTCGTTGATTTGAGAAAAGACCTCCTTGCTGTTTACCGCCACACCCGTTTTTTCGTCGGGGTTAAACATTAGGCAATATGTATCGGCCGCGAAATAACAGGGAAACGGCAGAATCTCAAGCTCCTCTTTATTCCCGACATAACAGTATTTCGGATTTATTTGATAAGCCAACCATCTGATTGAGCGAAAAATGTTAGCCGAATTGTCACATTCGGTATTTTCCTTGCCGAAGCATATAATATGCTGTATTTTATAGCCCGACTCCCGCGCGGTTCTGTAAAAGAGCGTATCGTCCAACGCTTTAAAGGAATACGGATAATTTGTAATTATTTCTCCCGTTTTCACCGCGTCCAGAATTAAATTAACCGCGTTTACAATGTCGTCCTCGCCGGACAATACCGTAATTTTATCGCGGTCGGGCAAGACCGATTTCGACGCTTTGAGCGGCGGGGGGATTTCGTTAAAGGAATTATCAATGTTATTCAGTTCGTTTTCAATAAACTTTATTCTTGCCAGTTTTTCCTCACCGTAAAACTCCTTATAATACTGCTCTCGTAACGCAAACACTTCCGCTTCCGTCAAATCTATTTCGCTTAATATTTGATGAAATTTGTCTTTCGGCATTAAAGCCTGCCCGTTTCTGTATTTTGAGAGCATACCTCTGTTTATATCGAAGTGTTTTGATATGTAATTTTGTGATCGGCCGCTTTTTTCCAAAGCGTCGGACAGCAATTGGTAAAATTGCATATAAGCGTACCCCCCCCCCCGAATTTTTGTGAAAATTGTCACATATTTTGTTTTGACCTAATTTTTTTACATAAAAATTTTACTATGACGCCTATGATTTTGTCAACGCTTTTTACCCCCGCTGTTTATTTATAAAACGGCAAACTCCCTGAGTGAAATTTAAATCGGATACGCGCTTCGCTTTGCTTGCGGGGAGCAAATCTCGCAAAAGATTGCTGTCAGCACGGAAATCGCCGATATGACGTTTGGATTATATCAGTATTACAGATAAAAGTCAATATCTGTAATACAGATACGCCATAATATCTTTTGAGGTGATTTTTATGATTTTCCCGAACATCAGAAATCTTCGCGAAGATAATGATTACAGGCAAAAAGATGTCGCGGCGGTACTCAATGTTTCGCAAAACACCTATTCGCAATACGAAAACGGTATTATTGAGCTTACCGCGGAAAGTCTTATTAAATTGGCGGATTTTTACGGAGTCAGCGTCGATTATCTGCTCGGTCGCACGGAATGTAAAAAAGTTAAAAAGCGGTAGTCTCCTTTTTCTCCGCCGTCAGCAGCTGTCAGCGTTAGCTGACTGAGGGAGTTTTTTCAATCCTTTTCCGCTCCCTCTTTGAGGGCAAATTCCTCGCGGTGCGGGGAAAACCGCGCCCGTGTTATACTTTACAGCATTTATTTTAAAAAAACAAGATGATACCGAAATTGTTTTTTTTTCGACAACATCGGTAGCACCCCCGCAAGAAGCGGAAAAATGCGCGGTATCTCAAGCGGTTTTTAAATCCATTTTAAAAAACAATAATGTATTTTCTCATATAAATACCGAAAATTCAATACTCTGACAGCGTACAATAGGAAATTTTTTATCTTTTTATGATACAATATTTTCCGCCCGAATACGCTTCAAATCATTTTGCGCTTCTTCCTCTTGCAAAACATTATATAATTGTATATAATATTTTGTAATCAAGCGGCGTTTTGCTTAGCCCGAATATATCTTTTTCGGCTGCCGCCTTACGGAGGTAATTATGGAAAAAATACTTGTTCTTGATTTCGGCGGTCAGTACAATCAGCTGATAGCCCGCAGAGTGCGCGACAACAACGTTTATGCCGAGATTCTCCCCTTTACAACGCCTATTGAGGAAATCAAGGCGGGAAATTACAGGGGAATAATTTTTACGGGCGGTCCCAACAGCGTGTATGATGAAAGCTCCCCCCATTACTCAAAGGAAATTTTAACTCTCGGTATTCCCGTTTTGGGAATCTGCTACGGCTGTCAGCTGATCGCATGGATGCGCGGCGGCAGGGTTTCGACCGCTCCCGTTTCGGAATACGGCAAAATCGAGATCAATGTTAAAGAAAGCCTGCTGTTTAAGGATATTCCCGAAAAAAGCGCCGTCTGGATGAGCCATACCGACTATATTTCCGAACCTCCCGAGGGCTTTAAAATCATCGGTACGACCGACAGCTGCCCCTCGGCGGCTATGGAAAATGCGAACGAGCGGATATACGCCGTCCAGTTCCATCCGGAGGTCACCCACAGCGAATACGGTAATCAGGTGCTTAAAAACTTCCTTTACCTTATTTGCAAATGCTCGGGCGATTGGGTTATGGATAATTTTATTGATAAAACCGTTGCCGAGCTTCGTGAAAAAATAGGTGATAAAAAGGTTATATTGGGTCTTTCGGGCGGCGTCGATTCCTCTGTTGCGGCAGGTCTTTTGTCACGTGCGGTCGGCAACCGGCTCACCTGCGTTTTTGTTGACCAGGGGCTTATGCGAAAGGACGAGGGCGATTTTGTCGAAAAGACCTTCACATCGCTTTTTGATATGAATTTCATAAGGGTAAACTGCCAAAAGCATTTCATAAACGCCCTGAAAGGAGTTACCGACCCCGAGGAAAAACGAAAAATAATCGGAACGGAGTTTTACAAGGTTTTTTGGGACGAAATAAAGAAGCAGCCCGACAGGGGCTACTTTGCTCAGGGTACAATATATCCCGACTGCATTGAATCGGGCAAGGGCGACGCCGATAAAATCAAAACGCATCACAACAAAGTAAAAATGCCCGACGATATAGAATTTCTCGGCATTATCGAGCCGCTTGCAAGCCTTTTTAAGGATGAAGTCCGCAGGGTCGGCGAAAAGCTGGGCGTCCCAAAGGAGCTTGTCTGGCGTCAGCCGTTCCCCGGTCCGGGGTTGGGCGTGCGTATTCTCGGCGAAATTACGGAAGAAAAAATCGAGATTTTACAAAACGCCGACTTTGTTCTGCGTGACGAGATGGCGAAGAACGGTTATGAAAGCAAGCTCGCGCAGTTTTTCTGCGTACTGCCCGGAGTTAAAACCGTAGGCGTAATGGGCGACCACCGCACCTATGAGTATCTCGCCGTAATCCGCGCGGTCACGACCGACGACTTTATGACGGCGGATTGGGCTAAAATCCCCTACGACATTCTGGCAAAGGTCTCAAACAGGATAACCAACGAGGTCAAAGGAGTAAACAGAGTTTGCTACGATATAACCTCCAAGCCCCCCGCGACCGTGGAGTGGGAATAAATTGAGAAGTCGAAAAAAACCAGTGTTTATGCGGGTTTGAGGACTTCCAACAGGTCTTTTGATAACAAATTGATAACAGTCATATAAATGCGATTATTCTCGCTGTCGAGTGGTTTACGGGCAGCGGAATGATATTCAAGCGGTTTGTATGATTGTAAAAAATCCATATTATGACGCCCTTAGCTGTGGGTAGTAACTCATAGCTAAGGGCGTTTTTGTTGTTGAAACGGTTCCGCTAAACACATAGATAGTAAATTAAGCTTCGCATTGTCATTTTGAAGTTGTAATTGCCGACAAGTATATGTCCCGTTTTTCCGCTGCTGTATAATTCAAAAGTTACTTTGGTGTAATCCATTCTTTGGATTGTTATTTGCGTTGTTGGAACACATTCTCCTAAATCGCACCTAACATAAAGGGTGTCATTGATATTTAAGTCTTTATAAGTAGATTTAAGTTCTTTAGAAACCAAAGAGATTGAGTCGTTATCACCAAATTCATAATTTACTTTATATATTTCGATATTCCTAATTCCATAAGTTGATGATATGGAAAACTCTTCACCAACATCATCAATAATCACCACATTATCATTTTCATCAATATCGAAATCTGAGTTGTAAAGTACTATTTTGAATTTTTCATACCTTGTGTTTTTGGTTACAAAAACTTTCCAAATGTGCCCGATAACATAAAAAACGAACAGTATGCAAGTAACAATTGAAGATATATTTGAAACAATTTGCCACATACAATCCCCCTACCTTACATATCTTTTAATTTATCTTTGAATGTTTCGACCAATGTGTCGCTCAACTCCTGCGATGGAACCTTCGCCCAATGCCCGGCGGCATCATATTTCGGGTAGTTGTACCGCCACCTGTCGTATTCCTCCTGAGAGATTTCCC
>CAZLCG010000015.1:0-41109 GCA_964557975.1 uncultured Eubacteriales bacterium
AACGCAATGCGTTTGCCACCTCCCTTTACACAAGGGAGGCTTAGAATGACTGAGGGATTGTAAATAAAATCAAAAAACGAATTTTATTTTTTTAACATGGCAATCCCTCCACCGCCGAACGGCGGTCCCCCTCCCGCTTACAAGGGAGGCTTAGAATGACTGAGGGATTGTAAATAAAATCAAAAAACGAATTTTATTTTTTTAACATATCAACCCCTCCGTCAAACGCAATGCGTTTGCCACCTCCCGCTTACAAGGGAGGCTTAGAATGAGCGCGCGGCGGCGCTTATTCAGCCTTAAATTTATCAAGCGCCTCATACGCTTGCTTATAAGCGGAGTGCAGTCTGTTAAGCGATTTGAACTTTTTGCCGATTTTTTCTCTTGAATCGTGAAAAATTGACGGCACAAATCCCGTTATCACCTGCGCGGTGTTTTCAATTTCAGCCGTCCGTTCACCGTTTGCCGTTAAGATCGCTTTCATAAACTGCTTATGCGTATATATTTTAAGTCTCGGCACGTCTAACTCCTCGGCAAGCTTCTCAAGCTCCCAGCAAGCCGACCATCCGTATTTTGAAAGCATTGTTTTGTATTCCTTGAGTGAAAAATAATAATTTATTCCGCCGAGGATTCCGAACGCCTTTTTCGCGTCAAAATATCCCATATTCATACGCATATCGGTCATTGTCCTGTCAAACTCAAACGACTCGCCCAGCTCCTTCGGGTTGTAGGGTCTTATGTATATAATGTCGGCGCACGACCAATCCTCTTTATGCCCTATGCCCTTCATATTTGATATATCAACCACTATAAGACGGTTAATGCCGCGCTTTCTCAAAATTCCGACGGGCGCGTTATCGTAAATTCCGCCGTCAAGATATTGGCTGTCATCAGGTCCCTGCTTGCTAAGCCCCGGAAACCTTGCCGACGCCATAAGGTAATCGACAAGCTGCCCCTCGGGCATCTCGTCAACAAACATCTCAACGGGCTTTAAGCTGTTAAGCTGAAAGGTGACTATTCCGAGCGGGACGCCCGAAGCGCGGACTGCCTCCTCGTTAATATTTTCCTCAACCATCCGCCTTGCGGGAGTAACGTCTATGCCCCCGTTTTTTATTATCTCGTGGAAGAGCTGCGGCAGATTGCTTATGCTGAAAAGATTTTCGGTCGATTTAAGCTCCGACTGAATATTAACGCCGTTCGCGACCTCGGCGTTGCTCCAAAGCTCAACCGCCTTACCGTAATCGCCCTGAGCGATAAGCGCGCCGTTAATAGCGCCGATTGAAGTGCCCGCAATCGCCTGTATTTCCACACCCAGCTCAAGCATAGCCTTCCATGCGCCTATCTGATATGCTCCTTTTGCTCCGCCGCCCGCCAAAATCAATCCGTACGGTTTCATATTTCCACCCCGTTTTCATATATTCAATACTATTTTATTCATTTTTCGGAAAATTTCAACCTGTAAAATCGCTTAAAAAATACATAAGAACGAATTGACCCTTTAATATGTTTGTCGGGAACAAAAAACGGGCGCACCCCAAGGTACGCCCGTTTCAAGCTTTGATTATTCGCCCTTCATTTCAAGAAGCTTAACCTTGCCTTCAAAAGCCGCCTGAGAAACCTTAATGGAATCTGTAATCGCCGCCTTAATGTCGTCCTCTTCAACGCCTAAATCAAGGCAGTGCTTTTTGTCGATAAAGAGGTTGTAATCCATAATATCGGGAAGCTGCATCGGATCCATACCCGATTCAATGCCTCTCTTTTTATAATCCTTAACGATTTTATTCATACCGATTTTCATCATCCAAGGAGCAACCGTAAGAATTTTTCTGCCGTGCATTCCTCTTGCGTCAAATACTATCGCAAGAAATTCGGGCCATGTCATATTATACATACCTATAGGTATTGCCTCAAAGCCGGTTTTGCCCGCCTTGTTTTCCGCCGCGCCCGCAATTACCTGCCCTACCTGACGGCAGGTAAGCATTGCCGTGCCGCCCTTCGGGTACATTGTAACAGGCCATTTATCCATAAATTCAATCTGCTCAATAAGAACCGTCCAAACAGGCTTTCTGCCCGGCTGAGTACCGAATATATAGGGAAGCTCAAGCACGCAGGTCGAGAAGTTCTCGTCGCAGGCGTCCTCGCAGACCTTTTCCTGATCCATACGGGATTTCATATAGGGGTTTCTCTCGGTAAGCTTCATTTCGGGTCTTATTTTGTTAAGATATGAGAAGTAAGAGCCTAAAACAACCGCTCTCTTAACGCCCGCCTTTTTGCAAAGCGGGAATATCCTCTCAAGCGGAGCTATGTTGTACTGATAATACTTTTCAAGCACAGGCGCGGGAAATTCAACTCTCTCGTCAACGCCCGCCGCAAAGATGAACACGTCGGAGCCCTTGAGCATTTCTTCGATTTCTTCATCGGACTTTTTGTTGATGTCTCCGAAGATAATTTCCATCTCCTCGGGGATGGGAGCACCCTCGGGAAGAGGAGGAAGAGCAACGCTTGTTACCTGATGCCCCCTTTTAATAAGGGCAGTCGCCGCTTCACAGCCTAAAAGACCTGTTCCGCCGATCATAAATACTTTCATTTTTTTGCCTCCGATTTCTTTAATATGGTTATATAAACGGGAAAAACGTTCCCAAAATTCCTCAGTCCTTAAACACAGGGTCGAACAAAGGCATTTTTGAAGCCTTCATTACAGCCGAGAAGATTCTGCCGCCCTGAACCGGCATAAGTCTGCCGAACCAGTTCATAAACGCCGCGTCAAAGCCGTGAACGCCGAGAGGACGTTTACGCTTAATGTCATTCATAATCATCTTAACCATTCTGTCGCAGGAAGTGCTTACCATATTCAGCATCTTTGCAGCCTTGTCATCGGTTGCGCTCTGATCTCTGAAAATATCGGTTTTGGTAAAGCCCGGGCAGACAATTCCGACATAGCACTTGCCCCTGAGTTCTTCGCGCAGAGCCTCCGAAAGGGATTTAAGAGCCGCCTTTGAAGCAGAATAAACCGAAGTGCCAGCAAGCGTCATAAGAGCTGCGGAGGAGTCGACGTTGATAATTGCGGGAGCGGAGGATTCAAGAAGCATAGGCAAAAGAGCGTGTATGGAATAAACCGCCGAATAAAAATTTATATTCATCGCCTTTTCTATGTACTCGACGGAATAATTCTGAAACTTGTCAAATTTCGGCAGAATACCCGCATTGTTAACAAGCACGTCGGGGTGAATATCGTTTTCTTTAAGGTATTCAACAAAATCAAGCCAATTCTGCTGTATTGAAACATCAAAAAGCTTATATGAGAATTTGTCGGCAAAATCGCCCAATTCCTCAACGACCTTTTTCATTTTTTCTTCGCTTCTCGCAATACCGATAACAGTGCAGCCGTGTTCCTTGATAAGCTTCTCGGCTACGCCTTTGCCCATACCGCCCGAAGCGCCCGTAACTATTACGGTTTTGTTGTTCATCCAATTTGCGTCCATAAGATTTCTCCTTCGGTAAAAATCATTTACTTTAATATTATACCTCAAATAATATTTTTTTCAATACCGAGAAATTATAATTTGTAAAAAAACAGGCAAAAATTATTCTTGCAAAATATAATTTTTGTGTTATACTATATTAGCGATAAAGCAAATTTCAAAAAATTCAAAAAAAAACAAAACCCTAAACGCTGTGAAAAAGTCAGTATGCGTAAAATGTACGGGACGTTATTTTAGTTTCTCCCATAAGGTCTTTTCAGAGAAAATGCGACGCGGCTGTAAGCGCATTTATTACCTGTTTTACGCAGAAATTTCGCTTTGGAGCGGTGCGGCAGAAACAAAGTAGGCCGCAACGGAAAGCCTCCGTTACAGGCAAAAGAGTGTCGGCTCTTTCATTCGGGTGGTTAAACGGAAAAGCGCTCCGTTCCTGTTTGGAACGGAGCTTTGTTTTTACGAAACAAACGGCATATTTCTAATGAAAGGACATAGGGTATGAAAGAAAAATTAACGGAAATCCAATCCCGCGCGCAAAAAGAGCTTTCCGAGCTTTCCGATATTTCTCAGCTTGAGAATTTCAGGGTTCGGATTCTCGGAAAAAAAGGCGAGCTTACGGGTATTTTAAAACAAATGGGCACTCTTTCGGCGGAGGAAAGACCGAAAATGGGTCAGCTTGCCAACGAGGTAAGGCAGAGTATTGAGGAAATGCTCAAAGAAAAGAACGCCCAATTAAAGGCATTGGAGCTGGAGACAAAGCTTAAATCGGAAACCGTTGACGTAACGCTCCCCGGCAAGACGCGCGAATTAGGTCATAAGCATCCGCTTTCAATAGTTCTTGACGAGGTTAAGGATATTTTTATCGGTATGGGCTTTCAGATCGCAACGGGTCCCGAGGTTGAATGGGACTATTACAATTTTGAGGCGCTTAACCTTCCGCCCGACCACCCCGCAAGAGATACGCAGGACACATTTTATATCACCGAAAAAATGCTTTTAAGAACGCAGACCTCCCCCGTTCAGATCCGCGTTATGGAACAACAGAAGCCGCCTATCAGAATCATCGCCCCCGGACGCGTTTACCGTTCGGACGCGGTTGACGCGACGCATTCGCCCTTCTTCCATCAGATTGAAGGTCTTGTTGTCGACGAGGGCATTACAATGGGCGACCTTAAGGGCAACCTTATGCAGTTCGCGAAAAGGCTTTACGGAGAGAATACCGAAATCCGTTTAAGACCGCACCATTTCCCGTTCACAGAGCCGTCCTGCGAAATGGATGTTACCTGCTTTAAATGCGGCGGCAAGGGCTGTCCTATGTGTAAAGGCGAGGGCTGGGTCGAGATTCTCGGCGGCGGTATGGTTCACCCGAAGGTTCTTCAAAACGGCGGCGTTGACTCCGAAAAATATTCGGGCTACGCTTTCGGAATAGGTCTTGAAAGACTTACCATGTTCAGATTTAATATAGACGATATGCGTTTATTGTTTGAAAACGATATGCGCTTCTTAGGTCAGTTTTAAGGAGGTGCCGAGATGAATTTATCAAAGAAATGGCTCAGCGACTATGTTAAGCTTGAAGTAACCGATAAACAGTTTGCCGACGGTATGACTATGTCGGGCTCAAAGGTTGAAGGCTGGGAAACCGAGGGCAGCGACATAAAAAACGTTATTGTGGGTAAGGTTGTTTCTCTCGCGCGCCACCCCGATTCGGATCATCTTTGGATTTGCCTGATCGACGTCGGAAACGGCGAAAATATACAGATCGTCACGGGCGCTCAAAACCTTAAAGAGGGCGACACAGTCCCCGTTGCGATGAACGACAGCTATATTACGGGCGGCGTTCATATTAAAAAGGGCAAGCTGCGCGGAGTTGAATCAAACGGTATGCTATGCTCCTTGGGCGAGCTTGGGCTTACGGCTCACGATTTCCCGTATGCGGTTGAGGACGGCATTTTTGTCCTCGGCGATGACTGCGACCGCACGCTCGGTATTGATATTCACGACGCAATCGGTCTGAACGATGTAATTACCGAATTTGAAATAACCTCAAACCGCGCGGACTGTCTTTCAATTACGGGGCTTGCGCGCGAGGCGGCGGCAACCTTCGGCGGCGAGCTTGTTATTCCCGAGCCGAGCGTTAAAAACACTCACGGCGACGTAAACGATTTTCTTTCCGTAGAAATTAAAAACCCCGAATTATGCTACAGATATGCGGGCGCGGTTGTTGAAAACGTCAGAATTAAGCCCTCGCCGAGATGGCTTCGCGAAAGGCTTCGCGCATGCGGAGTGCGCCCTATAAACAATATAGTTGATATTACGAACTTTGTAATGCTTGAATACGGTCAGCCCATGCACGCTTTTGACCTGCGTTTTCTTGACGGAAACAAGGTTATAGTCCGCACGGCGGAAAACGGCGAAAAAATCACAACGCTCGACGGCGTTGAAAGAGAGCTTACGGACAAAATGCTCGTAATTGCCGACGAAAACAAGCCCGTTGCCGTTGCAGGCGTAATGGGCGGCGAATACTCGGGAATTATGGACGACACCTCAACCATCGTTTTTGAGTCCGCTATGTTTAACGGCGTTTCGGTAAGGCGTACCGCAAAGGCTCTGGGTATGAGAACCGAAGCCTCGGCAAGATATGAAAAGGAGCTTGACGCGACGGGCTGCCTTCACTCCCTTACGCGAGCGCTGCAGCTTGTTGAAGAGCTTGACGCGGGCGACGTAGTGGGCGGCGTCGTTGACTGCGACCGGTCGGATAAAACGCCCGTAACTCTCCCCTTCCGCCCCGAATGGGTAAATAACTTTATAGGCATTGATGTTTCGGCGGACGGACAGAAAAAAATTCTTGAAAAAATCGGATTTAAAGTTGAAAACGGAATTATAACCGCTCCGTCCTTTAGAAACGATATTGAGCATCAGGCGGATATTTCCGAGGAAATAGCAAGATTTTACGGGTATGACAAAATTCCCGACAGAGCGCTTTCGGGCGTTGCCGACGGCAGGTTTACCGACAGACAGGCGCTTGAAAACAAATTAAATACGGTGCTGCTTTCTCAGGGGCTTTCGGAAATCTGCACATATACATTTATAAGCCCTAAGGAATACGACAAAATTGCGCTTCCCGAGGACAGCGAGCTTCGCAGCAGCGTTGTTATTTCAAACCCCTTGGGCGAGGACACAAGCGTTATGAGGACAACCGCTGTTCCCTCAATGCTTGAAACGCTTGCGAGAAACTATAACAACCGCAACCAAAGCGCGGCGTTATATGAAATCGCGCCGTCTTACAAGTGGAACGGCGCCGAAAAGCTTCCCGACGAGCCGCTGAACGTGATAATAGGTATGTACGGCGAAAGCTGCGACTATTTCACCCTCAAAGGCGTCGTTGAAGAGATACTCGCCGCCGTCGGAATAGAAGAATACGGTATAGAAAGAGTATCCGATAACCCGACCTTCCACCCCGGCAGAACCGCAGAAATCACCGTTAACGGCGAAAGGCTTGCGATTTTGGGCGAAATTCACCCATCGGTAAGGGAGAACTTCTCAATCGGCGCGCGCTGTTATATTGCCGAGCTTTCCTTTGACGTTCTGTTCGGCAACAGGGCTTTGGAAAAGGTTTACGCTCCGCTTCCGAAATTCCCCGCAGTAAGCCGAGACCTTGCGTTTGTCTGCGAAAAGAGTATACCTGTTGTTTCGCTTGAAAAGACAATTTCGGGCGCGGTCGGCAAGACGCTTGAAAGCATTTCGCTCTTTGACGTATACGAGGGCGCGCAGGTAGCGTCGGGCATGAAGAGCGTCGCGTTCAGCCTGAAGCTTCGCTCTGCGGAAAAGACGCTGACAGATGAAGAAGCTGACAGCGCGGTAAAAAAAGCAATTAAGGCTCTCGAAAAAACAGGCGTTAAATTAAGAAGCTGAAAAGGTAAAATAACGAAAGGCTCCGCTTCTGCGGGGCCTTTAATTTTATGTAAAAACAGCGTGAAGCCGAAGCCCCACGCTGTCATAATAGGGAGTAAATCAATCCTCGTTCTCATCCTTGATTTTATCAATAACATCCTGAGAAATCGTATTAGCCTCGCCGTGCTTAACCTGCGACATACAAAGCAAAGCAAGCGCAAAGCAAATCGGGCAATAGAAGAACAGCGACCAATAGTTAACCTCGCCGGTCGGAGAGAAGACCTTGGTCAAGTCAAACATCGAACCTACAAGAACAGGACCGACAATGGACGCTGAAAACGTCGCCGTATAATAATAGCCCGTAAATGTTCCTACCCTGTCAAGACCGCCTATTTCAAGGACAAGCGGAAGCGTGTTGATTGTAACAAACGCTATAAGGATGCCGCCGAAAATTATGGCGACATAAAGCAGAGGATTCCACTTCGTAACAGCATATAAAAGGAACAGCGCAAGAACGCCTATCCAGCCCGCCATAATGGTTTTCTTTCTGCCGAATTTCTGCCCGAGCTTTCCGGCAGGGAGCGCGCCGACAACCGTTGCCGCGGCAAACAGCGTAATAACAAGAGAAGCGTCCGCTTCCTTAAAGCCTAGCTCGCTTGTGGCAAAGGTTGTAAAGTATGTCTGAATTGAATCTGTTGCGTTCGAGTTAAAGAACAGAGCAATCAGCATAAATATAAGGCTCTTCTTCTCGCCCTTGGTAAGCCCCATTGATTTAAGCGACCGCTTATCTTCTTCAGAGCCTTTTTTCTTTGCCGATTTTTCGTAATCGGCTTTAATCTGTAACGATTCCGCTTTGGATATTCTTGAATCGGGCTCTTTAACAAACAGCATAACGACAATAAGACAAACGACCATAATAACCGAGCCGAAAATAAACACGTTATTTCTTATTGCCGCTTCCGTAGCATTCGGGGTAAGCCATGAAATAATCTTTCCCGAAACGGTACCGAGAACTACGCCTACGCCGCCCATAATGTTTATAACGGCGTTACCCTCGCCTCTTATTTCGGAGGGAGTAAAGTCGGGCATCATAGCGACTACCGGCGAACGCCATGTTGACATAATAAAGTTGAAAACAATAATATCAAGCATCAAAACGCCGAGAAGCTGTATTCTCGGGATGAATATAAACAAAAGCGCGCAAAGCGGAATACCGTACATAAGGAACGGCTTCCTCTTACCGAACCTTGTGTGGGTTCTGTCTGAGATTTTACCGAAAAGAGGCTGGAACACCACGCCGAATATGTTGTCAATAACCATTATAATGCCGACTGCGGTACCCGACCACGCAAGGTTGGAAATAGTGCTGTTTTCCCTTAAAATCAACGGAACATACGCGTTGTAAATGATCCAAGCGATTTGAACCGCCATAAACCCGAAGCCTGTAAGCATTGTATGCGGATAATTCAGCTTACCGTTCGGCTTGGCACAGAAAAATTTGTTTTCCATTAGCCTGACTCCTTCTAATTTATTACATATAAGAACCGAAACCCGAAGGGTTTAGTTTATAATAACAAATTTCAACCGATTTTTCAATATCAATCTGTCAATATGACCTTCGATTTTTTCCATTTGCCCGAATGAACGTACCAAAGACCGATAAACACGCTGAATACGGAAGCGCATCCGATTGCAAGCCCGACGCCGTTAAAGCCCATACTTAAAAGAAAGACTGCGGCATAGGCAAGCGGTACGCGAATCAAAATCGAGTTGAAAAACGAATTGAAAAGAGCAAAAGAGGTGTTGCCCGCCGCAATCGCAAGGCCGTTAAACGAGAACATAAAGCAAGCGAAAATATAATCTATCGCAATCAATCGCAGATAAGGTATGCCCGTGGAAATTACGTCGGCGTCATCCGTAAAGATGCGGAAAATATATTGCGGGCAAAGCTCAACGATCAAAAATACCGCGGCGGAAATTGCAAGAGAAAGCCAAAGCCCCACCTTCATAGTCTTTTTCGCCCTGTCAAACTCACCCGCGCCTATATTCTGCCCCGCCATTGAGGAAATCGCGTTTGAGATTGCAAGCGCGGGAAGAATTGCAAACGAGTTTATTTTACCGCCTATACCCTGACACGCCGCGGCGGTTTCCCCGTTCGGCAGGGAATTGACAAGCGCGGTAAGCGTCATAAACGAAAGCGAAACCACAAGGCTTTGAATTGCGCTCGGGAATCCGATTTTGACGAGCAGGACCGCTTTTTCCTTATTGATTTTGAAATCCTGTTTTTTATAGCCCTTGAAAAATCCCGTCGTTACAAGGTATATGACCGAAAGAATAAAGCTTATTGCCTGAGCGAAGATTGTCGCATAAGCCGCGCCCGCCGCTCCCATACCGACAACGCCTACAAGCACCAGATCAAGCACGACGTTTACTATTGTCGCTATGATTACAAAGTAAAGCGGCCGCTTTGAATCGCCCATACCGCGCAATACGGCGCATACCGCATTATAGCCGAACATAAAGACCGTGCCCGTCATACATATGTTAAGATATGAAAGCGTTTCGGAAAACGCGCTTTCGGGCGTATTGAGAAGCCTTAAAAGAGGGCTTCCGACAATAAGCATTAAAGCGGTTATTACAATGCTGAAAACAAGATACATCGTAGCCATTGTGCCGATGGTTTTTTTCTGCTCGTTATACTTTTTAGCGCCGAGATACTGAGCGACTAAAATCGTACCCGAAATCGCAAGCCCGTTTGCCGCGCCCGTAATAAGCAAATTTACCTGACCGCCGATTGACACACCCGTAATGCCCGCCTTACCGCAGAACTGACCCACCACAATCATATCGACAACGCTGTAAAGCGCCTGCAATATATTTGAAGCCAAAAAAGGCATGGCAAATTTTAACAGATTTTTTGTTACGCTGCCTTTTGTTAAATCGTTCCTGAATTTGTCTGACATTCCGTTTAATTTCCTTTCAAGCCGTAACTCGGAATAACACGAGGGCGTTCGTCCGCCGTCATAAGCTAAAACCCTATATCACTGTTTTTTTGATTTTTTCTTTTTTCTGCCGAGCTTCCTTGCGGCAATTTTTTTCTTTCGGCAGTGTTCAAACACAACCTCAAGCACAATAAGACCGATAATCACGAGAACAGCCGCGGTAATTCTGCCCTTTGTGACCGTCATTCCCTTATTGTCCTCGGCAGTCCTGTCAGTCAAGGCATAAACCGCATTCTGAAGCTCACAGTAGCTGCCCTCAAGAGTCATTGCGCTCACAGAGCCTTCCGCCGTTACCTCAGCGCTTGAAAGAGCCTCGTTAAGATCGTTTGCGGACACGGTACTCAGAAGCGTCGTATCAATAGCCGCTGTTCTTTCAATAAGAGCGTTCAGATTTTCACGGGCAGCGCTAACGCGCTGTCTGTACTCGCAAAGCTGCGCGACATTGTTCGTAATAATTACCGAAAAGCCCCTTGAGGTGACTTCGTCCCAGCCGAGAGGAGCGTCCTGCCTGTTGCCGCATGTTTCGGGCGAGGTCATATCAACGACCGCCCGCGCCTTTCCGCCGAGCTTTTCAACGGTTGAAGCGGAAAATGCGGTGGAATGCGAATTATTGTCGCTCAGTATTACCCCTGCCGCGCCTGCGGAAACGGTCTTTTTGATATACGAGCCGGAGCTCCAGACTACATTGCCGTCATATGAGGAGAATACAAGCGGCTTTGAGGTCTTAGCCAAAAGCCATTGCGAAATCTCCTTCTTTTTACCGTCGGCAACAATCACCGCAGAATTCAGCGCGTTCATTTCCGAAAGCAAATCATAAATGTCGTCGCGGTACGCCCAGCCGCCCGCTATAAGAAGCATTGCCCTGCCGCCGAGCTTTTCTATGGTTTCCTGTAACGTCGGAACCGTATAAGCCGTTATTTTTTCGTGCAAAAGACCTGTGCTGTTTCTCAAACGGTATGCCGAAAGCTCATAATAACCCACCTGAGAAATATCCTTATCAACGCTGTTTCCGCTTTGGTCGACGCACATTCTTGAAAGATTATCGTCAGCCATAAGCACAACGGTGCCGTCCGAAGTCTTTTTAACGCTGACAAGCACCATATCCGCGCCTGCCTCAGCGGCGGAGATAATGCCCTCAACAGAATTTTCGGGATAATTTACCGTGTCGCCGTATTTTGAAACGCAGATAAGCTGTGTAGGATCGTTTTGAAGCGCCGAACAGACATTCTGCGCCGCGGTTTTTTCCTCCGCAAACGAGGGAACAAGCCCTGTGAGCGCAAGTATAAACGCCGTTATAAGACACAGCAAAGCCTTTTTTGCGTTATTTCTCATCTTTTCTGCCTCCGAACATACAGTATTTAACAAATTATAACAAATAAAAAAAATTTTTACAAGGTCTAACAGACATATTTTGATAATTTACGATGCTTTATCCACAACATTTTGTGTAAAAAAAATTATGCACAAAAATTTGTAGTAATTTTTTATCTCAGCTTAGGTTTTTCGCTGTTGCAACGGAATTTTTTTTATGCTAAAATAACTCTCGATATCTATTTTTTGTAACAGGGGAATCATTATGCCGTTCAATGCAAAATTCAAAGAATTAAGGCAGTCCAAGCTGCCGCCGCTTACTCAGACGGATTTGGCAAATGTTTTAGGTATGACGCAGCGGAAAATATCATTCCTTGAAACAGGGGTAACAGAGCCGTCGCTCAAGGATATTCAGGCAATATGTCTTTATTTTCATGTTTCGGCGGATTATCTTCTTGACTTGCCCGAGGGGCTTGATTATACAAAATGACAAAAAAAGAGCTTGCATTAAAATCGGTTGAAGCGTTAAAATCCGCCTACCCCGACGCGGCTTGTTCCCTTGAATACAAAAATCCCTTTGAACTGTTGATCGCCACAAGACTTTCAGCCCAATGTACGGACGCAAGGGTAAACCTTGTTACACCCGAGTTATTTTCAAAATACAAAACGCTTGACGAATACTGCAGCGCCGATGTAAAGGACATTGAAAAAATTATACATTCCTGCGGCTTTTTCCGCGAAAAAGCCAAGGATATTATCGGTATTGCAAAAAAAGTCCGCGACGACTTCGGCGGGGAACTGCCCGACAGTATCGAGCTTCTCACTACGCTCCCCGGCGTCGGAAGAAAAACCGCCAACCTTATTATGGGCGATGTTTTCAAAAAGCCCGCCGTTGTCTGCGATACGCATCTTATCAGACTTTCAAACCGTATAGGTCTTGTTTCTGTTAAAGATCCCAAAAAGGTTGAAATTGAGCTTCGCAAGCTTCTTCCGCCTGAGGAGAGCAGCGATTTCTGCCACAGAGCGGTGCTTCACGGCAGAGCGGTCTGCACGGCAAGGAAAGCAAACTGCGAAGGCTGTTCTCTTAACGGCTTCTGCAAGAAAAAAGTATAGCCAAAACGCAGACGTCCCCGTCTCTGAGGCGGTCACATTTCAGAATTTCAGCGAGAGACAGTCTCTCGCTGAAACCCCGAGGAGCTAAAGCTCCCTGCGTTGCTTACAATCTGCCGCGTGCTTCGCTCTCTGAAAGCGAAACGCCGCTGCGATCTAAAGGAAATTTTTATGTATTCATTTAACGCTTCTTTTTACGGCTCGGTATTTGCAGTGCCGTCCGTATTGGTTGACAAGTACATAAAAATGGCGTCATACTGCGCCGTAAAGGCACTGCTTTGGATATTAAAAAACCAAAGCGGTAATTTTTCTGTTGCCGAAATCGCGAAGTCGATCGGCTCGTCCGAAGGCGATACCAAGGAAGCTCTTGACTATTGGGTCAACGAGGGCGTCTTAATTGAGGACGGCAAAGCCCCCGTCTCCCCGATTGTCAGCGACAGCGAATTGAAAAAGGATATACCTGATAAAACGGGAAAGACAGCTTCCGCAAATACCGCCAAACAAACAGAAATCAAGCTGTCAAAGCCGACTATGGAGCAAATCGCCGTCAGAATGGAAGAAAATTCAAGCATAAAAGGTCTTTTTAATCAGGCTCAGGAAATGCTCGGCAAAACAATAGGCTACAATATGCAGGCAACGCTTCTTATGATGTACGACGATTACGGCTTCGGCTTTGATGTAATTCTGACGCTTCTGCAATACTGCGTGCAGAGGAATACCGCATCAACCGGATTTATTCAAAGTCTGGCAAAAAGCTGGTACAGGCAGGAGATTTTCTCGCTTGAGGCGGCTCACGAATATATTGACAGCCAAAACGAGCTTGACAGAATATATATGCAGTTTAAACAGTTTACGGGCATTAACCTGCCGAAGCCCTCAACCAAAATTGCCGATTATTTAAAAAAGGGTAACAAAATGGGCTTTTCGGTTGAAATGATGGTGCTTGCATACAATGAAGCGGGCGACAAAACAGGTAAAATTTCACCCGAATACGCTTCAAAAATTCTTTTAAGCTGGCACGAAAAGGGCTATAAGACCCCCGAGGATGTTAAAAAAGGAACGGAAGATTACAAGGCAGGCAAGCAGGAAGGCTCGCAATCGGAACGCTCCTACGATATTAACAAGGCGATTGAAAAGGCTCAAAACGGCGAGCTTGTATTTAAAAAGAAAAGCAAAAGGAGGCAGGCTGAATGAATTACAGCAAAAAAGCGTATCAGGACGCGATGAACACATTAAGGGCAAGACGCCTTGAGGCCGAAAACGGCGCGCGGGAGCGCAGAGAGCAGTTCATTAAGCAGCACCCCGAGCTTGTTATGCTTGAAAATGAAATGGCAAAAACAGGGCTTGCCGCAGCAAGGTCAATTTTAGGCTGTGACGACCCTAAAGAATATATAGAAAAGCTTAAAAACAAGAATCTTGACTATCAAAGGGCAAGGCGGGATTTATTTAAGTCTGCGGGAATAGATGAAAACTATCTAAAGCCGCGCTACACCTGTGAAAGATGTAACGATACGGGCTTTTGCGACGGCAAAATGTGCGCCTGCCTTGAAGGTATTTTAAAGCAAGAGGCGTTTAAGGAGCTTGCCGAGTGTACTCCGCTTAAAATTTCAAGCTTTTCGGATTTTGACGTTTCCCTTTACAAAACGGCTCAGGCAAAAAAGAAAATGAAAACGATTTTTGACTACTGCGTAAGTTATGCTGACGCTTTTGACCACAGTAATCCCAGCCTTTTTATGTACGGCGAAACAGGGCTGGGTAAAACGCATCTTTCGCTTGCAATCGCAGGCAAGGTAATTGAAAAAGGCTACGGCGTGGTTTACGGCTCGGCGCACAATCTTCTCGGAATGATCGAAAGGGAAAAATTCGGCAGAAGCGAAAATCCCGACGGCACGACCGAAGAAAAGCTCTTATGCTGCGATTTGTTAATTTTAGACGACCTCGGAGCGGAGTTTTCAACGCCGTTCACCGTCGCCGAAATATACAACATTATAAACACAAGAATGGCTAAAGAGCTTCCTACAATAATCAGTTCAAACGTTAAGCTCGAGGAACTTGAAAAACGCTATTCAAGCCGTGTTACATCAAGAATTATCGGTACATATGAAATGCTTAATTTCATAGGCAACGACATAAGGCAGATAAAGGATTAGCATTACTTTTTTTCAACAATGCATAATTAAAGGGCAGACTTTTTCGTCTGTCCTTTAGCTTTGCCCTTTGATCAGCGCCGTACCGTCGGAAGCAATCAATACGCCCTAAAAAAGAGCAAAAAAATAGCCCCCCTATTGGAGAACTACTTTTATAAAGTGTCGGCACCGACCTATTTTCCCGGGCAGCTGCCCGCCAAGTATTTTCGGCACGAATGAGCTTAACTACCGTGTTCGGAATGGGAACGGGTGGACCCTCACCGTAATAAGCACCGACTTTTGAGAAACCTTGTATTGAACTCATCTCTCAAGTGCAGAAAATAGTATATCACAAGGTTTTTCAAAATGCAAGTGTTTTTTGCAAAAAAATTCATTTTTTCTTAAAAAATTTTTAATTATTCCCTTACAAGCACCTTTTCAATTTCGCCTATATATACTCTGTGATAATCGCCGTCCTTATAACAGCCCTTAATATCATCGGACAAAAAGCCCTTGGGGTCAATATCCTGAAACGCGATTTTTTTAAGAACAATTACCGTCTGCGCCTGCTCGAAGGCTACGCCCTCGCCTGCTTTTACGGGAATAAGCCCCGTTTCTCCTGCCTTGTCAACATCCCTGCCCGATCTGCTTCCGCAATAGCCCAATTCTTTTTTATACCCGCCGCCGAAGAACGACATAGTGAAAACGTCCTGCTTTTCCATAAACTCATAGGTGTATCTCTGCGGACGCACAAAGCAAAAAACAACATCCTTGCCCCAAAGCTCGCCGATACCTCCCCAGCTTACCGTCATTGTGTTCCAGCTGTCCGCGCCGCCCGCTGTGAGCAGCGCCGTATCGTCCGAAATCATTTTTACGGGCGATATATTTAATTCCCTTATGTTTATTTCTTTAAACATTATATCATCTCCAAAATATATTGATTTTCAGTATAGTATAAACAAAAATAAAAATCAATTATTTATATAATATTTTTTATTTTCCGAAATATTCAGAAAGGACTGCCTAAGGCTAAGCCTGAAGCAGTCCTTTCTGAATTATTGTCAGTTGCCGTAGCCGTAAGAGCCGAACGGATTGTAGAAATACGCCGATGTTGTTGTTTCCTCATCGACGGTACTCGCAGTACCCTTATCCTCCACAAGAGTTACTTCAACATTAAACTCACTCGCCTGATATTCCTTGTCAAAACGGCAAATCGAAAGCGTTAGGGTGTCGCCCACATTTGAATTTTCGATTAAATCGGGTAAGGTATCGGCTGAATCGAGCGCCTTGCCGTTAACCGCGGTTATAAGGTCGCCCGTCTGCACCCCTGTATTTGCAAGGGAACTGTCAGAGTCGATGCTGCTGATAACCAGCGAGCCCTTCGGCAAGCCCTTTGCGCCCACAAGCATACTGTAAGTCTGGCTTGCCGACGCAGGCATATATGTTATACCGAGCTTGGGTCTGTTTGTAACGTAACCGTTTTCAATAATCTCATTATATACCTCAATGAAGGTTGAGCTTGGAACGGCAAATCCCATTCCCTCATAATCCGTACTCGCAATTTTTGATGAATTTATTCCTATAAGCTGACCGTAGGAATTTACAAGCGCGCCGCCCGAGTTGCCGGGATTTATTGCCGCCGTGTGCTGAATACAGTACATTTCGTATCCGATTTCACTGTTAACAGGTCTTGCTATCGCGGAAACCATACCGTTGGTAAACGAGCCCGCGAAGTCAACGCCGCCGGGATTTCCTATGGCGTAAACCGTTTCGCCGACGGATAATTTTTCGGAATCGCCTACCTCAATTACGGTAAGCCCCGAAGCCGCTATTCTCACAACGCCTATATCGGTTCTTGAATCATAACCTACCACAGTTGCGTCATACTGTGTTTCGTCATAAAGCTGAACCTTTATCGCTCCGCCGTCGCTTATAACATGCGCGCAGGTTATAATATAGGTGTATTGCCCCGAAGTGTCCTCGCCTATGATGACGCCCGAGCCCTCTCCGCTTGCGGAGGTTGAGCTTGAAGAATACACAAGTATACCGACAGAGCTTTCTTTTACCTTTTCGTAAACTCCGCTTGCGGTAAGCTCGCCCGAAGACGATGTAGAGGAAACCGAGGGTGAATCGCTTGCCTGAATTGTAGGAGCGTCAACCTTTTGATTTTCTTCGCTTGAAGACCCTACTTTGCCTGTAACGGACAAAATAACAACTACAACCGTGATAATTGCCGCAACGCCCAAGCAGGATAAAAACACCTTAACGCCCTTTTTGTTATTCTTAGGCTTTTTCGGTTCGGGATTATATCCGTTACCGTAGCCGTTCTGCTGAGGATCGTATGAATATCGGCGCTGAGATTCGGGTGTATAAGGCGAATTACCGTAAGGGGCGTTATTTCCGTTATAAACATAGTTGGTTCTGCGGTTGTAGCCGTAATATCCGTTGCCCTGCCCCTCGTTATTACCCGTATAATAAGAGCCGCCGTTTGAATAAGGATAACCCTGATTGGCGTTTGCGGAATCTGAGCTTTGTCTGAAATCCTGCTCCTGCCGATTGTTTTCCTCCGGATTTTCATTTGCATTATTATTGTTCTGCTCATGGTTTTCGTTATTGTATTCACTCATATATAAATTGCCTCCCTCACTTATTTTATGGCTTAATGATACGGTTCTATTATTAACCTGATATTAACAACATTTAAAAATTTTTATTGTGACCGCGCGCTCGGCTTACCCAAGCGGCGGAAATTCGGGCAAAGTAATTCGGAACTCGGTATATTCGCCCTCTCTGCTGTCGGCTTGAACGGTTCCCCCGTGCATTTCAACAATGGTCTTAACTATATAAAGCCCAAGCCCCGCGCCCTTGACGTCATAGCTTCTTGACTTATCGACCTTGTAGAACCTTTCAAATATTTTTGAAAGCTCCTCGGTTTGAATACCCGCCCCTGTATTTCTTATTATAACCGAAACCGATTTATTTTCATTCTTGTTTACAAAGGCTGTAATCTTGCCGTTTTCGGTGAACTTGACCGCGTTATCGACAAGGTTATAAATAACCTGATGAATCATATCCTCGTCAGCGGTTACATAGGTCGGCTCCAAAACGTCAAGCCCGCAGATTTCAATGTTCTTTTCCTCTATTTTTTGCTCAAAAGAAATAAATACATTAAAAATATCATTACAGATATTGAATTTTTTCGGTTTAAGCTTTAACTCGCCCGCTTCGATTTTTGACATATTAAGCATTGCCACAACAAGCCTTGAAAGCCGTTTCGTTTCGTTTGAAACTATTTCAAGATAATAGCTTTGGTTTTCGGGAGGTATCGTCCCGTCAAGAATACCGTCGATGAAGCCTCCTATCGTCGTCATAGGCGTTTTCAACTCATGGGAAACGTTTGCAACAAAGCTTCTTCTTGAATTTTCAAGCGATGCGAGGCTTGACGCCATTGAGTTGAACGCCTTTAAAAGATTTTCAAGCTCTCCGCCGCCCCTCACCTTAACACGGTAGCTGAAATCGCCCATCGCATACGCCTTGGTTGCCTTTGACATATCCCTGAGCGGTCTTATCAGGTTGCCCGTAAAGAAATAGATTGCAACCGCGCCAACAATCAACGCAAAAGAAGCCGAAAGCAAGAACATTTTTATTATATTTTTATAATAAGTAAATGCGCCGGAGGACACGGGCTTAACCGCAAACACAGCGGCAACGGCGTTTCCGTTTACGGTTACGGGTCGAACGGAAGCCAGCTGATATTTAACATACATCCCGTCAAGCTTGGTTTTTGAAGAGGAAAAGCCGCCTTCAAGCGCGCTTTTCAAAACCGAATCGGGAACATGGTAAAGGCTGTGAACAAGACATTCCCCGTTCTCGCTGACCGTATAATCCTCAGATACAAGGTCCTTACATAAAATAATATCGCCTTCGGTGTTGCAGACAAAAATATCGGCGTCAATGGAATTTGAAATCAAATTTATATTGTTGCACAGCAGGAAAATCGAGCCTCTGGCGTCGGTGTCCATCCTCGTAGCGAGAATCTCCGAGGTAAGGCTTGCGACATTTTCCGAATTTTCAGACAGAAGCTCGAGCGCCTGTTCGCTCCAATTTCCGAATGCAAAAAATCCAAACGCAACTCCCAAAACGGCGAAGCAAAAAAATTCAAGAACCAAAAACGCGCAAAAATATTTTGTAAAAAGACTGTTGCTTTTAATTCTTCTTTTCGCCTTTTTTGCGAAATTCTTAATTGAACCTGACATATCGCTTAATCCTTGGTTTCAAATTTATAACCTACGCCCCAAACGGTTTTAAGCTCCCATTTATCGGAAACGCCCTCTAACTTTTCACGCAGCCTTTTAACATGAACGTCAACCGTTCTCGAATCGCCGTAATAGTCGAAGCCCCAAACCTCGTCAAGGAGCTGGTCGCGCGAGAAAACTCTGTTAGGGTTGGACGCAAGGTGAAAAATAAGCTCAAGCTCCTTGGGAGGAGTATCGACCGCAACGCCGTTTACCCTCATTTCATAATTTGTAAGGTTAACGGTAAGCTTGTCAAAATTAACCTCTTTAACGTTCTCAGAACCGCTTTGAGCGCCGCTTCTTCTTAAAACCGCTTTAATTCTTGCAACTATTTCTTTTGTGTCAAAGGGCTTCGTAACATAATCGTCCGCGCCAAGCTCAAGACCTAAAACCTTATCGAAGGTTTCGCCCTTGGCAGTCAGCATTATTATGGGTTTGTCCGAAAATTTGCGAACCTCGCGGCAAACCTGCCAGCCGTCGAGGTGCGGAAGCATAATGTCAAGCAGCATTAAATCGGGATTTTCCTGCTTAAACGTGTCGATGGCGGACATACCGTCATTTACGATTTTTGTAATAAAGCCCTCTTTTTCAAGATATAGCCGTAACAACTCGCAAATATTGTTATCGTCATCAACTATAAGGATTTTTTCGTTAGCCATGATCGCCCTCCGATTAAATATTTCTTTATAAGATATTTTTAATTATAGCCCTAAATAAAAATAAAATATGAACAAAAATAGAATAAATGTTTAATTGTGAACAAAATAGACAGTCTGTTTAATTGTGAACAAAGGTAATTGTATCATAAAAAACGGAGTTTTGAAATACATTCCCGAAAATTCAAAACTCCGTTTTTATTATTTTTTAAGCGAAGCCAAAAGACCGCCCTGTTTTATAATGTTCTGAATAAACGGCGGGAACGGCTCAGCTTTATAGGCTTTGCCCTTGGTGATATCGGTAATCACACCGCTGTCAAAGTCAACCGAAACCTCGTCGCCGTTTTCAATATCCTCGCCCGCTTCGGGACATTCGAGAATGGGAAGCCCGATATTAAGCGAATTGCGATAAAATATTCTTGCAAAGTTTTTCGCAATAACGCACGAAACGCCTGCCGCCTTTATTGCAATAGGCGCATGCTCCCTTGAAGAACCGCAGCCGAAATTAACGCCCGCGACGATTATATCGCCCTCGTTAACATTCTTTACGAAATCCTTATCAATATCCTCCATACAGTGAGCCGCAAGCTCCTTACTGTCCGCAGTATTCAAATATCTCGCGGGGATAATAACGTCTGTATCGACATGATCGCCGTACTTGTGAACCTTGCCCTGTATTTTCATTTCAATTCCTCCTTAATCCAAAGCCGTGGGGTCGCAGATATATCCCATAACAGCGCTTGCCGCCGCAACATAGGGGCTTGCAAGGTAAACCTCAGAGTCGGGATGCCCCATTCTGCCGACAAAATTGCGGTTCGTGGTTGAAACCGCCTTCTCGCCCGCCGCCAAAATTCCCATATGACCGCCGAGACACGGACCGCAGGTAGGCGTTGAAACGATTGCGCCTGCCTCAACAAACGCTTTTGTAAGACCTTCCTCAATGCACTGAAGATATATTTTCTGCGTTGCGGGGATTATTATGGTTCTGACGTCGGGATCGACCTTTCTGCCCTTTATAACCGAAGCCGCCGCGCGCATATCCTCAATTCTGCCGTTTGTGCAGGAGCCTATTACCGCCTGATCGATTTTTATCTTTTCGATGCTGTCGGTGGTATGGGTGTTCTCGGGAAGATGCGGAAACGCAACCGTGGGCTTTAATTCGTCAAGATTTACCGTTATTACCTCGTCGTATTCCGCGTCCCCGTCAGCCTCAAAGATAACGGGCTTTCTGTCGGTTTTATCCTTTATGTAATCAAGCGTTTTTTCATCGACGGGAAAAATGCCGTTTTTCGCGCCGCATTCGATTGCCATATTCGCAATACAGAAGCGGTCGTCCATTGAAAGCTCGGAAATTCCGTCGCCCGTAAATTCGAGCGAACGGTATCTTGCGCCGTCAACGCCGATTTTACCGATAAGGTGCAAAATCACGTCCTTACCGCCGACATACTTTTTAAGCTTGCCCGTAATAACTACCTTAACAGCCGACGGCACTTTAAACCATGCCGTACCCGAGATCATACCCGCCGCCATATCGGTTGAGCCTACGCCCGTTGAGAACGCGCCGAGAGCGCCGTAGGTACAGGTGTGAGAGTCCGCGCCTATTACGGTATCGCCCGAAATTACAAGACCGCTTTCGGGAAGCAACGCATGCTCTATTCCCATTTTGCCGACGTCAAAGAAATTTTTAATGCCGTAGTCCTTTGCAAAGCTTCTTACCTGCCTGCAATGCTCGGCTGATTTAATATCTTTGTTAGGCGTAAAATGATCCATAACGAGAGCTATTCTGTTTTTGTCAAAAACATCCGTAAAGCCCTTCGCCTTCATCTCGTTTATTGCAACGGGCGACGTTACGTCGTTGCCCATTACCAGATCAAGCCTTGCGTTAATAAGCTGACCTGCTTTAACCTCGGAAAGTCCCGCGTGCGCCGCAAGGATTTTCTGCGTCATTGTCATTCCCATAGAAGTTTATCCTTTCAAACAATTATTTGCCGTCTCTGATATTGGTATCGCCGCTTTCAAGCGCGGTAAGACCCGAACGCGAAAGCTCGATTATGCCGTGCTTTGTCATTTTATCAATGAATTTATCAATAAGCGACGGCAGACCGGTAAGCTCGGCTGTTATAGTGGTGTGACCGATGTCCTTAACCTTTGCGCCGAAGCCGTTAACCGTTTTAAGCACGGCTTTTCTCTGGCTGTTAAGCGCGTGAACCTTAATAAGCAGAAGCTCCGAAGAAATAAGCCTGCCCTCATTGAGCCTTACAACCTTTATGACGTCCTCAAGCTTTGAAAGCTGCCTTTCGACCTGCATAAATTTATATTCCTCAACATCCGAAACAATTGTAATTCTCGAATATTCGGGGTTTTCGGTTTCGGCTACAGTCAGACTCACAACATTGTAGCCGCGCCTTGCAAAAAGGCTCGCGACGCGAAGCAATACGCCCGTTCTGTTATATACCAGCGCCGAAAGGTAAATCCTTTCAAGCTTTTCGTTATTTTCTCCCATAATTTAACCTCTTTCAAGCCTTGCGGCGTTATTTTGAAAATTTATATACCGTTTCGGAAACAAACGGCTTATCCTCGGAAAATAAATTCTGTATAAATTCCGCGTGGTTCAACGCGTCGGGGAAATACTGCGTTTCAAGGCAGAAGCCCGTTCTGTACTCAAGCGGTTTGCCGCCCTTGCCGATTTGCGAGCCGTCCATAAAATTGCCCATATAGAACTGAACGCCGGGCAGGTCGGTATAGCCCTCAAGCACTCTGCCGCTTTTTTCGGAAACCACCCTGCAAAACCGCCTTAATGTTCCGTCATATCCCGAAATTATGAAATTATGGTCATAACCCCCCGCTATTTTAAGCTGTTCGTCATCGGCGTTTACATCCTTGCCGATTGCCTTGGGAGTTCTGAAATCAAACGCCGTACCCTCAACCTTTCTTATCTCGCCCGTAGGAATGGCGTCGGAGTCGGTAGGAGTGAACGAATCGCAGAACAGCTGCATAATATGATTTTCGATATTTCCGCCGTCAAAGCCGTCAAGATTAAAATAAGCGTGATTTGTGACATTCAGCGGACATTTCGCGTCGGGCGTGCAGTTATAGCGTATCTTAACCTCGTTTCGGTTGTTAAACGAAAAGGCGACCTCGTTTTTTACGCTTCCGGGGAAACCCTCCGCGCCCTCGGGACTTAAATATGTAAACATAACGGCGTTGTCGTCGACAATTATATGATCCCACACGGCGGTTTCATATTCGTGATTGGAATGAAGCGTGAATTTGCCGTTTACATTTTTGGTTATCTGATAATTCCTGCCGTCGACGGTGATCCCCTTGCCGGCAATACGGTTTGCGACCCTGCCGACGGTTCTGCCCTGCGAATCCGTGCAAAGCTCCTGTCCCTCAACGGTGTCAAAGCCGACAAGCACATCCGCAAGCACGCCGTCCTTATCGGGCACAACGATCTTGTTAAGCGTAGCGCCGTATGTGAGCAATTCAATATAAGCGCCGCTGTCGTTTGTTATTGTAAAGGAATAAACATCCTTACCGTCCTTGGTTTTTCCGTAAAATGATTTTTCGGTTTTCATCCTTTCACCTCGTAAGCGTTTAAAGCCGATTGACGCGCCGCCAGCCTTTCAGCCGACGGAAATACAGCCTTTCGGGCAAAACCGTTTTTTCTTTGCCTAAGCCGTTTAAAGAAAGGAATTTGCCCTTATCTGTAATAGTATATTATTATTAAAGCCCCGTGTCAAGGAAGCGAAAAAAATTTTCGGTTAAATTCCCGAAACGTAACAGCATATACAAAAAGTTAAAAAACAAATTATTTGCAGCCTTTCGGTTTATCCTTTTTTATTGACTTTTGCCCCGTTTAATTGTATTCTTATTTAAAGAGATTTAAAAAGGAGGAAGCGTTACGGAAGCCTTTTTTGAACAGTTTGACTATCTTGTCCGCTATGTTTTCGCTTTTACGGCGGTTATAATACTTCTGCGCTGCGTATTCTCGCTTTTCAGGGCAAGACCGAGGCGTGAGGTTATGGCTACGCTTTTAAATCTGGCGGATGACACGGAAATTGAAATAGAGAATTGGGAAACCTCAATAGGCAGAAGCCGTTCGTGCGATATTTCACTTAAAAAATACGGTACTGTTTCGCGTTTTCACGCTGTGCTGGCGCTTCGTAAGGACGGCTGGTTCGTCTTTGATACGGAGTCCAAAACAGGCGTATACGTCAACGGTGAAAAGATAAGACATTCAGCCGAGATTTATGACGGGGATACCGTATCGTTCGGTAATGCGGTTATGAAATTCTCGTCAAACGGCTACGGCGTGAACACCGAAGAGGACGCGGGCGATGTAGAGGACTTTACAAATGCCGCGAGGCTTGTAAACCTTGCGGACAACAGCGCCTACTATCTTCACGGAAGCTGTCTTTTCGGACGCGACAGGAACTGCAACATAAGCCTGCCTATGCCCGACATTGCAAGAGAGCATGCCGAAATATACCTCTCAAGGGACGGCTGGATGATTGCCGATTTGGGCTCCGAGGGCGGAACCTTCTTAAACGGCGAGCTTGTTTTTGACGCTTATCCGCTTTATGACGGCGATATTATCACTATCGGCGATTACAGCTTTATGTTCAGAGAGTAGGGAGGGATAACCGTGGCTTTAAAAGAGACTAAAAACAAAAAGAAAAGAAAGTACAGATACAGAAAGCCTGTTAATTGGTTGTTTCTCTTAATACTTATGACGGTATTTCAGGTTTTTTGCGCAACGCAGATTTTATTAAACGGCGGCGAAGATCTTGTAAAAAGCACCATTTACGCCGTGTTCGGCTTGTACATTACGGTCGAATGGGTTTACTTTATAATCTTTGCCGGCATTTTAAGAAGAAAAAGCTTTGAGGTTGAATTGATAGCCTTTTTCCTTTCGGGGATAGGTCTTGCGCTCACCACAAGCGTATATCCCGATAAGGCGTACACCCAGCTTGCGGCGGTATTCCTCGGAATCGGCGTATTCATTGTGCTTTTGTGGATCTTAAGCGACATAGACAGGGTCATAAGGCTTCGTATGCCCGTGGCGTTTTTATCCCTTGCGGCGCTTGTGTTAACGCTTATCTTCGCAAAGGAAATCAACGGCGCGAGGAACTGGATATATATAGGCAGCTTTTCAATACAGCCGTCCGAAATCGTAAAGCCGATGTTCGTGTTTGTCGGCGCGGCTACGCTTGAAAGCCTGCAATCAACCAAGCTGTTAACAAAATATATTGTTTTTGCGGTAGTGTGCGTCGGTCTTTTGTTTGTTATGAAGGACTTCGGCACGGCGCTTATATTCTTCTTTACCTTTGTAATAATCGCGTTTCTGCGTTCGGGCGACATAAAGACCCTGTTTCTTATATGCGCGGGCGCGGTAATGGGCGGAGTTGGCGTAATAACCTTTAAGCCCTATGTTATGAACAGATTTGAGACATACAGACACGTTTGGGATTATGCCGACGGCAAGGGCTATCAGCAGGTAAAGCTTCTCATTTACTCGGTAAGCGGCGGTCTGTTCGGGCTGGGACTCGGCAACGGGAGGCTCAGAGGCGTATTCGCGGCGACAGAGGATCTGGCGTTCGGTATGGTATGCGAGGAATTCGGTATGATAATCGCCTTTACCGTTCTTTTAACCTTTGTGGCGTTAGTGGTTTACAGCATACGCTATTCGGCGGCGGCGCGTTCCTCGTTCTATTCGATAGCGGCGTGCGCCGCTTCGTCGCTTATGCTGTTTCAGGCGGCGCTCCATGTTTTCGGCGCTACGGACTTACTACCGTGGACGGGCGTTACGTTGCCGTTTATCAGCCGAGGCGGTTCAAGTATGATGTGCTGTTGGGCGCTTGTCGCTTTTATTAAGGCGATTGATGTTAAAACATATAAACGGTATGACAGGATTGCTAAATAAACAGCCTGCATTTTTAAGGAGCGATTAAAAGTGAAAACTATTTCTCACAGAGCATGGGTGCTTTACGTTCTCGCAATAGCCTTTATATGCGGTTTAGGTATTCTGCTTTATACGTTTGTCAGCAACGCCGACAGCTGGGCTATGAAAAAAGCGAACAAGCATATATATTCATCGGGCACGCTCACAACGGCAGGCGCAATAACCGATACGACGGGCGCTGTGCTTGCAAAAACCGTTGACGGCGAAAGAATCTATAACGAGGATAAAGAAATCAGAACGGCTACCCTCCATGTCGTAGGCGATCCTCAGGGCTTTATTGCAACGGGAATCCAGACCTCATATAAAGACGTTCTTACGGGCTACAACCTTGTCGACGGCATATATTCTCTTAAAAGGTACGGCACGGGAAGCGATATTCAGCTTACGATTAACGCAGAGCTTTGCAAGGCGGCGTATAATGCTCTCGGTGACAATAAAGGAACAGTCGGCGTTTACAATTACAAAACGGGCGAGATTTTATGCGCGGTCTCAAAGCCGTCATACGATATTCTTAACAAGCCCACGCAGAATATAAACAACGATACAACCGGAAAATACGACGGCGTTTATCTTAACAGATTTTTTTCAGGCGTATATACTCCCGGCTCAACGTTTAAAATTATCACCTCCGCATGCGCTATTGACAATATTCCCGACATTGACTCGCGTAAATTCACATGCACGGGCGAGTACAATGTCGGCGGAAGCTCGGTTAAATGTCTATCCACGCACGGCACAATAAGCTTTGAAAAGGCGCTTAATCAGTCCTGCAACAGCGCGTTCGCTCAGATTGCGATCGAACTCGGCGCGGAAAATCTGACCGCAACCGCCGCGTCCCTCGGCTTCGGCTCTACATTCAAGGTCGGCAACATAACGCTTGCAAAAAGCAGCTTTGACCTTACCGACGCCACCGACCTCGATATAGGCTGGGCAGGTATCGGACAATATACAACAAGGGTCAACCCCTGCCATATGCTTATGATAGTAGGCGCTATTGCGAACGGAGGGACCTCGCCCAACCCGTATCTGATAAAACAGATCACCTCCCCCTCGGGCTCGGTCACGGAAAAAGGTTCGACCGATTACGCCGAACCGATGTTCTCTGAAAGCACCGCGTCAAAGCTTAACGATTTGCTTCGCTCAAACGTTAAGAACTATTACGGCGACAGCAAATTCAAGGGGCTTGAAATGTGCGGTAAAACGGGTACCGCCGAGGTAAGCTCCGAAGAAAACGGTCTTGACCCGCACGCGTGGTTCATAGGATATTCGCAGCTTGAAGATTTACCGCTTGCAATAGTCGTCGTAGTAGAAAACGGCGGCGGAGGAAGCTCGGTTGCAATTCCCGTAGCGGCAAAAACAATGCAGGCGGCAAAAAATATAATATAAACATTACTGCTTCGGCGGCGTCATCTATAATGAAGATGCCGCCGGTTATATTCGCCTGCGGCGAGTGATATTGCTTCGCAGCGATATTGTACTTCGCACAGCGGTATTCGGCTTTGCCGAGTTTCGAGGCAAATATAATATCACGAAAACCGATAGGTTTTCATATCACTTTGCCGCAAGGCAAAATATCACTGCAAACGGTAGTTTGCAATATCACTTTACAGGCAAAAAAGCCGCCCCGTCCTAAAAAACGAGCGGCTTATTTCTTTATGCGATTTCTTGGGGCTAACCGTCTATCGGTATCACCCTATACTTATATTATTCCTGAAAATAAAAAATGACAACACAAACAGCCGCAATAAAACTGCAACCCAAAGTAACCGTTTATGTATTACCGTTGCGCCTTTCACTTACGCAGCTTTGAAAACAAGCCCTTCTTTTCATAAGGCTCTGCGGTAACCGAAATTATTTCATATCCCGTAGGTTTAAGCGCGTTATGAAGCTCCTGCTGTGAAATATCCGCCTCGCTCACAATCACCGCCTGCCCCGACTTATGCGAAGCAGTCACCTTCTTTACGGGAAGCGCCTGTCTTATTGCGTCGCAGACGTGAGCCTCGCACATACCGCACATCATACCGTCAATTTTTACAGTAGTTTTAACCATATTTCATCACCCTTAACAAACAAAGTCAGGTTAGCGTTGACTAACTGATAATATGTTAGCATTTTCTTTTCCCATTGTCAACAAAAGATAATAAATCACTCCTTTTTCCGACGCGGGCTTCATTTTGTATTTTAATATTTTTTACCGCTTAAAATGTAGCATACAGCCGCAAAATATGATATACTTATCTTAACGTGATTAAAAAGGACTGATTCTATGTCAAAATGGGACAGAGATTACCTCGGGCTTTGCAGAAAAATACTCTCCGAGGGTGTTGAAATCGAAAACCGTACGGGAACAAACACAATAAAAGTTCCGTCGCATTATTTTCACTTTGATTTATCCGAGGAGTTCCCCGTTCTTACGACAAAGCAGCTTTTCATAAGGCAGGCTGTGCTGGAAATGCTTTGGATATATCAGGCGCAATCTAACGACGTCCGCTGGCTTCGGGAGAGGAACGTCAACATCTGGAACGAATGGGAAATTGACGAAGACGGAATTTGGACTGCGGAGCAGCTGCTCCCCGACGGAAACGGGGCGCTGAAAAAACAGACCGTTCATAAAAATTTCGGCAAGGAGTATGCACACACAATCGGCACCGCATACGGCTATATCGTAAATAAATTCCAAATGACGCAAAACCTTATCGACAAGATAAAAAACCGCCCCGAGGACAGACGGATGGTTATGACGCTTTGGCAGAACGACTATCTCGCCACTGCGGTACTGCCCTCCTGCGTCTGGTCAAGCGAATGGGATGTAACCGACGGCAAGCTCAACGCTTGGGTTCATCAGCGTTCGTGCGACGTACCGCTCGGGCTTCCGTTTAACGTAACGCAGTACGCCGTCCTTTTGTGTATGCTCGCCCAAGTCTGCGGATTGAAACCCGGCGCATTGGATTGGAGCATTAAGGACGCCCACATCTATGTAAATCAGGTTGACGGCATAAAAGAACAGTTAAAGCGCTTTGACGAGCAAGGCGATTTACCTGCGCCGAGGCTTTGGCTCAATCCCGAGGTTAAGGATTTCTTCAAATTTGATTCAAGTAAGGACTGCCTTGACGTAAAGCTGATAGATTATAAGCATCTCGGGAAAATATCTTTCCCGATTTCACAGTAACGGCAGAATACGGAGGGCAAAAATGTCTGTTTCAATGATAGCCGCAATAGGCAAAAACAACGAGCTCGGTCGAAATAATGACCTTATATGGCATTTTCGTGACGATATGAAATTTTTTAAGGCGACAACCACGGGCAATACCGTTGTAATGGGCAGAAAGACCTTTGAATCCCTGCCGCACGCCCTGCCCGACAGACGCAATATCGTTATCACGTCCGATAAGGATTATAAAGCCGAGGGCGCTGAGGTTGCAACGGGCGTTCGCGAAGCGCTTGACAAGGCGAAGGGCGATAATATTTTTATAATCGGCGGCGGCAGGATTTACGGCGAATTTATGAAATACGCCGACAGCCTTTATCTTACCGAAATTGAAGCCGAATGTAAGGACGCGGACACGTTTTTCCCCGAATTTGACAAGAGCGTGTACACTAAAGAGCTTATAGCCGAATATGAAGATTCCGGCATACGTTTTTCGCATGTTCTTTATAAGAAAAAACGGCGGACTTAAAGCTTCTGTTGCATTTTAAAAGAAATACTGTTAAAATATACTGAAAATAAAAGCAGAGGATTGATACTATGCAGGCAAAAAATTTAATCGACCTCGAGGATATATCGCAGGAGGATCTGGATGAGATAATCCGTCTTGCGGGAATGATCAAGGCCAACCCGTCAATTTTTACGGACGCCTGCCACGGCAAAATAATGGCGACGCTCTTTTACGAGCCGTCAACAAGAACGCAGATGTCGTTCCAAACCGCTATGCTTCGCGTCGGCGGCGAGGTAATAGGCTTTGACAATCCGCAGAACGTTTCCGTTGCAAAGGGAGAAAGCCTTAAAGACACCGTGCGCGTTATCAGCGGATACGCCGATATAATAGTTATGAGGAACCCCGTTGAAGGCTCGGCTTATGCGGCTTCGCTCTATTCAAAAAGTCCTATTATAAACGCAGGCGACGGCGGTCACCTTCACCCGACGCAGACTTTAACGGATCTCGTTACCCTGTCGTTTGAAAAGCATAAATTAAACGGTATGACGATCGGTCTTTGCGGCGATATGAAGAACGGCAGAACCACCCATTCCTTAATTAAGGCGCTTTCAAAATACAAAGACAACCGATTTATTATGATTTCCACCTCCGAGCTTCAAGTTCCCGAATATATAATCGACGCGCTTGACAAGAGCGGATGTGAGTATTCGTTCTCGCCGAGCCTTGAGAGATCGATTCCCGAGCTTGACGTGCTTTATATGACACGAATCCAGCGTGAAAGATTTTCCTCAACCGAGGAATACGAAAAGCAAAAGGGAATTTATGTGCTTGACGAAGAAAAGATGAAGCTTGCAAAAAAGGATCTTGTTGTGCTTCATCCCCTGCCGAGGGTTGACGAAATTACGGTAGGCGTTGACGACGACCCGAGGGCAAAATATTTTGACCAAGCCGAATACGGTATGTACGCAAGAATGGCGCTTATAATTACAATGCTTTTAAAGCGCGAGGGCAAGGTTCCCGAAAAGACGCAAAGCACTCATAATTTTAAGTGTAAAAACCCGAAATGCGTTGTCAATCACGAGGCGTATGTTCCCGATTTGTTCTATGAAAGCGACAAAAAGCTTGTTTGCAGATACTGCGACAGCGTTTTGCAAAAATAAAAACCAAATTAAGGGTTATATTATAACTAAGGCAGATGAAAACATTTTTGCTCCCTCTGACAAGAAAAATGCTGCAAAGATTTCAGGCTCCCTTATGTAAAGTGAGCTGTCACGAAGTGACTGAGGGATTGACAAAAAGCAGTTCAATATTTTATAAAAAACGTTAATAAAGTAATTGCAATCCCTCCACCGCCTAATGGCGGTCCCCTCCCTTTACACAAGGGAGGTTGATAAATTTTCTCATGAATTTGAATTTAAAACAATTATTTTAGTTAGTGGTATCGCCTATAACTAAAAAGCAATTCAAACCTTTCATTACGCATATAATAATTAAAGGAAGTGTGATTATGGAAACAGTAAAAATTACGGTTGAGAATTTTCAAACAGAGGTTTCAAAAAGCGAAAAGCCCGTGCTTATTGATTTTTACGCCGATTGGTGCAATCCCTGCAAGATGCTCGCGCCCGAGGTTCAGGCGTTTGCGGATGAAACCGACGAGGTAAAGGTATGCAAATTAAACGTTGACGAGTGCGCTGAGCTTGCCCAAATTTACGGCATACTGTCGATACCGACGTTAATTCTTGTAAAAAACGGCAAAGAGGTCGCAAGGCGCGTCGGCGGCTGTGAAAAGCAGGATATTGCGGATTTCTGCAAGGCTAATATGTAACTCTTTAAATAAAAACCGTTGCAGTTTCGGCTTGAAATTGCAGCGGTTTTTTCTGTCATTTATTATGTTAAAGTTATTTACCTTCGCTTTTCCCGCTCATAAATAAACCTTGCGACGCCGTCCTTTTCGTTTTCGTCTATTACGCCCGTCGCGATTTCTTTTAAATTATTTACCGCATTCCTGACAGCGTAGCACTCATCCGCCGCGGTAAAAAGAGGTATGTCGTTTAAGTTATCGCCGAACGCAACGGCTCTGTCGGCATTCGTATAAGCCTTTACGATTTCAAGCCCCTTTGCCTTTGAAGCCTCGCTGTTGAACACCTCAAGGAACCAATATTTTGTGTATGTATCTTTATAAAACGAATACCCGACCGTTTCTGTTTTGTCAAGCTCTTTAGTTACGGGCAGTAATTCCGCATATTCGTCGCAAATGCTTAAAAACACAGGGCAGGCAAAGTCCTTTAAACCTACACAGTCAACCTGACGAATTTTGTCGCCAATCAGCTTTCTGCGTTCATAATAAAAATCCTTATGAGCCTGCAAGCGAAGCTTAGTAAATTCAATTATAAATTCATCGTTCCTGCTGTCGTAAAAATTGACGAACGGCGATTTTTCGCGAGCGTCAAAAATGCTCAAAACCCTATTGAACGTATCCTCGTCAAGGCTGAAAAACTTAACCGCCCTTTTGTTTCTAATGTCATACACAAAAACTCCGCTCATCAAAACCGCGGGAGCGGATATTTTTACCCCGTTAAGCAGACCCCTTGCGGACATAATGCTTCTTGAGGTTGCAACGGAAAAGAGAACGCCGCTTTCGGACAGTTCGTTTATGAGCCTTCTGCTTTTTCCCGATACTGCGCCGTCATTGTTTAAAAGCGTGCCGTCCATATCGGTAATATAAAGAGTTTTCATCTTATAACAACACCGTCCGAGCCGTCGGCGGCAGTACCCTTAAATCTTACCAATTCAATATCGGGACAGTTTTCGCCGTCGAGCGCATAGGCGTAATCTTCACAGACGTTACCCCATTTAACACGGGATTTAAGAATGGTAACGTCCTTTGCGTTTCTGATAAAGAAGCCCGAATTTTTTCTTTTTTCAATTTCCTTATTAAGCCCGGGGCGCATATCGTAAAGCCCCGTTTCCCACTTTGAGGTTTTGGTAAGCTCAACGGAAACGTTCTCAAACGTAATATCCTCAAGCATATTTTCCTTAGTGCCGTGCAAAAGCACGCCGTTTTCGCCCTTACAGGCGATGTTTGAAAATCTTATGTTTTTAATGTGCCCCGACTTTGTGTTTTCATCTCGGTTAAAGGTCGTAATTACAATCGGCTCGGCAGTCCCCCACCAATCGGGACAGAAACGGCGGGTTTCAATCATTATGTTTGAATAGCTTACATTTTCAACGTTGCCGCCGTCACGTATCTGAATTGAAAGCCCTCGGTTGCTTTTTGAAATAACGCAGTCGGAAACAATAACGTTTCTGAAATCGCCTACTCCCTCAGTGCCGATTTTTATTGCGGCGGAGGTTGAAATAAGCGTGCAGCCCGTAATAACTATATTTTCGCAAGGACCGTATTCCGCGTTGCCCTTTGAGGTCTTTAAGCAGATGCAGTCGTCAGCGCACTCAACATGGCAGTTTGCAATTCTGACATTGGAGCAATGGTCGGGGTCTATGCCGTCGGAATTTGCGACGTCAAGGTCGTTTAAAATTCTTACAGAATCAATCAAAACATCGTCGCAGCCTGCGGGATGAAGCGTCCAGAACGGAGCGTCAACGATTGTAACATCTTTAAACAAAATGTGATTGCTGTTTTCAATATAAATAACCGTCGGGCGCGGATAAAAATTGCCCGTAACGTAATATCTGTCCTTTCTCTCTACAAAGGAGTGACCGTTCGCGTCTATAACGCCCTCGCCCGTGATTGAACAGCCGTCCGCCGCGAAGCCGTAAACAAAGCAAAACGACGGCTTGCCCGTAACAGGGTTGCCTATTAAAGTGTTCGTCCTGTCATTGATGAAATTGCAGGGACGGAAATATTCGTTTATATCGCTTGTCGCTTTAAGGCGCGAGCCTTTCTGCAAATGAAGCTCAACATTCTTTTTAAGCGTAACCGAGCTTGAATAATAGGTTTTTCCGCTTTCAAGCACAACCGTGCCGCCGCCGATTTTTTCAGCCTCGTCTATCGCTTTTTGGATAGCCTCAACGTCATTTTTCACGCCGTCGCCGACAGCGCCGTATTTTTCGGGATAGAAATACAACATAATATACCTCTGATTTTCTGATTTCTTTTTTTAAAGTATAGCACAATAACATAATATCGGCAAGATATTTAAAAAAATCGGGGAGCGGTAAAAGTGTAGGTTTACAATTGATGTGTTACAAAAGTAAAAATTTACATAAAATGAAAAAAATTGATTTTATAAAAAAATTGTTGTAAAATGTCATAAGAGGAAACGAGCCTTTTGAATTTGCGAAGGGAGAAAAAATTATGTCTAAAGAGAAGAAACACGGTTTTATTAAATATGCCGCCCTCACTGCGGGAGCTTCCGCCGCCGCATTTATTTCCGCCGCCGCATTTATGTACAGGTTAGTGCTTTCAAGAAGCGGAATTAACAGTAAAATCGCAAACGGAGTGATGAAAAGCCAAGCAAAGGAAAAAGAGGCGGATGATTTCCGTCAAGGGCTTGAAAACATACTTTTAAACGGCGCCGAGTGGTTTGACCGAGCCGAAAAGGAAGAGCTTTCAATACCGAACAGCGAGGGTAAAATGCTCCACGCAAGCCTCATAAGACCGCAGACGGAAAGCGATATATACGTCATCTGTATTCACGGCTACAGTTCCGCGCCGAGGAAAATGGGGATTTACGCCGAAAAGTTTGTCGAGCTGGGCTATAATGTGCTTTTGCCGAGCCTTAGAGGTCACGCCGAAAGCGAGGACGAATTTGTCACAATGGGATGGAAGGACAGGCTTGACGTCCTTGACTGGATCAACCGTCTCGTCGAGCTTTACCCCGACTGCAAAATTATACTTCACGGCGTTTCAATGGGCGCCGCTACAACCATGATGGTAACAGGCGAGAAGCTGCCCGAAAACGTGCGCCTTGCCGTTGAGGACTGCGGATATACCACCGTTTGGGATATTTTCAGCTACAAAATCACCAATTCCATGAAGCTTCCGAAATTCCCGTTCCTATACACCGCCGACAGAATTAACAGATATAAAGAGGATTTCAGCTTCAAGGAAGCCTCCTGCGTCGAGCAGGTAAAAAAGAGCGTTACTCCTACCCTGTTTATACACGGCGAGCAGGACGACTTTGTCCCGTATGAAATGCTCGACGAGGTATTCGAGGCGGCGGCGTGCGAAAAAGAAAAGGTAAGTATTCCCGACGCGCCCCACGCAAGAAGCGTATGCGCCCATCCCGAAATGTATTGGCGTGCGGTTACCGACTTTATTAAAAAACATATCTAACCCGAAAAGCGTGAACGTCGCTCCGATTTAAATAATCTTAAAATCATTTTGACCGTTTCGGACAGAACCGAGACGGTCTTTTATTATTCTTTTAACAATGTTTTATTCATATATAGACAAACACGGGAATATAAATCAATAGAAAACAAGTTGTCATAATGATTTTTCATAACAGACTTAGGAGGTAACACAATGACAGAAAAGAGCATATATGCCGATATATCGTCAAGGACGGGCGGTGATATTTACGTCGGCGTCGTCGGTCCTGTGAGGACGGGAAAATCCACATTTATCAAACGGTTTATGGATACGCTTGTTATTCCAAATATCAAGGACGAAGCGAAGCACGACAGAACGGTTGACGAGCTTCCGCAGTCCTCGGCGGGCAGAACAATTATGACGACAGAGCCGAAATTCATACCTGAAACCGCCGTTGAGGTTACCCTGCCCGACAACGCTTCGTTTAGAGTCAGAATGATCGACTGCGTAGGCTATATTGTGCCAAGCTCGCTCGGATATATCGAGGGCGACAGTCCGAGAATGGTTCGTACGCCTTGGTTTGACCACGAAATACCTTTTAATATGGCGGCTGAAATCGGCACCCAAAAGGTTATCACCGAGCATTCTACAATAGGACTTGTAATTACTACGGACGGCAGCATTTCCGACATCCCCCGCGACGAATACGAGGAGGCTGAGGATAGAGTTATTACCGAGCTTAAAGAGCTTAATAAGCCGTTTATTGTTCTTTTAAACTGCACATACCCTAAGAGTACAAGCGCCCTCAGTCTTGCCGAAAGCCTTACCGAAAAATACTCCGTACCCGTAGTGCCTGCCAACTGTCTTGAGCTTTCGGATGGTGAAATAAAGGAAATTCTTACGCAGATCCTGTTTGAATTTCCCGTCAGAGAGGTGTCGGTGGATTTCCCCGCATGGCTTGTTTCCCTGCCCGCCGACCATTGGCTTCGCGGTAACGTATATTCGGCGGTTAACGCGGCGGCTAAGTCGATGTCGCTTGTGCGCGACGTGGGCGTGCTTACCGAGGAGCTTAAGGAGTGCGAATATATTGAGGACGCGTCGGTTTCAAAAATGAATCTCGGCGAGGGAAGCGCGTGGATTTCCGTAAAAATGAACAACGATTTGTTCTATAAGATCCTTGCCGAACATTCCGGAATTGAAATAAACAGCGAACAGGAGCTTATGAACTGCATTTGCGAGCTGAGCCGCGCCAAAAAGGAATACGATAAAATAAAATATGCTCTCGACGAGGTCGAAAGCACGGGCTACGGCATAATTATGCCCGATATTGACGAGCTGACGCTCAAAGAGCCTGAAATTATCAAGCAGGGCGGCAGATACGGCGTAAGGCTTTCCGCCGCCGCTCCGTCGATTCACATGCTCAGGGCAAATATTGAAACCGAGGTAGCGCCGATAGTCGGTACGGAAAGCCAGTCCGAGGAGCTTGTCAAATACCTGCTTGCGGGCTTTGAGGAGGATCCGGCAAAGATTTGGGAGTCGAACATATTCGGCAAATCCTTAAACGAGCTTGTCAACGAAGGGCTTCGCAACAAGCTGTTCCATATGCCGACCGAGGCGAGAATGAAGATGCAGGAAACCCTTGAAAGGGTCATTAACGAGGGCTGCAACGGACTTATTTGCATTATTCTTTAATTACATCTTAATAAAAACAGCACAAGGGACGCCCGCACGGCGTCCCTTATGCTTTAAAGGGCAAAATATATTAAAACAGTCCTTTTATATTGCCGTCGGAGTCAATGTCAATATTGTACGCCGCGGGGACCTTGGGAAGCCCCGGCATTGTCATAATATCGCCCGTGAGGCAAACAATAAACCCCGCCCCCGACGAAAGACGAATGTCCCGAACCGTCATTGTAAAGCCCTCGGGCTTGCCCAAAAGCGCGGGATTGTCGGACAGCGAATACTGCGTTTTAGCAACGCATACGGGGAGCTTGTCCTGCCCGAGCGCGACAATATCGGCAAGCGATTTCTTTGCCTGAGCCGTCAGGATAATATCGTCCGCACGGTAAATTTCCTTTGCCAAAATGCGAAGCTTTTCCTCCACAGTGAGATTTACGTCATAAATCGGCGCGTAGTTTGACGGCTTGGTTTCAACGGTTTTGACTACCTTTTCAGCCAAATCCTTACCGCCCTCGCCGCCTTTCGCGAACACCTCGGTCAAGGAAACCTCAACGCCCATATCGCGGCAGAAGTCCTCTATTACCTTGATTTCGGCTTCGGTATCGGTATAAAAACGGTTTATCGCAACAACTGCGGGCACGCCGTATTTCTGCATATTCTCAATATGAGTTTTAAGGTTGACTATGCCCTTTTTAAGCGCTTCGACATTCTCGTTTGAAAGCTCGGTTTTCAAAACGCCGCCGTTATATTTAAGCGCCCTTATCGTTGCGACTATAACAATGCAGGACGGTTTAAGACCTGCATATCGGCATTTTATATCGAGGAATTTTTCAGCGCCCAGATCCGCGCCGAAGCCCGCTTCGGTTATACAGTAATCCGCCATTTTAAGCCCCAGCTTGGTTGCCGTTACCGAGTTACAGCCATGCGCGATATTGGCGAACGGTCCGCCGTGCATTAAAGCGGGAGTATTTTCAAGCGTTTGAACAAGGTTTGGCTTAACGGCGTCCTTCAACAGAGCCGCCATTGAGCCTACGGCGTTCAGATCCTTTGCGTAAACAGGCTTGCCGTCATATGTGTAGGCGACAAGAATCCTTGACAGCCTTTGCTTCAGGTCGTCAATATCCGAAGCAAGACAAAGTATAGCCATAACCTCGGAGGCGACGGTGATCATAAAATTATCTTCTCTCGGCACACCGTTTACCTTGCCGCCCAAGCCTACCACGACATTCCTGAGTGCTCTGTCGTTCATATCGAGACAGCGCTTAAAGAGTATTCTTCTCGGGTCTATTTGAAGCTCGTTCCCCTGCTGTAAATGGTTGTCGATTACAGCGCACAAAAGGTTGTTCGCGGCAGTCAGAGCGTGCATATCTCCGGTAAAATGCAGGTTAATATCCTCCATCGGGATCACCTGAGCATAGCCGCCTCCCGCCGCGCCGCCTTTAACGCCGAAAACAGGTCCCATTGACGGCTCGCGCAAAGCGATAATTGCATTTTTGCCGATTTTGCTCATAGCCTCGCCCAAGCCGACCGTTACGGTGGTCTTGCCCTCGCCTGCCGGCGTCGGGTTTATTGCCGTAACAAGAACGAGCTTTCCGTCCTGTCTGTCTTTAAGCTTTTCAATAAGCGAAAGAGGTAATTTTGCCTTGTATTTTCCGTAAAATTCAAGGTCGTCCTCCTCCACCGGCAGTTTTTTTGCAATTTCCTTAATAGGCAGGCACTTTGCCGCCTGCGCGATTTCAATGTCCGATAACATTATTTTTCCTCCATAACTAATTTATTTATATGATTTTTTGTGACTTCCGCCCAAGCATAGCCGTTCATATACTCGCCCTGATAATCCGAAATCGCTTTCCTGTCCCTGCTCAAAAGTCTGTAATAATCACATTCAAACTTTGAAACGTCAACGCTGCGCTGATTTCGGACGTCAATTAGTATATCGGAAACATCGGCGTCCGCAAGCGCGGTTCTAAGGCTTTTAAGCACCTTTCTGAACAGCGACTGAACGGTTTCATCGTAATTTCTTTCTCGCCAAAGCGATAAAACGGCGTTTTCGGTGCTGACACAGCCGCCGTTTCGGTCAACAAGAAGCGCTAAAAGTTCCTTTGCTTTTGAGCTTGAAAAATATACGGGCTTTCCGTCTACAAAAACGTCAAAATAACCGAAGGTTTTTATAAACACTCTCGGCTTTTCGCGGACGCTTACGGTTTTTACCGCCTTATAAATTTGATTTTTTACCGTTTCGGAAGAAAACGGCTTTAAAACATATCCTATCGCATTTACGCCGAAAGCGTCATAAGCGTATTCTTTAAACCCCGTAACAAAAATAATTTTTATATCGGGGCTTAATCTGTTAAGTCTTTTTGCAAGGTCGATACCCGTCATAACAGGCATTTCTATGTCGAGAAACGCTAAATCGACCCTGTTCATAACAGTAAATTCAAGCGCGTCGGCAGGATTTGAAAATGTGTTTATACTCTCGACTTCGGGAATCTCCGAGCATATATCGGTAAGATCCTCAAGTACAAGCCGCTCGTCGTCCACCGCAATTATTTTCATAGCTTTACCTCCCCAAGATTATTGTATTTCTGAAGCTCAAGACCCTCCTTGAGCGTTTTAACATTGCTTTTTTTCGGCAGGCAAACCGTAACCCTTGTGCCCGCCCCCTCGGCGCTGTCAATTTTGACGGAAGCGCCCATAACCGTTTTAAAGCGCTGAGTTATATTTTTAATTCCGATATGGGATCGACCATCATCCGTTTTTTCTGTAATCCCATGCGGATCAAAGCCGACGCCGTCATCCTCAACGGTAATATAGTAATTTAATTCGTCCTCAAATGTTGAAACCGTAACGCAGCCTCCCTCGGCTTTTTTCGTAACGCCGTGCTTAATCGCGTTTTCAACAATCGGCTGTATACTGAGGGTCGGAACAAAAAAGCTGTCGGGTCCTATTTCATAATAGACGTCAAGCTTATCGCCGAACCTTAATTTTTCGATGTTGCAGTAATATTTAACGTGTTCAAGTTCCTTGGAAAAAGGTATGGGGTCGGTTTCGGCAAGGCTGTCCATATTTCCGCGAAGATATAATGAAAAGTCTATAACGGCGCTTTCCGCCTTCTGCGGGTCGCGCCTTATAAGCGACTTAATCGTGTTAAGCGCGTTATATAGAAAATGCGGCTGAATCTGCGAAAGCATTATAGACATTTTCGCCTGCTCAAGCTCACGGGCGAGCTGCTGCGATTTTATGGCATACATATATATTTTTCTTATCCTTAAAGCGTGTATTACCGCGGTAAATACCACGAAAACGAAGAAACAGATCGGCATAAAGGAAGAAAAACGCGTTTCGATAAACCCGTTGGTATAAAGCGCGTCAACCGTTATACCTACCACAATAAACAGATATGAGAGCAGATAAAGAAGCGAATTTTCCGTTTTATTTACGATTTCAATACAAAGCTTATTTATTATATATATATCTATTATGGACGAGAACAGCTGCAGAACCGCAAAGTAGTAAACGTCAAAAACGGAGTTCGGCAGGAAGTTTATGGCGACCGCAATTGTTAAAAACGCCGCGCTGAATGCAACCACTGTGCTTTCGCTTACCTTAATGTCAACAAACTTAATAAGGTACATAAGCGCGACAAGCTTAATTATAAATGTCGAAATAAATATAAACAGCGTCATAATTTCATAGCTTATGCCGCCGAACAAGGGCTGTGTGACGGAATAGACCTCCGAGGTCATTATCATTCTCAGGAACAGAATAAACGACAGTATGGGCAGCCATATCGAATACAAATCCGTATCAATAACCCTTTTGAAAATAAAAAACAGCAGGCTGCAAAAGGCAACTATTCCGCAAAAGACAAATTTAAGCCCCGTCATAAGGTTAACGGAATTGGTGTCCTGCCCGTAATTCGCAATAATAACGGGCATATAAAGACCCGAATAATTCTGCGCCGCGACCTCAATTATAATTTCAAATTCATCACTGCCGTTCAACGAGAACGGTACGGCGCTGTGCCTTGTTTCGGTCCATACTTCGTCGGCTTTTTTTGAAACGACCCCGCTTGACGAAACACGCGTTCCGTTAATATAAACATTATAAGCGCAGGCAATGTTGGGTATGTAAACCGTGAGAGGCTTTTTTGCCGAAACATTTTTTACAACGCATCTGTATGAAGCATATCCGCCGCTTTGGTATTTACCGTTTTTGTCAATGACGCTCGACCACGGAGAAGGAACGCTGAGGTATGATGAAATCGACGCCGTTTCGGCGCTGTCGGAGACTAAAAGCGTATTGTAATAGAACTCCCACTCACCCGTAAGATAGGCGTTCTGACCGCCGTCGAAATTGATCTCCGAAAGGTCAAAGGAGGCATAATCGCACTTGACGTTTTTTGATTTCTCATATCGGGAGCATCCCCATATCACGGATAAAACCGTAATAAGCACAACGGCTGTTACAGCGGTTAAAAGCAGATTTGACTTTGCGCCTTTGCTGAGTTTATATGAGCTTTTCAAAAGCGTTGCGCCCCCTTTGCCGAAACCTGTAAATTACAGTTTAATTATAATGCATAGATCGGAATAAAACAAGAGATTTATTGCAAAGTGTATGTGCTAAAATGATATGACCCAATAAAAAAGAGAAGTAACTTCAAAAAAAT
>CAZLCG010000016.1:0-39470 GCA_964557975.1 uncultured Eubacteriales bacterium
CTCATGGTAATTGCCATCTTTTCGTACTGTTGCATTTACTTTGAGAATTTACGAATTATTTTAACATTCCGTCGGTTCGCGATATGTTTTTTATAATCTAAATGATGATACGAGTTGATAAGAATACATTATTATGGTATAATAAATGCATGATAATTAAGGAAGGAAATGCTTATGAGTGAGATTGACAGAATCATAAATGAAGTCAACGGTTCTATGACTATTGAGGGAATGCCGCTTACTGACGAAGATAAAGAACGAATCCGTGTTTCACTTTCTGACAATGACAAATATAAAAAAATATTGAAAGAACTTATTGCAAAACATTCGGCATAGGTGGATTTATGCGATATGATTATGAGTATGAATGGGATAAGGAATATTGTTATCCTAATTCAAATGTTTTGATAAATAAACTGAATATTAAAACATACGATGAGCTTGTTGTTGCTGAAAGAGAAATTACTTCTCTGAAAATTGCAATGGCTAAAGCTCAGCCTATTGATGGAGATTTTGATTTAGAGCACTTAAAGAAAATTCACAAGTTTATTTTTGAAGATATTTACTCTTGGTCAGGTTGTCTGCGCCATGTTAATATTTCAAAAGGTAATCAATTTTGCCTTGCGGATAATTTGGAAATGTATGGTAACAGCATATTTGACAAGCTGAAAACTGATAATTATTTGATTGATTATCAGGATAGTGTTCCGCACGCATTGGCTTATTATTTAAGTGAGATCAACGTTTTGCATCCGTTTCGTGAGGGCAACGGCAGAACCCAAAGATTGTTCATTGAATACCTTGCAAATAATGCAGGCTATTCGGTCGATTTTTCAAATGTATCAGCAAAGGAAATGATTATTGCAAGTGCAGAAGCCTTTGCCTGTGAGTATGATAAAATCAATGAAATGTTTGATAGCATAACAGCGAAGTTATAAATTGTTTTGAGGTTTGGCAGGTATCGTTTAGACCTCTTTATTTATATATTCAAGAAGAATTTATATGAGGTGGGTTTATGGAAAAGTCAATCAAAATTATGGTTGATAGTATTGAAAAAATCCTATCAAATAATTCACCTTCCATATATCTTTATGGCTCGGTTGTATTAGAAGATTTTAGAATAGGCTGGAGTGATATTGATATACTGTGCATCACTCAAACTGACATTACAATTGAGCAAACAAACGGATTATTAACTTTAAGGCAAGAATTGCAAAAATTGGATAAATCAAACCCATATTATTCAATATTTGAAGGTGCTATATTAAGTAAAGACTCAATACTTAATGATAGACCATCACAAATTATTTATTGGGGAACGGGTAAAGAAGCCATCGAAAAGCATTATAAAATAGATAGTTTTTCATTATTAGAAATAATTAACAATGGAAAATTGCTTTATGGGAATGACATCAGAAATCAATTTCAAAAGCCTACATATAAAGATTTATATTCTGACATAAAACTGCATTATGAAACCATTAGAAAATTTGCTAAAAATACAAACAGAAGCATCTATTCTTTTGGTTGGTTATTAGATATTTCAAGATGCATTTATACATTACGAACAGGCAAAATTATCTCAAAAACTGATGCAGGCAAGTGGGCGTTAGAGAATAATATCTGTAATGTGGCTAATGAATTAGAAATTGCACTTAATGTCAGAGAAAATCCTATGAAATATAAAGATGATGATAAAACTTTAAGTATTGCAGAAAATTTAGGCAACGCAATACAAAAACACGCCAATGTATTAGAGTGCCAATTAAAAGGATAAGTTAATGAATAAAATCAAATTACATATACCAAAAGAAAATGAACTTGAATATCGCAGGTACTTAATTTCTGATGAAGGAACAATGAGTTATAATGTAGGCTACGGTGATGACGGGACAGGGTGCTATTATCAAAGTATAAAGCAAGTGTGTGATTGGTATAAAAATTGGAATAACGGAACTGACAATTTTTATGCTTACATAATTCGTAAAGAAGATAATGCGCCTATCGGTGAGGTCGATATTCATTGGAGCGGATACTGCAAAAGGCATATTATCGGCATAGTAATTGAGGCAAAATACCGTGGCGGGGGGATATGCTGAGGAAGCGTTAAATTTGTTGTGTGATGTTGCATTTAACGAATTAAAACTTGATAAAATATATGATGATTTCCCCGCAACCCGTATATCAGCAGAAAAAGCATTTACAAAAGTCGGGTTTGTCCGTGAAAATGATGAATTTGTGGTCTTGACTAAAGAAAGATATAATGAAATACATTAAAAAGTAATGCAGCCGATTTCCCGACTGCATTTTTCTATAATCTTTTGAAGCAAATAGGTCTGATTTACATATAGCGTCAGCCGTTTATGTAATCAACAAGCGCTTCTGCCGTACAGCTTTCCAACGGAAGCTCCTGCGAGGGTTCGGGCATATTTTCGAGATAATGCGCGTCGGAGTTGCGGAGAATTTTCATATTCTTTAAAAGCGGATGCTTTTCGAGATACTGAGGAAGATAGGCTTTTTCGGTAAATTCCGCCGCGGTAAATCCCAATTCGGGATATATAAAGCCGAGAACCGACAAAAGGCTGTATGACGCGCGGTCGAGGTGCGCGGGGAAGCAAGCGCCGCCGTATTGCGTAACAAGAGGCTTTACGTCGTCTATTGAAACCGAAGAAGCGTTTGTAAGAAGCCGCCGCTCATAGCCGAGTATTTCGTCACCCGTGCCCATAATACGCTGTTCGCCGTAGATTTCGGGGTCGTTGTCGATTTCGGGCATTGTAAGGCGGATGCAGTCGGAAAATTCAAGCGCCCGCCGAAGCTCCTTAAAAAGACATACGCAGTGTATTTCCTCTGCCGTGCAAAGCTCCATTCCGGGGACTACAACAAGACCGATTTCACTGCCGACCCTGATTGCGCTTTCGCAGTTAAGACAGGAGTTGTGGTCGGTCAGAGCGATAATATCATAGCCCAAAAGCTTCGCAAGATTTACCATATTATACGGCGTCATATCGTTGTCGCCGCACGGGGAAAGACAGGAGTGTAAATGCAGATCCGCTTTAAAGTTCATATCAGTTTTCCTAAATTTACAGATAATTCATAGGCATTTTTGTCGCTTGAAAGCACTGTTACGCCCTGAAGCTCGGCGCGCTGTTTTGCGTCATCGTCAAGCACGGCGTTTTCGCAAAGCACTATGCAGGCTGCGTCTGCAAGCACCGCGACGGCAACACAGTTAATGTTGCCCATAACGGTGAACCAGCAGTCGCCCGCCGCGGCTCTTGACATTACCCAGCTTAACAGGTCGCCGCAGTAGCCGCCCGTGATTTCACGGAGTAAATCGCCCTCGACAAGCACGCCGAGGTTTTGTGATTTTATATAGTCTGAAACGGTCATCGGAATCATTCCTTTGGCTTTGGATTTTTAATTTTTTATTATGAATATCGGGACGCTGTGGGCAGCAACCCATACGGGTAGGATAAAAATGTCAATATCTTTGTTGACAATCCCTATGTCACGGCGCGTCAAGGATGCCGCGCCCTACGCATAATTGGAATTTGATGAAAAACGGCGGACAGCCGCAAGGGCTGTCCCTACGATGAGAGGGAAACAAAAAGCTTGTTTAAATTTTGCGGGCGGGCGCGGAGACCCGCCCATACTTTTAATGACTTAATTTAACTTTAATGTCCGCCTTTATAATATACGATTATTTTTTATCATCCGATTTGCGGAACGGGGCGGGAATCGGAATATAATTGTTTTCATCCGAATTTTCGCGGGTAAAGAAAACGCAGTCCTCAATAGAAGCCTTGCCTCTTACTATATCCTCCGCAAGATCGCGGCAGGAGGGCGCGCCGCATGTTCCGCAGTCAAGCCCCGGAAGAGCCTTTTCAAGCTCGTTAAGCTCTTTCATTTTCACCATTGCTTCACGGACATTATCTGCAAGACGCATAACCGAAACAGGCTCGAGAGGCCTTTGCCACTTGACGGCGTCGGGAACCTCGCTTGCGTTTAAATGGTTGCATGCGACAGGCATATATTTGCGAAGTCTTTGAAGCCTTGCTTTTGCGACATACGGGTTTTCAACCGTCAGCGGTCCGCCGACACAGCCGCCGGGGCAGGCGTTAAGCTCGATAAAATCAAGGTCGTTGAGCTTCTCATCCTCAAGCTCCTCAAGCACCTTTATAACGTTTTCAATGCCGTCTGCGGCCAAATATCTGTCAGTAAGCACCGCAGAGGCTTCGCCGCCCGAGGACGCCCAGCTGACGCCGATAATACCTGAATTTTTAAGGCTTTCGGTGCTTTCAAGCTTATCCATCTGCTGTAAAAGGACAGGGTAAATATCCTTAATGCCGAATACGCCGTTAACATAGGAGCGGATATTGCATATCGGCTGCTTTATTGCCGTTATTTTGGCTGTGCAGGGGGATATAAAGAACACGCCTATATCCTTATTTTTAAGCCCCGTTTCTTTCATTGTCTTTTCACGGGCAAGACGAGCCGCCTCCTCCATAGGAGCGTTTATATCAAGCACATTGGGTATAAGGTTCGGAAAACGCACTCTTATAAGCCTGACAACTGCGGGACATGCCGAGGAAATTACGGGGCGGGGGCGGTTCGGCTCTTGCAGTGCAAGCCTTGTAGCCTCCGAAATAAACTCCGCCGCCTGAGAAACCTCATACACATCGTCAAAGCCCATCTTTTTAAGCGCGGTCAGCACATAATCGGTATCGTCAAGGTTATTGAATTGCCCGTAAAGCGTTGGCGCCGGCAGGGCTATTCTGTATTTATATTCAAGAATTTCGTTGAAAGGATATTTTTCCGCATACTTGGCATGACTTGGGCAAATTCTGATACATTCGCCGCAGTCGATACATCTTTCCGAAATTATGTACGCCTTACCCTGACGCACGCGTATAGCTCCCGTCGGACAATGCTTTATGCAGTTGGTACAACCCTTGCATTTTTCCTCGTCAAGCCGTACCGAGTGGAAGAAATTTTCCCTTGTCATAGTTTCACTCCGTTAAAGAGCCGTTATTTAACATCGACTCGAAGTTTCATAGTCGTACCTACGCCGACCTCGGTATCAATTACCATATCGTCGGTGTATTTTTTTATGTTCGGAAGCCCCATACCCGCGCCGAAGCCGAGCGCGCGGACATTGTCGGGAGCGGTGGAATACCCCTCCTGCATAGCGAGCGCAAGGTCGGGTATGCCCGGACCTTTGTCGGATAAGGTCATGTATATGGCGTCGGGGTCTATGGAAACGTCGATTTCGCCGCCGCCGGCGTGAATTACCATATTTATTTCGCCCTCGTACAGAGCGATTACGACGTTTCTGATAACGCCGGGGTCAAAGCCGAGCTTTTTTAACTGAGCCTTGACATTGCCGGACGCTTCGCCCGCGCGGGTGAAATCATCGCCCGGAACCGCATAGTGAAGTTCGATCAGGCTCATTTTATGGCTCCCCCTCTGAGACCCTTTTCATAAAGCATACCGCAGGAAGCAAACATCGGGTTCTTTGTGGAGAGAAGAACGATGCCTCTGTCCTTGGCGAGATTGATTATACTTTCGTCGGGGTGCTTGCCTCTTACGAAAACAATGCACTGCATATCCATCATTTCGGCTGTTCTTACCACCTGCGGGTTGACAAGCCCCGAAAGCAGAACCGCCTGCTCCTTAACATAGGCGAGGACGTCCGACATCATATCGCTTCCGCAGGCGGTAAAAACATCCCTGTCAAGATATTCTTCGCCGCAGATGACCTCCGCTTCGAGAATGCTTTTAATTTCGCTTACTTTCATATTTAAAACCTCCGTTGGCTTTTATTCATTTTAATTATACACAAAAGAAACGGTTAATTCAAGTGTAACGGAAAAAACGGACAAAAAGGGCTTGTTACGCGTATTTGTGAAAGGGCTTATTAAGCCACTGTATGAAAGGAAGATGAGTATGAGCGAAAAGCTTACAAAAAAGGAACGGGAATTTTGCCGCTGCTATGTCAGCGTCCGCAACGCGAGAGAGGCGGCCGCGCTTTCGGGTTATACGGCGTTCCCGCAGAAAAACGGAATGAGGCTTTTGCACAAACAGGCCGTAAGGGATGAAATTGAATTTCTGACAAAGCAGGAAAGCTGCATAAGGGATGAAGCGGCGGCGGGCTTTCGGCGGCTCGCCTTCGGTTCTGTTGCAGACGCCGTAAGGCTGATTGAGGGTAAAGGCGAAAACCTTGACAGTATGGATCTGTTTATGGTTTCCGACATAAAAATGCCGAAGGGCGGCGGTATGGAGATTAAATTTTTCGACCGTCAGAAGGCTCTCGAAAGTCTTATGACGCTTCAAAATAATTCATCTGACAATTCGGCAATGCCTTTTTATAAGGCGCTTGAAAGGTCGGCTTCATTCATTTCGCAGTATGAGGATGACAGCGCAAATGACCTGTAATTCTTTTAAAAGCTTTTCCAAAAAACAGCTGCTTCTGCTTTCGTGGTGGTGTAAAAACAGCCCTTTCGGTAACCGTGACGCAATCATTTGCGACGGCGCGGTGAGAAGCGGTAAAACGATCTGTATGTCAATTTCGTTTGTTTCGTGGGCATTCTACGGGTTTTCGGACAGCTCGTTCGCCCTCTGCGGAAAAACTGTGACGTCACTCAGGCGAAACGTTATTACTCCGCTTTTGCCGCTGCTTCGCGAGCTTGGTTTCTCGTGCGAGGAAAAGGTTTCCAAAAATGTTGTGGAAATTTCGCGGGGAAACAGAAAAAACAGGTTTTATCTGTTCGGCGGACGCGACGAGTCATCCGCGTCGCTTATTCAGGGCATGACGCTCGCAGGCGTTATGCTTGACGAGGCGGCGCTTATGCCGCGCTCCTTCTGCGAGCAGGCGATAGCGAGATGCTCCGTCAGAAATTCAAAAATCTGGTTTAACTGCAACCCCGAAAATCCGTCCCATTGGTTTTATAACGAGTGGATAAAAAAGGCGGAGGAAAAAAATTGCCTTTATCTCCATTTTACAATGGAGGACAATCCGTCGCTTTCAAAGGATATTGTAGCGCGATACAAGAGCCTGTACAGCGGAGCGTTTTTTGAACGCTTTGTCGAGGGCAAATGGGTGGCGGCCGACGGGCTTGTTTATCCGTTCTTTGACAAAAGCTACATTTATGAAGTACCCGAAAGCTTCGATAAGTATTATGTTTCGTGCGATTACGGTACGGTCAATCCTACTTCGATGGGGCTGTGGGGCTTAAACGGCGGGGCTTGGTACAGAATAGACGAGTTCTATCACAATTCAAGGCAGAAAGGCTTTCAAATGACCGATGAAGAATATTACGGCTCACTCGTATCTTTAATCGGCGGCAGAAAAACGGAAGGCGTGATAGTTGACCCGTCCGCGGCTTCGTTCATTGAGTGCATAAGACGGCACGGAGAGTTCGACGTGCGCCGCGCGGACAACGACGTTATTGCGGGCATTCACAAGACCTCGGACGCGCTTAAAATGAAAAAAATCAGAATCTGCAAGCCCTGCAGGGATATTATCAGGGAATTTTCGCTTTACAGATGGGACGAAGGCTCTAAATACGATGCGCCGAGAAAGGAAAATGACCACGCCATGGACGATATGAGATATTTTACGGCTACCGTGTTAAACGAAAACAGCGATGAATTCTTTGCGGTAAGCCTTAAAAGGGAAAGGAGGTTTTAGATGTCGGTATTCAAAAGGAAAAAGAAGGGCGATTACGCCGTGCCTGTGCTGGCGTCGGCGGGAACAAACGGTCTGCATCCGTTTTCATCGGTTGAAAACTATATGCCGTCAAACGCGGCCCAGAATGAGCTTTACAGAACGCTCAGGGAAGCCATACCCGTTATTGACGCGGCTGTTTATAAAACCGTAAGGCTTACAGGCGGCTTCAGGGTTGAAGCCGAGGATGAAAGATTTTCCGAAATCCTCGATGATTTTGTAAAAAGCGTAAAGACAGACGCGGGGCAAAGCTCCTTAAACACGTTTATTGATACTTATTTCGAGGCGTTGCTGACTTACGGTACGGCGGTAGGCGAGATGGTGACCGATTCGGACGGTAAAGTGATTTACCTTTACAATGCTCCGCCCGAGGATATTGTTTTAAAAAGAGATAAAAACGATTTTTCGGCTGTGTGCGTCTGCCGCGCCGATTCGTTCGGCGACGAGGGGTGTGCGGACAGCGAGAAAACGGTTCTTTCAACGCTGAACGCCGAAGCAGGCAGGCTTAACGGCAGTTCGATACTTAAAGGACTTCCGTTTGTAAGCTCGATCCTTATCAAAATATTTAACGCCACGGGACAGAATTGGGACAGAGTAGGCAACGTGCGCTTTGCGGTTACATATAAGCCTAAGGATGAAAATACATCAAAGGCGTATGCGCGCGACAGGGCGATGCAGATAGCCTCACAATGGGGCGAGGCGATGAAAAGCTCCGAGGTGCGCGACTTTATAGCCGTGGGCGACGTTGATATAAAGGTTATAGGCGCGGACAATCAGATACTTGACAGCGAGGTCCCCGTAAGGCAGATACTTGAGCAGATTACAGCGAAGCTGAGTCTGCCGCCGTTTATGCTCGGGCTTTCCTGGTCAACCACGGAGAGGATGTCCTCTGAGCAGGCGGACGCACTGACTACGGAGCTTGAACATTTCAGACGGATTCTCACTCCCGTTATAGAGAAAATCTGCCGTATGCACCTGAGGGCGTTCGGTTATACAAAGCGGGTCAGGGTCGTATGGGACGACATTACGCTTAAGGATACTCTTGACGAAGCGAATGCAAGATATCTTAACGCCGAGGCTGACGAAATATACAGCCGTTTGGGAAAAGAAAGCGAGGTGCAGGATGAATAAGAGCTTTAACATTTTGCCCGACAGCGGTCAGAGCGCGACGGATACCGATATGGAGCTTATCAACGCCTATTCGCAGAAGGAATTGAAAAAGGACGACGTTTTCATCTTTTCGGTAATTCTCTGCGACAACGAAATCGACAGGGACTTTGAACGCTTCACGGTACAGTCCCTTCAAACGCTCTCAAAGCTGTTTGTGGGTAAAACGGCGATAAAAAACCACAGCATGAACAGCGACGACCAGTCGGCAAGAACATTTAAAACCGAGGTCGTAACGGACAGCGAAAGAAAAAACTCGCTCGGCGAGGCTTATGTATATTTAAAGGCATATTGCTATATGCCGAAAATCCCGAAAAACGAAAGCCTTATTGCCGAAATTCAGGCGGGCATAAAAAAAGAGGTAAGCGTCGGCTGCGCGGTCGGCTCAAATATCTGTTCAATATGCGGAACGGACTTGAGAAAAGGCGTATGCTCTCATAAAAAAGGCAAAAGGTACAAGGGCAGGCTCTGCTATTCGGAGCTTGTAAACCCTACCGACGCTTACGAGTGGTCGTTTGTGGCAGTACCCGCGCAGAAAAACGCAGGTGTTACAAAAAACTATTCGTATAAGGAGGCGAGAAATATGAATGATATTTTAAAGGCGCTGAAAGAAACGCGCGGCGAGGTTTCGCTTAACGCGGACGAGGCGAGGGAGCTTGCCGGCTGTATAGAGGATCTTCGCAAAAAGGCAAAGGACGGCGAGGAATACAGAAAATCGCTCGAATCGGAAACAGTCAGACTGTTTGCGCTTACAATGCCGTCAATTTCAAACGACTGTACGGAAAGCATCGTAAAGTCGCTTGTTACCGAGGACTTGAAGCAGCTTAAAACCGCCTTGGGCGAAAAAAAGGAAAACGCGGTGAAAGCTCCGCAGCTATACAGGGAAAAGGGAGCGGACTCCGCAGAAAAGAATTCACAGTTCAGATTTTAATTGAAAGGAAAAAAATATGGCTATTTATGAAAATTTAAAGCTTGATAAGGGACTTTATCAGACAGGAAGGGGCTTCTTGGCGGAGCTTGAAAGCGTTGATCCGTCGGAAAACTATAAGGGAACGGAGCTTGAAGGACTCGACGCGTTTGAAAGACAGTTAAAGCGTTTCAATATTAAGGTAAGCGGCGCGGGCAGCGATACTATCGAAAAATTCTTCAAGACCTCCGACAGTGCGGCGCTTTTCCCCGAATATATCGCAAGAGCCGTAAGAAAGGGTAAGGACGAAGCGGATATTCTGCCGTTTATTATTGCGGCTAAGACAAATATTAACGGTCTTGATTACAGAACGATTGCTTCAATCCCCACAAAAGAGGAAAAGGAGTTAAAGACTGTCGCGGAGGGCGAGGAAATTCCCGAAACCGCAGTCAGAACTCAAGAAAACCTCGTACAGCTTAAAAAGAGGGGCAGAATGCTGGTGGCGTCCTATGAGGCTCTGCGCTTTCAGCGCTTAGACCTGTTTACGGTAACTCTTAAACAGATTGGCGCGTATATTGCAAGAACACAGCTGAGCGACGCGGTTTCCGTTATCGTAAACGGCGACGGCAACAGCAACCCCGCGTCGTCATCCTCCGCCGCCGCTTCGGGCACGATCACATATGCCGATTTAGTCTCGTTCTGGAACAGCTTTGACCCGTATGAGCTTAACACAATTATCGCTTCTCCCGATGTTGCGGTTAAAATTCTTGAAATGTCCGAAATGCGTGACGCCAAGGCGGGGCTTAACTTCCACGGCACGGGAAAAATCGTTACTCCTCTCGGCGCAAAGCTTCTTAAATCAAGCGCTGTTACAAGCGGATCTCTTATAGGTCTTGATAAGACCTGCGCTCTCGAAATGGTTCAGGCGGGCGGAATTATGACCGAATACGACAAGCTCATTGACCGTCAGCTTGAAAGAGCGGCTATAACAGAGATTTCAGGCTTCGCGAAAATCTTTACCGACGCTTCAAAGGTGCTTTCTGTTTAACGGGGGCTGCCGCGATGATTGATGTTATAAAGGTCGCCAAGGCAGTCAAACGGCTTATGAATATTTCGGATGACGATAATTTCAGCATAATTCCGACCGTTACCGTTGCCTGCGCCGAGCTTTCGGACAGGCTTAAAAGCCCCGAATATGCCGAAGATGAGAGAGTTGTAAACGCCGCTGTGTTTTTGAGCTATTACAGAATGGTCGTAAAACAGCTTATTTCCGACGATGCAGGCACAAGCTTTAAGGCGGGAGACATCACTATTTCGCAAAGCCCGTCGCTCGTAACGGAAAAGGCGGCGGCGCTTCGGGATGACGCGCTTCTTTCGGCGGCTCCGCTTCTTTCGGATATGGAATTCGTTTTTGAGCAGGTGTGAAAAAATGACTGTTGAGGACGGCATAAAAAAATACGGGCGCTCTGTATATATTACGGAAACTCTTTGGGAATCAGAGGTCTTTAAAGCGTTTATACAGCCCCTTCGATATAAGAATAAAATGTATATGAGCGGCGATTTTACGGGAATCGGACATTACAGAGAGGGATATTATCTGTATCTCGGTCCCGCAAAGCACGATTTAAGCGCTCTTAAAGATAACGCCGAGCTCCATACGGCTGACGGGAAATCGTATTTTATTCACAGATCCGAAAAGGTTTATCAGGGCGAAAAGGCGCTTTATGTATGGGCTGTCATTAAGGAGAAGGTGCAGGCGGAATAATATGATTTACAACGATACGTTAAATACTGTTTATGAATGTGTTTCGCTCGGTCTTAACCAAACGACCCAAAAGGTAGTATTGGCCTTTGACAGCGACGTAGCCCCGATTGCGGTTAATGACGGAATAATGGTTATATCTATCGGGCTTAAATCCGCCGAAATAGGATCGAAAATAACAACGCTGTCCGAGAACGGGGAGAGTGTGCAGACAGATGACAGAGAGTGCATAATTACGGTTGAGCTTGATTTTTACACCTCCTATACTGTCGGCTCGGGCTTCTTAAACTCACTGTGCGACAGCATATATAACCTTTTAATCGTCAAATGCACGCCGCTGGATATTCAAAAAATTGAGGTTGGAGAAATTGAATACAGGCGTGAAATTGAAGCGATTAAGTTAAAGAGCTTTCTGACCGTGAAAAAAACGCTTGAATACTAATCCGCGTTTTTCCGCCCGATATACGGGATTTTTATCTCCCGTATATCGGGCGTTTTTTTTGTTTAAAGACGAATATGTGCAAAATTTGTAACAAAATGCACAAACGGTTGTAACAAACTTCGTCAGTTTTTTGAATAAAATACTCAAAATGGGCTTGAATTACTCACTGTTTTTTGATAAAATAAAAGCGATAATACAATAGTGAGGTAGTATAAATGTCAAAGGCTATTGAAAAAAAAGAGCGAAAAGAAAGGGATATTCCTCTGTATTTTTTTCACGAGGGGAGTAACTCTCACGCTTATGAATATTTCGGCGCACACAGGAAAAACAGTGAAACGGTTATCTTCAGGGTTTGGGCGCCGCATGCAAGAGGCGTTTCGCTCGCGGGCGATTTTAACGGTTGGAGTACCGATGAAAATCCGATGGCGGCTGTTCCCGAAAGCGGCGGCGTTTGGGAATGTGAGGTTCAGGGTATAAAACAGTATGACAATTATAAATTTGCAATCAAGACGTCAGACGGCAGAACGGTTATGAAAAGCGATCCCTACGGCTTTCATATGGAAACAAGACCGGGCACCGCTTCAAAATTCTATGAGCTTGACGGCTGTTATGAGTGGAACGATTCAAAGTGGATCGAAAAAAGGTCAAAAGCAAATGTGTATAAATCTCCCGTAAATATTTACGAGGTTCACGCGGGCTCCTGGAAGCAGAACGGCGACGGTACGTTTTATTCTTACCGTATGCTTGCCGACGAGCTTGTTCCGTACGCCAAAGAAATGGGCTACACGCATATTGAATTTATGCCTCTTACGGAGTATCCGTTCGACGGCTCGTGGGGCTATCAGGTTACGGGCTATTTTTCCGCTACGTCGCGCTACGGCACGCCCGCCGATTTAATGTATCTTATAGACAAATGCCACGGCGCGGGCTTGGGCGTTATTCTTGACTGGGTACCCGCGCATTTCCCGAAGGATGCAAACGGGCTTTATGAGTTCGACGGCGAGCCTCTTTACGAGTATCCCGACCCGAGAAAGGGCGAGCATTACAGCTGGGGTACTAAGGTCTTTGATTTCGGCAGAAACGAGGTGCGCTCATTCCTTATGTCAAGCGCGACGTTTTGGCTTAAGGAATATCACGTCGACGGCATACGCATTGACGCGGTTGCCTCTATGCTGTACCTTGATTATGACAGGAAGGACGGCGAATGGATCGCCAATAAAAACGGGGGAAACGAGCATCTTGAGGCTGTTGAGTTTTTGCAGAAGCTTAACGAAAATGTTTTTACCGAATTTCCCTACGCTATGATGATTGCCGAGGAAAGCACGTCCTGGCCGATGGTTTCAAAGCCCGTGTTTATGGGCGGGCTCGGCTTTAATTTCAAGTGGAATATGGGCTGGATGAACGACATCCTGCGCTATTTCAGTCTTGACGGCTTTTTCAGAAAGTATAATCATGACTGCATTACATTTTCGATGTTCTATGCTTTTTCGGAAAATTTCGTACTGCCGATTTCACACGACGAGGTGGTTCACGGCAAATGCTCGCTTATCGGCAAAATGCCGGGCGAATATGACGAAAAGTTTGCGGGCGTTCGCGCTTTTGTCGGGTATATGATGGCTCATCCCGGCAAGAAGCTTATGTTTATGGGTCAGGAGTTCGGTCAGTTCATTGAATGGAATTATAAAAAGGGGCTTGACTGGGTTCTGCTTGATTATGAAAAGCACCGTCAGCTTCAAACATATTTTAAAAAGATAAATGAGTTCTATAAGGCTAACAGAATGTTATGGGAGATTGACTACTCTTGGGAGGGCTTCTCGTGGATTTCATCCGACGATAATGAAAATTCGGTTATCGCGTTCAGGAGAATTGACGAAAAAGGCAAGGAGCTTATCGCCGTGTGCAACTTTACCAACGTCGAAAGGCAGGATTACCGAATAGGCGTTCCCTCAAAGGGGGCATACAAGGTCGTGTTCAATTCCGACAGCGTCGAGTTCGGCGGCGGGGGCAGAGGCGACAGTGAAAAAATCAGAACCGATGGCGTGAATATGCACGGCTTTGAACAGAGCGTAGCGCTTGACCTTCCCCCGATGTCGACAATTTACTTGAAAAAGACAAGGTAAAATAATTACTTGTTTTAAAATTACATTCTTAATATATCAAGGAGGCAAATTTTATGGCACGCAAAATGGAATGTATTGCAATGCTTCTTGCGGGCGGTCAGGGCTCAAGGCTCGGCATACTCACAAAGAAAATTGCAAAGCCTGCCGTACCCTACGGCGGCAAATACAGGATTATCGACTTTCCGCTTTCAAACTGCGTTAACTCGGGAATCTCAACAGTAGGCGTTCTGACACAGTATCAGCCGCTTGAGCTTAACGACTATATCGGAAACGGTCAGCCGTGGGATCTTGACAGGGCAAACGGAGGCGTTCACATTCTCTCGCCCTATCAGCAAATCAAGGGCACTGAATGGTACAAGGGAACCGCGAACGCGATTTACCAGAACATCAACTTTATCGACAGGTATAATCCCGAATATGTTGCCGTCCTTTCGGGCGACCATATTTATAAGATGGATTACAACAAGATGCTCCAGTATCATAAGGAGAATAACGCCGCCTGCACGATCGCAATGCTCGAGGTGCCATGGGATGAGGCTTCGCGTTTCGGCCTTATGCTTTTAAATGACGACAACTCAATCTCCGAGTTTGAGGAAAAGCCGAAAAACCCGAGAAGCAACAAGGCGTCCATGGGCGTTTACATTTTTACATGGAGCAAGCTGCGCCAATACCTTATTGACGATGAAAACAATCCCGATTCGTCGAACGATTTCGGTCACGATGTAATTCCCGCAATGCACGCCGCGGGCGAGAGAATGTTTGCATACCTGTTTGACGGATACTGGAAGGATGTAGGAACAATCGACAGTCTGTGGGAGGCAAATCTTGACCTGCTTAATCCGAAGGTTGACCTTGATTTAAACGACTCTTCGTGGAAAATATATTCAAAAACTCCCGTCGTGCCTCCTCATTATGTTTCCGACTCAGCTAAGGTTCAAAATTCAATGATTGCCGAGGGCTCTAAAGTATACGGCGATTTGGATTTCTCAATTCTGTTCTCAAACGTTACGGTTGAGGAAGGCGCAGTTGTAAGGGATTCGATTATTATGCCCGGTACGGTTATCAAATCGGGCGCCACCGTTCAGTATGCTATTGTTGCCGAGAATGCCGTTATTGAAGAAGGCGCTGTTGTCGGCAAGCGTCCCGAGGATATGGAGAATACCGACGACTGGGGCGTTGCCGTTGTCGGCGAGGGAGTTACGGTTCATAAAAACGCGTTTGTCGCTCCCAAGGCGATGGTTGATACCGATGTAAAGGGGGATGAATAATATGACAGGAAACAATATAGTAGGTATTATTTATTCAAATATGTACGATGAGTGCTTAAGCGAAATGACGGGGCTTCGTACAATGGGCTCTGTTCCTTTTGCAGGCAGATACCGTCTTATTGACTTTGCTCTTTCAAATATGGTCAACAGCGGTATTGAGAAGGTCGGCGTTGTAACCAAGAGCAATTATCAGTCGCTTATGGATCATCTCGGCACCGGCAAGCCGTGGGATTTGTCAAGAAAAACAGAGGGTATGTTTATTCTGCCTCCGTTTGCCTCGGCAGGCAACAACGGCAATTACTCGGGCAGGGTTGAAACGCTGAAAGGTATTATGGGCTTTATCAGCCGTTCAACGGAGGAATATATCCTTTTCTCCGACTGCAATACGGTGCTTAATTTGGATGTAAGCGAGCTTATGCGGTTCCATCAGGAAAACAACGCCGATATTACCGTTGTGTATAAGCACGGCAAACAGCCCGAACTGCAAAACGTTATGATTTTTGACGTTGAAGAGGGCGGCAGAATAGTTAAGGTGGCAATTTCACCCGAGGCGGACGGCGCTGTTGATTATTCAATGAACATTATTCTTATGAAAAAAGCGCTTCTTGAAAGGCTTGTTAACGACGCGGTAAGTATGAACCACGATAATTTTGAGAGGGATATTATTCAGTCCAATGTTGAAAGACTCAGAATTTTCGGCTTTGAGAAAAAAGGCTTTGCAAGAACAATCGACTCAATGCAGAGCTATTTCGCAACAAGTATGGAGCTTCTTGACGTTCGGAACTGCGACCATCTGTTTGACGCGGAAAATCCCGTTTACACAAAGGTTCGCGACGATATGCCCGCAATTTACGGCTTGGGCTCAACCGTTAAAAATTCGCTTATTGCAAACGGATGTGTAATTGACGGCGAGGTTGAAAACTCAATCCTTTTCAGGGGCGTAAGAGTAGAGAAGGGCGCGGTTGTTAAAAATTCTATTTTAATGCAGGAAAGCTTCGTTGCCGCAGGCGCGTCGCTTAACTATACTGTTGCCGATAAGACGGTTGTGATAACGCCTAACAAAACCCTGTCGGGCGCGGTTAACTATCCGATTTACGTCGGAAAGGGAATAGTGGTTTAACGGGCGAAGCCGTAATAGCGCGTTTTAATTATTACGGCTTTCCCTCTGAATATTTGCAAACGGAGGTTATTTAAAAAGATGAAGGTATTATATGCGGCAAGCGAAGCCTTGCCATTTATGGCTTCGGGCGGTCTCGGCGACGTTGCCGGCTCTTTGCCTCAGGCGCTGCGGAAAAGGCTTATCGGGTGCAGAGTCGTTATGCCTTTGTATGACGGCATTAAGCAGGAGCTAAAGGATACTATGACTTTTATCACGAGTATTTCCGTGCCTGTAGCGTGGCGCAGGCAGTACTGCGGAATATTCGAGGCGAAGCATAACGGGGTAATATATTATTTTATTGACAATCAGTATTACTTTAAGCGCGACGGCATTTACGGCTATTATGACGATGCGGAGAGATTTGCGTTCTTTTCAAGGGCAATACTTGAAATGATACCATACATTGACTTTAAGCCCGATATTATCCATTGTAACGACTGGCAGACGGCTTTAACGCCTGTTTATTACAGCACGATGTACGCCCAAAGCTCCGGATATGAAAACATTAAGACGGTGTTTACAATTCATAACATTCAGTATCAGGGCGTTTACGGCAAGGAGCTTATTTCAGAGGTCTTGGGGATTCCCGCAAGCGCAAATTCCGTTGTCGAATATGACGGCAACGTAAACTTTATGAAGGGCGCCGTTGAATCGGCCAATAAGATTACAACCGTAAGTCCTTCGTATGCGAGCGAGATACTTGACCCGTGGTACTCTCACGGGCTTGATACAATTCTTAACGAGAGAAGCTGGAAGCTGTCGGGCATCCTTAACGGAATTGATACGGAGCTTTACGACCCGCAGACCGATAAGGATATTTTTGAAAACTATTCCGCCTCCGATTTTTCCGCAAAGGCGAAAAACAAGAAATGCCTTCAGGAGCTTATGGGCTTGCCGCAGAAAGCGGATACTCCGCTTATCGGTATCGTTTCAAGGCTCGTTTCGCATAAGGGGCTTGACCTTGTAAAAGCCGTTATGGAGGAGCTTATTGTAACGACGGACGTTCAGTTCGTTATTCTCGGCTCGGGCGATTGGCAGTATGAGAATTTCTTTAAGGATATTGCCGCAAGGCATCCCGAACAGGTTGCTATAAAATTAGGCTTTATTCCGTCGCTTTCAAAAAAGATTTACGCGGGCACGGATATGTTCCTTATGCCTTCAAAGGCTGAACCGTGCGGTCTTTCGCAGATGATTGCGCTTCGCTACGGTTCAATCCCGATTGTCCGTGAAACAGGCGGTCTTCGCGACAGCATTAAGGACAGCGGCGACGGTGAGGGCAACGGCTTTACATTCTCAAACTACAACGCTCACGAAATGCTTTACACAATTCACAGGGCGATCGACGGCTATCAAAATAAGGACGGCTGGAAAATCCTTGTCAGGCGCGCTATGGAGTGCGACAACAGCTGGGGCAAATCGGCTAACGAATATATAAGACTTTATAAAGCCCTGCTAAAGGAATAATTTTATTAACAATCTATGTCAGGGGAGCTTTCCCGACATACTTATCCGCTGTGCGTTTGCATGGCGGATTTTTTGCGTTTTTACTGTTTTTTAAGTTAAATCCGTTAAAAAATTGTTGACAATATACTAAATATAATATAAAATTATCATAGAATTATTTAATCGAGTTAAATAATTACCTTAAATAAAAAACGAAGGGCGGCGGAATGATGACAGCCGAGACATTCGGGAAAATAAGAACGCAGGCGTGCGGCAGTCTGTTTAAAATCGTTTTGGGAAACGGCAGGACGGTTGAACTGTCGGGCGAAAAAAGCTTCCTAAGCGTCGGTATAGGCAAAGCAGACTATAAAATGAGCCGCGGCAGCTTCAAATTTTCGGAAAAGTCGCTGCAAAAAAAGGAGCTTTTTATAACCGAATGCCGAGAAATCGGCAGCGGCGGCGCGCTTACTCTTTGTGACGCTTCGGGCGAAGCTGTGATGGAAATAACGGTAACAGCGCAGGATGAAAGGCTTCTGTTTATACCGAAAATTTTATCGGATAACGGCTTTAACAGAATGTATTTTAAAATTCCCGCTTCCGAGGATGAAAAGGTATACGGCGGCGGCGAAACGTTTACCGAGTTTAATCTCAGAGGGCAGAAATTAAAGGTCTGGGTTGCCGAGCATATCAACGGTATGCAGACCGCAAAGAAAATCGCAAAGCTTGTCCTCGGCGTGCAGGACCCCGAAAAAAAGCAGAAATTCGGGAACTACGAAACATATTACGCTCAGCCGACATTTATGTCGTCAAAGAAGTATTTTATGCACTGCGACACAACGGAGTTTTCCGAGTTCGATTTTACACGTGAGGATTATCACGAAATAACCGTTAACGGTATCTGTCCCGTATATTTCGGTTTTTCGGACAGCTTTAAGGGGCTTATGAATAATCTTTCGTCGCTGCTGGGCAGGCAGCCCGAGTTGCCCGATTGGGTCTATGACGGCGCAATTTTGGGCATTCAGGGCGGTACGGATGCTGTAATAAGCAAGCTTGACGCCGTTTCAAAAAGGAATACCGCGGTCGCGGGCGTGTGGTGTCAGGACTGGGAGGGCAGACGCGTTACCGCAGTCGGCAAACAGCTTCAGTGGAATTGGGAATGGGACAGAGAGCTATACCCCGACCTTGACAAAAAAATTCCCGAGCTTAAAGAAAAGGGAATAAGGTTCTTAGGCTACATAAACCCGTTTTTGGCGGTTGAAAAGGATCTGTATAAGTACGCAAGCGAAAGGGGCTATTGCGTAAAGGACAGAGACGGCGGCGATTATCTTGTTAAAATAACGACGTTCCCTGCGGCAATGGTGGATTTGACAAACCCCGAGGCTTATGAATGGATCAAATCGGTCATTAAGAATAATATGATTTCCTTCGGTCTTGACGGCTGGATGGCGGATTTCGGAGAGTATCTGCCGACAGACTGCGTGTTGTACAGCGGCGAGGACGCCGAAAGCGTGCATAACACATGGCCCGCAATATGGGCGAGGGTCAACCGTGAGGCTGTCGAGGAAACAGGAAATTCGGGCAGGATAATGTTCTTTACCCGAGCAGGCTATACCGAAACGATTAAGTATTCCACCATGATGTGGGCGGGCGACCAGCACGTTGACTGGTCGGTTGATTTCGGTCTGCCGAGCGTTATTACGGCTCATTTATCCTTGGGCGTCTGCGGCTTCGGGCTCTCTCACAGCGACGTCGGCGGATATACGACCTTCGGTAAGATGAAAAGAAGCCCCGAGCTGTTTATGCGCTGGGCGGAGATGAATGCGTTTTCTCCCGTTATGCGCACGCACGAGGGCTTAAATCCGGATTTGAACGCTCAGTTTGACGCTGACGAGCAGGTGCTTGAGCATTTTGCAAAATATTCCCGTATTCATAAGCGCATAAAGCCCTATCTTAAATGCGCCGTAAGAGAAAACGCCGAAGGCGGTATGCCCGTAATAAGGCCGCTCTTCTTCAGCTACGATGAAGAGAGTGCATACACTGAAAACACCGAATATCTTTTGGGAAACGATATTCTTGTCGCACCCGTTATAAAGCAAGGCGCGCTTGAAAGACGCGTTTATCTTCCGAGGGATGAATGGCTTTATCTTTGGGACGGCAGAGAGTACGGCGGCGGAGTGTTCCCGTTTAACGCCCCGCTCGGGCGCATACCGGTGTTTATAAGAAAAAAGAGCGAATACAGGGATATGTTTTTATCCCTTAAAAATATTTAAGGAAACGAGTGAAAAATATGTCGGATAAATTAAACGGTCAGGCGACAAGCGGAATCAAAATGAGGGACAAAATAGGTTACGCGTTAGGCGATGCGGCGGGGCTTCTCACGTTCAGTCTTATCGGCTCGTATCTTCAGATGTTCTATACGGACGTTCTGTATATCGACCCTAAAAAGATTATGGTGCTTTTTATTGTCGCAAGGATTTGGGACGCGATCAACGACCCGATGTGGGGTACGATAATCGACAACCGCAAGCCGAGTAAAAACGGTAAGTTCAGACCGTACCTCAGATGGGTGTCGGTTCCGCTTGCCGTTTCGGCTGTGCTTATGTTCACAAAAATTCCGGGGCTTTCGGAAAATCAGTACCTTATATACGCTTATATAACCTATATCGCATACGGTATGCTTTATACCGCAATAAATATTCCCTACGGCTCGCTGGCTTCGGTCATTACGACGGACGAAATGGAGCGTTCGTCGCTTTCAATGTTCCGTTCCGTCGGCGCGGGGATAGGCGGTACTCCCGGTCAGATTTTACTGCCTCTGTTCGTTTATTCAACGGTCGCGGGCAGCAAGGTGCTTGACGGCACAAAGCTTTTCCGGGGCGTATTTATTATGTCGGCTCTGAGCATTGCAGTTTACCAATTAAGCTATAAATTCACCGTAGAGAGGGTTGCCCCTCAGACGGTTCGGAAAAACGGCAGTATCGGCAAAACCGTAAAGGCTCTTTTAAGGAACAGACCGTTTATCGCGCTTTGTATTGCTTCTATGTTCCTTATCTGCACACAGCAATATACACAGACCATATACAATTACCTTTTTAAGGACTATTTTGAAAAGCCCGAGCTTTATATGCTCGTTACGATCTTTACCTATCTTCCTATGGCGCTTCTGCTGCCGTTCCTGCAAAAGATTGTAAGGCGTTTCGGCAAAAAAGAGGTATGCGCCGCAGGCATGGTGCTTTCCGCCGTCGCAAATGCCGTGCTGTGGATCACCCGCACCCAAAGCACCGCGGTTTTCTTTGTTTTCTGCTTCCTGTCGGGGCTCGGAATGACTTTCTTCGTGCTTGAGGTCTGGGCGCTTGTCACGGACGTTATAGATTATCAGGAAAAGCTGTCGGGACAGCGCGACGAGGGCACGAGCTACGCGTTCTTCTCATTTACAAGGAAACTCGGTCAGGCTCTCGCAGGTGTTTTCGGAACGGGCGTGCTTGATTTAATAGGCTACGACGCTAAAAATGTTACCGCTGAAGCAACGCAAAGGATGTTTGACGTGTCAACGGTTCTGCCTGCGGCTATGTGCCTTATGATGGCGCTCATTTTGGGCTTGTGCTATTCTTTAAGCAAGAAAAAGCTTTCTGAGATGCACAAAGAGGATAATGCCTGATATTTAATTCACCTAATAATTTTTCGGAGGAAATATAATGAAATACTTTTTGGACAGCGCAAAAATTGACGAGATAAGGGAAGCTTACGAAACGTTCGGTATAGACGGCGTTACGACAAATCCCAATCATATTATGAATTCGGGCAAGCCGTTTTACACGGTAATAGGCGAGCTTGCGGATTTCGTTAAGGAAAAGAATACGGAGGGATGGGATAAATTCCCCATATCCGTCGAAATAAACCCTCACCTTGACAATGCGGACGAAATGATTGAAATGGGTACGAAAATTTCATCAATGTGCAAAAACTTTGTCATTAAAATCCCCTGCACCGAAGCGGGTATCGCGGCGGCGAGAAAATTAGAGGAAAAGGGAGTAAGAACAAATTTAACCCTTGTATTTTCTCCCTCGCAGGCTCTTATTGCCGCAAAGAACGGCTCGCTGTTTGTTTCGCCGTTTATCGGCTGGAAGGAGAACAGCGGCGAGGACTGCAAAGAGTATATTCGGGACATAGTCGATATTTACTCGAATTACGGCTTTCTGGGAAAAACCGAGATCATATGCGCGGCGGTGAGGAACGGCAAGCAGATAGTTGACTGCGCCGTAGCGGGCGCCGATATAGTCACGGCGGGACTTCAGGTGTTTAAGGACAGCTTTTATCATCCGTTTACGGATTACGGTCTTAAAAAATTTCAGTCGGCTTGGGATAATACGGTAACGGAATAAACGGAGGAAAAAATGACGGTAGGTTTTATAGGGCTCGGCATTATGGGCGAGTCTATGAGTGAGAATATAATAAAAAAGCATAACGGTAAGGTGTATGTTTCGGATATAAATAAAAGTCAGACGCGCAAGCTTGCGGCACTGGGCGGAATACCGTGCGAAAATAACGTTGAAGCGGCAAAACAGGCGGATATTATCATAACAATGGTGCCGAAATCCGAACATTCAAGGGCGGTTTATACGGAAATTCTTCCTTTCCTTAATTCGGGCAAGCTCTGCATAGATATGAGTACAATAGACCCCGACGTTTCCGTGGAAATTTCAAAAGAGGTCAAAAAAACGGGGGCGGAGTTTATTGACGCGCCCGTAGTCAAATCAAAGCCTGCCGCAATTTCGGGTACGCTCGGGATTTACGTCGGCGGAAGCGAAGAGGCTTACAAAAAAGCCCTGCCGATACTCGAATATATGGGCAGTAATATTATTCATATGGGTGAAAACGGCAAGGGTCTTGTTATGAAAATCTGCCACAATACGCTTGTTGCCGAAATTCAGAACGGCGTTAATGAAACCGTCGCCCTCGCGCAGAAGCTCGGCGTATCAATAGATGATTTCTCAAAGGCAATATCCTACGGCGGCGGTCAGAATTTCTATCTTGATTCCCAAGCACAAAACCTTAAAAACGAAAATTGGGCAACCGCGTTTTCGCTCGAAAATATGCACAAGGATTTGGGGATTTGTCAGCGTTTGTCAAGGGAAAGCGGTTTCCCCATGCCCGGAATGGAAAACGCAAAGTCGGTTTACGACAAGGGCATTGAGGACGGCATAGGCAAAGAGGATTTCAGAGCGACCTACAAAATTGTTAAAGCAAGGTAACTTTATGCTGAATTTATTAAACAGGGTTAACGACGTTAAGGTGTATTCGGTTTTTGACAGCGAATTTGCGACCTACGGCAGGGTCGTTACGGGCTATGATTTTTCGCCCCTTTTAAGCTTTATGCGTGAAAAGACCGAAATCCCCGAGAACGGAAATATTTATGTCCCGTCGTCTGCGGAAATGGAAAGCACTCAGGTGAAAGCCGCCGTTCAAAGCACGCTTTACGGCGGTATGCCTGTTCAGATAGGCTACTGCAACGGCAGAAACACGATGTATAACGGGTTTGAATATCACAAAGGCTCCGAAATAAATATAGCCGTAACGGATTTTATGCTCGTTCTCGGTCACACCTATGAAATAAAAAATAATCAATTTGACGTAAAGGACGCAAAGGTGTTCTTTGTGCCGGAGGGAACGGCTGTGGAAATGTATTCCGTCACGCTTCATCTGTCACCGTGCAGAACGAATGATGAGGGCTTCCGCGATATAGTTATTCTGCCCGAGGGCACGAATACTCCGCTTGAAAGCAAAACGGATGTGTCGGACAGCGAATCAAAGCTGCTTCTTATGAAAAACAAGTGGGTGTTAGCTCACCCCGAGCGTGAGCCGCTCATAAAGCAAGGGGCATATGCCGGCGTTATCGGCGAAAACAAGGAATTGTTTTACAAATAAACTCTCCGAAAGGAAGTAAAAAATGAAAGACTTTAAAGTAACCTATGTTCCCATAGGCGTACCGACGTTTCACCTCGAAAGCGCAAAAGCTGAATTTGATAAATCAATAAAACTGCTGTCTCAGCTTACGGACGGGCTTCAAGCGCCCAATGAAATGCTTTTGAGTATTGATAAGCTGTGCGCCTTTCTTGACACGGTTGATCCCGATTTAATTATATTGCAGAATATAACCTTCGCAAATTCCGCATACGCGTGCGAGGCGCTTCGCAGGTTTTCCTGTCCTGTTTTGCTGTGGACCTTGCGAGAGCCTGTAATTGACGCAGGCAGGCTTCGCCTTAACTCGCTTACGGGAGCTTACTCGGCGGCAAATACTTTAAAGCAGTTCAGGGATGAGCCTATACAGTATGTTTACGGCTCGCCCGAGGAGGAAACGGTTAAGAATGAAATCGGCGCGGTCATAAGGGCGGCCGAAACTAAGAAGGCTTTAAAATCCCTGAAAATCGTTTCGGTCGGGCATACGCCGCAGGGCTTCGGCTTCGGCAGGGCGCTTGACGGCGAAATGCTCAAGGTGTTCGGCTCAACGCTTGAAAGTATTGAAGCGAGGGAGCTTATCGACAGGGCAAAAGTATATTCGGACGGGGAAATATCGGCTTATCTTGAGGACGCAAAAGGCAGAATTAAGGATCTTCTAAGCATACCCGAAAAAAATGTAACGGATTTCGCAAGGCTCTATAAGGCTTATTCGGAATTTGTAAAGGAAAACAATGTCGGCGCGCTGTCGTCACGATGTTGGCCCGACTTTTTCACGGCGTTCGGCACGCCCGTCTGCGCCGTGCTTGCAATACTTAACGATTTGGGCGTTGCGGCTTCCTGCGAAGCGGACGCCTATGGAGCATTGTCTATGTATATAGGAATGAAGCTGACGGGCAAGCCTGTGTTTTTCGGTGACCCCGTTTCTCTCAGCGAAAAAGATAATACGATTACTTATTGGCATTGCGGAACCGCCGCCTGCTCGCTTGCCCGTGAGGATACAGGCGCTTTGGCAGGCGTTCACTGCAACAGAAAAATCGGTCCTACGCTTGAATTTGGGTGCAGAGCGTGCGAAAGCGTTACGGTGTTCAGGGTAGGCAGAAAGCCCGACGGGAAATTCAGGTTTTTCATCTGTAAAGGCAAAGCGCTTGACAGACCGAAGCAGTTTAACGGAACATCGGTTGTTGTTGAAACTTTCGGAAACGCTGAAAGTATAGTAAAATCGAGCGTTAAGGACGGCTGGGAACCGCATTTTGCAGTAATATACGGCGGCGTTTCAAATGAGCTCCGCGCTCTCGGCGAGATGCTTAATTTAGAAATTAAAGAGTATTAAGGAAATAAAATGTTAAGGCAAGTTCTGTTTTTGATAATAGTTCTTTTAACGAATATAATACAGGGAATTACGGGCTTTGCAGGTACAATTCTTGCAATGCCCGCGTCCGTATTGCTCGTTGGCTATGAAACCGCGAAGCCTATACTTAATGTACTCGGCATTCTGGCAGGGCTGTATGTGGTCGCGACCTCATACAGGCACATCGACAAAAAGGAGTTTTTAAAAATTGTATCGGTAATGCTTGTCGGCATTATAGGGGGTATGCTTTTAAAAAATCTTTTTACGGGCAGTCCGTCGCTGTTATATAAAATTCTCGGCGCTGTGGTGCTTGCCGTGGCGTTTGAGGGCATTTACAAGCTGTTTATTAAAAAAGGCGAAAGCGGCAAAGCGCAGAATAAGGCTGTGTCGTATCTCATTTTAATTGCTTCGGGAATTGTTCACGGTATGTTTGTGTGCGGCGGTCCTTTGCTTGTTGCGTATCTTACGGGCAGAATTAAGGATAAGCAGACGTTCAGGGCAACCGTTTCGGCGGTGTGGGTCGTGCTTAACACGGTGGTAATGCTTGACGACATACGCTCGGGGTATTTTAATTCGTCGGTGCTGATGCTGCTTGCGGTTTCTGCGGCGGTTCTGTTTTTGGGAATGGCGTTGGGAAGCGTGCTTTATAAAAAAATGAGCAGGGAAGTGTTTATGAAAATAACGTATATCCTGCTTGTTATTTCGGGCGCGCTTATGTTTATAAAATAAAGGTGTATTATGAAGTATACGGGAGTAAAAATGAGGAATGTAAAGCAGGCGAACAGGGAGTCTGTTTTATATCTTTTGAACAATAAAAAAAGATTGTCGCGCAAGGATATTGCGGATGAACTCGGCTTAACCCCCGCGGCGGTCACAAAAATTTCCGCCGAGCTTATAAACGAGGGCGCAGTTTGCGAAACGGGAGCTTCGCAGGACGGAAATAAGGCGGGAAGAAGAAAAATAATGCTCGAGCTTAACACCGAAAATATTTTTGCGCTGGCAATAAGCATTGAATTTGACGCTTGCTTCATAGCTGTTTGTTCGCTTAACGGCAAGGCGGTTAAGCAGACTGTTTTACACAGCCGAAATGCAGCCGAGCCGAGTAAATATCTTGAAAATGCTGCTGACGAAGCACTTAGGCTTATCGACGCCTCGGGAATAAAAAGATCCGATATAATCGGAGCGGGCGTCGGCATAGTAGGCTCTGCCGACATTGAAACCGGCGAAACCGTCGGCGTTTACGGTATGTGGAAAAACGGGGTCAATGTAAAAAGAATACTTGAAGAAAAGCTGTTGATGCCCGTTATTGTTGAAAATAATGTCAAGGCTTTCGCAGGGGCGAAGATGATTTTTGAAAGCAAAAATCCCGATGAAAATATTTTGTTCGTCAAGTGGGGACCGGGTGTAGGCTCTGCTATTGTAATCGGAGGAGAGGTGTTCAGCGGCAACGGAAACAGCGCGGCGGAAATCGGACACTACATAGTCCACCCGAACGGAATTAAATGCCGATGCGGAAGGCGCGGCTGCCTTGAAACACAGGTTTCGGCAGGCGCAATTGTCGCTAAGATAAAGGAGCATTATTCCGAAGCCGAAACGCCCAAGCTGTACGGCATTACCGGCGGCAATGCGGAAAATGTCGGTTTTTCGCTCATAAGAGAAAATATGGACAGCCTTGATAAATGTATTGACGGCATTATTGACCGCCGAATAAACACAATGGCAAGAGCGGTCACAAACGCCGCGACTATTATTAACCCCGACAAGGTTGTGATTTTCGGCTATATGTTCGATGAGAAAACATCGAAGCGGTTTATCGGGTACTGTAAAAATTATTACGGTAAGTTTGATGAAAAATACATATCCGTTTCACCCTTGCAGGATAAGTCGGACTTTATAGGTCCGCTTGCGTTGGCGGCGAAAAAACTGTTTTTTGAAAAGACATAAATATAATAACCCAAACGCGGACGTCCCCCGCATCTAAGGTGCGGCTGAGGCTTTATTTGTCATTTTCTATAAATATTAAAAAATAAAATTGTCTAATATTCATCGTGACAAAAAATACTTGAATATGGTATGCTATGTAAGGATAAATATGCGGTCGGAAAATTCTCCGATTTAAAAGCCGAAATGTGTCAGGAGTGGATTAAGTGGAAAATGCTGCTCAAAAAAAGGAAACGCGTTATGTAGGCGTCAGGGAAACTCTTGCCTACGGCTTTGCCAATGCAGGGCAGGTCTTCGGGTACAATCTTGTTGCGGGCGGATATCTTTCGCTCTTTTTTACTAAGGTTTTCGGGATTCCCGAAGGCGCTGTTGCAACAATGATATTTGTTCTCGGAATTTGGGATACGGTAAACGATCCTATTATGGGCTCGATAATAGACAAGACCAGAACACGCTACGGCAAACTAAGACCATATCTGCTCTTTGTGCCTGTCCCGCTGTCAATAGCTACGATAATGCTTTTCGCGGGACCCGAAATTCTTGCGGACGCAAAAACAACCGCCGTAAAGATAGCGTACATGTACATATCCTATTTTATATGGGAGTTTTTCTATACGATAGGCGACGTTCCGTTTTGGGGAATGAGTACGGCGATTTCGCCCAGCCCGTCCGACAGAACAAGGGCAATTTCCTCGGCAAGGCTGATTTCATCGGTGCTCGGAGGACTTTCAACAACACTTCTTGTTGTTATGATGGATTTTTCGAACAACGGGGTTTGGGGGCTTTCGCTTTCGCAGGATTTCCTTATCCTTGCCGTTATTGCGGGCACCTTCGGTATGGGGCTGTTCTCGCTCGCGGGGATTAAAACGAGAGAAAGAGTTGTGCAGTCGGTCAGGGAGCCTTCGGTTTTGGACGGCTTTAAGGTTATGCTTATGAATAAGCCTCTGCTTCTTATAATAGTCGGCAACGTTATAGGCTCGCTCACAGGTCTTGCGGGCGTCTTTCAGACCTATTATTATTCGGAGGTGCTTAATCTTAACTCGGCTGTATTGTGGATAAACCTACCCGGTTCAATTTTCGGCTTCCTTACATATCTGCTTATCCCCAAGCTAAAAAAGAGGCTCAATAACAGGCAGATAGTTATACTCAACATTGTGTGCCGTTTTGTTGTAAGCACGTTAGTTTTTATCTTGGGACTTAAATTCTATAACAATAATATAGTCGTCATATCCGTGCTTTTGATGCTTCAGAATTTTGTATTCAGCTTCTTTAATACAATAAATATGGTTATTCCTACGGAGATGATAGGCGACACCGTCGATTATATGGAATGGAAAACGGGCGAGAGAAACGAGGGCGTCAGCTTTTCGGTTCTTACCTTTGTCGGTAAGCTGACAGGCTCTGTTTCGACGTCGCTCGGCACGGCGCTTTTGCCGATTATCGGTCTTTCGTTCCAAAAAAATTCAGCGGGCGAAACCGTAACCCTTAAAGGCGACCGCACCGATTTTTATATTTGGGCGCTGTTTACCGTTGTTCCTTACGCTCTCGGGCTTTTATCTCTAATCCCTTACGCGTTTTATGATTTAACGGGCGAAAAGCTTGAAAAAATAAGAGATGAGATGAAAATCCGACGCGAGGAGCTTTCAAGAAAAATGAGCGACGGAGGTGTCCCTAATGAATAATACCTGTCCTAAATGCGGTGAAAAACTGAGCGTTTTTTACCTTAAACAGAACTGCCCCAAGTGCGGCGTGAACTTAGTCTATTACAATATGGAGGAACAGCTTATAAAGGACAGTGAAAACGCCGACGCCGAATGGGGAAAGGTATTTTCGCTTATCGACAAAATAACACCGAAATTCATAAAAAAGAAAAGAGCCGAAAAAGAGGCTCGTGAAAAATCAACGGAGGAAAATGAAGATGAAAAGACCGATTAAGCTTTTAGGTATAGCTCTTGTCTTTTGTCTTTTAATGAATTGTATGTTTATTTCCGCATCAGCGCTTGAAAATGATAATACCCTGCGTTTTTCAAATGACGGCAAATTTAAAATCCTTGTTCTTGCCGATATTCAGGACACGGACACGCCGCAGAAGCCGAGTCTTGCGCTTGCCGAAGCGGCTCTTGACTTTGCTAAGCCCGATCTTGTTGTACTTCTGGGCGACAATACCGCAGGGGATTGGAACGGAGTAAATAAAGAGAAAACCGAGCAGGCTGTTGACAAAATTGCGCAGCTTATTGACGAAAGAAATATACCGTTTGCTCTTGTTTTCGGCAATCACGACCACGAGGGGCTTTGTAATGAAAACAACGGTATGACCGAGGAAGAAGCAAAGGAATTTATTTTAAGCTGTTTTCAAAAATACGGTACCTGCCTTGCCGTTGAGGGCGAGGAGATGACGGGCGTTTGCAATTATAATCTTCCCATATTAAGCTCGGACGGCGCTGAAACAGCGTTTAACCTTTGGTTTATGGACTCTAACCCTTACGCGACCGAGGAGGAGGGCGGTGGCTACGGCTACGTTCATCCCGACCAAACCGAGTGGTATAAAAGCACCGCCGAAGGTCTTAAAACGGAAAACGGCGGAAAAGCCGTGCCGTCGATAGTATTTCAGCATATAATCGTTCCCGAGGTCTATGAGATGTTCGATGTTGTCGAGAAGGGAACTGAGGGCTCGTTCAAGGGTCACGGCGCCAAGAGCGATAATTATTATAAGGCTGACCCCGATACGGTTTATGAGGGCAATGTTAACGAAGCGCCCTGCTCGCCCGATTACAACGGCGGTCAGTTTGACAGCTGGCTTGAGGTGGGCGACGTAATAGGCGCGGTGTTCGGTCACGACCATGTAAACGATTTTGCGGGCGTGTATAAGGGAATTAAGCTTGTCGCAACGCCTGCCGTAGGCTATTACAGCTACGGCAACAACCATGGCGTCCGCACAATTACGCTTGAAGAGTCGAACCTTACGGATTTTACCTCGGAAACCTTATACTATGATGATTTGGTTGACAGTAAGGTAAATAACCTTTACATAAGAAACCACGGTTATCATGAATTTAAGACAGTATTTTTGCCCTGCTTTTTCGGCGCGGTCGGCGCGGCTGCCGTTGTTGCGGCAGGTACTGCGGTAATCGTCAGGACAGTTAAAAAGAGAAAAAAAGGAAAATAAACTATGGGTAAAAAGCCTACTATTTATACGGTTGCTACGGCGCACCTTGACACTGTCTGGAATTGGGATTTTGAAACGACAGTGCGCGAGTATATCCCCGCAACGCTTGACAAAAATTTCAGACTGTTTAAAAAGTATCCCGATTATGTGTTCAGCTTTGAGGGAAGCCGCCGTTACGAGCTTATGGAGGAGTATTATCCCGAAAAGTTCGAGGAGTTAAAAAAATATATTGCCGAGGGCAGATGGTTCGTAACGGGAAGCGCCTATGAAAACGGCGACGTCAACGTACCGTCGCCCGAAGCGCTTTTCAGAAACATTCTTTACGGCAATACATATTTTTATGAAAAATTCGGCAAAAAGAGCGTTGATATATATTTGCCCGACTGCTTCGGCTTCGGCTACGCACTGCCGAGCGTCATAGCGCACTCAAATTTAAAGGGATTTACCACGCAGAAGCTCACTTGGAGCTCCGCATACGGAATTCCGTTTGATTTGGGGCTTTGGCAGGGCGTTGACGGCAGTAAAATTTACGCTTCTTTGGACGCTCAGAATTACAGCTCAACCGTCACCGAGGTAAGGGAGCACAAAAGCGCTCCGAAAAAACTCGAAAAGAATATTAAGGAATATAATTTGCCGATGACCTATCTTTTACACGGCACGGGCGACAGGGGAGGCTCTCCTACCGACCGTTCGGTAAAGACGGTGGTCTCGGAGCATAAAAAGAACCCGAAATCCGACATTGACGTTGAGATAGTAAGCGTTGATAAGGTATTCCGCATTATGGATTCGGAGCTTTCAAACGAACAGAAAAACAAGCTACCCGTTTGGAATAACGAATTGATTTCGACCGACCACGGCGTAGGCGGCTACACCTCGCGTGCAATCGGCAAACGGTGGAATAAGCGCAACGAACAGCTTGCAGACGCGGCAGAGAGAATGTCTGTTTTAGCAGATTGGCTCGGCGCTTCCAAATACCCTCAAGATGAGCTTGACACTGCGTGGAAAAGGGTCATAGCCCATCAGTTCCACGACGATCTGCCCGGTACTTCGCTTCACTACTGCTATAAGCGAAGCTGGAATGACTATATGCTTTCCTTAAACAATTTCGGTACGATCTACACGAACGCCGTAACCAATATTGCGTCGCATATCGAGAACCCGTTTAAAACGGGCGTTACCGTTGCCGTTTCAAACCCGACGCAATATGAATACCGCGAAGCGGTTGAGTGCAGGGTAAGCCTTCCGAAAAATACAAAATTCGTAAAGGTCGTCGGCGCAGACGGCAAAGAAACACCCTCGCAGTATCAAAACGGCAAGGTCGTTTTCACAGCGTCGCTTCAGCCGAACGGCATAGCGTTATACAATATCAGACCGTCCTCAAAGCCTTATAATGAGAATACTGAACTTCGAGTTTCGTGCAGGGAAATTGAAAATACAAAATACGCAGTGAAATTATCTCAGAACGGCGATATATCGTCCGTTTTTGATAAGGAAAATAACAGAGAACTGCTGAAAAAGCCGATAAGCATGGCAATTCACAGGTATAACGGCAGTGCGCCGTGGCCTGCGTGGGAGCTTGATTATCCCGAAGTTCAGGCAAGCCCTGCGGCTTATGCCGAAAACCCACAGTTTGAGGTCGTGGAGAACGGCGCGGCAAGGGCGGTTATCAAAACTGTTCGCAAGGCGTGCGGTTCGGTATTCGTACAAAGAATAATTTTAGGCGAAAGCTCTGATTTTATCAGAGTTGAGAATGAAATTGAATGGCGTTCTTCGAGAAGTCTTTTAAAGACTCCGTTCACCTTTACCGTTTCAAGCGAGCAGGCGAGCTACGATTTGGGGCTCGGTGTGATTAAAAGAGGACTTAATACCCCGAAATTATATGAGGTTCCCGCGCAGAATTGGGCGGATATAAGCGATGAGAATTTCGGCGTATCGGTTTTAAGCGATTGCAAATTCGGCTGGGATCACCCCGAAAGGAATACAATACGTCTTACGGGAATACACACTCCGAGAGGCGATTACAGCAAGGAAAGTCAGCAAAGCGGTATGGATCTGGGCCTTAACCGCTATGCGTTCGGCATCTTTTCTCATTCGGGCAACTGCCTTGAGGGCACACAGTCGGCAGGCATTAGGTTTTGTCAGCCGCCTGCGGTATTCTCTGTGCCTGAAAACTCCGACGGAGTATTGCCGAGCAATTATTCGTTCATCGGCATTTCCGACAACGGCGTAGTTATAAGGGCTGTTAAAAAGGAAAACAACGGCGGTAAAATCGTTATAAGAGTTAACGAGGCTGTCGGCAAAGAGCATAAAAAGGTACTAATAAGGGCAGGCGGCGGTATATTGTCTGCTGTCGAAGCTTACGCGAGCGAGGAATACAAAGCAGAGGCAAAGCTCGTTAAGGGCAATGTCGAGTTCAGTATAAAACCGTATGAGCCTAAGACCTTTATAATTGAGTTAAAGCCGTTTAAGAAAAAGATATCGGCTAAAAAGCCATGCGATATTGAGCTTGAGTTTAACGTGCGAGCTGCGTCGTGCAACGCTAACAGAATTGACGGCGTTTTCGGCGGTATGACGTTGCCGTCCGAGCAGTTCCCCGAAAAAATAAGGTGCGGCGAAAACGAATTTAAACTTCCGTTTGCCGTAAATAACGCTGTGAGCTGTCACGCTCAAAAGCTTTCTCTGCCGAAAGGCGCAAAAAGCGTTTCGCTTCTTTTGACAAGCGTCAAGGGTGACAGAGAAGCGGTGTTTACAAGCGGTACGAAAAAATACAGCGCGGCGGTCTGTGACTGCTTTGAAAGCATAGGCGCTTGGGATCTATACAGCATGCACGAAACGGGCAGAATAAAGGACTGCACGCTTGCATACGAATTTACGCACATGCACAGAAAAGACGGTGACGAGATCGCAAAGCAGTGCTATCTGTTTCGGGTCGTTGTTCCCGTAAGCGGCGATACTCTTTGCTTGCCCGATGACAAAAATATAATAGTTTTTGCGGCTCAGGCAAATTTTGAGGATTGCGGCAAAGCTCTTCATCCTCTTTATGACGAGCTTGCAAAGCGTCCGTTTACATATAAACGCTCGGAGTTTGAAAACAGAATGACCAAATACCACAGGGCGTTGTCCTTGGCAGGGCGGTTTAAAGAATTAAAAAAGTTATTTCACGTTTTTAAAGGAGAAAAATGAAGCTTACAGTTTTAGGCGGCGGGGGAGTACGTTCGCCGTTTCTTGCAAAATCAATAGCGCTCGGCGCGGACGAAACAGGCATTACCGAGGTTGTGTTTATGGACACGGACAGGGATAAGCTGTCGCTTTACGGCAAAATATCAAAGCGCATAGCTTCTCTTATCAATCCTAAGCTGTATTTTTCGCTGACGGATAACGCCGAGGAGGCACTTACGGACGCAGATTATGTCATAACAACAATTCGCGCCGAGGGGGATAGGGGCAGAGTGTTCGACGAGCGTACCGCTTTGAATTTAGGCGTTCTGGGGCAGGAAACCACGGGCGCGGGCGGCTTTGCGATGGCGCTTCGCAGTATCCGCACGCTTACAGATTACTGCGAAATAATAAAAAGGGTTTCAAGCAGGGATGTTTTGATCTTTAACTTTACCAACCCGAGCGGGCTTGTAACACAGGCGCTTCGAACTATGGGCTATAACAATGTTTACGGCGTGTGCGACGCTCCGAGCGGATTTTTTCGCCAGCTCAAAGCAATGCTCGGCTGTGACGAATTTTCGGCGGAGTGCGTAGGTCTTAATCACCTTTCGTGGTTTTACGGCTTTCGCGCCGACGGCAGGGATGTAACGGATGAAATTCTTTCTCATCCGAGGCTTTATAAGGACACGGAAATGCGTCTTTTCAGCCCTGAGCTTATAAAAATCTGCGATAATTTTCTGCCGAACGAGTATTTGTATTTCTACTATTACAGCGAAAAGGCGATCAATTCCGTTTTGAGCAGTCAAAAAACACGCGGTGAAACGATACTCGAAATTAACGAGGATATGACTGAGGAATTAAAGGGCATTGATATTGACAGTGACTTTGACAGGGCGTTCGAGTGCTTTATGCGCCATTATGCCATGCGTGAAAACAGTTATTTCTCAATAGAAAGCGGAAAGGTGCGTGAGGAAAAATTCCCTGTTCCGAGCGTTGAGGACTATATAAAACAGCCCGAAAACGGCAGTTACGCCGCAGTTGCCCTGCAATTTATAAGGGCGGTTCATACGGGAGAAAGGGTTGAAATGGTGCTTTCCGTTCCAAACGGCGGCGCGGTCGATTTCTTAAACGAAAACGATGTGTGCGAGGTTTCCTGCACTGTAGATAAGGACGGCGCGCATCCGCACGGGATAACCTCCGATCTGCCCGAAATGCATAAAAATCTTATCAGAGCCGTTAAGCTTTATGAGAACCTGACGGTCGAATCGATTACGGAGCGTAACCGTGAAAAAGCGGTTAAGGCGCTGACGGTTCATCCGCTTGTAAATTCATATTCGCTTGCATCACAGCTTGTTGACGCTTACGCGGATGAATACAAAAAATATATAGGCGAATGGCATTAAGCCTTGTAAAGAAAAACATATAACCTAAACGCAGACTCCCCGCCTCTGCGGCTGAGAAGCACTGACCGTGCCGGCAGGTGAGAAGCGGGTTATGTTTCGGAATTCAGGAGGGAAATATGAGCAAAGCAAAAAGAATTATTGCCGCGACTGCCGCACTTGCGGCGTCAGCCGCCTTAATCGCGGTCGTTACGGTCGCCGTGCTTCGTTACGGCTACTATTACAGCTATAAGCAATCCGAAAAGCAGGCGGTTACAATCACCAACGGCAACTCGGCGGGTGAAATCACCGTTATGAGCGCAAACGTCAGGTATATAAACAACGGCGATACGGGCAAAAAAAGCTGGTATTACCGCGCGGATCTCGTTATGAGGAACATCTCCTGCGTGTCGCCCGATGTTATCTGTTTTCAGGAGGTTATGGCGGAGCATTACAGTTATTTAACCGCAAGACTTCCGCAGTATGACAGCATCATCACCTACCGTGACGGTTCGGATAATCCCGAAAGCTGTCCCGTATTCTATAACAGCGAAAAGTTTAACCTGATAGATAAAGGCTCGTTCTGGCTGTCCGAAACGCCCGAAGAAATGAGTATTTCGTGGGGAGCGGGATGTTACAGAGTTTGCAGTTATGTCATTCTGGAGGTTAAGGAAAACGGAAAGCGGTTTGTTGTTTTCAATACCCACCTTGACAATGCGAGCGAGCAGGCGAGAATTAACGGAATTGACGTTGTGCTTCAAAAGATTTCGCAGTTCGGAAATCTGCCGAGTATTCTTACGGGCGACCTTAATGACAGCGAGGATTCGCTTACATATGAGAAAGCCGTCGAGAATTTCGACGACGTAAAATACAGGGTGGAAGATCCCGAAATTTCCTGCACCTATCAGAATTTCGGCAAGGAGCTTGACAATCCCTGTATTGATTATATTATGATTTCAAAAGAGGGCTTTGACGTAGAAAGCTATGACGTGGTTACCGCGACATACGACGGGGTTTACCCGAGCGACCATTTCCCGATAAGCGCAAAATTACTGCTTGTAGGGGAATAAGGCAAGACCTATATCGGTTATATCAACAGAATAGAACGGGATACCGAAAACCCATCGCGGTTGAAATGACAGGTAAATATAAAGGGCAGGAAAAAATCCTGCCCTTTGTTGTTGATTGTAAAATATTACGGCTGTCTGTTTCCGCTCAATCCGCAGTCGCAGCCTTTGCGGCTGTCACGAAGTGACGGAGAGATTTATACAAAATATTTTATAATAAAAATCAATCTCTCCGTCAAACGCAAATCGTTCGACGCCTCCCGCTTACATGGGAGGCTTGAACTTGCGCTCCCTTGTCGAGAGATTTTAACGGTTTCAAATTCAATGTTCGGTTTTTTATTCCGATAAACAGGAATTTATACCCCTAAATATTTATCGAATTTATATTGTTGTGTATTCATATCAAAAGTTTCAATATACGGAACACCATCTTGATATATCCAACGTTCTATGTACAATGGTTTTACAGAAAAAAGTCTTTCATTTTTCAATGATGAATAAGCATCATACGAACCCTTGAAGCATTCCCGAAATACATCGCAAAAAGGTGTGTTTTTCAAAGGGCGTCCTATTTCTTTACATATACCCTCTATCTGAATATTATCTATACACAAGGCAACATTGCTATTTAATGTAATTTGATAATACTTTTTCATGTTTATATCAGTTTGAAAATAGAACATACCATCAATTTGAACAATGCTCATCATTCGTAAAGATACCTTATTTTTTTCAGATGTTGAGAGCACCATTTTTCGTCCTTTTCCAAAATCTGAAATAAATGCTTCTACCTTATCAGAAAATCTATCCATATACATCACCCATAAATTCTAAATAGCCACACACGATTAAGAATTAGACTAACCCATATCCTTTAAAAATCTTTTAAGCAAAAATGTACAATAATATGGGAAAGTATATATATTGTTTTCAAACCCAATATTTCCTGCGCAGAATTTAATTCCATAGGATATGTCAGAATATTTATCGCTCTTAATAAGTTGTGCCAACGATTTTGATTTACTGTTTTTTGCCTTTACCTCTATAGGTATCAATTTGCCGGCTGTTCGAACAAAAAAATCCTCTTCAAGAGTAGAGTCTTCGCGTTTGAAATAGTATAGTTGATAACCTGCCTTTACAAGTGCTTCTCCTACAATACTTTCATACAAAGCACCCTTGTATACAGACAAGTTTTTATTTGCCCTCAAGTCTTCCTGAGCCTCATCATCAAGGAGTGCAACAAAAAGTCCGGTATCGAAAAAATATATCTTAAACTTGTTAATATCATAGTTGCCTTTGAGTGGTAATTCAGCATTATTAAGGCAATAGCACATATGAACCATACCTGCATCTTCAAGCCATTCAATACATCCTCGATAATCTTTAAAACGTGCGCCTTTTTCTACTTTTGACAACTGGAATTTCTTATTTTCCTTAGCAAGTTGTATAGGGATACTGTTAAACACATTGATAATACGTGTTTGGTCTACACCTTCAGCATATTTACGAATATCCTCCTTGTAGTCTGCAAGTAATTGATGTTGAATATCGAGAGTTCCTTCAAATGTTTTATTCTTGATAAATTCACGAACTACAGCAGGCATACCGCCAAGAATGCAGTAATCCAAAAAATGAGAAGAGAACACAGAATCTTCAAGCTCGGAAAAAGGTCTCAACTCTTTCATATGGGTAAGCATATCTTCCGCTGTATCTGATGTGTACCCTTTCGCCCAAAGGAACTCTTCAAAATCAAGAGAGTACATATTATAGTCAGTTTTATAACCGACACTATTGCTTTCAATTCTATTATAGTTAATGCCCAAAAGTGAGCCTGAGCAAATCACATCAAAACGCCCGTCAATGCTGAAAAACTTAAGCGATGTTGCAATTTCAGGATATTCTTGAATTTCATCAAAGAATATTAAGGTTTCTTCGGGGATAAATTTATGCGATGGATCAATTAGAGATATATTTTTTATAACCGACTCGGCGCTATACCCGTCAGAAGTTATTTTCTTATATTTTTCTGAAGTAACAAAATTGATTTCAACAACACTTTTATAGTTATCTTTTGCAAACTTCTTGATTGATTCTGTCTTCCCGATTTGTCTTGGCCCTTTTACTATAAGAGGCTTTCTGTCTTCGCTGTTTTTCCAGTTCATTAAATATGTGTCTATTTTTCTTGTCAAATACATAAAGCTTACCTCCAAAATGTATTTATTGATTATATTATACACAAATATATGCGAATAATCAATATAAATTCACACTTTTTTTAGCGAATATTTGTAGTTTCAATACATTTATCTTGAAAAATTATTGTTTTTGTATACGAAAATAACGCACTTTACAAATATGTTAACGTATAATATGCTGCAATATATAATATATCATAAAGTCAAAGAGGGATGTTTATGAAGAATACTTCTAATGTAATTGCAATTTATTCGAGAAAATCAAAGCTTACGGGTAGGGGAGAAAGTATAGGCAATCAGGTTGAACTTTGCCGTGAGTACATACGAACTCATTACTGTGATGAAGCCGCAGGTTATATCGTTTGCAAATAATGCTCATCGGACACAGGCTTTAGAGTGTGCTGATTCGTTTATTTGTAAATCTTTGAGGTCGTTCCGAAAGTTGTTCACAGCGAAGAATATACGAAAATATACAAAAAAGCCGCCGAGGATTTTGCTCCACGGCGGCGGTATGGACTTTGAAGAAAAATCGGGACACGCAATTCTCACGAGATTAACCGTATGATTTTCAGTCTTTTTTTCTACTGTTATAATCTTTATTTATATTGTCGCTCCAGTCGTCTGATATAGGCAGACAAGCGCGCATACAGCTGACTGTATCCGACACTGTATCATACGCAATGCATGTACCATGACTGTCAGCGTGATAATTTACCGCTCTGTCTTTGGATATTCCAAAGCGGCTTGCGGTTTCAACAGCATCAATATTTGCGCCGATAAAAAGAAATTCCCAACCGTATTTTTTCTTCTCATGCTCAATCATTACCTTTACTCTGTCGCTTGTATAGATATGGCTTGCGTTCTCGTATCCGTCCGTCATAATTACAAACATTGTATGCTCGGGAATATCCTCGGGTCTTGCGTACTTGTGTATATTGGCTATGTGATGAATTGCGCCGCCGATCGCGTCAATCAGAGCTGTACATCCGCGAACACAATAATCCTTGTCAGTCATAGGCTTGATGCTTTCAAGGTTCACCCTATCGTGGATAACCTCGCTGTAATTATCAAAAAGCACTGTTGAGACATAGCACCTGCCGTCCTGCTTTTTCTGCTTTTCGATCAGCGCATTGAATCCGCCGATGGTGTCGCTCTCAAGCCCCGCCATTGAGCCTGAACGGTCAAGTATAAATACCAATTCCGTAGTGTTGTTCTTGTTTTTCATTTGAGTTACCTCCGATAAATTCATCAGGTCATTTCCGATCCTGT
>CAZLCG010000017.1:0-36512 GCA_964557975.1 uncultured Eubacteriales bacterium
TCATGGTAATTGCCATCTTTTCGTACTGTTGCATTTACTTTGAGAATTTACGAATATTTTTTGCTTTCTTTAACCGCCATTTCGTCGCACCTTTCGTTTTCGGGATGACCTGCGTGTCCCTTAATCCAGATTATGTTAAGACTGTGGATGTCGCAAAGCGTTAAAAGCTCCTCCCACAGCGGTATATTAAGCGCCGTCTTACCGTCGCTTTTTTTCCAATTGTTTTTTTGCCATTTTTTTGCCCAGCCCTTTTCAAGCGCGTCGCAGACATATTTTGAATCGCTGTAAAGCGTTACGTTACACGGCTTTTTAAGCGCTTTAAGACCCTTTATAACGGCGGTCAGCTCCATTCTGTTGTTTGTGGTTCGGGGTTCTCCTCCCGAAAGCTCCTTCTCTTTGCCGTTGCAGCGCAGAATGGTTCCCCACCCTCCGGGGCCGGGATTACCCGAGCATGCGCCGTCCGTAAACATTTCAACCTTAGGTCTGTCGCTCATATTTAATAAACGCCTCCCCGAATTTTGCGTTTGATCATTTTATATAATAGGATTTTAACATTAAATCGTAACTTTAACAATAAAAAGATTATTTTTATCGCTGTGAGGTAATACTAATTACAGACTTTATTTTCGGGGGAATGAAGATGAAAGCGGTAATTATGGCGGGCGGAAGCGGAAAAAGACTCCGTCCTATGACCTCAACGACGCCTAAGCCCATGGTAAAGCTGTTCTCAAAGCCGGTGCTTAGGTACACCTTGGATTTGCTCCGCGCAAATTCGTTCGACGATATAACGCTCACCGTGGGATACATGGCGGAGAGAATAGAGGACTATATTTTTAACGAATGTTCGGATAAAGATAAGATTACGGTACTTAAGGAGAGCGAGCCGTTGGGAACTGCAGGCTCGGTTAAAAATGCGTCGCGGAAATTTACCGAGCCTTTTTTGGTTATGAGCGGCGACTGCATATGTGATTTTAACTTAAAGAGCGTCATGGATTTTCACATTTCAAAAAATGCCGATGTTACAATAGTCTGCGCGAGAGCTAAAGACCCGAGAGAGTACGGCGTGGTTGAGTTTGACAGCTCTGACAAGGTTAACGCCTTTACAGAGAAACCGCAGTGGTCGGGCGCGGTTTCGGACTGCATAAATACGGGCATTTATATTATTAACCCGCAAATTATGAGCTATGTTCCCGAAAACACCTTCTTTGATTTTTCAAAGGATCTTTTCCCTAAAATCCTTTCCGACGGCAAACGCGTTTTGCGCTGTTCGGCGGAGGGATATTGGTGCGATATAGGCGGTATGAGCGCATATAAGCAGTGCTGTAACGATATTATGGACAAAAAGGTGTCTGTGAAGCTGCCGCAGAGCGCCGAGGGAATATATGTAAAGGATGAAATGCCCAAAGGTAACTACAATATTATTCCGCCCTGCTATATAGGAAGCGGCGTTACAATCGGCGACAACGCCGTTATAGGTCCATACACCTGCTTGGGCGACGGATGCTTAATAGGCGATAACTGCAAAATAAGGCGGTCGCACATCTTGAATCTTTGCAGGGTGCAGAAAAACTGCGTTATAAACGACGCGGTAATCTGTGAAAATACCGTGATTAAAACAGGCGCGAGAATTTACGAAAACAGTGTGGTCGGCGCTTCGTCAACGGTTAATCAGAATGCGATTATCGGCTCCAATATAACAATTTGGCCCGAAAAGACCGTTGAGATGGGAGCGGATATTTCAAAGGATATAAAATACTATGAAACCGCGTCGGAAATTTTTGCGGACGTCGGAATTTCGGGCACAACGGGTGCGGAAATAGATCCTGTGAGCGCTTCTGTAATAGGGCAGGCGCTTGCAAGCAGCTCTGTCGGCAAAAAAGTCGGAATCGCAACGGACGGCGGGATTCTCTCAAGGTCGACCGCTTACTCCGTTATCGGCGCTTTAATCGCTCACGGCAGCCATGTGCGTAATTTCGGAGAAGGCTTTTATTCGCAGCTTAAGTTTTATGTGCTTTTCTGCGGACTTGAAGCGGGAATTTTTATATCCGAAAGAAATTCGGAGATCCGCATAAACATCTGCGGCGAGGGCGGACTGCCGCTTGAAACTTATGTGCAGAGGGATATTGAAAACAGGATAAAATACCGTGAATTTTCACGGTGCGATCCGCATTCCTGCCGAGATGTGTCGGATATGACGGGCGTGGGACTTATGTACAGGCGCGAGCTTATAAGGCAGAGCGAATCCGAGCTTTCCGACAGCTCCTGCCTTGTAAAATCGGGCAACGAAAAAATCCTGATGCTTATGGAGGACTGCCTGTACAGACTCGGGTGCGGGCAGGGTGATGAAATAACGTTTAAAATAAGCTCGGACGGTTCGTCTGTTTCGGCGTTTCACCGCGGCTGCGGTTGGGTAACGCATGATAAGCTGTTGGGAATATGCGTAAATTACGAAACCGAAAACGGCAGGGACGTCGCCGTGCCCTTTAACGCTCCGCGCGTATTTGACGAAATTGCGCGGAAAAACGGCAGGAGGATACTGCGCTACTATATGTCGGCGCAGAACGTTAACGACGCCGAGGCGAGAGCCTTATCCTCATCACAGCTTTTTATGCGCGACGCTTTGTTTACTTCGGTTAAATTACTCGGTATAATCGATCGGACGGGTAAGAGCCTTCCGAGGCTTTTACGGGATCTGCCGCCGTTTTTTGTTTCGAGAAAGCGGATTAAAATAAATTTCCTGCCGAGTATGCTTGCAAAAAAGTGCGGCGGCGAGAACTGCGAGATTACAAGAGAGGGCATACTCCTTAAATATCCTTACGGCAGCGTGCTTGTTACCCCGTCGAGAACGGGAAAAATGTTAAGCCTAATTTCCGAAGCGAACAGCTACGAAATATCAAAAGAGCTTTGCCGTCAGACTGAGGAGCTTCTTGAAAAATAAATTTTTGCGGTGGGAGACAGCTCCCGCCGTGAAATTTTCCGACGTTTGGGAAAAATAAAAGGAAAAATAAAACATATTGTACAATTGACACCCGACGTAAATTAAGGTATTATATTTAAATCGGAGCAATGCGCCATAAAATTCGCTTGAACCGGTGCTTGCTAACGATCGCATCCCTCGCTTGGGTTATGATCCGTAAGGTCATAATCTGTAAATATGCTTATTTGTAAATTTTTAAATACGGATTTTATCGGCTTCCCGTGCTTTGAAGCCGCAAGATATATTTTTAAAGAGATTAAGGAGAAAAATTTTTAATGGCAAAAAACAAAACTGAACAGAAGTCACAGCAGAGCAGGGCGTCCGAAAGCGCTTCCGCCCCGAAAAACGAAAACCACAAAAGGACTCAAAGCGGCGCTGCGCCCGCAAAAAACAAAGCATCGCATACAGCGGGTAAAAAATATTTTTCACAGTCGGCAAAAAAAACAGGCGTTCAAAAAACACAGCAGAACAAAAAACAGACAAGAAATACGAATAAGAGGGGCGGCGTTCCGAAAAAGCCGTCGGAGCCTGTCAGAATTGCGTTTTTAGGCGGTCTTAACGAGGTCGGCAAGAATATGACTCTCTACGAATGCCGCGACGAGATGATATTGGTCGACTGCGGTCTTGAATTTCCCGATCCGGATATGCTCGGCGTTGACCTTGTAATACCCGATTTTTCTTATGTGCTTCAAAATGCCGACAAAGTTAAGGGTATATTCATAACTCACGGTCATGAGGACCATATCGGCGGTCTTGCGTATCTTTTAAAGGATTTGAACATACCCGTTTATTCGACAAGGCTTACAATAGGTCTTATTGAGGGGAAGCTCAGAGAGCATAAGCTGCTTGATAAGGCTAAGCTTAACGTGGTAAATCCCGGCGATAAGGTCACTCTCGGATGCTTTGAGGTTGAGTTTATACATGTTAACCATTCGATTCCCGACGCGGTTGCGCTCGCGATTAAATCACCCGCGGGCGTTATCGTGCAGACAGGGGACTTTAAAATCGACACCACGCCCATTGACGGCGGGGTAATAGATATGGCAAGGCTTGCTTCTCTCGGCAGAGAAGGGGTTCTCGCGCTTCTTTCGGATTCTACCAACGCCGCAAAGCCCGGCTTTACGGAATCGGAAAGAAAGGTGGGTGCCACCTTTGAAACGCTGTTTGCAAAGGCGAACGGCAGAAGGCTTATAGTTGCAACCTTCGCTTCCAATATTCATAGGGTTCAGCAGATAATCAACGTTGCCGAAAGCTTGGGCAGAAAGGTTGCGCTTTCGGGCAGAAGCCTTGAAAACGTTGTTTCCGTAGCGGCTGAGCTCGGATATATAAAAATTCCCGATGGGGTTCTTGTGGGCATTGATTCCATAAACCGCTATCCTTCCGAGAAAATGGTGGTAATTACCACGGGAAGTCAGGGCGAGCCGATGTCGGCGCTTTACAGAATGGCGTTTTCAGAGCATCGCAAGGTCGATATAGGACCTAACGATTATGTAATAATTTCCGCAACGCCGATTCCCGGAAATGAAAAAATGGTAGGCAAGGTCGTTGACGAGCTTTTAAAGCAGGGCGCCGAGGTCGTTTATGAGAGAATGTACGAGGTTCACGTTTCGGGTCATGCCTGTCAGGAAGAGCTTAAAATAATGATGAGCCTTGTAAAGCCTAAGTATTTCATTCCCGTCCACGGCGAGCAGAAGCACCTGAGAAAGCACGCGGGGCTTGCGGCTACTATGGGAATTTCGCCCGAGAATATCATAATTGCGGACAACGGCAAGGTAGTTGAAATAACCGACGAGAAAATCAGCCTTGCGGGCGAGGTTCAGTCTGGTATGGTCTTTGTTGACGGTTCGGGCGTCGGCGACGTCGGCTCGGTTGTTCTGCGCGACAGAACAAAGCTTGCCGAAGACGGCATTGTTATTATCGCCGCTTCAATAGAAAAGGAGACGGGCGATGTGGTATCGGGTCCCGAAATAATCACAAGAGGCTTCGTATATGTGCGCGAGTCCGAGGAGCTTATGGACGAAACAAGGCGCGTCTGCGAAAACATTCTTGCCGATTGTATGTATGAGAATATTACGGATTACGGTACTATAAAGAACAGACTGCGTGACGGTGTGTCGCATCTTATGTACGGCAAAACCAAGCGCAATCCTATGGTGTTGCCTATCATTATGGAGGTGTAACGCTTGAGGCTTAAGCGATTTATAAGAACCAATACCGGAACGTTCGTTTTAATAATAGTGCTGTTCGCCATGTGCGCGGTTACAGCGTATTTTAATCGGCGGGCGGCGCTCGCGGAGCTTGCGGTTTCTTTAGCCGTAACCGTTTTCGTGTTTTTTAAAACGAATAATGCTTTTGAAAAGGTCAAAAACACGGTTGCGGCTTTAAACGGTGAGCTGTCGGCGGACGAAACGGGAAATTTAAAGAATTTCCCTCTGCCTGTTTTGATATTTGACAGCACCGACAAAATCCTGTGGTATAACATACTTTTCAGAAATTATGTAATGAGCGGCGCAGGGCTTCAAAGCGACAGCGTGAAGTCCTTTACGGGCGGCAGGGGAAAAACGCAGATAGGCGTTTCTCCGAGCTTCGACGCGGAGATAAACGGTAAAAAATACACGGTCTATTTTTCTCATATCGATTATAAGGGCGAACACGCCTACGCTCTTTATTATGTTGACGACACGGTTTTGAAGGATATTTCAAGACGGTACGATTTGTCAAAGCCTTCGGTTTCGCTTGTAGCGGTTGACAGCCTTGACGAAATTTACCGCTCTTATAAAGAAAGCGAGTGCGCCGAGATCACAGCGAACATTGAAAGAATGATTGAAAGCTGGTTCGCCTCTTATTCGGGAATTTTCCGAAAGCTCGGCAGCGGCAGATTTATTTTCATTGTACCCGAATCGGAGCTTGAAAAGATGATTGCGGATAAGTTCGGTATCCTTGAGCAGGTACGCAGCTATGCCTACGGCGGGAAACCCGTCGGGATAACCCTTTCCGTCGGTACGGGCAGGGGCGACACGCTCAGTGACGCCGAAAGCTCGGCAAGGCAGGCGCTTGATATGTCGCTGGGCAGGGGCGGCGATCAGCTTGCGCTGAAGAATCCCGATGAAAGCTACCGCTTTTTCGGGGGAGTTTCAAGCGGAGTTGAAAAACATACGAAGGTTCGCACAAGGGTTGTGGCCTCCGCTATGGCGGAAACCATAAGAAATGCCGAGAACGTGCTTATTATGGGGCATAAGTTTTCCGATCTCGACGCGTTGGGCGCGGCTGTGGGAATACTTAAAACCTGTCAGGATTTGGGTACGGATGCAAGAATAGTCCTTTCAAAAAAAACAAGTCTTGCAATGCCGCTTGTGAATCTGCTTAAGGAAAATAATATGGACGGTTTTTTGGTCGTCCCCGATTATGCCGAGCATATGATAGGCAAAAAGACGCTTCTTATTGTTGTCGACACCCATAAGGCGGATTTCCTTGAGAGCAAGGCTGTTTATGAAAAAGCGCCCTCGGTTATAGTTATAGACCATCACAGGAAAACGGTCGACTGCATAGACAATGCGGTTATTTTCTACCACGAGCCGCACGCATCCTCCGCTTCGGAAATGGTTACGGAGCTTATGGAATATATAAATAAGGTAAGCATTACCCCGCTTGTTGCAAACGCCCTGCTTTCGGGTATTATGCTTGACACTAAAAACTTTGTTTTAAGGACGGGTACAAGAACCTTTGAGGCGGCGGCTCTGCTTCGTTCAAAGGGCGCGGATACGGTTACGGTAAAGAAATTCTTTAACAACAGTCTTGAAAATCAGAAGCTGCGCGGTCAGATCGTGCTTTCGGCTTATGAATACAGCGGCTGCGCAATTTCGGTTGCGGATATTTCGGCAAAGGATATAAGAATTATCTGCGCTCAGGCGGCTGACGAGCTGTTAACCGTTAACGACGTTAAGGCTTCGTTCGTGCTGTTTATGACGGACGACGTTGTAAATATTTCCGCGCGCTCAATGGGCGCGGTTAACGTCCAGCTTATTATGGAAGAATTCGGCGGCGGCGGGCATCAGACCATGGCGGCATGCCAGATTGACGCAGCGGATATTGAAGACATAAAAATACAGCTTCAGGAGCAGATCGATAAATATTTTAATAATTTATAATATTTCGGAGGTTATTATGGAAGTAATTCTTAAAGAAGATGTTAAGGGCTTAGGCAAAAAAGGCGAAAAGGTTAAAGCTTCCGACGGATACGCGAGGAATTTTCTTCTCCCGAAAAAGCTTGCGGTAGAAGCAAACGCGCAGACTATTACGGAGTATAACAACAGCGAGGCTTCAAAGAAGCATAAAATCGACGTTGAAATTGCAAACGCCGAACAGTCAAAGAAAAAAATCGAGGGCAAAACCGTGAAGCTCCGCGCAAAGGCGGGGCAGAACGGGAAGCTTTTCGGTTCGGTTACCGTAAAAGAGGTCGCCTCGGAAATCAAAAATCAGCTTTCCGTTGAGGTTGACAAAAGAAAAATCACCATGAACGACATCAAAAATTTCGGGACATACGAAGCGGAGGTTAAGCTTTATCAGAATATTTCCGCAAAGCTTTACGTTGAGGTCGGCGAATAATTTTAAAGGTGAAGAATATGGATTTCAATTTATTTGACAACCAAACAGAGCCTTACAGCCTTGAAGCCGAGCAGGCGGTTCTCGGCTGTCTGCTTATGAAAAGACAGTGCCTTCCCGAGGTTGCGTCAATTCTCAGAACCGAGTGCTTCTATATTCCTCAGCACAGAGAGATCTATTCCGCGATCGTAAACCTTGACGCTTTAGGTCAGAAATATGACGCTCTGCTTGTTCTTGAAGAACTTAAAGAAAAGGGCGTTTACGACGAAGCGGGCGGCAGGAACTATCTTGCGCAGCTGGCGGAGCTTGTGCCCTCAACCGCAAATGCGAAGGCGTATGCGAATATCGTCAAGGAAAAGTTTATACTGCGCTCTCTTATGAATATGGCGAAAGAGGTTGCGAATGACGCGGCGGCGGCGGACGCGGCGGCGGATATAGTTCTTAACAGCGCCGAGCAGAAAATATACGATATTCGTCAGGGCAGAACGGGAACGGGACCTAAAAGGCTCGGCGACATTATAGCCGACGAGGTTTTTGAGGATTTAAGAAGAAAAACCTCTCCCGACAGGGAAAAATATTTAGGTATTCCCTCGGGCTTTTCAATGCTTGATAAATACACCACGGGCTTTAATAAGTCAGACTTGATTTTAATAGGCGCAAGACCTGCTATGGGTAAAACGAGCTTCGCGCTGAATGTCGCGAGGAACATAGCTATGAAAAAGAGAAAGGTAGTGTTTTTCTCGCTCGAAATGTCAAACGAGCAGTTGGCGCAGAGAGTCCTTGCAACCGAAGCGAGGGTCGAAAGCAGTAAATTCCGTACGGGCGAGATCTCACCCGAAGAATGGGGCAGAATTGCCGAAGCGGCTTCCGCGCTTAATGAAGCGGAGCTTTATTTTGACGACGCTTCAACCATCACCGTACCCGAGATGAAGGCAAGGGTAAGGCAGATGAAGGATGTTGAATGCGTAATAATAGACTATTTACAGCTTATGACGGGCAAAAAGAAAACAGAAAACAGAGTTCAGGAGGTTTCCGAAATCACAAGGGATTTAAAGCTGATGGCTAAGGATTTACATATTCCTGTTATAACCTGCTCACAGCTTAACCGTTCAACGGACGCGCGCGGCAAGGCGCACCGTCCGCAGCTTTCGGATTTGCGCGAATCCGGCTCTATCGAGCAGGACGCGGATATAGTTCTTATGCTTTACAGAGAGGGCTATTACGAAAGCTCGGGCAAGGAGGACGACGCCGAGGTTGCCGCCTTGAACGCGGCAAACGACAATAAGGCTCAGGTGCTTGTGGTTAAAAACCGCCACGGCGGTATGGGCGATGTTGACCTTAATTGGACTAAGGAATTTACGCTGTTCTCGTCGGTGGAGAAATACAGAAATGAACAGTAAAAGCGTTCTGTCGGTCATTAAAAAATACGATATGCTGCCTTCGGGCGGCAGAGTTGCCGTCGGGCTTTCGGGCGGGGCGGATTCCGTAAGCCTTTTACATGTTCTTAACGAATTAAAGCAGGAGCTTAACATCACTCTTGTTGCCGTACACGTAAATCACGGCATAAGAGGCGAGGAGGCTGAGAGGGACGAGCGGTTTTGCAAAGCTCTTTGCGAATCCCTCAAAACAGAGCTTCGGGTCTTTCATTTCGACATTCCCGCTCTTTCAAAGCAGAGAAAGCAAAGTGAGGAGGAGTGCGGCAGGAACGTTCGGTACGACGTCTTTCGGTCTGTCGCGGGCAAAGACGGAACGATCGCCACGGCGCACAATTTAAACGATAATGCGGAAACGGTCTTGCTTAACATTACAAGGGGCGCGGGGAATAAAGGTCTTTGCGGGATTCCGCCGAAGCGGGGCAATATCATAAGACCGCTTATTGAAACCGACCGAAAGCAGATTGAGCAATATATAATCGACAATAATCTTACCTATGTTACCGACAGCACGAATTTAAACTCCGATTATTCGAGGAACAAAATAAGAAACAGAGTTCTGCCTGTTCTTGAAGAAATAAATCCGTCCGTTCTGTGTTCATTTCAAAGGCTTATCTCTTTGGCTAATGATGATGAAGCTTTTTTATCCGAAAAAGCAAAAGAGGCGTACGGCATATGCTGTAAGGATAACAGGATAGACGAAAAATTGCTTTTATCCTATCCCGTATGCATAAGAAAAAGGGTAATCACAAGGTATGCTTCGGACAATAAGTGCGCAAATGCCTCCTATGCAAATATTAACGGTATACTCGGTATTGCGGGTAAAGGCAAAAGTATTACCGTCTCGGGCGGTCTTACCGTGAGAAGCAGAAACGGATTTACAGAAACCGTAACGGAAACACCCGATGGCGATTGGTCGGTCGGTTTTCCGCTTAACGGCGGCGAAACGGTCTTGCCCGTCGGGGATAAAAGAATTAAAGTTTCCGTTAAAAAAGATTTACAAAAACTTAATAAAGAACTATTGGATAATCTTATAGATTGTGATAAAATAAGCACTGCTGCGGTTTTCAGAAACAGGCGTGAGGGCGACAGATTTAATTTGAGAAAACGCAATGTTACTAAATCGCTTAAGAAGCTGTTTAATGAAGAAAAAATACCGCCCGAAAAAAGAAATTGTACGGCGGTTTTATCAGACGGCGAAAATGTCGTCTGGGTTGAAGGCTTCGGCGTTTCGGGGCGGTATGCCGTAAATAAAAACACAGAAAACGCCGTCGAAATTACTGTAATCAGGGGGCAGGATGATGGATAATTCATACACTATGGAAAACGATATTGAAAGAGTGCTTCTTTCAAAGGAACAGCTTGAAAAAATCGTTCAAAGGCTCGGCAAACGTATTTCAGACGACTATAAGGACGAGAAGCTTCTTTTAGTCAGCGTTTTAAAAGGCTCGGTCGTTTTTATGGGCGACCTTATGAGAGCAATTACAATTCCATGCTTTATTGATTTTATGTCGGTTTCAAGCTACAGCGGTACAAAATCGAGCGGCGTTGTAAAAATCATAAAGGACCTTGACACAAACGAGGTTGAGGGCGCAAATCTTTTAATTGTCGAGGATATTCTTGACAGCGGCAAGACGCTGAGTTATCTTACCGATTTGTTGAGGCAGAGAAAGCCGAAAAGCATAAAAATCTGCACGCTTCTTGACAAACCCGAAAGAAGAGCGGTTGATTTAACTCCCGATTACAGCGGAGCGGTAATTCCCGACGCGTTCGTTGTCGGCTACGGTCTTGACTTTGACGAAAAATACAGAAATTTACCGTATGTCGGTATTCTTAAACCCTCGGTTTATGAAAACCGGTAAAAAGGAGAGGTATTTTACTTGAAGAAGATAAATTGGAAAGCCGTAATTCCGTATATTGTAATACCGCTTGCATTTATCATATGTATTGCGTGGTATTCGTTTATGGGTTCGGACACGAAAACGAAAACGGAATATTATCAGATTGTGGATTTGTTCCAAAAAAATCAGGTTACGGAATATAACCTCAATCTTTCAAGCGGAGCGCTTGTGTATAAGCTTGCGGGGGACGAAACCGTTTACAAGTATACGGTGCCTAACGTAAGCCTGTTCGTTGACGACATACACGATTCGGTAATCGAATACAATAAGGCGAACCCCGATAATCAGATTAAAATGGATTATGAATCGGGCTCGTCAAACTCATGGTGGGTAAGCCTTTTGCCGACGCTTGCGGTTATGGTGCTTCTTACGGTTGTTATGATTGTAATGTTCAGAAAGATGAATCAGACGGTTCAAAGCGAGAACAACCGCACGCTGTCCTTCGGCAAGGCGAGAGTCCGCAAAAACGATGACGACAAGAGAAAAACCACGTTTGCCGATGTCGCAGGCGCGGATGAGGAAAAAGAGGAGCTTGAAGAAATCGTCGAGTTCCTAAAGGATCCCAAGACATTCAGCTCTTTGGGCGCAAGAATACCTAAGGGGGTTCTGCTCGTAGGCCCTCCGGGTACGGGTAAAACCCTGCTTGCCCGCGCCGTAGCGGGCGAAGCGGGCGTTCCGTTCTTCTCGATTTCGGGCTCTGATTTCGTTGAGATGTATGTCGGCGTCGGCGCTTCGAGGGTTCGTGATTTGTTCGACCAAGCAAAGAAAAATTCGCCCTCTATAATATTCATTGATGAAATTGACGCTGTCGGCAGGCACAGAGGCGCAGGTATGGGCGGCGGACACGATGAAAGAGAGCAGACGCTTAACCAGCTGCTCGTTGAAATGGACGGCTTCGGCATTAACGAGGGAGTTATAATAATTGCCGCAACCAACCGTCCCGATATTCTTGACCCCGCGCTTTTAAGACCGGGGCGGTTTGACAGGCAGGTTACCGTAACCTATCCCGACATTAAGGGAAGGGAAGAAATCCTTAAGGTTCACGCAAAGCATAAGCCCCTTGCTCCTGACGTAAAGCTTGCAAATATTGCGGGCGCAACGGTGGGATTTACGGGCGCTGACCTCGAAAACCTGCTTAACGAAGCGGCTTTGCTTGCCGCACGCAGAAAATTAAAGGCAATTACGATGAAGGAAATCGAAGACGCGACTATGAAGGTCGTTGTCGGTACGGAAAAGAAATCCCACAAGATTTCGGAAAGGGATAAGAAGATCACCGCTTATCACGAGGCGGGTCACGCAGTCGCTTCTTATTACCTTGAGCATAAAGACCCCGTTACTCATATTTCAATCGTACCCAGAGGTATGGCGGGCGGCTTTACTATGTATCAGCCCGAAAAGGACGAAATGCATATGATGCGCTCAAGGATGCTTGACGATATAGTCGGGCTCTTGGGCGGCAGGGTTGCCGAAAAAATTATATTTGACGATTTCTCGACGGGCGCTTCAAACGACATTGAACGCGCAAGCGAGCAGGCAAGAAAAATGGTAACAAGATACGGTATGAGCGACAAGCTCGGTCCGATTGCCTTCGGTCAAAACAATGATGAGGTATTTCTCGGCAAGGATTATAACCATATGAGAAATTATTCCGAAACCGTTGCCGCTCAGATTGACGATGAGGTCGAAAAAATCATCCTTTCGTCTTATAAGAGAACCGAAAGCATACTCCGCGAGCATATAGATAAGCTTCACACTGTCGCTAAGGAGCTTGTTAAGAGGGAAAAGCTTACGGGCGAAGAATTTTATACGCTTATGGAGGGCGGAGAGCTTCCGCCGTTCATCCTCTCAACGCAGGAGGAAAGCGGGGAGGATAAGTCCGAGAATAAAAAATATTCCGAAAATATATCGCAGGAAGCCGAGGCTGATGCCGGTAATGAAAACGCCGACAGCGAAACGACCGATTCGGACGCCAAAGCCGATAATCCCGAAAAAAACGGCGAACCACAGTAAAGGGTTGGCAAAATAAATAAAGAATTTGTTTGTATGACACGGCTTTTTGTCGTGTCATACCTTTTTTTGTAAAATCATATATAACGCTTGATAATTTTGCTTTATTGAGTTAAAATACTAATCAATTACAATCTTTTTATGTATTAAAAGGAGATAACGAAATGCTTCTTAACGGCTCGGAAATAATAGCTGAGGTTTTGCTCGAACACGGGGTTGACACCGTTTTCGGCTACCCGGGCGGCGCGGTTCTGAATATTTACGACGCGCTTTACAAATACAGAAATAAAATAAAACACATCCTTACCGCTCACGAACAGGGCGCCTCTCATGCGGCTGACGGCTATGCGAGGGCGACGGGTAAAACGGGCGTTGTTATCGCAACAAGCGGTCCGGGCGCCACAAACCTTGTAACGGGCATAGCCACCGCTTATATGGACAGTATACCGATGGTTGCCATTACGGGCAACGTTACAACCTCGCTTATCGGCAGGGACGCTTTTCAGGAGGTTTACATAACGGGTATTACCATGCCCGTTACAAAGCACAACTTTATGGTTCAAAGCATCGAGGAATTAGCGCCTACTCTTCGCGAAGCGTTTAAAATCGCAAACACGGGCAGAAAAGGGCCTGTTCTTGTCGATATTCCCAAGGATGTTACCGCGGCGCAGATAAACTTTGAAAGGGAAGCCCCCGCGCCGCTTGCCGACAATACGTTCGTAAATGAGGATAAGATTAAAAAGGCGGCGGAGATCATAAACGGCGCAAAGCGTCCCGTAATAGAAATAGGCGGCGGCGTTGTTTCCTCAGAGGCCTCCGAGCTTGTTAGGATGCTCGTTAACAAAACGGGCGCTCCCGCGTGCCACACGCTTATGGCGGCAGGCGTCTTGGGATACAGCGAAAAGCTTAACTACGGATTGGTTGGAATGCACGGCAGCTACGTTACCAATAAAGCGATTGATGAATCGGACGTTCTGATAGCTATCGGCACAAGATTTTCCGACCGTGTTGCTTTAAATACCTCAAAGTTTGCGAGCAAGGCTAAGATTATTCAGATAGATATTGATTTAAGCGAGATAAATAAGAATGTGAATGTGGACAGCTACTTGATAGGCGACGTTAAAACCATTCTTGTAGCTTTGCTTCATTACATAAAAGAAGCGGACAGAAGCGAATGGCTCAAAGAGCTTGAAGAATTTAAAAAGAACGACTATATCCCAAACGACAATAAGGATTATATTACTCCGCACGGGCTTATTTCGTCTGTCTGCGAGCTTGCGCCGAAGGATACGATTTACGTCACCGATGTTGGTCAGCATCAGATGTGGGCGGCTCAGTATCTTGAACACACAGATCCCCGTTCCTTCTTAACAAGCGGCGGCTTGGGCACTATGGGCTACGGCTACGGCGCGTCAATCGGCGCTCAGGTTGCGTTCCCCGAAAGAAGAGTGGTTCACATTACGGGCGACGGATCGTTCCATATGAACCTTAACGAGGCCTGCACGGCAGTAAGCTACAAGCTTCCAATCATAACGGTAATATTTAACAACCGTGTTTTGGGTATGGTTCGCCAGTGGCAGACCTGCTTTTATCATAAACGCTATTCCCAAACCGATCCCGAAAGGCAGACGGATTTTGTAAAGCTTATTGAGGCTTTCGGCGGCAAGGGCTACAGGGCATCCACCCTTGAGGAATTCAGAGAGGCGTTTAAAAAAGCGCAGAAGGATAACTGCCCCGTATGGATTGACTGCGCGATTCCCAAAGATGAAAAGGTGCTTCCTTTAATTCCCGCAGGCAAAACGGTTGACGACATTATAACGGCAGAGACCTGCGAAACCTGCGAGCATCGCAGAGAATGCAACAAAAAAGCATAAGCAATAAAAAAGGCTTTCGGATTAACTGTGAGTTAATTTGAAAGCCTTTGTTTGTGAGCATCGTTTTACACAAGGGAGTCTGAAAAGAAGCAATCCTTCAATCGTTTGTGACTGTTATCCGAATCAAAGAGAAAAAATACAATTCAAACGATTATTTCGCCCAACACCTTACCGACGTTTGCATGTATTACCAGGTCGGCTTCGCCGTCTACGGGCGTTTCGTCACGGTTAATAAGGACGAGATTTTGCCCTGCGAAATATCTTATTAACCCCGCCGCGGGATATACGTTTAACGATGTGCCTGCAATTATAAGCGTGTCGGCGTTCATAATAGACCTTACAGCTCCGTTTACGGTTGCGTCGTCAAGCCCTTCTTCATATAAAACCACATCGGGCTTTATTATTCCGCCGCAGGTGCAGCGCGGGATTCCGTCGGTATTCTTTATTGCGTCAAGCGAATAGAATTTACCGCATTTCATACAGTGGTTACGGTGAACGCTGCCGTGAAGCTCATAAACGGTTTTACTGCCTGCCGCCCGGTGAAGTCCGTCAATGTTCTGCGTGACAACCGCAAGAAGCTTTCCCTTCTTTTCAAGCTCCGCAAGCTTTAAGTGGGCGGGGTTCGGTTTAACGCCCGAAATCAGCATCTTTTCACGGTAGAATTTGTAAAACTCCTCGGTATGACTCATAAAAAAGCCGTGGCTTAAAATCGTTTCGGGCGGATAATCGTATTTTTGGCTGTACAGCCCGTCACGGCTTCTGAAGTCGGGAATACCGCTTTCGGTTGAAACTCCAGCGCCTCCGAAAAATACGATCCTTTCGCTTTTATCAATTATACTTTGAAGATTTTTCATTTTAACCGCCTCCGAAATATACCGGTACTATAAACTAAACGCAGACGTCGCCGCCTTTCAGCCGCAGGCTTGGAAGCACCGACCGAGCCGACAGGTGAGAAGCGTCGCTCCTATTTAAATTCAATTTTAACATATTTTTATTAAAAAATCCATTAAAACGGCGCAATTTTGCTTTACCGATTAAAAGCGCTAAAATTTTTTACCGAAAAGGGGTTGACATTTTCTTTTAAGAGTGATAATATAACCTCAACAAAATAATTATCACGGAGAAAACCAATGAGCAGATTTTCGTTTACAAGCGAATATTTCTACTTTTACTTTATCAATTTTTTCGGTAAGGTCAAGTCGAATTTCGCTGTAAAACAGGTTGCTTGCTGAGTTTTGAAAATGGTAAGTATTCCCCCGCAGTGAAATTCACTGCGGGGATTTTTTTTAAAAGGAAGGATAAAAATGGTAGTAATTTTAAAGGACAACGCGGAAAAAAAGAAGGTCAAAAATCTGACGGACTGGCTCGAAAATCAAGGCTTGGCCGTTCATACGGTTGAGGGCGAATATCAGACGATTTTAGGTCTTATCGGCGACACGAGCAAGGTCGATATAGATTTGATTCAAGGGCTTGATATAGTTCAAAATGTTAAGAGAATTTCCGAGCCTTACAAAGCCGCAAACAGAAAGTTTCATCCCGATGACACCGTGATTGAGGTGGGCGACGGCATTAAAATCGGAGGCGGCGGTTTTCAGTTCTTCGCGGGGCCTTGCTCTGTTGAGTCAAGAGAGCAGATTATCGAAATAGCGCAGGACGTTAAAAAGTCGGGCGCAAATATTTTAAGAGGCGGCGCTTTCAAGCCGAGAACCTCGCCTTACGCTTTCCAAGGTATGAGAGCGGAGGGCTTAAAGCTTTTGCTTGAGGCTAAAAAGATTACGGGTATGCCGATCGTCACGGAAATTATGGACGCTTCGCACATTGATTTGTTCGAGGATGTCGATATAATTCAGGTCGGTGCAAGAAATATGCAGAACTTTGAACTGCTCAAGGAGCTTGGCAAAATCGACAAGCCGATTTTCTTGAAAAGAGGTCTTGCGGGCACCCTGCAGGAATTTCTTATGAGCGCCGAATACATTATGGCTCAGGGCAACGAAAAGGTCATTCTTTGCGAGAGAGGAATCCGCACCTTTGAAACGGCAACGAGAAACACACTTGACCTTTCGGCGGTTCCCATGCTTAAAGAGATGTCGCATCTTCCCGTCGTGGTTGACCCGAGCCACGCTTCGGGTATTGCAAGGCTCGTTAAGCCCATGGCGTTCGCGGCGGCGGCTTGCGGAGCTGACGGACTTATGATTGAGGTTCACAACAATCCCGCAAAAGCGCTTTGCGACGGTCCTCAGGCGCTCACACCCGCACAGTTCGACGAGGTTACAAAGGGCGTCGGCAGAATCCTCAAAGCGGTAAAGGAAGGTTGATTGTATGCTTATCGGTATAGCAGGCTTGGGTCTTATCGGCGGTTCTATTGCAAAGTCGCTGAAATATAATACGGAAAATACCGTTTTAGGCTACGATATCGACAGAGGCGTTTTATTAAAGGCGAAGCTATTGGGCGCTGTTGACGACGAACTGAATGATAAAAACATTTCAAAATGCGATATGGTAATTACAGGTCTCTATCCGCAGGATACGCTTGATTTTATTAACAGCCATGCGAAAAAGATAAAAAAGGGCGCTATCGTGCTTGACAGCTGCGGCGTTAAGGGCGTGATCTGCGAGCCGCTTTGGAAAACCGCAAAAGAAAACGGTTTTTCCTTTTACGGCGCGCATCCTATGGCGGGGCTTCATTTTTCGGGCTTTGAGTACTCTGAGGTCAATATGTTCTCAAACGCGTCAATGATTATTGTTCCGTCAAAGGACGCCGAAATAAGAGAGCTTGAAATCATTAAGAACCTGTTTACTTCTTTGGGCTTTACGAATATACAGATTTCCGACCCCGAGGAGCATGACAGAATTATCGCCTATACCTCGCAGCTTGCTCACATTGTTTCAAACGCTTATGTTAAAAGCCCGAACGCGGAGGTGCATAAGGGCTTTTCCGCAGGAAGCTATAAGGATTTGACAAGGGTCGCAAAGCTTAACGAAACTATGTGGACCGAGCTTTTCCTTGATAACCGTGAGAACCTTATAAACGAGGTTGATACGATAATTGAAAATTTACAGCAGTACAGCGCCGCCTTGAAAGAGGAGGACGCCGATACGCTTAAAGAATTGTTGAAGCAGGGTAGGTTGCGCAAAGAAAAAATTGACGGAATGTACAGGGATTGACGGGGATAACAGATGAAAACAGTTGAAATACGCACAGGAAAGCCTTATAATATTTTTATAGGCGAAAATTTACTATCCGAAACGGGCAGATATGTTAAAGAGGTTACCGACGCCTGTACCGTTGCGGTGATTACCGACGACATTGTAAATTCCCTTTACGCCGACGCTGTCATAAAATCGCTTCGCGACAGCGGCTTTTCGGCGGTTAAATTCGTGTTCCCCAACGGCGAAGGCTCTAAGAATATCCGTGTTTATTCGGAAATTTTAGAATTTCTTGCCGAGAAGCACCTTACAAGAAGCGACTGCATTGTCGCGTTGGGCGGCGGCGTTGTCGGCGATATGGCAGGCTTTGCGGCGGCAACTTATTTAAGAGGAATTTCGTTTGTACAGATTCCCACAACGCTTTTAGCCTCGGTTGACTCATCTGTCGGCGGCAAAACCGCGGTCGATCTAAACGCGGGCAAAAACCTTGCGGGCGCTTTTTATCAGCCTTCGCTTGTTTTATGCGATTATAGCACGCTCGGCACTTTAAGCGATAAGATTTTCTCCGACGGAATGGCTGAGGTCATTAAGTACGGCGCGGTGTTCGACAGGGATTTCCTTATGTTTTTAAAAGAAAATGACGCTAAGGAAAATCCGGAATACATTATCGAAAAATGCGTCTGCTTTAAGCGTGACGTTGTAAACGTCGATGAAACCGACAGGGGAGTAAGAGGGCTTCTCAACTTCGGGCATACCGTAGGGCATGCGATTGAAAAATGCAGTGATTTTAAAATTTCACACGGAAGCGCCGTTGCAATCGGTATGGTCATCGCTTCAAGGGGAGCGTATAAATGCTCTCTTACGGCTGTTGACGCTACGAATATTATTATTGAAACCAATCTTAAATATAACCTTCCCGTTTCTACGGATTTTGACGCGCAAAGCCTTTATGACGTATCGTTGTCCGATAAAAAGAGAAACGGCAGCAGTATTTCGCTCGTAATACCCGAAGAAATCGGAAAATGCGTTTTATATAAAACCGATATAAAATTTCTGAAGGAATTTATTATTAAAGGATTGAACTGAATGGATATCAGGCTTGCACCCTCGAAGCTCAGCGGCAAAACAGCCGCAATTTCCTCAAAATCAGACGCGCACCGAATCCTTATTGCCGCCGCGCTGTCGGATAAGCCGACGGTGATATATTGTAATTCCGCGTCGGATGATATAAGGGCAACGGAGAATTGCCTTAATGCTCTCGGCGCAAAAATAAAGACTGAGGACGGGATAATTGAGGTTGAGCCTGTAAAAACACCTGTTGAAAAAGCGGAGCTTGACTGCGGAGAAAGCGGCTCAACTCTCCGCTTTTTGCTGCCCGTGGCAGGCGCGCTCGGCGTTAGCGCGACCTTGACGGGACGCGGCAGACTGCCGTCAAGACCTATAACCCCTTTGCGCCGTGTAATGGAGAATTGCGGCGTTGAGTTTTCAGCACCTTGGGAGTTCCCGATTAGGATCAAGGGACAGCTTACAAGCGGCGAATACACGCTTAAAGGCAATGTAAGCTCGCAGTTTGTAACGGGGCTTTTATTCGCTCTGCCCCTGCTTTCCGGCGACAGTAAAATAAGGCTTATTCCTCCCGTGGAATCAAAGCCTTATATAAATATGACTTTAAATACCCTTTCAAAATTCGGCATAGAGATTATTGAAGGCGAAAATGAATATACGGTTAAAGGCGGTCAGAAATACATTTCTCCGAGTGAAATTACGGTTGAGGGGGATTGGTCCAACGCCGCGTTTTTCTTGACAGCTGGAGCTTTGGGCGAGGGCGTTACGGTCACGGGGCTTAACGCGAAATCCCTGCAGGGCGACAGAGCCGTTATTGATATACTTAAAAAAATGGGAGCCGCCGTTAAAATAAACGACGGCGGCGTTACCGTAAGCGGCGGAAAGCTCAACGGCACGCAAATTGACGCTTCCGATATTCCCGACCTTGTTCCGATACTTTCGGTTGCCGCCGCAGCGGCAAAGAGCGGAGTGACGACCGTGACGCATGCCGAGCGGTTAAGGCTTAAAGAATGCGACCGCCTTGCCGCCGTAAACGAATGCCTTAACAATATCGGAGCGGTGGCTGCGGAAACCGACGACGGTATTATTGTCTGGAGCGGTGATAAAATAAGGGGCGGCGAGGTTTTTTCCTTTAACGACCACCGTATAGTTATGTCTATGGCGATAGCCGCCGCAGTCTGCGAGGGAGATATTATAATAAAAAACGCCGAAGCGGTCAATAAATCTTATCCTGATTTCTTTAAGGCTTACAACGGTTTGGGAGGTAAGGCAGATGTCATCAATACTAAAGGGGAATAAAATAAACGTTGCGGTATTCGGTCAGTCGCATTCCGCGTCGATCGGCGCGGTTATAGACGGCTTGCCTGCCGGAATCGAGATTGACGGCGAGGCAGTCGAACAATTTATGAAAAGGCGCGCGCCGGGGCAGAATATTTTTTCGACTGTACGTAAGGAGGCGGATACTCCGACGGTTCTTTCGGGTATTGCAAACGGCGTGACCTGCGGAGCGCCGCTGTGTATTAAAATCGACAACACAAATACAAAATCTGAGGATTACGAGAATTTGAAGCTTCTTCCCAGACCGTCTCATTCGGATTATGCCGCATACGTTAAATTCGGCGGCAATAACGATATTGCGGGCGGCGGTCAGTTTTCGGGCAGGCTCACAGCACCGCTGTGCTATGCGGGGGCTGTCTGTATGCAGATACTCAAAACAAAGGGCGTAACGGTAAAAAGCCATATATATTCGATTAAAGACGTTAAGGACGAGCCGTTTGACGGGGAAAATTTGTATGATGATGAAATAGATTTTGACCCGTTTTTCCCTGTGATAAGCAGGTTCAAGGGCGAACAAATGAAAACGGTTATAGAAATTGCCCGTCAAAACTGCGATTCGGTCGGCGGTATTATAGAGTGCGCTGTTTCGGGGCTTCCCGCAGGGTTAGGAGAGCCTATGTTCGACGGCATTGAAAACGTAATTTCAAAAAATATTTTCGGAATACCGGCTGTCAAGGGAATAGAATTCGGAAGCGGATTTTCGGGTACCGAAAAATACGGCAGCCAAAATAATGACGACTTTGCCGTGATTGACGGTAAAATCAGGACTCTTACAAATAACCACGGCGGAATATTGGGCGGCATAACCTCGGGTATGCCCGTGGTGTTCCGCACGGCAATTAAGCCTACCGCGTCAATAGCCTCGGCTCAGCAAAGCGTCAATCTTAAAACATTGAAAGAGGAAGAGCTTAAAATAAAGGGCAGACACGACCCGTGCATCGTTCCCAGAGCAGTGCCTGTCGTTGAAGCGGTCACCGCAATCACGGCGCTTGATTTATTACTGTGATAATATTTGATTTTACGGGAGAGTATTATGGAACTTGACGAGTTAAGAAAAGAAATAAACGAGGTTGACAACCAAATAGTCAGTCTGTTTAAACGACGGATGGCTGCGTCTGCTAAGGTTGCGAAATATAAAAAAGAAAACAACCTTCCCGTGCTTGACAGAGCAAGGGAAAGGGAGCTTTTAAAGAGAATATCGGATTTGAGCGGTGAGGAGCTGTCCTTATATTCAAGACAGCTTTACTCGACCGTTATGGGGCTTTCAAGAACATATCAGCATAAATTTCTTGATTCCAAAACCGAGCTTTCCGAAAAAATAAGGCGCGCGGTTAACGAAACGGATAAAAAGCAGTTTCCCGAAAGCGCCGTTGTTGCCTGTCAGGGCGTTGAAGGCGCTTATTCTTCAATCGCGTGCGAAAAGCTTTTTAAAAATCCCGACATTATGTTTTTTGAGAGCTGGGACGGCGTTTTCAGCGCCGTTTCAAAGGGACTTTGCAAATACGGAGTTTTACCCATTGAAAACAGCACGGCAGGCTCGGTCAACCATGTTTATGATTTAATGCGTAAGCATAATTTCTATATCGTAAGAAGCATAAGGCTGAAGGTTGACCACTCCCTGCTTGTTAAAAAGGGTACCGAGCTTTCCGATATTAAGGAGATTTTTTCCCATGAGCAGGCGATAAACCAATGCAGCGAATTTCTTTCGGGTCTTGACGGGGTTAAAATCACCGTCTGCGAAAACACCGCTGCGGCGGCTAAAACGGTTGCCGAAAGCGGCAGACGGGATATTGCCGCTGTTTCTTCGGCTGACTGTGCGGAGCTTTACAACCTTTCGGCGGTATCCTCCTCAATTCAGAATAGGGATAACAATTATACGAGGTTTATCTGTATTGCGAAGGAGCTTGAAATTTATCCCGGAGCGGATAAAACAAGTATTATGATGACCTTACCGCACAGACCGGGTTCGCTTTATTCCGTGCTTTCAATGTTTTACGCGCTTGATATAAATTTACTGAAGCTTGAAAGCCGCCCGCTTGCCGACAGGGATTTTGAGTTTATGTTCTATTTTGATATTGAAGCGTCGGTTTACTCAGAGGGCTTTACAGAGCTTATAAACGAGCTTGAAAGCGGAACGGATAACTTTTCTTATATGGGCAGTTATTCCGAGATTATGTAAAATTTTATTTTTTGTTTACAAAATGTTAAATAAAAATATATTGTACGGAAACATATTGACGTTATACTGAAGTCATCAAATCAAGAGAGGAAAGCGAGGCCTCTTTTGAGGAGATAAAAACTTTTTCATTTATCCCTTTTCTTCCCCTAAAAAAGAAAAAACAAACCGTCCGTTAACAGCGGGCGGTTTGTTTTTGTATTTGAAATCACTTTATTTTTCGTTTACCTTAAATGAGTTGACAATAAAAACATATTATAATATAATCTAAACGCAGACGTACCCGCCTCTCAGCCGAAGACTGAGAAGCACCGACCGAAACGGCAGGCGAGAAGCGGGCGTTCGATTTAAATCAACTTACATAAATTTTTTTAGGTGGAGTATGAAGGATAATTTAAAATATATGCTCGCGAATTGGCTTAAGTGGGACAAAAAGAGCCTTGTATTCTTCTTTATAAGGGTTCCCGCGCTTGTGTTTCAGCCTATTATTACCGCATATATTCCGAAGGCTGTGATTGACTGTATTGAAAGCGGGGTAACCGTAGGCAGACTGACGCTTACCGTCGGTCTTTTATCGTTGCTTCTTACCTTTACTATATGGATGGATCCGTTTATGAAGGAGCTTATAAGAGGCGGGGCGAGAATAGTCAGAATGAGATACGCCGTATCGGCTTTTGAAAAGAAGCTTAATACCGACTATGTAAACATTGAAAGCCTTGAAATGCGCGAAAAGGCAAAACGGGCTGAGGATTTTTATAACTCAAGATATTCGGGCGGCGCTAATTTTATTGATAGGTTAAATCAGTTTGCCGTCTGTGTCTTCGGCGTTATAGTCTCTTCGGCGCTTATATTTAAAATCAACGCTGTAATGGTTATCATTATTCTGGCGAGCTGCGCAGGCGAGTTCTTCGTGCTTAAGGTCATTACCGAAAAGCAGAGCAAAACCCATAATGAAGCGTCAAAAATCAGAACGAGATTTGAGTATTTTTATAAGCTCAGCAAGGATACGGATGCGGCTAAGGATATAAAACTTTACGGCTTTGAGGATTACTTTATAAAAGCGCTTGCCGACGCTCTTTACGGAATTGAAAAATGTATTTCCGTATATACCCGCCAAAGCGCCGCGTTTAACGCCGTGCGCGCGGCGCTTAATTTAATAAGAGAGCTTGTTGCTTGGGTTTACCTTGTTTTTCTTGTAACCTCGGGGAAAATAAGCGTGTCGGATTTTATATTCTATTTCGGCATTGTTACGGGCTTTTCAAATTGGGTAATAAGCCTTGTCGTTTCATATCACAGCATCAAGCTGGACTGCAATGAGTGTCAGGCTTACAGAGATTATATTGAAGAAGATGACAAAACGTCTAAGGGAATAACACTTGATAATACTGACGTTGACACGCTTCAACTGAAAAATGTCGGCTTTACATATCCCGAAGCGGATAAAGCGACGCTTAAAGGTATAAACCTTAAATTCAAAAAAGGCGAGAAAATCGCCGTTGTCGGGGAAAACGGCGCGGGCAAAACTACGCTGATTAAGCTTATATGCGGTCTTTACGAAGCGAGCGAGGGCGAGGTTTTAATTAACGGCGTCAACGAAAAAGAAATATCGGGCGAGAGCGTTTTCGGTCTGTTTTCGGCAATATTTCAGGACTATTATTTTCTACCGATGACCGTTGCCCAAAACATAACCGCAGGCATTGAATACGACAGAGAAAAATTATATTCCGCTTTTGAAAAAGCGGGAATAGCGGAAAAAATAAATTCTCTGCCCGATAAGGAAAACAGTATGATGGATAAGGCGGTTTACAATAATGCCGTCGATTTTTCGGGAGGGGAAAAGCAGAAGCTGCTGCTTGCAAAGGCTGTTTATAAGGACGCTCCGGTGCTTATCCTCGACGAGCCGACCGCCGCTTTGGACCCGATTGCCGAAAATGAGCTTTACTTAAAGTATAATGAACTGACTGAAGATAAGCTGTCGTTTTTTATTTCACACAGACTTTCGTCAACTCGGTTCTGCGACAGGATTTTGTTCGTTTCCGACGGCAGAATTGCCGAAAGCGGAACCCACGAGGAGCTTATGAAGCTAAAGGGTGCGTATTACAGAATGTATCAGCTTCAAAGCTATTATTATAAGGAGCAGGGGGTAAAAATCGGTGAATAAGATTAAAACGGTTTTTAAAATGTACCGTGAGATACACAGCCTTCAAAAACAGATTTTACCGTTAACGGCGATAAATTCCGTTGTTTCATCGGTTAAACCGTTCGTTAATATTTACTTTACCGCAAGGCTTGTAACTCTGCTTTCGCAGGGCGCTCGGTTTAAAAGCGTAATTCTGTATATTCTTGTTGCGGTAGGTCTTAACCTTGCGCTGTTCTTTTTGGGTAATTTTCTCGGAGATTATGAAGGAAATCTCAGGTCATTACTGCTTGATAAGGAAAACGAAAAAACGGCGGATAAGCTTTATAAAATCGACTGTGAAAAGCTTGAGGACGGGAACTTCAGAAAAAAAGTGCATAAGCACGAGGAGGCAGGCGCTTCAAGGTGGGCAAGATTTCCGTATTTTATATGGACCACGTCGGTTTTCCTAAACGGTATGCTCACGCTGATTATTTCGGTGATTATGATTTTTCCGCTTTTAAAAATCGGCTTTACGAGGACAGGCGATACTTTTTTTGAAAGACCGATTTTTTTAACATCGCTTATTGCTTCTCTTGTTGTTATGGCGGGAATAATGCTTTTGATAGCCGTTAAAATGAATAAATCATACCTTGCGGCAAACGAAGCCTACGCCGAGCTTGACAGGCTTTTTTACGCGTTCATCGAAATCTTTTCGGATTATAAAACGGGTAAGGAAATAAGGCTTTACAAAGAGCAGGATTTAATTAGCAATATTGCCGCGCGCCGAATACTGACCGACGGCGAAAAGACCTTGAAGCAGATTTCAATGCGTACCGCAAAAACAAGCTCCGTTGTCGCGGTGTTGGGTTCTGTAGTCGCCTTCGGGGTATATCTCTTTATCGGCGTTAAGGGCTTGCTCGGGCTGTTTGACATAGGCTCGCTTGTGCTTTACTGCGGCAGCTTTATGCAGATAATTAACGGAATTATGCAGGTTGCCAACACCCTCGGCAAGCTTGCCGAAATTCTCCCCCTCGCCGAAACATATTTTGAAATTATCGAAACCGAAAACAGTATGACCTACGGCGCGAAGGAGCTTAATACAGATAAAGTTGAAATTGAGTATAAGAACGTATATTTTAAATACCCCGACAGTGAAAATTACTCTCTTGAAAATGTAAATATAAAAATATCAGACGGCGAACGCCTTGCGGTTGTCGGCAGAAACGGAAGCGGAAAGACGACGTTTATAAAGCTTATGTGCAGGCTTTACGATGTTACCGACGGTGAAATTTTAATTAACGGCGTGAACATTAAGGAATATTCAAAGAGGAGCATATTAAAGCTGTATTCCATTGTGTTTCAGGATTTCAAAATGTTCTCTCTGCCGCTTGACAGAAACATTACCGTAAAAGACGAATGTGATGAAAAAAGGCTTTGGAAATGTCTCGAAAGCGCAAATATTAAAGACAGGGTCGAGGAATTGCCGAAAAAAGAGAAAACAAGCCTTTACAAGGATATTGATAAGTCCGGCGTTGAAATATCGGGCGGAGAAGCGCAGAAGCTTGCGCTTGCAAGGGCGCTTTACAAGGACAGCCCCGTTGTAATTCTCGACGAGCCGACCGCCGCTTTGGACCCGATTGCCGAAAACGAAATTTACAGCCGTTTCAATTCCTTTGTAGAAAACAAGACGGCGATTTATATTTCACACAGGCTTTCAAGCTGCGTCTTTTGCAGCCGCGTTGCCGTGTTTGATAAGGCAAGGCTTGTATCTACGGGCACGCACGAGGAACTGCTCAAGGATGAAAACGGAAAATACTATGAACTGTGGAGCGCGCAGGCACAGTATTACACTGTATAAAAAGTTATACTGTTTGCCTTTTTTGCCAATTCCCAATTCTGCGTAGGGCGCGGCTTCCCTGAGCACCGTTATTTTCCGCTCTCGATTTGAGGGAGCTTTCAAAACAGCGGACAGCCGCAAAGGCTGTCCGTTCATATATATAATTTGAATAAAATATGGGGACGTTGTGGGCAACGTCCCCTGAAAGCCGTAATAAAAAATTACTTGTAAAATTATCTGCTTATACGGGTAATCGAATAAATCTAAAAAAATACGAAATTATAAAAAGCTTAAAGGGATTCCTTTAAAATATAATGTTTTTCCCGAGAGAAATTCGGCTTCCCGCGCTTCATGAACTACGGCTATAACAGCCCTTTTTTTGCTTTCCTCCTTTACAAGGCTCAGCATCTTTTGCTTTAAGCATGCGTCAAGACCCTTAAACGGCTCGTCAAGAACGACAAGCGGGCTGTCGTGCGCGAGCGCCCTTGCAAGGGCAACCCTGCGCTTCATTCCTCCGCTGAGCTTTGACACACGGGTTTCGGCTTCGTCGCCCAGACAGACCTTTTTAAGATATTCCTCGGCTCTTTCGGCGTTGCTTACAATTCTTATGTTTTCTTCTGCGCTTATGCCTTCGAGCAGTCTGTCCTCTTGAAACATAAAGGAAATATTATCGGGCACACCCGTTATTTCTCCGCTGTCAGGCTTTTCAAGACCGACAATCAGCCTTAAAAGAGTGGTTTTTCCGCAACCCGAATTTCCCATAAAGACATTTATGTCGGAAATATCCAAATCAAGTGAAAAATCGCTGATTACGGTTTTTTCGCCGTATGACTTTGATATATTCTTTATTGATATTACAGACATTTATTTACCCCCCGAAACGCTCTGCAAGCCTGTTTATTATATAAACGAGCAGCTTTTCAAGTATCATACTCAAAGCGATAACCACCGCAGTCCACGCGAACAGATCGACAGTTTCAAGATATACCTTAGAGTTATAAAGCTCAATTCCTATTGAATTTTTCGGCGTGCTGAGCACCTCGGCGGCAATGCCGGATTTCCAAGCGAAGCCGAGCCCCGTAGTGACCGAGTTCAAAAACATAGGCATAACGGACGGAAAATAAATCTTTGTCAAAATGTATTTTTTCGGCATCTTATATATTTTTGCCATCTCGAGCAAATTCGCGTCGGTTTCGGCAATACCCGTCGTAACGTCTGCCCATACGATCGGCATAACCATTAAAAACGAGATAAAAATCGGCACCTCTTTTTTAGACATCCAAACGAGCGCGAGAATTATAAACGACGCTACGGGCGTCGCTCTTATTATGTTTAAAAGAGGCTTAAAAACGGCATACAGTATTTTTACCGATGAGGTTACAACGGCAAGTATGGTCCCTAAAATTACGGCTGACAAAAAGCCTGCTGAAATCCCGAGCAGAGAATTAGCGGTTTTAATCCAAAACTCAGAGGTTGCCAAAAGCTCGCAAAGTCGCATAAATACATTTAAGGGGGATGCAACAAGCACCTCCCTGTCAACCTTTAAATATACGATTTGCCATACTGCAAGCCAGACGAGAGCCGCAAAGGCTCCCGTCAGGATATTTTTTAATTTCTTGTTTTTTTTACACTCCGTACCAGAAATCTTCACCGGGCATTGCTCCTCCGACCGACGTCGCGTCGGCATTGAAAAGAACCGTTAAGTTTTCAACGGCGATATTCTTCATATCCTCGCCGCTTATAAATGTAATGTTGCAGTTGGGGATTGCTTTTTCGGCAACTGCCGCTTTCGGAATTATTCCGTAGGTTTCGCAAAGAGCCGCGGTTTCGCTGAGATTTGACGAAACATATTCGACCGACTTTTTATATTCGCTCATAAAGGCGATTATCGCGTCTTTATTGGCTTCGGCAAAATCCTTTCTTACGATTATACAGCCCATCGCAAGCGACACGCCTGAAGCCTTTTCAAATTCTGCGGTTATATCAACCGCGATTCTTAGGTTTTCATTCTGCGTAAGAGCGGCTGTGACGTTAGGCTCGGGAAGAAGAACGATTTCAGCCTCGCCCGAAGCCGCAAGAGTTGCGACCTCGCTGTGTTCAGACTTGTATTCAACAGTTACGCTGTCTTTAACGCCGTTCTTTTCGAGAAGATAATTAAAAACATATTCGGGAGTTGCGCCCTGACCCGAAGCAATTACGGTTTTGCCCGCAAGGTCGGAAACAGAGTTAATATCGGGGTCGGACGTGAGAATATAGAGAACACCGAGCGTGTTAACAGCAAGCATCTGAACATTGCCGTCGGTCTTATTATAAAGCACAGACGCCAGATTTAAGGGACATGCGGCTATATCCAGACTGCCGCTTATAATGCCTGCGGAAATTTCAGTAGGGTCCGACGAAAGGGTAAAGGTATACTTATTAAGAGCGGTACCCGCGTCATTATCGGACATAAGCTTTGCCGTACCGATACCTGTGGGACCTTTAAGGCTTGCAATATTAACCTGAGCGTTCACAGCAACGGGATCGGTTAAAGGCTCCGAAGTGGTTTCGTCATCTGTTTTTGCTCCGCACGCCGCAAACGACAGCACCGTCAGCACCGCCAGAACAAGCGCAAGAATTTTTTTTGTTTTCATTTTCTTTACCTCCGAAAATTATATAAATTTAATATTTTTGCCGTCCTTAACTATTCTGCCCCGCGAGCAAAGCTCGTCAAACGCCCTGTATAGGCTTGCTCTGCTTAAATTAAGGGCTCTTGCAAGATCGGTCATTTTAACATTGAACGTAAAAGGATTTTCACCCTTCGCCGCCTCTTTAAGATATGAATATAGCTTATCGCCCGCTGTGGGCATAGTGTAGGCTTCAATCCTGCCGTTGAGGAAATAAATTCTCTCTGACAAATACTCAATAAAGCTTTTTGCAAAACGCGGACTTTTTGAAATAAGGGAATCAACGCCGTCCTTGGGGATGAATACGACCTTGCAATCGCTGTCCGCAACAATGTCGTTTACAAAGGTTTCCGCCTTGCCGTAAAGCGTTACCGCGCCGAAAATATCGTATTGCTTCAGTCTGCTTATTACAATATGCTCCTTTTTAACGGTTGCGCCGCCCTTAACGATTATCCCGACGCGCTTTTCGCGACTTCCTTTGGAAAAAACGGTTTCGCCCTTTTTAAAGCTGACCTCACGGGCATACTGCGAAGCAATCCGTTTCAGCTCCTCCTCGCCCGCCGCGCAAAAAAGCGGAGCCGAGCTTAATGCTTCAACAATAAGTTTTTCGGATGCTTTTATCATATTTCCTCCAAAAATGTCTCATTTAATACATTTTTGTGTATTATACCATTATGTTATTATTTTGTCAAGGATTTCAAATTATATGATTTGAAAAAAACGAGCGACCGAACAGTCGCTCATAAATATTTATAAAAACTCAATTTTAAAACGCGGCAAAGCTTTGGTAAAGCGGTAGGGACGGCGGCGGGTTTCTGCGTCCGCCCGTCGGTTTTCAACAAATTTCAAATTATTCGTAGGGCGCGGCATCCTTGACGCGCCGCCGTGAAAACTCCCTCAGTCACTTCGTGACAGCTCCCTCACAGAGGGAGCGGAAAAGGTTTGAATTGAAAAGTCCCGCGCCCTTACTTTCTTCTCAACAGCTTAACCTTATCCTTTTCCTCCTTGGAAATTCTGTTTGAGTCCGCTATCTTTTGAATTGCTCTGTTATATGTTACCGTGTCTATTTCGGTTGTCTTTAAATACTTTTCCGTTTTTTCCCTGAACTTTATATAGCAAAACGATATACTCCACGCAACCGCCATACTCGTGTAATAGTAACTGCAATCGGTTTTGTCAAAGAGAGGGAAAAGCTTATCAATGTAATCTTCGGTTATGAATTTATCCATAAGAAGAACCGTTCCGAAACGGATACTGTATTCCTTATCCGACAGCGCGCAGCTTTCGCAGAAGCGGAAAACCCTGTCATTTTCGTTTTTGCCGAATTTATAAGCCGAACAAACGCTGTCGCATACCGCCCAATTATCTATTTTCGGCAAAAAGCGTTCGGTGTATTCTATCTTTTCGGGAAACGGCATTTTAAGCCCCGCAGTCACAAGCCCTTCGGTCATAACCTCTTCATAATAATCGTTTTTTACCGCATTGAGAAATGAAACGGCATTCCCCTTTAATATTTCAGCCGCAAATTTTTTTATTTTCGGAAGCCTTACGCCGAGTATCTGCGCACGGGATGTTTTGCACAGCTTTTCGTGAAAGCTTTTATAGTCCTCCTCCGCGTTTTCAAGCAGCAGCTTTCTGTATTCACCGTAATCCTGCGCGGTCCAAATATTCCTGTTTAACGTCATATTATTCACCTGTTAATGAAGCGGAAAATCAAAATCTGTTTTTTAATTATAATATAAAGAAAAAGAATTGTAAACCTCGTTTAATTATGCTACAATAACCCAAAGACATTTCGGGAGGACGCTTCTATGGAATATTCAATCATCAACGACAATTACCGTAATTTTAACGTATATGAAATTAACAAATTAAGGGCGAGAGCTTATTCTCTTCCGTACGGCAGCGCCGAAAAATTAAAAAAGACAAACTGCCTTACGGAAAGGTATCAAAGCGATTGCGTTACAGTACTTTCGGGGGAATGGGACTTTAAATATTATGATAAAATAAGCATCCTGCCGAATATTTTTGACACGGACAGAGTTCAATTTGACAAAATATCGGTTCCGTCGACGTGGCAAAGAACGGGTTATCAGCCGCCCGTATATCTCAACACACGCTACGAGTTCAAGCTTTATCCGCCCGAGCTTCCCGAGGACTTTGCCGTCGGCGTTTACAGAAAGCTTTTTACAATAGACGACGAAAAAAAGACCTACATAATTTCATTTTTAGGCGTCGTTTCCTGCCTTGATTTGTTTGTAAACGGCGAATTTGTCGGTTACAGCGAGGGCGCTCACAACACCGCCGAATTTGACCTTACAAAATATATTCACGAGGGCGAAAACGAGCTTGTCGCCGTTGTACACAAATGGTCGACGGGCACATATCTCGAATGTCAGGATATGTTCAGGGAAAACGGTATTTTCAGGGATGTGCTTCTTTACGCTTATGACGACAGCTTTATTTACGACTACGAAATAAAAACCGTCTGCGTCGGCGGCTCTAATTACGATCTCGAAGCAAGCGTAGAGCTTTTCGGCAGTCTTTACGGCTGTACCGTAGCCTTTGAGTTGTTCGACGGAAAAAAGTTAATTGCGAAGGATGAAATGCCTGCCTCCGATTTTACCAAATTCAGCTTTAAAAACCTTGCCGTCAAGGAATGGAGCGCTGAAATTCCGAATATTTACGAAGCCTACATCACCCTTAAAAAGAAGGGCGAAACCGTAAGCGTTATAAGAAATTACACGGGCTTTAAAACGGTTGAAATTGTCGGCGATGTGTTTAAGTTTAACAGAAAGGCGATTAAATTCAAGGGTGTTAACCATCACGACACAAATGCAAAAACGGGCTATGTTATGACTGCCGACGACATAAAAAAAGACCTTGAAATAATGAAGCGGTTAAACGTTAACGCCATAAGAACCTCGCATTATCCTCCCGATGAAATGCTTATTACCCTTGCGGATATTATGGGCTTTTACATTGTTGACGAGGCGGATATCGAAACCCACGGTACGGGAAGCCTCGGACCCAACAGTATTTACAGACCGAACTATATAAGCAATAACCTTATTTGGGCGCCCCGTTATCTTGACAGAGTGGGAAGAATGTACTACCGCGACAGAAACCACCCGTCAATTACCATGTGGTCGCTCGGCAACGAATCGGGCGGTTACAGATGCCATGATAAGTGTTATGAATTTTTAAAGAAGGTATGTCCGGAGATTCCCGTGCATTACGAGGGAGCAATCCGCACTTCGCGCGTAGGCTATGACGTTGTTTCTGAAATGTACACAAGCTCCGAAAACTGTGAAAAGACGGGCAAAAAAACAAGGGGCTCAAAATATTTGGGCAGACCGCTGTTCCTTTGCGAATACTGCCATGCTATGGGCGTGGGACCGGGCTGTCTTGAGGATTACTGGAAGATTTTCTACAAATACGAAAACCTTATGGGCGGCTGTATCTGGGAATTTGCCGACCACGCGGTTTGGCACGATTTGTCGGACAAAAAGTGCAAATATGAAAACGAATACACCTACGGCGGCGACCATAAAGAGGAAATGCACGACAACAACTTCTGTGTCGACGGGCTTCTATACCCTGACAGAACGCTTCACACGGGTGCGAGAGAGATGAAAGCCGTTTACCGTCCCGTCAGATGCGAAAAGGTAAGCGGAACGCAGTTTAAATTCACAAACACCAACTGCTTTAAAAGCTCGGGCTATTTAACAATTAACTGGTCGCTTTCTGAAAACTGTAAAGAAATTCAAAACGGCAGCATAAACATCGACATCCTCCCGGGGCAAAGCGAATTTGTTTCTTTGCCCGTTAAAATGCAAGACAGCCGTTCGGACTATCATCTTAACATAAGCTATACCGACGAAAACGGCTTTACGGTCGCATCCGAACAGCTTATCCTGCAGGATGTTCCGTTTGCGGTTATAAGCTCCTCGGACGAAAGCCTGACCGTTATGGAATCGAGCGACAATATCGGTATTTCCTTTTCTGCCGGCAAAGCTGTATTCAGCAAAAGAACAGGCGAGCTTTTAAGCTATAATAAGAACGGCGCGGAGCTTATCAACCCTTCTCCCGCCGACAAGGTAAAAGGCTTTTTGCCCAATGTTTTCCGTGCGCCGATTGACAACGATTCGCACGGCGGAACTGTAAAATGGAACGCAAAGCGCTTGCAAAAGGCAGTTCCCGTTTTCAAAGGAATTGAATACAAAAAAAATGACGGCTCGGTTGAAATTGAAGCAAAATATGAAATAGCTTCCGATAAGAAAAAACTGTATAACAGCGAAATAGAATATAAAATTATGTCGGACGGCACAATTTTCATAACCGCCGAGCTTGAAAGAAAGCTCTTGAGCGATAAGGACATTCCGAGATTCGGTCTTACCGTTGAGCTTCCCAAGGAGTTTAAAAACGTTGAATACTACGGCAGAGGCCCTTATGAAAACCTATGCGACTTTAACGCTCATACCGCCGTCGGTATATACTCGTCAACTGTTAAAGAAATGCATGAGCCGTATATTATGCCGCAGGACAACGGCAATCGGGGCGGTACAAAATACCTGAAATTAACCGATGACAACGGCAGGGGTATTGAATTTGCGGGCGTTCCCAAGTTCAGCTTCAGCGTTCACAACTATACGCAGAAAGCGCTTACGGATGCCGCTCACCGTGAGGATTTGACTGACCAAAGAACGACCTTCGTTTCAATTGACGGCTTCCATAGGGGCGCGGGATCTAACAGCTGCGGTCCCGACACATTACCGCCTTACAGATTTACATTTGACGATAAAATCAAGTTTAAATTTGCCGTTAAGCCGATTGTCTGAGGTATTAAAATGTTAAAAACCGTATGGCTTGAAGCGGGAGAGGATTATTCCGCTTCAAAAAAGGTTCGCAAAGCCGTGTTTGTCGACGAGCAGAAATACCCTCTCGCGGAGGAATTTGACGAATACGACAAAATCTGCCCCCACCTTGTTATTTTTGACGGTGAAAAGCCCGTAGCGACAGGCAGAATTTTCCTAATTGAAAATAATACCGCAAAGCTCGGCAGAATAGCCGTGTTAAAGGAGTACAGAGGCAAGCACCTCGGCGCAGAGGTTATGACGGCTTTAACAGAGCGCGCAAGGGAAATGAAAGCGTCCTCGGTTTATATCAGCGCGCAGACCTATGCCGTCCCGTTCTATGAAAAATTCGGGTTTAAAGCATACGGCGAGGAGTATTTGGACATTCATATCCCGCACCGCGATATGAAAATGGACCTATAAACGCAAAAAGCCGTTTCGTTTTTGGAACGGCTTTATCAATGAAAAAACAATTTGCGCTAAAAATCGGGCGGGCGCGGAGATTTCCAACGAATCTCCGCGCCCGTCTTTCATTATTTATTTATCCCCTCAATAGGATTACGCTTTAAATGCTCGGAATTTAATTCAGAGAAAAGGCAGTCGGGGTCTTTTCAACGGATTGAACAGGGGACGAATACCCGTAAAACGCAACGGCTTCGTCATGCCAGCCGAGTGTTACAAGATAATTGCCCTCGTCGCTGTTTGCGGTAAAGAAGTGCGCACCCGCGACAGCGTTGGAATTATACCTGCGGTAAATCGCAATGCCGCTTTCGTCCGCAGAACAGAACGCTATGCCCTCAAGTCTCCAGCCGAGAGCTACAAGGTTGTCGGCCTCGCTTCTGCTTGCCGTATAATGGTGGTCGCCCGCGTTGGGGTTGTAAAGGCGGTAAATGCTATCGCCGCCGCTGTAGGGAGCGTACCATCCTATGCCTTCACAATTCCAGCCGAGCGAAACGAGATTGTTTTTCTCGCCTACGTTCGACGTATAGAAATGTTCGCCCGAATTGGGATTGTAAAGTCTGTAAACGCTTAAATAAATTATCTCTATATGTATGCCGAGCGACAAAACTCTTTCGTCGGTAGGTTCAACACTGTTTACCTTCGCGTTGGGGTATTTTTCTTCCAAAGCCTGATAATCCGCATCGGCGTATTCAACGGTATATATCAAGTTTTCGTTAAGGCTCGAATCCGTTGTATATACTTCTATTTTGTCCTTTTCTACCTCAGTGAGTTCGTTTGTATCAAGATTGTAATAATAGAAGGTGATCTTTGCGTCCTCCAAATCAGCGGGTGTATAGGAAACCGTCTCTTCCGTACCGTCGGAATAGGTTATATAAAGCAACATATCGCTGATTTTGCAGCTCCCGAATTGAGGCGGATATGTTTCCTCAATTGTAAGATCAGCCGTTCCTATTACATCTACGCTTAAAGCGTCCTCATCGGTATGTTCTTCATTTTCTTCCGCAAACACGCCTACCGAACAAACCGAAAACATCATAATTACGCTGATGACAATTGCCAATAATTTTTTAAACTTCATATAATTTCTCTCCTTTTTTTAAATTTGACTTGGTTAATTCTCAATTGAAGTCGAAGCCCGTCAATTTTTACCGAGCGAAGCATTTTAAAAGAACGGATGTAGGCATATTCCGTTACGTACAAGCGGTAAGCGTGAAAAATTGACAAAACCCAACCGCAGCAAATGTATCGCAGATCTTTTTTCCTTTTAATTCACCGCCTTTCTTTTTTATATTTTTCAGTCAGGTTCAAAATTGCACCATCTCCTTTTCCTTCTTATATATATAATCCGAAAAAAATCAATTTCGGACACCAAAAAAAGAAAAATTTAAAAATTAAAATTTTGGCACTTTAAACAATTTGCTCTAATATTTTTTATTGATTTTGCCATACAATAAAAGAGGCTGTCAGTGAGGACACGCTTAAACGCCAACCTTTTTAGTTTTGTAATATATCGTCTCTTTTATTTTTATTCTCTATATATAAAATCTCCAAAAGATGAAAATCGGTTACAAAAAAAACAAAGAAATTTCCAAAAGATGAAAATTTCTCTGTATTTAACAAATTTGTCACAATAATTTTATCAATTTTGCCGTATTATGAAATGAGCTGTCACAAAGCGACTGAGGAATTTTTTTCAATTCAAACCTATTCCGCTCCCTCCTCGAGGGAGCTGTCGAGTGAAGCGAGACTGAGGGAGTTTTCAAGACGGCGCGTCAGGGACGCCGCGCCCTACGCGTAAAATGAAATTTGCGTAAAAAGGCTCCCTTGTGTAAAGGGAGCTGTCAGCGTAAGCTGACTGAGGGATTGTAAAAAATCAAAATATCAGTTTAAATTATTTCTAAAATTTCAATCCTTCCACCGCCGAACGGCGGTCCCCCTCCCTTTACACAAGGGAGGCTAAAAAGGTATACATCTTAAAAAAGAAAAAAACGGCTCGTCAAGGTGGTATGACATAAAACAGTAAAGTAACAAATTTTATGACAGGCTGTCAGA
>CAZLCG010000018.1:0-36394 GCA_964557975.1 uncultured Eubacteriales bacterium
CTCCATTCGTCACTTATTTTTTTCTTTTTGTAACACATCTATTGTAAACCTACAAGTCAATAAATAAAACATATTTTTTTGCCTTGACAAGAATAAATTAAAATAGTATTATATTTTTGTAAATAATTTTAAATTGCCGACGGAGAATGACGGCTTTAAGCTGCGTTTCAGAGAGATTCCGCAGGGCTGAAACGGAGTTACGCAGGAAAACCCGATACCGCTCCCGAGAGAACGCCGAAAACATTTTGATTAAGGCGTTCCGTGCGACCGCGTTAAGGTCTTTTGAGAGGCGAAGCTTTTTCGCAATACGGGTGGAACCGTGGAATGTAAATTATGAGCATTTCATCCCAATAATTCGGGATGGAGTGCTTTTCTTTTTTGAGAGGAGATAATATGGTAAAAGTAACTTTAAGAGATGATGTAAGGGAGTACGAAAAAGGTACTTCGGTTGCCGAAATTGCCAAAAGCATCGGTATGGGGCTTTACAAGGCGGCAGTCGGCGGCAGAATAAACGGCGAATACTGTGATTTGAGAACTCCCGTAAACGAGGACTGTAATCTTGAAATAGTAACCTTCGGCGAGGATGTTGACGGCAAAAAGACATTTTGGCATACGGCTTCGCATATTTTAGCGCAGGCGGTTAAACGCCTTTACCCCGAAACAAAGCTTGCAATAGGTCCCGCTATCGACAACGGGTTTTATTACGACTTTGATTCCGACGTTTCGTTCACTCCCGAAGTACTCGAAAAAATCGAGACGGAGATGAAAAAAATCGTCAAAGAGGATCTGCCGCTTGAAAAATATGAGACAGAGCCGCAGGCGGCGCTTGATTATTTCAAAGAAAACGGCGAAATTTACAAATATGAGCTTATTGAGGAGCATGCAGGCAAGGGAGAAAAAATAACATTCTATAAGCAGGGCGAATTTAACGAGCTTTGCGCGGGTCCTCACATTATGTCAACGGGCGCGGTCAAGGCGTTTAAGCTTACCGCCTGCACGGGCGCTTATTGGCGCGGCGACGAAAAGAACAAAATGCTCCGGAGAATTTACGGCGTTGCTTTCCCGAAGGCGGCGCAGCTTGAAGAACATCTCACCAGAATAGAGGAGGCGAAAAAGCGCGACCACAGAAAGCTCGGCAGAGAGCTTGGGCTTTTTGCTCTGCGTGACGAAGCGCCGGGTATGCCGTTCTTCCTGCCTAAAGGTATGGTGCTTCGCAATACTCTTGTTGACTATTGGCACGAGGTTCACAGGAAATGGGGCTATCTTGAAATTTCAACTCCGCAGATCATGAGAAGATCTCTTTGGGAAACGTCGGGTCACTGGGAACATTACCACGAAAATATGTACACGACGGTAATTGACGGCGAGGACTTTGCAATTAAGCCCATGAACTGTCCGGGCAGTATATTGGTTTATGATTTGGAGCCTCATTCTTACAAGGAGCTTCCGCTTCGCTACGGCGAGCTGGGCAGAGTCCACAGGAACGAGCTTTCCGGCGCGCTTCACGGGCTTTTCCGCGTCCGCTGCTTCACGCAGGACGACGCCCATATTTTACTTGCGCCCGAGCAGATCAAGGACGAGGTCATAAGAATAGCGCAGCTGTTTGACGAGGTTTACAGCCTTTTCGGGCTCCCGTATACAATCGAGCTTTCGACTATGCCCGAGGATCATATCGGCTCAAAAGAGGATTGGGATATTGCTACAAATGCGCTTGCGGACGCTATAACGAGCGTCGGCAAGACATATGTTATAAATGAGGGCGACGGCGCGTTCTACGGTCCGAAGCTTGATTTCCATATTGAGGATTCGCTGGGAAGAACTTGGCAGTGCGGTACGGTTCAGCTTGACTATCAGCTCCCAGGCAGGTTTAACCTCGAATATACGGGCGCTGACGGCGAGAAGCATTGTCCCGTAATGATTCATCGCGTTGTGTTCGGCTCAATCGAGCGCTTTATAGGCGTTATAACAGAGCATTTTGCAGGAGCGTTCCCGCTTTGGCTTTCACCCGTTCAGGTTAAGGTTTTACCGATTGCCGACAGACATCATGAATACGCCGACAAGGTTAAAAACCGGCTTGAAGAAAAGGGCATAAGAGTTGAGGTCGACGGGAGAAGCGAAAAAATCGGTTATAAAATCCGTGAGGCACAGCTTCAGAAAATCAACTATATGCTCGTAGTCGGCGACAAAGAGGCTGAGGAAAATACCGTTTCCGTCAGAAAGCGCGGCGAGGGCGATATAGGCTCAATAGCTGTAAGCGAGGTTGCCGACAGATTAAAGCAGGAAATTGATACCAAGGCGTTACATTAAGAAAGGAAGGAAAATTATGGAAGAAAGAACTCCGCTGACCCTGACGGTAATAACGGACACGCATTATTATTCAAAAAAGCTCGGCACAAGCGGCGCGGCTTACGACAAGGGCAATTCAAAAAGCCAGCTTCTGCTTGAACATGCGCAGGAGGTTCTTGAGGCACTGTTCAGGCAGATAAAAGAGGATAAGAGAACGGATATTGTTCTGTTGTCGGGCGACACTACCTCAAACGGTGATTTCGATTCCCATAAAGAGTTTATCGAAATGCTCCGTGACCTTAAAAATTCGGGTAAGAGGGTGTTTGTGCTTACCGCTACGCACGATTTTCAGGGAGACGGAAAGACCTACGCTTACAGGGGCGACGAAAAGGTGGAGATACCTGCCGCAAAGCGCGAGGATCTGTACGAAATGTACCGTGAGTTCGGTCCCGACCAGTCAATTGCGCTTCACAGGCAGAGTATGTCCTATGTCGTTCAGCTTGCCGACGGCTACCGTCTTTTTGCCATAAACGACGATAAAAATCTGTCGGGAAAAAGCGGTGTTTCGGATGAGCTTTTCGATTGGATCAAGGCTCAGGCGGAGGACGCGCGCAAAAACGACCAGTTTATTATTGCAATGACGCATCACCCGCTGATTGCTCCTTCGCCGATTTACGGTCTTATAGGCAAAAATGATATGTTCGGCGATTACGATATAAGGCGCGAGCAGTTTGCCGATATAGGAATACAGTATATGCTCACGGGGCACACGCACATTCACGATATTGATAAGATTGTGTCCAAAAGGGGAAATACATTTTACGATATTGCCACGGCTTCCACAACGGGCTACCCCGGGACGATCAGAACGGTTGTGCTTGACCCGAAAGCAAAAATGGTTTCAACCACAACGGGCTTTATTACAGAGCCTGTAACCTTTGATCTCGGCGGAAAAACGCTTCAGGAATACCTTGCGTATCAGCTTACGGGAATGGTACTTGATATGGTCAAGGCGGCGGGCGGCGATATTGACACCTTTGCAAATATGGTAACCGCCATGAGCATAAAGAAAAAGCTAATATACAAGATAGGCTGGCTCATTAAGCCTTTTGCAAGGCTGCTTAACAAGCTTAAAATCGGCACTGTTGCAAAATGGACAAAAAAGGAAACAGGACTTAAGCCTGCCGATTACGAGAGCATTAAGGATAAGAGCGTAGTTGAGTTTATAGTCAGTATGGTGCTTAACCTTTACGGCGGCGAAAACCTATACGACCCCGACGATCCCGAATATAAGATAACGATGGGTCTTGTAAGCATTATAGACTCTGTGTTCAGGGCGTTACATATTAACGTCCGTAAGCTTATCAAGGCTGCGGACACCCTCGGCGAGTTTGTCGAGCCGCTGCTTCACAACTCGGGTATTCCGTCATACGACGCTATTCTGCCTATGATGCCGTTTTATAAGGAGGGCGAGCAGGGACCCGTTCCCGCCGAAGAACCGAAAGCGCCCTCAACAGTCAAAAAGAGCAGAAAGGGCGTTCCGATCATCGTTATATCGGTGCTTGCGCTTATTATACTTTTGATACCGCTTCTCCTTGTTTTACTTGTCGGCTTTATAATCAACCAAATTAAGTTCGGCAAGAAAATGAAAGAGGACTGAATTTAAATATTAATCTTATGAGTTGAGACAAAGCCTTATGTGGTTTTGTCTCAACTCTTTTTTGTCCGAATTCAACTAATGAATAAAGTTGTTGACAAGTCACATTTAATATGATAATATTGTTACGAGATATAACTATTTTGATGTTCTGTTGCTTATGGTGGGAAAGTATGTGTAAATATGAAAAGACAATTATTAAAGTGGTTATAATTTATCTTTTTATTTTGCTTAGATTTTATAGTTTAGTTTTCAACAATGTTTTTGATTTTGATTATATTGCTTTTCAGACAACAATAGGATAATATTCCTTGTGCATTTTTTATGGGTATTTAACGCTTATTTTTGATAACGACATTTTAAGATTTTTATGGAATGACTTAATGGTTGTTCGTTACAAAAGCAGAGTTACTTGGTTTGTTGATACATTTAAAAAAGTTTTCTTTCATCAATTTCTCTCAGGAGTTGCGGTCTTTTTGCTTATTTGTTTAAGCGGACATATCTATTGTATAAATATTACTATCACAAAAAATATAGTAATTTATTGTGTAGTACTATTTGTATACTTGTTGATTATTAATTCTTTTGTTTTGCTCGCAATGACTGTTATTAGAAAGCCAAGCGTTTCAATTAGTTTTGGGATGCTTGTTAATACTGCTTTTTTATTAATTCAGCATTATTACATAAATATAGAAAATTGTTATCAAAAGCTTTTGTGCATACAAACAGCGCTTGTGTTTATAATTTGGTACCTTATTTTTATTCTTTTTGTTGATAGTGATATATACATAAACAGAAATGATTTGTATGTATTTGAAAAATAAAAAATAGAAGGGGATTTTAATGTTGTGTTAATTATTAGAAATAGTTTTTAGTAATATTTGATGTATCAGGAGGGAAAACATGAAAAAAAGAATTATCAGTTTATTTGTTTGCGCATTAATTATTTTGTGTATGTAAATAACTGCAAACGCTGCGTGGACAAGAACATATGAAGTCAGTTATAAGGCAGAACATACATATTCCGATTTCACAAAAATACCTGACGAAAAGAAAGTTACAAGCCTTACGCATAATGCAATTCAGGGTTCAGAAAAAACAAGTTGGACAACTCCTAAAATGGGTATCGTTGATACGGATCATATTGGTATGACTGCATTATGCTCGTATTATAGCAATCCAATTGTTGCTTTTTCTTATGCAAGGAACGGAGAATATTACAATGTTGATATTTATGGTTCTCCGAATCAAACTGGTATTGACACTATGAAAATTAAATTTGATTTAGATTACTCATAAGCAAAGAATACATTCCCCGAAACTATGGTTCGGGGAATGTAAAAAGAGTTGGAAATTATTATGAAAAGAGATTTTGAAACCGAATTTTTAACTTTGAATGACGAATATTCTGTAAAATACAACAAGCTAAATTTAAAAATCAACCTTTATACATATATTTTGGCTTTCCTTGGCTTGCTTACAGGCTGCTTTATAAAGCTTGCGATTTATTACAGTTGTTATATATTCTTTATTTTTATGTCTGTTGTATTATTTATTGCCGATGCGGCAGTTATAAAATTGATTAAAAGGAATAATAACGTATTAAATGCGATTTCAAAGAGCTATGTGAAAAACTGCTGTGAACTGAAAAAAGATGCTGCTTTTGAAAACACGGAAATTGTGAGCGCATATCAAGGCACGCGGGATATTAAAATCAGTGTATTCACTGTGGTATCAATAGTGATTACAGCGGCTGTTATGCTCGGTATATTTAGCTGGCTTCAGGATTATTCAATACAAAAGTGGTTCGATTATAAATCGCTGAGACCTTTTATGGCAGAGGATCTCGGACGTTATCAAAACAGTGTAAGTTACGATGAAACAGGCGGCGGTAACAAGGAGGAAGATCCCGACCTTTTAAGGTCGTACACAAGAGATGAGTTAACGGAAATGTTTTCGTCGGATAAGAAAAACGACGCGGATAAGGATATTATAATATCATATTCAGACAATTATGACGGCGCTTTAATTCTTGACGCTCACTACAGCTTTACAGACCCTTTCGGGAGAGATTTTTGGGTGCTTATCTTTTACCGTATAAAAGATGGCGTGCCTGTTTATACATATTCTGACGTAAGGCCGTCGGGAACAAGGGTGGAGCTCGACAAATACGGTTTGTCATATCTTTGATTTTTAAAGGCGGTGAGTAATATCTTATTTTTAAACGAAATTAAAAGGAGTTTTAAAAATTATCTTAACGCGGCATATTTTATTGTTTTGCCGATCGTATGGTTTTTAGGAACAGAGACAATAAGATATAATATTGCTTTTTTGAAAAACGGAGTAAACTCGGCATTGAGTAATTCGGGTATAAGCCAAAGCGTTATCGAAGCGGCTGAAGCGCAGTTGAACGCTCAAAACGGATTTATGGTGTTTATGGAAGGCGTTTCGGAGTTTTATGTTTCGGTTGCGGTTGCCCTGATAGTCGGCTTGACTTGCTCTTCTGCTTTTGCTTACGATAAAAATACTTGCTTCGGAAATAGCATAATTACAAGAGAAAAATTTAAAAAATACTTTATTTATAAGGCTGTGAGCACTTTCGCAGTACCGTTTATTATGATTTTTACGGTTCTTACATTAGTTTTTATTGCAGCACTTATAATTTATTCTCCTACGAAGCCCACGCAGGCGTTTAACTTTTCAATGAATACCGAAAGCTCTTTCACCGTTATGTTTTTCGAGCATTATTGGTTTTCGTGCTTTTTTATGATTTTTACACTTTCGCTGTTCGGCGGATTATACGCTCTGCTCGGAATGGGAATAGGTTTTGCAACCTCAAACAGATTTATTATAAGCATTTCCCCGTTTGCAATATATATCTTATGCACTTTGATCCCACAGTTTTTCAGCCTAAAGTCACCTGTTTCAAAATACCTTGCTTGGATATTTCCAAGTTATTTTACAGGTGTATTTATTGGAAATGATTATTGGTACACAGAACTTCCTAAGACGGTTGCTTATTTTGTCCATATTTCCGTATTGGCAGTTCCTGCTGTAACGCTGCTGTATCTTTTATATAGAAAGAACTATAAACAATACATAAAATAAAACAGGGCGGAATATATGGTTGCAATAAATGATTTAAGACATATTTTAAGTATAAAAAGGTTTATAATCTTTTTTGCAGTTAATTTGATTAACGATACAGTTTCCCTATCAAATGCCCTAAACTTAAATCAGAATGAGATAACTGACAGCGTGCTGTATTATTTATTTGACCGCTTTTTTGTACGGATATAAGCGTGTTGACTTTCGTACAATTCATCAGCTTTTACGGCATTTTTGTTTACTTAGGCGTTGAGCGTGTGCGTCAGGACAATCAAAAATACGGAGTTTATTACCTTGTCCGATACGGCAGGGCGCGTTATGTGACGGGTAAAAATTTTTCAAACATAATATTTGTATTTTTTATCTGTTTCATATCAATACTTCAAAGCTTTTTCAGCCATAGGATTATGGGAATTCATATATCGTTAATGCAATATACTACGGTAATGCTGTTATCGTTTATAATAGCTTTTTTATCGATGCAGACAGCGCTCTTTGTCTATTATATATTAAAGAATTCCAACATCTCGTTTTTATCTGCTTTTGCGGTTCTGACTGCGTTTTCGGTAACGCTCAGTATCAAAAAAATCGGTGTGCCTACCGAGGATAATATTGATATGATTTATTGCTATGCGTTTATATCGGAATTGATTTTGACTTTTGTTAATATAGGCGTTATGCTGAAAAATGACTTTATCACTACTAAGATCAAGGAGTAAAAAATATGGTTGAAATAATAGACGCAACTAAAATAATAAAAGGTAAGACCATATTACAAAATATTAACCTTAAGCTTTTACCCGGTAAAATATACGGGCTGGAGGGACATAACGGTTCGGGTAAAACTATGCTTTTGCGGCTTTGCTGTGACTTGATAAAGCCGACAAGCGGAAGGGTGATTATCGATAAGGGAACATCCTTCGGAGTGCTTATAGAAACGCCCGGGTTTATGTTTAATGAAACGGCATATAATAATCTGAAATATCTTGCTGATATAAAGGGGAAAATCGGAAAAGATGAAATAAACGATATTCTTGAAAGGGTAGGGCTGTCTGAAAGCAAAAAAATAAAGACAAAAAAGTTTTCTTTGGGAATGCTTCAAAAGCTTGGTATTGCACAGGCTGTTATGGAAGAACCCGATGTCTTGCTCCTCGATGAACCGTTTAATGCGCTTGATGCGGATAGCTGTGAAACAGTAAAGAGGCTTATTACAGAGCAAAAAGAGCGCGGAGCGAGTATTGTAATCGTATTTCACAATCTTGATTATATCAGGGAAGAATGTGACGAGGTGCTTACAATGACAGACGGCAAGCTGTGCTGATTAGCGATAAATTTTAATATAAATGAAAAAGGCTGCCTCATTTTGAGACAGCCTTTTTTTCTGCAAAAATAGCGATTTAATGCTTTGATTTTTTAGGTTAAATCAATAATCGCATCGTGGTTTGTGTTGTCCTCACTGCCGACAGATATAGTAATTATATCATCAACCTCATAAACAGAAACGTCAAAATCAGGCGCAGCGTAAATTTGTTTCATAGAATTTACTCCCATCAAAGTATTTATTAAGCGTATATTCTAACCGAACGATAACGTCTGCCGCCGTTTAAAACGCTTTCTGCTCGGCTGTAATTTAACTGCGGCGGATTTTTAATGAAAATAAGGGATATTTTTAACGAATAGGCTCAACAACGAACGAGTATTCATATTCTTTATTCGGATGAAGAATATACGGCTCTCTTACATGAGCGTCGCCGGGCATATCGCCGCCTACGCCCATCTGCGCCAAATCGTAGTTGAAGGTCGTAATATCCGTATGCTTCAAGGAGTGAATATGCGTTGCCGCTTCAAGCTCGTTTTGAGTGTAGTGCCACGCGCTGAAGTTAAGCGGGACGTCGGACGGCGAAACAAAGCGAAGCCCTTTTCCGTCCTGTGAGAACAGCTCGGCATAACGGACGTCGGTTCTGTTGGCGTTCTCCTGCGGACGCATATAGTGATGTTCAAGGTCGCTGACGCTCATCTCATAAATGCCGATTTTACCGCCCGTCTTTCTGTCGGGATAGGTTTCCTGCGGACCTCTGCCGTACCATTTAACGCGGTCAAGCTCCTTAACCAGACCGAACTGCATACCGAAGCGGAGTAATGCGCCGCCCTTCGGTACGCCCTTGAGTGAGAAGCCGAGCTTCCCGTCGGGATATACCGTAAGAGTTGAACGCACGCCGCTCATTGAAAGCACGTCCCAAGTAAGGCTTATTACAAGCTCGCCGCTGTTCTGAAGCTCCGCGGAGGTAATTTTACCTCTGAGGTTATTTGTTGCTCTCTGCCATCTGTAATACGGGTGGAGCGGGATAAGGAACGGGATGAAATTTGTATTTGAAAGGTCGTTATCTACAACGGGACGGAAGAAATTAGGCTTGATTTCCGTCTTTACATATTCTTTTTCATTGTATTTAAGTGAAATTATTTTGCCGTCTCTTAATACAAGAGAGAAATCCTCGCCCTGAATTACAAACTTACCGTCGTGGTCGATAAACGTTATGTCACGGTAAGGCGATTTGACCTCCTTTTCGGGAGCGGCTTTCAAAATAAATTGGTCAAAAGCCTGCTCGTACCCTGCGGGGCAATAGGGTCTATCCTCCTTCGTAATGAACGAAACGGTCAAAACGCACTCTTTTTCGGGGAGATTTGAAATATCATAGGGAATTTTGATTTCCGCCTGCGAAAGGGGAGGAACCTTTACCGTGCCGAGAGTTCCGTTTTCAAGTTCTTCGCCGTCGCCGGTAATGCTCCATTTAATTTCAAATTCCGAAAGCTCGGTAAACAGGTGCTTGTTTATGAGAGTGAAAAGCCCGTTTTTAAGGTCCTTTTCTTTAACCTTCATTTCGGCATAAACCTTGCGTACCTCGTAGTAAGACGGGTGCGGCTTACGGTCTGCCGCCACTATGCCGTTTGCGCAGAAATAGGTGTTGCTGCCGGTCATTGCGGTGGTGTTGGGAAGCTGAAGCGGTTTCCTCGGCTCCATCTTCTCAAAGTCCGTACCGTAAAGCCAGTGGTCGCCGTCCTCCGCCTTATAGCGGATCGCCTGATCGACAAAATCCCATATAAAGCCGCCGCACATATTATCATATTTTTCAAAGTCGTCCATATATTCCTGAAAATTACCGAGGCTGTTTTCCATAGCGTGGGCATATTCGCAGAGAATAACGGGCTTTGTGTATGCCTCTTTGGGAATGGGCTTCGAGTCTGCGGCAAGCTGATTTGCAATATTGTCGTACAGCGTGATTGTTATCGGCTCTCGGTTGCCGAGCTTATACATGGTATCGGCAAGAGGGTACATTCTCGAAATAACGTCGCTCTTTGTAAAGTCAAAATCGCCCTCATAGTGGAACTGCCTTGTGGTATCAAGCTTTAAGGCGGCCTCTTTCATTTTTGTAAAGTTAGTGCCGTCGCCCGCCTCGTTGCCGAGACTCCACATAAACACGCACGCATGGTTGCGGTCGCGCAGAACCATTCTTTCCATCTTGTCAACGACAGCGGCAGTCCAAACAGGGTTGCTGCCCGGCACGCCTTTTCTTCTTACGCCGTGGCTTTCCATATCGCATTCATCCATAACGTAGAGTCCGTATTCGTCGCAAAGCTCGTAAAAATACGGGTCGTCGGGATAGTGCGAGGTGCGTACAGCGTTGATATTCGCCTTTTTCATAAGGCTTAAATCCTGACGGTATCTCTCTTTGGGAACTGCCCAGCCGAAATCGGGGTCAAAGTCGTGGCGGTTGGTGCCCCTTATCATTAAGGGCTGACCGTTAAACAGTATTTTTTCGCCGACAATCAGAACCTTCTTAAAGCCGAAGCGGATACACTTATATATTTCCTTTTCCCCGTCCGCCGACAAGGCTATTACAAGGTTGTAAAGCTCGGGCGTTTCAGCAGACCATTTAAGGGGAGCTTTAACCCGCCTTTCAAATTTGAGCGTGTTAACGCCCTTTTCGGCTGTAAATTCTTTTGAACCGATTTCGGTTTTTTCGCCGTTCTTTTCAATATAAGCTCTGACTGATACCGGCTTTTTAGCTTCGGAGCAGTTGTTTACCTGAACCTCAAGCGAAACGTCGGAGTCGGTATAGGTTTCGTCAAAATCAGTCGTGATAAAGAAATCGCGAAGGCATATCTTAGGCTCTGCAAAGATATAAACCTCTCTGTAAATTCCGCAGAGAAGCCACATATCCTGATCCTCGATATACTGAGCGTCGGAATATCTGTAAACCTTTGCGGCAACCGTGTTTTCGCCGTCTTTAAGCAGCTTCGTGATATTAAATTCATGCGGCGTCATTGAACCCTGCGAATAGCCTGCAAATTCGCCGTTAACATATAATTCGAGAGCCGATTTGACCGCGCCGAAATGAATAAACACCTCGTGTCCTTTGAACTTTTCGGGAAGGGAGAAGGTTCTTCTGTAAAGCCCGATTTCCTGCATATCGTGGTCAATGGACGGGATTTTCGATTTGCTTCTTGAAATCGCGCGGGGGAAGGTTGAGGCGTAATAGTAAGGATAGCTTCCCGTTTTTTGGGTTTGCCAAACGGACGGCACTGAAATGCTTCTCCATTTTGCGTCGTCAAAGTCTGCTTTGTAAAAATCCTCGGGACAGCCGTCAAGCCCCATCTGCCAATAGAATTTCCACTCGCCGTTCAGTGTGAGCTTATAATCTGTTTCGGCTCTTTTTAACGCGTCCTCTTCGCTGTCGTACGGGAAGGCTATGACATGTCCGTCCTCCTTATTCCTTTTGATAACCGCAGGATTTTCCCAATCAAATTTTTTATTGCTCATGGTTCTCGTTCCCCTTTATTGTATATGAAAGATAGTCTATGAACTGCTTTGCCGTTCTTGGGCTTCTGCCGCCGTTGCGTATAGCGTGCGCTTCGGCTTTAACAATTAACTCATCCTCGGGCATATCAATGCCGTTCTGCTTTGCGAGCGAGCAAACAATGCTCGAATAAAGGCTTTTGTCGGGCTTTGAAAATGTGACTTTAAGCCCGAAGCGCGCGGAAAGGCTTGTAAGCTCCTGAACGGTGTCCCCAATGTGTATATCGTCGCCCTCGCGATCCTGAAAACTCTCTTTTATAAGATGCCGTCTGTTGCTTGTGGCGTAAATCGCAACGTTTTTGCTTCTGCCTGAGGTGCTGCCCTCCAATATAGCTTTGAGCGCCCCGAAATCGCCGTCGTCCCTTGAAAAGCTCAAATCGTCTATAAAAATTATGAATTTAAGCGGATTTTGGGACAGCGTTTCCATCACGTCGGGCAGAGAGTAAAGCTGATTTTTTTTGACCTCGACAAGGCGCAGACCGTCGTTTTTGTATTCGTTGGCGATTGCTTTAACGGTACTGCTTTTGCCCGAGCCCGCGTCACCGTACAAAAGCACATTGTTGCATGGAAGCCCCGCAAGCAGAGCCTTTGTGTTATCAATTACCTTGCCGCGTTCAAGCTCGTAGCCCGAAAAATCCGAAAGCCTTTGCCCGTCGGGATATTTTACGGGTACGATTTTTGAATCCTTAAGACAGAAAACGTGATATTTTGCCCATATGCCGTAGCCGCACGTGCTTATGCTTTTAACTCTTTCAAAATAAGCGTCCGAAAGGCTTATTTCGTCGGTTGACCAGTCGGGGAGCGATAAATCGATATGCAGGAATTTTTTTACGCTGTCCGAGGTAACCCGACTGAAATCGTCAAGCGCGGAAAGCTCACGCTCAAGCGCGTTTTGATAGTTTTCGGTCAGTCTGTTTGTTCCCGCCCTTAAAATATACGGATTTTCGTCCTCGGAAACAACGGCTCTGACATATGAGCTTAAATTGTCGGTATTTTCGTAAAGCGAGTAAACAAAATCCGCATACAGCCTTGTTTTTTCTTCGCTTGATTTACCGTCGGAGCTTAATTTTAAAAATGAATTTACGGTTCTGTCTTTCAATATGTTCCTGAAAATAACAAGCGAATTAAGACGGTCTGCAAGCTCTTTTGGGTTTCTCATTATAAAAAAACATCTCCGAAAATTTACAAATTCACTATTGACATAACTTGATTTGCGGTATATAATTAACTGCTATTATAGTGGAGTTATGTACGCCTAACCATTTTGACCTATTTGTAGTTTAACACATAATACCGCCAAAATCAAGTGTATATAACCTAAGCGCGGATGTTTCCGCCAAAACCCCGCTCCGCTTTAAACATACAGTATTCTCCCTGCCGTTAAGGCATTTCGGAATTAAAATAATTATGGAGAGTGATAAGCCCTATGGTGAATGTCAAACCTGAAAAATTCGGCAAAAACACAAGAATGACATTTTCAAAAATCAATGAGGTTATGCAGATGCCCAACCTTATTGAAGTGCAGAAAAACTCATACAAGTGGTTTCTTGACGAGGGTCTGAAAGAGGTATTCCGCGACGTTGGGGACATTACCGACTTTTCCGGTAATCTTGCGCTGAGCTTCATTGATTACAGAATGGACGATACCCCGAAATATACGGTCAAGGAATGTAAGGAAAGGGACGCAACCTATGCGGCGCCTTTAAGAGTTACTGCAAGGCTTCTTAACAAAGAAACGGGCGAAATCAAGGAAAATGAAGTTTATATGGGCGATTTCCCGATTATGACGGATTCGGGTACGTTCATAATTAACGGCGCGGAGCGTGTTATTATTTCGCAGCTCGTCCGTTCGCCGAGCGTTTATTACGGCATGACGCACGATAAAACCGGTAAGGAGCTTTACACGACTACCGTTATTCCGAACCGAGGCGCGTGGCTCGAATATGAAACCGACCAAAACGATATTTTCTATGTCAGAATAGACAAAAACCGCAAAATATATATCACAACCTTTATCAGGGCTTTAGGTTTAAGCTCCAACAGTGAAATCCTTGAATTTTTCGGATATGACGACAGAATTAAGGCTACGCTTGAAAAGGATACCACAATTAACACCGAACAGGCTCTTATTGAGGTGTATAAGAGACTTCGTCCGGGCGAGCCTCCGACGCTTGATACCGCTCAGGCGCACCTTGACGGTCTGTTTTTCGACGCTCGCCGCTATGACCTTTCAAGGGTAGGCAGATACAAATATAACAAGAAGCTCGGAATCTCCGCAAGAATTGCGGGCTTTAAGGCTTCTCAGCCTATCGTAAGCGCGCTTACGGGCGAAATCCTTGCCGACGCGGGAGATTTAATCACAAAAGAGCTTGCATACAGAATTGAGCAGGAGGGCGTTAACACCGCTTTTGTCGATTCCGAAGGCACAGAGGTTAAGGTATACTCAAACGGAATGGTATCTATAGGCGAGTATGTCCCCGAGTTTACCTCCGAGGAGCTTGAAGACCTCGGAATTAACGAAAAGGTTCGCTTTACCGTCCTTCAGGAAGTGCTTGAAAAGTGCGGCGGCGATAAAGAGCTTCTGCGTGAGGAGCTTGCTTCGCGCTGCGACGATTTAATACCCAAACACATTATAATTGACGATATTATGGCGTCGATCAACTATCTTAACTGTATTGCGAACGGCGTAGGTACTACGGACGATATTGACCACCTCGGCAACCGCCGAATCCGCTCGGTAGGCGAGCTGCTTCAGAATCAGGTCAGAATCGGCTTTTCAAGAATGGAAAGAGTGGTTAAAGAGAGAATGACTCTTCAGGCGCAGGAGCCTGACAAGGTTACTCCCGCGGCTCTCATCAATATAAGACCCGTTATGGCGGCTATTAAGGAGTTCTTCGGTTCTTCCCCGCTTTCACAGTTCATGGATCAGATTAACCCTCTTGCGGAGCTTACTCATAAGAGAAGACTTTCGGCATTGGGTCCGGGCGGCCTTTCCCGTGACCGCGCAGGCTTCGAGGTTCGTGACGTTCATTACAGCCACTACGGCCGTATGTGCCCTATTGAAACTCCCGAAGGACCGAACATCGGTTTGATTTCTTACCTTGCGACCTTTGCGAAAGTAAATAAGTACGGCTTTATCGAAGCGCCCTTCCGCCGTATAGACAAAAAAACGGGCGTTGTCCTTGACGAGGTTACTTATATGACCGCCGATGTTGAGGATAATTACAAGGTCGCGCAGGCTAACGAGCCGCTTGATGAAAACGGCAGATTTCTTAATAAAAAGGTTAACGCGCGTTTCCGCGATGAGTTTATGGAAATCGAAGCGGGCGAGGCAGACTATATGGACGTTTCGCCGAAAATGGTCGTTTCGGTTGCGACGGCTATGATTCCGTTCCTTGAAAACGACGACGCAAACCGCGCTTTGATGGGTTCAAATATGCAGAAGCAGGCAGTTCCGCTTCTTAAAACCGAATCGCCTATTGTCGGCACGGGTATGGAATATAAGGCGGCTGTCGACTCGGGAACGGTTGTTATCGCGAAGCGAGCAGGTAAGGTCGTTAAGGTTGACGCCGACAAGGTTGAAATTTCGACAGGGGACGGCAGCGTCGACAGATATGATCTTATTAAGTTTATGCGCTCCAATCAGGATACATGTATTAACCAGCGTCCGATCGTAAGCGAGGGCGAGGATGTAGAGAAGGGTCAGGTTATTGCCGACGGCCCCGCGACGTCCGACGGAGAAATTTCGCTCGGCAAAAACGCGCTTATCGGATTTATGACCTGGGAAGGATATAACTACGAGGACGCGGTCCTCATAAACGAAAAGCTTGTTCGCGACGACGTATATACTTCGGTTCATATTGAAGAATTTGAAATCGAAGCGAGAGATACTAAGCTCGGTCCGGAGGATATTACAAGAGATATTCCCAACGTAGGCGAGGACGCTCTTTCGAACCTTGATGAAAACGGTATTATCCGCATAGGCGCCGAGGTCCATTCGGGCGACATACTTGTCGGCAAGGTTACTCCCAAGGGCGAAACAGAGCTTACCGCCGAGGAAAGGCTTCTGCGCGCAATTTTCGGCGAGAAGGCGAGAGAGGTAAGAGATACCTCCCTTAAAGTGCCTCACGGCGAATACGGCATAGTAGTTGACGTTGAAGTGTTCACAAGGGAAAACTGCGACGAGCTTAACCCCGGCGTAAATAAGGTTGTGCGCTGCTATATAGCTCAGAAAAGAAAGATTTCGGTCGGCGACAAAATGGCGGGTCGCCACGGCAACAAGGGCGTTGTTTCCCGTATTTTGCCGCAGGAGGATATGCCGTTCCTTGATGACGGCACTCCGCTTGACATAGTTCTTAACCCGTTGGGCGTTCCGTCCCGTATGAACATCGGACAGGTTCTTGAGGTTCATCTCGGCTTTGCATACAGAAAGCTCGGTCAGAAGATCGCCACTCCCGTCTTTGACGGCGCTCATGAGTCCGACATACGCGACGCTCTGCGCGAGGCGGGCTATCGCGAGGACGGCAAATCAATTCTTACCGACGGCAGAACAGGTCTTAAATTCGATAATCCCGTTACCGTCGGCGTTATGTATTTCTTAAAGCTCAATCACCTTGTTGACGATAAGATTCATGCACGTTCAACAGGACCTTATTCGCTTGTTACTCAGCAGCCCCTCGGCGGCAAAGCGCAGTTCGGCGGTCAGCGTTTCGGCGAAATGGAGGTTTGGGCGCTTGAAGCTTACGGAGCGGCTTACACGCTTCAGGAAATTCTTACCGTTAAGTCTGACGACGTTGTGGGTCGTGTTAAGACCTACGAGGCGATCGTCAAGGGTCAGAATGTTCCGAAGCCGGGCGTTCCTGAGTCGTTTAAGGTTCTTATTAAAGAGCTTCAGGCTCTTGCTCTTGACGTTAAGGTCCTTGATAAGGACAACAACGAAATCGACCTCAAGCAGAACTTTGACGACGAAGGCGACGTTGCTCCGATGGCAAGTGATGACGATATGACTTATGTAAACGACGCTTCATTTGATGAAGGTTATGTTCCGGACGAAGACGCGGAAAAGGAACTCGGTGAGGATGCGTACAATGAATACACCTCGCAGGAGGACGCGTATTCGGATGATGATTTCAATGAAGAGGAATTTTAATTAAGCACCGACACAGTTAAGATTTTAAGGAAGAAGGTAAAACTTTAATGGAAAATATAACCTTTGAGTCAATTAAAATCGGTCTTGCTTCACCGGAACAGATTAGAGAATGGTCTTACGGTGAGGTTAAAAAGCCGGAAACTATAAATTACCGTACACTGAAGCCTGAAAAAGACGGTCTTTTCTGCGAAAGAATTTTCGGGCCTACCAAGGATTGGGAATGCTACTGCGGAAAATACAAGAGAGTTCGCTATAAGGGCAAGATATGCGAGCGCTGCGGCGTTGAGATTACAAAGTCCAAGGTAAGAAGAGAGAGAATGGGACACATTGAGCTTGTCGCTCCCGTTTCCCATATCTGGTATTTCAAGGGTATTCCGTCAAGAATGGGGCTTATTCTTGACATTTCCCCGAGAGACCTTGAAAAGGTGCTTTATTTTGCCAAATATATTGTCACCGATCCGGGCGACACCGAGCTTGAAATGCTTCAGATTCTCTCTGAAAAAGAATATTACGATATGAGAGAAAAATATGAGGACGATTTCAAGGCGGGTATGGGCGCGGAGGCTATTAAGGAGCTTCTGAGCCGAATTGACGTCGATAAGCTTTCAAACGAGCTTCGTGAGGAGCTTAAAGACGCAAGCGGTCAGAAAAAGACAAGAATCCTTAAAAGGCTCGAGGTCGCGGAGGCTTTCAGGCAGTCGGGCAACCGTCCCGAATGGATGATTCTTGACGTTATCCCCGTTATCCCGCCCGATATCCGTCCTATGGTTCAGCTTGACGGCGGCAGATTTGCAACCTCCGACCTTAACGACCTTTACAGAAGGGTCATAAACAGAAATAACAGGCTTAAAAAGCTTCTCGAATTAAATGCTCCCGACATTATTGTCAGAAACGAAAAGAGAATGCTTCAGGAGGCTGTCGACGCTCTTATCGACAACGGCAGAAGAGGCCGCCCCGTTACAGGACCGAACAACAGAGCGCTCAAGTCCCTTTCGGATATGCTTAAAGGCAAGCAGGGACGTTTCCGCCAGAACCTTTTGGGTAAGCGTGTTGACTATTCGGGACGTTCGGTTATCGTCGTAGGTCCCGAGCTTAAAATGTATCAGTGCGGTCTGCCCAAGGAAATGGCTCTTGAGCTTTTCAAGCCGTTTGTTATGAAGCGTCTTGTCGAAACGGGCGCTGCGGGAAATATTAAATCGGCAAGGAAGAAGGTTGAGCGTTCAAATCCCGAGGTTTGGGACGCGCTTGAGGTGGTTATTAAAGACCATCCCGTTATGCTTAACCGCGCTCCCACGCTTCACAGACTCGGTATTCAGGCTTATGAGCCCGTGCTTGTCGAGGGCAGAGCCATTAAGCTGCATCCGCTTTCCTGTACAGCGTTTAACGCCGACTTTGACGGCGACCAGATGGCTGTTCACGTTCCGCTTTCGGCTGAAGCGCAGGCGGAGGCAAGACTTCTTATGCTTGCCGCAAACAACCTGTTAAAGCCGTCGGACGGCAAGCCCGTTGTAGTTCCTACGCAGGATATGATACTCGGTTCTTATTACCTTACCATGGATAAGGACGGAGAGCCGGGCGAGGGCAAGGTGTTCTCAACCGTTGACGAGGCCGTAATGGCTTACGATGAGGGCTATATCGGTCTTCATTCAAAAATCAAGGTCAGAATAACAAAGGAAATAAACGGCGAAAAGGCTTCAAAGCTTATTGACACCACGCTCGGTAAGATAATTTTCAATAACCCCATTCCGCAGGATCTGGGCTTTGTTGACAGAACCGATCCCGAGAACGCGTTCAAGCTTGAGGTTGAGTTCCTTGTAAACAAAAAGACGCTCGGTCAAATTATCGACAAGTGCATTAAACAGCACGGCGTAAATATTGCTTCCCAGATGCTTGACGAAATCAAGGCTCAGGGCTACAAATACTCCACAAAGAGCGGTATTACCGTTGCGGTTTGCGACGCTACCATTCCGCCTCATAAGGCAGAGCTTCTTTCAGAGGCTGAGGAAAAGGTTGACGCGGTTACCGCCAACTATAAAATCGGTCTTATGTCAAACGACGAGAGAAGCAAGGCCGTTATAAAGATTTGGGAAGAATGTACCAATAAGGTTTCGGCGGGTATTAAAGAAAACCTCGGCAAAGACAATCCGATTTATATGATGGTTGACTCGGGCGCCCGCGGTTCGGAATCACAGCTTCGTCAGCTCGCGGGTATGCGAGGACTTATCGCAAATACGGCAGGTAAAACAATCGAGGTTCCCATCAGGGCTAACTACCGTGAGGGACTTAATGTTCTTGAATACTTCATTTCGTCCAGAGGCGCGAGAAAAGGTCTTGCCGATACAGCGCTTCGTACCGCCGACTCGGGTTACCTTACCCGCCGTCTTGTAGATGTTTCTCAGGATGTTATAATCCGCGAAGAGGATTGCCACTGTCACGACGGTATTGAGGTTTACGATATTACTGACGGCAAGGAAATGATCGAGGGCCTTCAGGAAAGGCTTACGGGAAGATACCTGCTTGAGGATTTCGTTGACGAAAAGACGGGCGAGTTCATTATGTCTAAGGACGTTATGATGACCGAGGAGGACGCGGCAAGGGTTGCGTCAATCGTAAACGCCCGTGAAGATGTTAAAGACAGAAAAATTAAAATCCGTTCGCTTCTCACCTGCGAGTCGGAACACGGCGTATGCATTAAGTGCTACGGCTCAAACCTTGCAACGGGCGAACCCGTTACGGTAGGCGAGGCGGTAGGTATTATTGCGGCGCAGTCAATCGGCGAGCCCGGTACGCAGCTTACGATGCGTACCTTCCATACGGGCGGCGTTGCGTCAAGTCAGGATATTACGCAGGGTCTTCCGAGGGTTGAGGAACTGTTCGAGGCGAGAAAACCGAAAACGCTTGCAATTCTTGCCGAAATTGACGGACGTCTTTCGTTCAGAGAGATTAAGAAGAACGAGCATATCGTTATCACGAATGAGGAAACGGGCGACGAGAGAAGCTATCTTATTCCTTACGGCTTCCACAAGAGGTTCAATTCCGAAACCGATGAAAACGGCAACCCGATTTATGTTAAGAAGGGTACTGCTCTTACCGAGGGTTCGCCGAACCCGCACGATATTCTTGCAATCAACGGCGTTCATGCTGTTCACGATTACCTTATTAAAGAGGTTCAGAGAACCTACCGTATGCAGGGCGTTGACATTAACGATAAGCATATTGAGGTTATCGTCCGTCAGATGATGAGAAAGCTCAAGGTCGACGAGCCGGGTTCAACAAATCTCCTTCCCGGAGAGACAATTGAAAAGAACGACTTTAACTGCGCCAACAGCAAGGCGAAGAAGGCGTGTGAGGAAAACGGCACGGAATTTACGGCGGCCACAAGCGAGCCTGTTCTTCTCGGTATAACAAAGGCTTCGCTTGCTACGGATTCATTCCTTTCCGCAGCTTCGTTCCAGGAAACCACAAGGGTTCTTACCGACGCGGCAATCAAGGGTAAGAAGGACTCTCTTATGGGTCTTAAAGAAAATGTTATCATCGGCAAGCTGCTCCCGTCGGGTACGGGTATGCAGTGCTACAGCGACGTTGAGCTTGAAAGCGTTTATACCGCTTCAACCTCCGATGATGCTGTCGGTGAATAAATAATATTTGACGATTAAATAATAATGCTTGACAATCAAAGGTTTTTAATGATAAAATCTTTGATTGTGTGAGCAAAGCAAACACCGGATTTTAAGGCAGTGTTTGTTTTGCTGACACATTGTGTCATATTTTAAACGGAGGTGAAAAACGTGCCAACCTTTAACCAGCTTGTTCGCAACGGAAGAGAAACGGTAGAGAAAAAGTCTAAGGCTCCCGCATTGGGCAAAGGTCTTAACTCAAAGAAAAACGTTATGACCGATAACGCTTCGCCGCAGAAGAGAGGCGTTTGCACTGTTGTTAAGACAGACACACCCAAAAAGCCTAATTCCGCTCTTCGTAAGCTCGCAAGAGTTCGTCTTACGAACGGAATTGAAGTTTCGGCTTATATACCGGGCGTAGGGCACAATCTGCAGGAACACTCAGTTGTTCTTATCAGAGGCGGCCGTGTTAAGGATCTCCCCGGTGTGCGTTACCACATTATCCGCGGTACGCTTGACACGCAGGGCGTTAACGGAAGAATGCAGTCGCGTTCCAAGTACGGCGCAAAGAGACCCAAGACCGCAAAAAAATAAGGTTAAACGCCTTAGAAAATTAACAGACAGAATCTACTTGCAAGGTTTAGCCGATGCAGGTGTATATTATATATATGTATGCGCCTTTTTGTCGGCACCACGGGGTTTTGTCACCGAGTACCTATGATATCATTATTATGAAGGAGGGAAGCGAAGTGCCAAGAAGAGGCCAGACAGCAAAACGTGATGTTTTGCCCGATCCGCTTTACAATTCCAAGCTTGTAACAAGGCTTATCAACAGCGTTATGTTAGACGGTAAAAAGGGTGTAGCCCAGAAAATCGTTTACGACGCATTCAGCATTATCGCTGAAAAGACAGGCAAGGACCCATTGGAGGTCTTCCAGAACGCAATGGAAAATGTTATGCCTGTTTTGGAGGTTAAAGCCCGCCGTGTAGGCGGCGCAACCTATCAGGTCCCGATAGAGGTCCGTCCCGAAAGAAGAGAAACTTTGGGTCTTCGTTGGATCACTCTCTATGCCCGTCAGCGTTCCGAAAGAACCATGAAGGAAAGACTGGCAAACGAGATTATGGACGCTGTAAACGAAACAGGTTCAGCGTTCAAGAAGCGTGAGGACACGCACAAGATGGCGGAAGCAAACAAGGCTTTTGCTCATTTCAGGTGGTAATACTGCCCGAGAATTATTACGCCGCGTAACGCGGCAATGGAGGACATTATGCCAAGAAAGGTATCTCTTGAAAAAACGAGAAATATTGGTATTATGGCTCATATAGACGCCGGTAAGACAACCACGACGGAAAGAATTTTGTTTTACACGGGTGTTAACCACAAAATCGGTGAAACACACGACGGCGACGCCACCATGGACTGGATGGCGCAGGAACAGGAGAGAGGTATTACCATCACTTCGGCTGCTACCACCTGCTTTTGGAAAGAGCATCGTATCAATATAATCGACACCCCCGGTCACGTTGACTTTACTGTTGAAGTTCAGCGTTCGCTTCGCGTTCTTGACGGTTCCGTTACCGTTTTGTGCGCAAAGGGCGGTGTTGAGCCGCAGTCTGAGACCGTTTGGCGTCAGGCTGACGAATATCATGTACCCCGTATGATCTACGTTAACAAAATGGACATTATGGGTGCTGATTTCTACCGTGTTCTCGATATGGTTGATGAGCGCTTTGACTGCAATCCCGTGCCGATTCAGTTGCCTATCGGTGTTGAGGACACGTTTAAGGGCATTGTTGACCTCGTCAATATGGACGCTGAAATCTATTATGACGATTTGGGCAAGGATGTCAGAAGAGAGCCGATTCCCGATGATATGAAAGAGCTTGCGGAAAAATACCGCACAAAGCTTATTGAGCATGTCGTTGAACAGGATGACGCTCTTATGGAAAAATATTTCAACGGCGAGGAAATTCCCGTTGAGGATATTAAGAGAATTATTCGCAAATCAACAATAGCTAACGAAATGGTTCCCGTTTGCTGCGGCACTTCATACCGTAACAAGGGCGTTCAGCCGCTTCTTGACGCTATAGTTGACTATATGCCTGCTCCCACCGACGTTGAGTCGATTAAGGGCGTTAACCCCGACACCGACGAGGAGGAAGCAAGACATTCTTCGGACGAAGAGCCGTTCTCTGCTCTTGCGTTTAAAATTGCAACAGACCCGTTTGTAGGTAAGATTTGCTTCTTCCGCGTATATTCGGGCACTGTCAACGCAGGCTCTACCGTATACAATTCGGTTAAGGATAATAAGGAGAGACTGGGCAGGATTCTTCAGATGCACGCAAACCACAGAGAGGATATTGAAACCGTTTATTCGGGCGATATAGCCGCCGCTGTCGGTCTTAAAAACACCACTACGGGCGACACGCTCTGTGACGAAAAGCATCCGATAATTCTTGAATCTATGAATTTCCCCGATCCCGTTATTCGCGTAGCTATCGAGCCCAAGACTAAGGCGGGTCAGGAAAAGATGGGTATTGCCCTTCAAAAGCTTGCCGAGGAGGATCCGACCTTCAGATGCTATACCGATGAGGAAACAGGTCAGACCATAATTGCAGGTATGGGCGAGCTTCACCTTGAAATCATCGTCGACAGAATGCTTCGTGAATTTAAGGTTGAAGCAAACGTAGGCAAGCCTCAGGTTGCCTATAAGGAAACCATCCGCTCAAACGCTTCCTCTGACACGAAATATGCGCGTCAGTCAGGCGGTAAAGGACAGTACGGTCATGTTAAAATCAACATTGAACCCAATCCCAACGGCGGATATGAGTTCGTTAACAGCGTTGTCGGCGGAGCTGTTCCGAAGGAATACATCGAACCTGCCAATCAGGGTATTCAGGGCGCGATGCAGTCGGGCGTTATTGCGGGTTATCCCGTAGTTGACGTTAAGGTTACTCTTTACGACGGTTCGTACCACGAGGTCGACTCTTCCGAAATGGCGTTTAAGATTGCCGGTTCAATGGCGTTCAAAGACGCCGCCAAGAAAGCAAATCCCGTTCTTCTCGAACCGATTATGAAGGTAGTTGTTATTGTTCCCGAGGAGTATATGGGCGACGTTATCGGCGACCTTAATTCGCGCCGCGGTGAAATTCAGGGCTTCGAGGACCGCTCGGGCGCTAAGCAGATCAACGCTCACGTTCCGCTTTCGGAAATGTTCGGTTACGCTACGGACTTACGTTCCAAGACACAGGGGCGCGGTCAGTATGTAATGGAACCCGACGGCTACAAAGAGGTTCCGAAGTCAATTTCCGAAAAAATCATCTCGGAAAGAACAAAGAAAGAATGATTATTTATTAAAAAGACTTGATATTTTGCTGATTTATTGGTAAAATATCAAGCACAGATATGTAAAATTATTATTTGCATTTATAAAAGGAGGAAATCCCAATGGCAAAGGCAAAATTTGAAAGAACAAAACCGCATGTTAATATCGGTACTATCGGTCACGTTGACCACGGCAAGACCACATTAACCGCGGCTATTACCAAAACGCTCGCGATGAAAGGCTACGCTAAGTTTGAGGACTATGCCGATATCGACAAGGCTCCCGAGGAGAGAGAGCGCGGTATCACAATCAACACAGCTCACGTTGAGTATGAGACTGAAACCCGTCACTATGCTCACGTTGACTGCCCCGGTCACGCCGACTATATCAAAAACATGATAACAGGCGCTGCTCAGATGGACGGCGCAATCCTTGTTATCGCCGCGACGGACGGCCCTATGGCTCAGACCAAAGAGCATCTTCTTCTCGCGCGTCAGGTCGGCGTTCCTTACATCGTTGTTTTCCTTAACAAGGCTGATCAGGTTGACGACCCCGAGCTTCTTGAGCTTGTTGAGATGGAAGTCCGTGAGACGCTCAACGAATACGAATTCCCCGGCGACGACATTCCGATTATCGTAGGTTCCGCTCTTAAAGCTCTCGAGTATAACGGCGGCGATATGCTTGCTCCCGAGCTTAAATGCATTTGGGATCTTATGGAAGCTGTTGACAACTACATTCCCACTCCCGACCGTAAAGCGGATCAGCCGTTCCTTATGCCTGTTGAGGACGTTATGACCATCACAGGCCGCGGCACGGTTGCTACGGGCAGAGTTGAAAGAGGTCAGTTAAAGCTCGGCGAGGAGGTTGAAATCGTCGGTCTTAAAGACGAAAAGACAAAGACTGTTGTTACAGGTATCGAGATGTTCAGAAAGACTCTTGATTATGCTGAAGCAGGCGACAACATCGGCGCGCTTCTTCGCGGCGTTGACAGAAAAGGCATTGAAAGAGGACAGGTCCTTTCCAAGCCCGGTTCAATTCATCCCCACACAAAGTTCAAGGGTCAGGTTTACGTTCTTACTAAGGATGAAGGCGGACGTCATACTCCTTTCTTCAACAATTACCGTCCTCAGTTCTATTTCAGAACAACGGACGTTACGGGCATCATCACTCTTCCTGAGGGAACAGAAATGTGCATGCCCGGCGATAATGTTGAGATGAGCGTTGAGCTTATTACTCCTATCGCTATTGAGGAGGGTCTTCGTTTCGCTATCCGTGAGGGCGGCAGAACGGTCGGCTCAGGCGTTGTTACAGCTATCAACGAATAATTTGCATAATTAAACAGTTGTTAAAAATCCCTTGCCTTTTTAGGCAGGGGATTTTTTGTTCTGTGAATAACAATTGTTTCCCTTGACATAGGTCTTGAAAGTGTTATTATAAAAATAGGATTAAGGCATTTTTAAAAAGCCCGATAAAAGACAGACATACATTATTTTCAGCACAGCTCACGGTAATAATGCTTTATACGGAAAGGGGCCATACGGCTATGAAAAACGGAATTCAGAGAACCTACAAAAGCCGGTTAAACGGCGAGGTTAAGAGTGCTCAAAGGGAGTACACCGAGCCCGTAAAAATGCTTGCGGATGACGGCACCCTTTTGGTTTCGGGTTGGGCAAGACACATGGTTTTTGACTATGACCGAACTAAGTCAAGACCCAAGAACAGAAAAAAAGAGTGGGATTTTTACCAGATATGTAACGGGAAATATATGGTTCAGTTAAGCTTCGCAAACATTTCAATCGGCGGGTATGTCGGTCTTAATTTAGTGGATTTGAGAAATCCCGATCCGAACAAAAAGCTTATTGCAGGCATTATTGCCGAACCGATGTCGGCATTCCTCGGCGGCAGAGATAAATATGTTCTTCCCAAAAAGGGCGACGTTCCCAACAATGTAAAATTTAGAATCGGAAAAGCCGAAATTCAGTTTGATACTAAGGAAAATTCACGAACTCTTTGGTTTAAGTCCGTTGATAAGAAAGACAAGTTGATTGAGTGCAGTTTTCAAATGGACATTCCCGACGGACTTGAAAATATAACAACGGTGTTTCCGTTTGAGGGACATCCAACCCGTTATTTTATGACTATGAAGCAGAACTGTATGCCCTGTAGGGGGAAGGTAAAATACGGTGAAGATATTTATGAGTTTTCTAAAGAGGACAGTTTTGCGTGTCTTGATTGGGGACGCGTTAACACGCCCTACCGTCTGGTATGGTATTGGGGCAACGGCGCGACCTACATATATGACAGTGATGGTAATAAGCACACCTTCGGCTTTGAAATAACTTGGGGCATAGGCGATGAGAGCTATGCGACCGAAACCTGCATTTTCTATGACGGCAAGGTTCATAAGCTCGGCGCGGTTGACGTCGAAGCCTTCCCCAAGCCCGATAATTATATGAAACCGTGGCATTTCATTTCGGAGGACGGCAGATTTGACTTTACTATGACGCCGTTTTACGACCATCACAGTGATTTGAATGCCGTAAATATTATGCGTATGCATTCGCATCAGGTTCACGGTAACTGGAGCGGGACGGCGGTCCTTGACGACGGGACAAGACTTGAAATAAAGGATATGTACGCTTTTTGCGAATATGTGGAAAACAAATGGTAATTTAAACATAAAAACTGCTGCATTGTTTTTTTCCTGCAGCAGTTTTTGCATATTATTTTACTTTTTATTATATGGGTATTTGATTTGCCTTTCTCTTTTCATCCTTTGAGTATAAGGTCTTTAAAATAATCGGCGTGATGACGGACGAAACGAGTATGAGCAGTATAACGGGCGTGAAATATGCCGACGAGATTATACCGCACGAAAGCCCTTTTTGTGATACGATAAGCGCGACCTCGCCCCTTGTCATCATCCCGACGCCGATTTTAAGGCTGTCGGCGGTATTAAAGCGGCAAAGCCTTGCGGTAAAAGAACAGCCTATAATCTTGCAGATCAGTGCGACGGCGATAAAGCCTATTGCAAAAAGGACTATTTCGCCCGAAATTTTATCGAGGGAGGTTTTAAGACCGATACTTGCGAAAAACACAGGCCCGAAAAGCATATAAGAGCTTATGTCCATTTTCTCCGCTATGTAATCGGAATCGTGAATACTGCAAAGAATAATTCCCGCGACGTATGCTCCCGTAATATCGGCAATGCCGAAAAATCTTTCGGCGACATAGGCAAGACCTAAGCACAGAGCAAGCCCCATAATCGGGATTCGCCTTGTATGAGGCCACAGCTTATCGGAAAAACGGAACAGCTTGTAAATAATATAGCCTATTAAAAACGCGAAAACAAAGAACAAAACTGTTTTAATAATAACCGAAATCGGTTTTGTTTCGCCGCCGTTCATCCCCACGACAAAGGTGAGAACGATAATACCTATAACGTCGTCGATTATCGCTGCGCTCATAACGGTAGTGCCGACCTCTGTGGAAAGCTTGCCGAGCTCTTTAAGAGTTTGAACGGTTATGCTGACGGATGTCGCCGTCATAATAACGCCTATGAAAACCGCCCTGTAAAAATCGGGCGAACCCCAAGGCGCAAAGCCGTAGAACAGGCTGTACAGAAGCGTGCCTCCCAAAAGCGGGACAAATACGCCCGCGCAGGCAACGGCGAACGCTTTAGGTCCGGTTTTAACAAGGTCGCGAAGATTTGTTTGAAGCCCTGCCGAAAACATAAGAAGAACAACGCCGATTTCGGCAAGCTCGGCAAGGAAATCGGTTTGGTCAACCAAGTGAAGCATACTCGGACCTATAACTATTCCTGCGATGATTTCCCCGACGACCTGCGGCGCTTTTAATTTTCTTGCCGCAATTCCGAAAATCTTTGCGGCGATAATAATTATGCAAAGACTTTTAAATACAGTATATGTTTCCATATCCGATTATCTCCTCTTTTCGGTGATAATTATACTCGCATACCGATTTAATTGCAAATAAATTTATATTATTCGGAAAAAGCGCCGAAAAATAAAAAAACAGCTGTGCATTGTTGAAAAGGTACGGGTTATGGTATATAATAACAGTAAAATTTCGGGGTAAAGCGTGCTTATCGTGCTTATTTTATAAGAAATTAAAACGCGTTAAGCGCCCTTATACAAAACAGAGGTCAGGTAATGAAAAAATATTTCAGCCTTTATAAAAAGCAGTTTATTATGGGACCCGCTTTCAAGCTTGCCGAGGCGATTTTGGAGCTTCTTGTGCCGCTTGTTGTCGCTCGGATCATTGACGTTGGGATCGCTCAAAACGACAAGCCTTATATCTACAAAATGGGCTTGGTTTTATTTGTTTTGGCGCTTGCGGGCGTTGCTTTCGCGATCGTTTGCCAGTACAGCGCGGCTGTCGCTCAGCAGGGCGTGGGTACGCAGCTTCGCAACGATTTATTTAAAAAAATCAATTCGATGTCCCGTGAGGATATTGACAAGTTCGGTTCCGCTTCGCTGACTACGAGAATAACAAATGATGTTAACCAAATTCAATCGGCGGTCGCAATGCTTATCCGTCTTGTTTTCCGTTCGCCGTTTTTGATTGCGGGCTCGCTTATTATGGCTGTCGGGCTTGACAGGGAAATATCCGTTATTTTCTTTGTCGGCGCGGTTATTGTAAGCGTTATACTTTATTTTATTTTAAGCCGTTCTCTGCCGCTTTATAAAAAGATACAGAAGCTTTTTGATAAGCTCGCAGCGGTCGTTAAGGATAACCTTACGGGCGTGCGCGTGGTAAGGGCGTTTTCAAAGACCGAATACGAAAAAGAACGCTTTGAAAAGACCAATTCCGACATTACCGCGGAAAATCTAAGAGCAGGCAGGCTCAGCGCGCTGTTAAATCCGCTTTCGTTTGCGGTGCTTAATACGGCGATTATTGCAATTCTGTATTTCGGAGGCGTGAAGGTAAACGCAGGCGGGCTTTCGCAGGGCGAGATAATAGCATTTACGAATTATATGACGCAGATTTTGCTTTCTATTATTGTTTTTTCAAACGTCATTGTCATATTTACAAAGGCAGGGGCAAGCTATTACAGGATCAAAGAGGTTCTTGACGTTACGCCCGAGCTGACCGACGAAAACGCCAAGGAGTTTAAGCCCGATTTCACAAGGCCTGCGGTTGAATTTAAAAATGTGGATTTTTCATACGGAGAATCCGCGGAAAAGGTGCTGTCCGACGTCAATTTTTCTGTAGAAAGAAATGAAACCGTCGGAATAATCGGCGGTACGGGAAGCGGCAAAAGTACGCTTGTGAACCTTACAGCCCGATTTTACGACGCGGACGGCGGGGAAATATCAATATTCGGAAACAGTATTAAGGATTACAGGTTTTCGGCTCTGAGAAAGCTCATTCATATTGTGCCGCAGAAGAGCAGACTTTTCAGCGGAACGATAAGGGAAAACCTTTTGTACGGCAATGAAAACGCGACGGATGAAGAAATTGAAAGGGCGCTTAAAATTTCACAGTCCTACGAGTTTGTTTCAAGGCTTAAAAACGGACTTGAAACCGAAATAAACGAGGACAGCAAAAACCTTTCGGGCGGTCAGAAGCAAAGGCTATGCATTGCAAGGGCGATTTTGGGCAGTCCCGAAATACTGATATTTGACGATTCGTCGTCGGCACTTGACTTTGCAACCGACGCAAGGCTCCGCAAGGCGCTGCGAGAGGAACTTAACGGAACAACGGTAATAATGGTTTCACAAAGGGTCAACACCGTAAAAAACGCCGATAAAATAATAGTTATGAACGACGGCGAAATCTGCGGTACGGGTACACATTCGCAGCTGTTTAAAGCAAATGAGGTATATAACGAAATTTGCCTGTCGCAGCTTTCGCAGAAAGAGGTGATGAGCATATGAAAACCTTTAAAAGGCTTTTGGGTTATATTAAGCCGTTCAGAGCGGATATGGTTATCGCCTGCGTTTCCGCGCTTATAGGAGTGCTTATGTCGCTTCTTGTTCCCGTTTTAATAGGCAGGGGCGTTGACTGCATAGTCGGCGCGGGCGAGGTCGATTTTCATTCGCTTAAAAGCGTATGCGTTGAACTGCTTGTCACAATCCTCGTTTCCGCGCTGTTTCAGTGGGTAATGACGTACAGCTCAAACAGACTGTCATATAAAACGGTCAAAATGTTAAGATCCGACATGCTTTCAAAAATTAACGGAATAGGGTTAAAATATATTGACTCTACCCCTCACGGAGATATTATAAACTCTGTTGTCACGGACGCGGATATTGTTTCAACGGGGCTGCTGCAGGGCTTTACTCAGGTGCTTTCGGGTCTTGTGACAATTCTCGGGACGCTTGTATTTATGTTCCTTATTAACCCTTATATCGCGCTTGTGGTTGTTGTTCTGACGCCGCTTTCGTTCTTTGTCGCCTCGTTTATTGCAAGGCGTTCCCACTCTAAATTCAGCGAGCAGGCAAGGCTTAGGGGAGCGCTTACGGGCTTTGCTTCGGAAATGATTGACGGCTCGGAGGTCGTAAAGGCATTCGGTACGGAGGAAAAAGCAATAGAAAAATTTGAGGATTTGAACAAGCGCTGGGAAAAGGTCGGCGTAGCGGCGCATTTCTATTCGGCGCTCACAAATCCCGTAACCCGTTTTGTCAACGCTGTTGTTTATGCGGCGGTTGCCGTATTCGGCGGAATCAGCGCGGTCGGCGGAGCAATCACTGTCGGTGCGCTCGCTTCGTTTTTGTCATACTGTTCGCAGTATACAAAGCCGTTTAATGAAATTTCGGCTGTTATTGCGGAATTTCAGAATGCGATAAGCTCTGCGGAAAGAATTTTCTTTTTTCTTGATGTTAAAGAGGAAAAAAGCGACAGTAACGGCATTTGGCTTGACGGCGTTAAGGGAGACGTATGCTTAAAGGATGTTTCATTCTCTTATACAAGTAAAAAGCCGTTTATAGAAGGGCTTAATATTGATGTTAAAAGCGGTCAGACCGTTGCGCTCGTAGGACCTACGGGCTGCGGCAAGACAACGCTTATAAATCTTTTAATGCGTTTTTACGATATTGACGGCGGTGAAATAACCGTTGACGGTAATAATATACAAGCGCTTACGAGAAAGAGCCTGAGAAGTAAATTCGGTATGGTTTTACAGGATACCTGGCTTTTTTCGGGGACAATCTATGAGAATATCGCATACGGCAAGGACGGAGCAACCTATGACGAGGTCGCCGAAGCGGCTGAAAAGGCGCATGCACACAGCTTTATTAAGCGCCTGCCCGACGGCTACGAAACCTTGCTTACGGGCAACGGCGAAAATCTTTCACAGGGTCAAAGGCAGCTTATTTCCATAGCAAGGGTAATGCTTTCCGATCCGCCGATGCTTATTCTTGACGAGGCAACGAGCAGTATTGACACGAGAACCGAGGTTAAAATTCAAAAGGCGTTTTCCGTTCTTATGAACGGCAGAACCTCCTTTATAGTTGCACATAGGCTTTCAACAATTAAGAATGCGGATATTATCCTTGTTATGAAAGACGGAAAAATTATTGAGCGGGGTACGCACGACGGGCTTATTGAAAAGGGTGGGTTCTATAAGGAACTTTACAACAGTCAGTTTGCTGTGTTTTGAGCAATATGCCCGAAGCATGATAATTAAATTTATTTATGTTTAAAGAATTGTTGCAAAATCATTCGTTATGGGATACAATATATTTAATCGGAAATAGGCAAGCCCCGCTTTAAGCAAGCGAAGCCTGAGCGCCGCTCCGATATAAAGGAGGTAAATATATGAGTAAGTATGCAGGCACTCAAACAGAGAAAAATCTTGAAGCCGCTTTTTCGGGCGAATCACAGGCGAGAAACAAATATACATATTTCGCTTCGGTTGCCAAAAAAGAGGGCTATGAGCAAATTGCCTCTCTGTTTTTGAAAACGGCTGACAATGAAAAAGAACACGCAAAGATGTGGTTTAAAGAGCTTTCGGGCATAGGCGATACCTCCGAAAATCTGAAAGCCGCCGCCGAAGGGGAAAACTACGAGTGGACCGATATGTATGCAGGCTTTGCGGAAACCGCGGAGAAGGAGGGATTCCCCGAGCTTGCCGAAAAGTTCCGTCTGGTTGCGGAAATTGAAAAGCACCACGAGGAACGTTACCGCGCGCTTCTTAAAAATACAGAGCTTGCCGAGGTTTTCAAAAAAAGCGAGGTCAAGGTTTGGGAGTGCCGTAACTGCGGTCACATTGTCGTAGGCACAAGCGCGCCCGAAATCTGCCCTGTCTGTAATCACCCGCAGAGCTATTTTGAAGTTCGCAGTGAAAATTATTAAACATAAGGAGGAATATCAGTATGAAAAAGTATGTATGCGACGTTTGCGGCTGGGAGTACGATGAGGCTGTCGGAGATCCCGACAACGGAATCGCACCCGGCACAAAATTTGAGGATTTGCCCGAGGATTTTGTATGCCCGCTGTGCGGCGTAGGTAAGGATTCTTTTTCGGAAGCCGAGTAATTTTGTCTTCCGGTAAACGGCACGGCTCTGTTAACGGGGCTGTGCCGTTATTTCTTGAAGCGTACAAATTTTTAATTCGCCGTGTATTGAGAAGGAGAGAAAATGGCGTATTACGAAAACAGCCGAAAGCCTGAAAATGTAATGCTTATCTGCGTTGATACGGGTGAATTTTCCGCCGATGAGTCGCTTTCGGAGCTTGGGGAGCTTACAAAAACCGCAGGCGGGGAGGTCATGTTCACGCTTACGCAGAAGATGCCCTTGCCGAACCCCGCAACCTATATAGGAAGCGGCAGGACGGAAGAACTTAAATCGGCGTGTGAGAATTATGAAATAGACCTTGTTATCGCCGATGATGAGTTAAGTCCCGCGCAGCTTAAAAATCTTGAAAATATAACCGACGTAAGAGTTATTGACCGCACTATGCTTATTCTTGATATTTTCGCGCAAAGGGCAAGAAGCAGAGAGGGTAAATTACAGGTTGAGTTAGCGCAGCTTAAATACTCGCTGCCGTTTCTGACGGGCAAGGGCAGGGGGCTTTCAAGGCTCGGCGGCGGAATAGGCACGAGAGGACCCGGCGAAAGCAAGCTTGAAAGCGATAAACGCCATATAAGGCGCAGAATATACGCGCTTGAGGACGAGCTCCGAAAAATTGAAAAACGCCGAACCTCAATGCGCGAAAGGCGCAAAAAGGACGGCGTCATATCGGTTGCGATAGTAGGCTATACAAACGCGGGCAAGTCAACGCTTATGAACACGCTTACAAACGCGGGCGTATTGGCGGAGGACAAGCTGTTTGCAACGCTTGACCCGACGGCAAGAAGGCTTGTCCTTCCGAGCGGCAGAAGCGTTATGCTGATTGATACGGTAGGTCTTGTAAGACGGCTTCCCCATAAACTTATTGAGGCGTTTAAATCAACTCTTGAGGAGGCTAAGCAGGCTGATTTAATTCTCAATGTCTGCGACGCGTCAAGCCCCGAATGCTCTGAACATATAAGGGTAACGGACGGGCTTTTAAGAGAGCTTGGATGCGAAGGCACTCCCGTTATTTCGGTTATGAACAAGTGCGATTTGGCTCCCGATATTTACAACCTGCCCGTAATAGGCGGTTCGGTTTTGCTGAGCGCTTTAAACGGCACGGGAATACAAAACCTTTTAAATGCTGTTGATAACGCTCTCCCGAAAACCCATACGAACGCAAGGCTGCTTATTCCGTTTGACGAAGGCTCGATTATATCTGAAATAAGGAAAGACGGCGTTATAAAAAGCGAAGAATTTACGGAAAACGGAACGCTTATCGAAGCAAGCGTAAATATCCGCGAGCTTGAAAAAATAAAACAGTATATTATGTAGAAATGATTTTGCGGAGCGACCCAAATAAGGGGACGCTCCGCTTTTGAATTTGTTAATTACAGGTGCTGCAATTATGCGCTTCTTTTTTGGTGTAGCTCTTGCAGAAATGCGGAATATCAACAGAGTTGGCGGATGTTTTCATATTCGTTACCTCTATAACGTCTTTTTCGCATTTATTGCGGCTTGCGTTATAAATACATTCCGTTACATCGCATTTTACGCCTTGATTTTCCATAGTTAATACCTCCAATATATTTTGTTTTATTATTTTGCTCTTAAAAAACGAAATTATTATTAAGAGCAAAAATAAAACCGTACCGAAAGGGAAAACGCCTGATGACCGAGAGCTTTTTGATTTTAGGTATTATTTGCAGAAGCTGTGCGAAGCACAATAAAAAAACGATACTCTCCTTGCGGAAAGTATCGCACAGCCCGATTTTGTTAAAATTTTCTTTTTAAGCCTGCTTTTCAATCGCTCTGGTAAGCCAGATTTCCGCAATATCCATAGCGGCGTAAAGGCCTTTTTTTTCGCTTGATTTAATAACCCTTTCTTTAATGCTTGCTTCGGGGTCGGTGCTTATAAGCTGAACCGATACCTTTGAGGCAACATCCGTGTCGCCGAATTCCTTTGACGTCATAATCTGCATCATAATAACGAAATCCTCGGACGGATCGCCGTAATAAAGGACGTTTCCGCTTCTCACGAGCGGCTTGCCTTTATATGTTAAAAAGTCTTTTTTCTTGTCTGCCATTTTTACACCTCGGTTATTTTTCGGAGCTTGTTTTAAGATACTCTTTGACAAGAGTTTGCAAAAGTTCATCTCTGTCAAGGCGGCGAATCAGACTGCGAGCGTTGTTATGCGTTGTAATATAAGTAGGGTCCTCCGAAAGAATATAACCTACTATCTGACTTATCGGGTTATATCCTTTTTCCTGAAGAGCGTTATAAACGGTAAGAATTGTTTGACGCATTTCTTCGTCGTGTTCGTCTTTAATAGAAAATTTTATTGTTTTGTTCGGGTCTAACACTGTGCCACCTCCTGAATAAACAGATTTTATATTATTATATACTATGAATTAAGAAAAAACAATAGACTTAATAAATTTTTAACGTATTTGAAAGGCAAAAATGCCGTTTCAGGCTTCGGAACCGTTTATATAATCGTCGACTATCTGACCGTCATGAATCCTTATAACTCTTTTTGCTCTTTCCGCAATCCCGTTGTCGTGGGTTATCAGAATAATCGTTCTGCCTTCTTCGTGAAGCTCGTTAAGAATTTTCATAACGTCCTCGCCGGAACGGCTGTCAAGGTTGCCGGTCGGCTCATCCGCAAGAATTATCGGCGGTCTTGCGGCAACTGCTCTTGCTATAGCAACTCTTTGCTGCTGACCGCCCGACATCTGCTTGGGCAGATGGTTTGTTCTGTGAGAAAGCCCCACTCTTTCAAGAGCTTCTTTTGACAGCTTGTGTCTTTGCTCGGGCTTCATACCCCGATAAACGAGCGGAAGCTCAACATTAGCTTGGGCAGTAAGGCTTGAAATTAAATTAAAGCCCTGAAAAATAAAGCCGATCTGCTTGTTTCGGATTTCCGAAAGCTGGTCGTCGGTCATATGTGAAACGTTTTCGCCGTCAAGATAGTATTCGCCGCTTGACGGAACATCCAAAAGCCCGAGCATATTCATTAGCGTGGATTTACCCGAACCCGACTGCCCGACTATTGCGACAAATTCGCCCCGTTCAATGGTCAGATTGATGCCGTCAAGCGCGCGAACCTCGTTTTCGCCGGGATTGTATATTTTGTAAATGTCCTTAACTTCAATTAAACTCAAATCGAACACCGCCTTATCAATAAATTTTACAGTAAATAGGTTTTTAAATCAATGTATAAATTATGAATTTTTAAAGGCGGACAGGTTAAAATATCTTTAAGGAGTTGAAAAAATGGCTACAACGGGTAAGGAATACAGCGATATGACAAAAAAGGCGTCGCCGCCGTCGCCTAAATTTATGGACTGCTTAAAGGCATTCTTGATAGGAGGGCTTATTTGCCTTATCGGTCAGGCGCTTATGAATTTATATGAGCTTGCGGGCTTTAACGAGGAAGAAATGAAGGCTATGACGTCAATCACTCTTATAGTTTTGACGGCTGTTCTTACAGGCGTGGGAGTGTTTGACAAAATCGCAAAGCATGCGGGCGCCGGAACCATTGTACCGATAACGGGCTTTGCAAATTCGATTGTGTCGCCTGCTATGGAATTTCAGTCCGAAGGCAGGGTGCTGGGTACGGGCGCAAAAATTTTTTCAATCGCAGGTCCTGTAATTGCCTACGGCTGTTCGGCGGCGTTTGTTTACGGAATTATATGCTATATTTTTAAGCTTTACTGAGAGTTAATAAATATCCAAAATTGTCCCTCGGCCGATTAAAACCGCAGGGACGGTTATTTTTTTGTTATTTTGTACATATATTAAGCATTATTTTCTCCGAAAAAATGTAGGTTTGTCAATGATGTGTTACAAAATTAGAAAACCTCGCCGTTGGTAATG
>CAZLCG010000019.1:0-34350 GCA_964557975.1 uncultured Eubacteriales bacterium
CACAAGGGAGGCTTGCTCCGATCGTTTAAATAGGCGGGAATGTCCGCGCATAGTTTATAATCCCGATTTTTCATAGATTTCTTTCATAATTGCAATATCCTTTGCGTCGGCGTTCCGTATTCTCTTTATCTTTTTTCGGCTTTGTTTGCTAAACAGATTTTTAAATATTCTGATTAACCAGAAAAGCGGAAGAAGAAACGGCGCTTTTTCGAGTATGGGATAAAGCAGCTTCATATGCTTTAATTCAGGGAAAGCCGCTTCAAAAATCATCTGCGCTTTTGTTTTTCTTTCGTTTTCAATATTCGCGGCAGCGCCTGCGTTTTTAACGGGCGGTCCCAAGAGAATATAATTTTCCATAAGCTCAAGCGTCTCGTCGAGCTTTTCGTCGGCTTCACCGAACCAGCGCTCGCCGAGACGTTTTATGTTATCCGCGAAATCGGTAAGCCCGAGAACGGAAAACTGCTCGTTTATGTATTTAAAATCAAGCTGTTCGGAGCATTTTTTATTTAGCAGATAAATGTCAATAACAGGTCTGAAGCACGAGCCTGCCGAGGTGTAATGTTCGGCAAGGTGCGCCGTTGTGTAAACATATAAATCGTTATATGACATTTTGTATTCGCCGTCTCCGACCGCATCCGCTCTGTCCCAAACGGACAGAAAATAACCGTACATATAATATTCTTCAACAAAAAGCGTATTGTGAAGCTCTATTGTGAGAAAAGGCTCTTTAACAAGCACAATATCCTTGCCGTTGTTCATCTTTTGGCTGAGACCGTGCGAAAGGATAATTTCCCTTGCCCGCGATACGTCGCTTTTTTTGACGAGAATATCCATATCTACCATAAAGCGAAGCTCGGGGGCAGGGTAAAGCGGCTTCAGGTGCGCGCCCTTGAGGAGCATAAAATCAATATTTGCATTATGAAATTCGGTCTTTATTCTTTGAAGCTCCGAGCGCTGGCTCATATCGCGCATAACTGCCGCCTGACAGGATTTTTTCAGCCTTAAAACGGATTCTCCGTCGGTAATTTCCTTATCCTTTACAGCCTCGTACAGAAGGCTTTGCGCCGAATTTCTGACCGCAAGCCTGTAAACGCAGTCAAAGTCGGCGTCCTCGGGGATTTCGGGACAGTCCGTACCGTTTATCGCGGACGACACGGCGCTTATAAAATATTTTTTTGTCGCTTGTAAATTTGCCATACCGTTTCCTTCATGATAGTTTAAATTCCGCAAGAATGGGGAAGTGGTCGCTCGGATATACGCCGTCAAAGGTATCTGTGATTACCTTATAGCTTTCGACCTCCAATCCCGTTTTTGAAATCATAAAATAGTCAATACAATCCGAGTCAAGCTTTTCTCCGAAGCACTGGTAGGTGCAGGAGGTCACAGTGTTTTCCGTCTGATATTTGGCGTCGAGAAAATTTTCCGTGACCTTGCTGTATGTAACCGAATCCTCAGTCGCGTTGAAATCCCCCATAATCATACTCGGCAGCCCGCCGAACTGCGATATTTTATCAAGCACAACGCCTATGCCCTTAACCCTTGCTTCATCGCTTACATGGTCAAGATGCGTGTTGAACACGACAAACTGCTTGCCGCTTGACAATTCATTAAGAATTACATAACTGCAAATTCTGTAGCATTTTGAATCCCAGTCCTTACTCATTTCCTCGGGAGTTTCGGAAAGCCAGAACGAGCCTTTGTCGATAAGCTCATACAAATCCGTTCTGTAAAATATGGGACAGCCCTCGGCAAAAAGCGTGCCGTCACGGTATTCAATGACAGAGTCAAAGCCTGCAAGGCAATCCCTTAAATAGGCATACTGCCATTTTGTTACCTCTTGAAAGCCGATTATCGACGGGGCGTTGTTTTCAATGTTCTTTACAATCAAATCAGCCCGATACAGCCAGCTGCGCTTGCCCGTATCCTGCGGATTCCAACAGCGGACATTACAGCTCATAACGGTGATGCCGCCGTCAGCGGATGTTGTATTTTCCGTATATGTAATTTGCCGCTTATTGCTTTTGTAATGAGGGTAATATTTAAACTCCGTAACGGCAAGAGCGGCAAGAATAATCAAAAATACCGCAAGAATTACCGAAAATATTTTTGTTCTCTTTTTCAAAAAATCACCTCGTTAACATATTAACATATATTTTTTCAAAAGTCCATAAGAGTAATTGAATATGAAAACCCTTTGTGGTACAATAAATCCAAACGAACGAGGGGGTCAATCTTGAAGCTTATATATTCTTTAAGAAAAACGCTTACCGAAGCGGATAACAAAACAAATGTGTTCTGCCCGTTTTTTATTGAACGGGAGCTTAAAAAAATGGAAATACGGTTTTCATATTCCCCAAAGGAGCTTGACGATACGCAAAAAGCCCGCCGCTTTATTGACGAGGGCTTCCGAAAATATGCTCCCGAGCCTTACAGGAAGGGATATAAGCCGTGGCAGGAGTATCTGCCCGTTCTGAACCTGCTTACCGTTTCGCTTGACAGCCCGTCGGGCTATGTCGGGTGCGCTCACAGGCAAAGCCCCGAACAAATACATATCTTTACCGAAAACGAATGCTCAAGGGGCTTCGTTCCGCAAAGGCTTGAAACGGGGCTTTGGAGAGTAACCGTCAATGTTCACGCTCTTGTAAGCGACGAGTGTACCTTTAATCTTGAGGTGTATGGGGAGGAAAGGTAGTTTATGAATTGGTTTGCGTGCGAAATGCACTGCCATACGCTCAATTCCGACGGCGATTTTACCGTCGGGGAGCTTTTGACAACGGCAAAAAAATATGAACTGGACGGTATCGCTTTGACCGACCATAACACTACCGCAGGTCACAGGGCGGTTACAGCCGAGCTTCAAAAAAATACGGTCAGCGTGCTTTTGGGCATTGAATGGACAACCTATTTCGGTCATATGCTCGTTACGGGCTGTGAAAAATTCGTCGATTGGCGCGATGCCGTTCCGGACAATATCGACGAAAAAACCGACGAAATAAAAAAGTACAACGGTATGGTCGGAATTGCCCACCCGTTTGAGTTGGGAAGTCCTATGTGTACGGGCGGATTTTGGGAGTACAACGTTCATAAATGGGAAAACATTGATTATATCGAGGTTTGGTCAAAGCCGTTCCCTGCGTCGAAATCCGCAAACGAAAGGGCAATGAAGATGTGGACGTCCTTACTCGACAGGGGATACCGTCTTGCCGCAACCTACGGTAAGGATTGGCATAGGCTTTCGCCCGAGGAGGTTCCGTCAGCCTGCACCTATGTCGGAACGGAATGTGAAACGCTTACGGGGGCGGAGATTAAAAACGCCGTTTTAAACGGAAGAACCGCGGTTGCTATGGGTCCGAGAGTTTTAATGAGCGCAAGGCAGGGGAGCGTAAGGCTTAATTTGGGCGGCTGTTTAAAATCGGGAGAGAGAACAGAGTTTACGGTAAACGTCAACGAAACGGTCAGAAAAAATATGTGGAAAAAATTCAACTTTTCGGTAGACGCCGTAAGGCTCGTCGGAGTCGGCGGCAAAACCGTTTGCGAAAATAAATATGACGGCAACGATATTGTTTTCGATCTGACAGCGCGAAAGGGCTGGTACAGGGCGGAAATTTGGGGAAGCGCCGCAGGGCTTTCCTGCGAGCTTGGCTTTACAAGTCCTATTTACTGTGAATAGAAAAGGGTGATTATAATGGGTGTAATTTATAAAAGCGAAGGGTTCATAAAGCGTGAGCAGGAGCTTATCAAAAATACGGTAATACCTTATCAGTACAGTATTTTAAACGACAGCATGGACGGCGTGGAGCAAAGCCACGCTATCAAAAATTTTGAAAATGCGGCGGGGCTGCTGAGCGGTGATAACAGCTGCGGCGGCTTTAAGGGAATGGTGTTTCAGGACAGCGACGTTGCAAAATGGCTTGAAGCGGTTGCGTATTCCCTGGAATACTGCGAGGATAAAGAGCTTGAAGCTCTTGCGGATAAGGTAATCGATACAGTCTCGCGCGCTCAGGAAGCGGACGGTTATTTAGACACCTACTACACTCTTAACGGCAGGGAAAAAAGCTGGACCAATCTGCTTGAGGGACACGAGTTATACTGTTCGGGGCATATGATTGAAGCGGCTGTCGCGTATTATGAGGCGACGGGCAAAACCGCTTTGCTCGACGTTGCAAAAAAGAACGCGGATTTAATATACAAGCTGTTTGTTGAGGATAAAAAAGAGGGCGTACCCGGTCATCCTGAAATAGAGCTTGCGCTTATAAGGCTTTACAGGGCGACGGGCGATAAAAGATACCTCGATTCGGCAGGGCGTTTTATAAATGAAAGAGGCGTAAATCCAAGCTTTTTCCTTGAAGAAAGCAAAAAGAGAAATTGGCAGGTTTGGGGGATGAATCCCCGCGACACCGATTATAATCAGTCCTCTCTGCCCGTAAGGGAGCAAAAGGACGCCGTAGGTCACAGCGTAAGGGCGGTTTATCTTTATACCGCTATGGCGGGATATGCCTCGATTACGGGCGACAAAGAGCTTTTTGAGGCGTGCAAACGCCTGCTTGAAAGCATTGTAAACAAGAGAATGTATATCACGGGAGGCATAGGCTCGTCCGTTAACGGCGAAGCGTTTACCGCGGATTACGATTTGCCCAACGACACCGCTTATGCGGAAACCTGCGCGTCTATAGGGCTTATTTTCTTTATGCGTGAAATGCTCGAAAACGAGATCAACTCAAAATACGCTGATATTGCCGAAACGGCGTTTTATAATAACGTGCTTGCAGGTATGTCGCTTGACGGCAAGCGGTTTTTCTATGTTAATCCGCTTGAAGTAATCCCCGGCATTTCGGGAAAAATTTCAACCCACGCTCACACTTTGCCCGAAAGACCGCAGTGGTTCTCCTGCGCCTGCTGTCCGCCGAACACGGCAAGGCTTATTATGTCCGTTCACAAGTACGCTTACAGTGAAAAGGACGGCGCGGCTTTCTGCCATTTATTCGCGGCGGGCGATGTGAAATTCGGAAACGGCGCTCATATAAAGTGCGAAACCGAATACCCGTTCGGTCTTACCGTGGAATACAGAATTATCAAGGCTTCGGGCGCGCTTGCAGTCAGAATACCGTCATGGAGCAAAAAAACGTCCGTTACCAAAAACGGTTCGGAGGTAAAGCCAAAAACCGAAAACGGATATGCTTATTTTGATGATTTATGTGAAAATGATATTTTGAGGTTCTCGTTTGACGATAGGGTAAAGCACGTTTATTCCAACCCCGCCGTGTTTGAAAATTCGGGTATGACCGCTCTTAAAAGAGGTCCGCTCGTATACTGCGCGGAGGGGGTTGACAACGGCGGCGACGTTTTATCCCTTGTAATTTCCGAAAAAGGAACAGCCTCGGTTGAGCCGTTTGAAATCGGCGGACTAAAGATAAATAAAATTGTCGCGGACGGATACAGAATAAATAAAACGCTTGGCTTGTACACAGAAAACAAGCCTGAAAAAACCCCGTGCAAAATAACGGCGATGCCGTATTTCGTATGGGGTAACAGGTGCAAAAATCAGATGAGGGTTTGGCTGCCCGAAATATAGGAATAGGAGAGCCTAACCTTAAGGCGAGGGGAGTTTAACCCGATATGGTTTAAAACGGTATATTTCCGCTAAAGCATCGTTAAAAATCTCACCATACGACAGTATGGCTTCGATTTTATGCCTTGCTTTAACGAAAATCTCCTCGTTTTAAACTGCTGAGCACCTAAAGCGCAGGAATTTCGGATGAATTTTTGCTTTTGAGACGGCAGACGGGCTGTCGCCCGTCAACGGTAAAAAAGTGAAAATTTACCGAAAGACCAAGCTTTAGGCATATTTTGTTCAACTCTCCTCGCCTTAAAGGTCAAAGCTTTGCGGCAGAAGCTCTGTAAGCGAATAGGACGATACGTTTTTCGGGCTGCCGAGAAAAATTTTAAAATCCCCCGAGCAAAACTCGCTCATAACCTGACGGCACACTCCGCATGGCGCGCACAGGGGTTTGCGAGAGCCGTCCTTGTATCTTCCGACTATTGCAATAGCCTCAAAGTCGGTTTCACCCTCCGAAACAGCCTTGAAAAACGCCACTCTTTCGGCGCATACGGTAGGCGAAAAGCATTTGTTTTCAATGTTACAGCCCGTATAGACCCTTCCGCTTTTTGTAATAAGCGCGGCTCCCACGCTGAAGCCGGAATAGGGCGAATATGAATTGTTTACTGCCTGCTCGGCTCGGCTTAAAAGCTCTTGCGGCGTCAAGACTATCATCTCCTTACAATTATTCTAAAATGAAATTAAATTAAAATCAACTAAAATTATTGAAAATTTTTTGTTCTTGTAATATTATATATCCAAACACATTTAACATATTAAAAGGTGGTTTTTGTATGAAAATGAAAGAATATCAATTCTATTTCGTCGTCGGCTCGCAGTTCCTTTACGGGCAGGAAGCTCTCGACCAAATCAATAAGGACGCGCGGGTTATGGTTGACGCGCTCAATAAGGACGGCAATTTACCGTGCGGAATAAAGTATTTCCCCTGCGTTAAGACCTCGCAGGAAATCTACGACATTATGAACGCCGCCAATAACGACGAAGCCTGCGCGGGAGTTATTACATGGATGCACACCTTTTCACCGTCAAAAATGTGGGTTAAGGGGCTTATGGCGCTTCGCAAACCATATCTGCATCTGAACACGCAGTTTAACCGTGAAATCCCGTGGAACGACATTGATATGGACTTTATGAACCTTAATCAGTCCGCTCACGGCGACAGGGAGCATGGCTATATCTCGGCTCGGCTTCGTATGAACAGAAAAGTGGTTGTCGGCTATTGGCAGGACGCTGATTTCTGCGAGCAGGTAGCCGTTTGGATGCGCGCGGCGGTCGGCGCGGCGGAGTCAAGGAAGCTTCGCGTGCTTCGTATTTCGGACAATATGCGTAATGTTGCCGTAACCGAGGGCGACAAGGTTGAGGCTCTTATTAAGCTCGGCTGGTCGGTCGACCACTACGGCGTAGGCGATATTATAAATGAGGTAAACGCCGTAACCGAGGCGGAAATTGACGGGCAGATGGCGCAGTATGCCGAAAACTATGATATGGATACAGACAATATAGACGCAGTCCGCTATCAGGCAAGAGAAGAGGTCGCCATTAAAAAATTCCTTGACAGAGGGGGCTTTAAGGCATACCACACAAATTTTGAGGATTTGCAGGCGCTTCGCCAGCTTCCCGGTCTTGCTTCTCAGGATCTGATGCGTCAGGGCTACGGCTTCGGCGCTGAGGGCGACTGGAAGGTTGCCGCTATGACAAGAATAATGAAGGTTATGGCGGAGGGTATCGGCAAGGGCACCGCCTTTATGGAGGATTATACATATCACCTTGAAAAGGGCAACGAAATGATTTTAGGCTCTCATATGCTTGAGGTTTGCCCGAGCGTTGCCTGCGATAAGCCGAAAATTCAGGTTCATCCTCTCGGTATAGGCGACAGAGAGGATCCCGCAAGACTTGTGTTCAAGGCAAAGCAGGGCAAGGCGATAGTAGTTTCGCTTATTGATATGGGCGACAGGTTCAGAATGATCGTTAACGACATTGAGTGTCGGGCTCAGGAGCATGATATGCCGAAGCTTCCCGTCGCGGGCGTGCTTTGGAAACCGCTCCCCGACCTTAAAACCTCGGCTGCTTGCTGGATTTATGCGGGCGGCGCTCACCACTCGGTACTGTCTTACGATTTGACAGCCGAGCATATGCGCGATTTTGCCGAGATTATGGGCGTAGAGTTTGTTCATATCAATATGGATACGAACGTTAACGATTTCCGCAGGGAGCTCCAATACAACGACGTTATCTGGAGGAACAAATAATGCTTGAAAAACTCAAGGCGGATGTTTATAAAGCGAATATGCAGCTTCAGCGATACGGTCTTGTTGTGCTGACCTGGGGCAACGTTTCGGCAATCGACCGAGAAAAAAACCTTGTTGTAATCAAGCCGTCGGGCGTGCCTTATGAAGAAATGAACGAAAAGGATATGGTAGTCGTTGACCTCGAGGGCAATGTAATCGAGGGCAATCTCAATCCCTCGTCCGACACGCCCACGCACCTTGAATTATACAGGCAGTTTAAGAATATCGGAGCGGTTGTTCACACCCATTCCGCTTGGGCAACCTCTTTTGCGCAGGCGGGGCGTGAGATTAAGGCTTACGGCACTACCCACTCTGACTTTGCAAACCGCGCGATTCCCTGCACAAGAGGGCTTACCGAGGACGAGGTAAACGGCGAATATGAGCTTAACACCGGCAAGGTAATAGTCGAGTGCTTTAACGAAAACGGCATTAACCCCGAGGACTGCCCCGCGGTTCTAATTCACCGCCACGGTCCTTTCTGCTGGGGTAAAAACTGCTTTAAGGCGGTTGAAAACGCTTTGATTTTGGAAGAAGTTGCAAAAATGGCTTTCAGAACCGAGGAGATTGCCGCAATAGAGAATAAGCAGGCGGGCATTGAGAAATATCTGCTCGACAAGCATTATCTTCGCAAGCACGGCAAAAACGCCTATTACGGTCAAAAGCGGTAATCGGCATAATTTAAGGGCTGTCGTTAAGGCAGTCCTTTTTTGCGCCCTAATTCGAGCGTTTTATACAATTTCAGCCTTGAATAATTATGCAAAATGCAGAAATTTTTTATTTTTTAAAAATATAGGTGTCCGAAATGCGATTTTAAACGGACTATATATATGAAAGGGTATTTTAATTCGGAAATTATTAAAAATATTCTTTTAATCCGATTTTTTTGGGGGGTGAGTCTGATGGGCTGTATTTGATATTCGGTCAAAAAACAAATAATGATTAGTTGCGTTGAAAGGGTGATATTAATGAAAAAAGGTTTATATCTGTTTTTATCGTTTTGATTATTTTTTTAAATATTTTCAGCATCAACTTATGTGCTGCAGATCTTACTGATTTAGATACTGCTGTTACAGATATTTCCGTTGAAGAAGTATATACGCCGGATTGGGTGGTCGGCGAGGAGCATATGTTCACCGCTGACTATTCCGAAAAAACAAATTTGGTAAATGCAGGTCGGAAATATGAGGGTATAGCGTTTTACGCCTTGGATTATTAAGCTTTTCGGAGGGTTAATCTATGAATAAAAAAACAAAAATAATAATATTGACAGCTGTTATTGTTGTCTTTTTAATCGGTGCTTTTTTCGGGTACTTACACGGATGTAAGCAAGCTGAAGAACACATAAAAATGATAAAGGGAGGTACTATGCCTGCAATTATTGATCCTACTGAAGATTCATATTCCGAGACAGTAGAACAGACTTTAACTACGCTGCCTACGGATAACACAACCGAAGAATAACAGTTTATAATTTGGGCACAAATGTTCCCATACTTATCACAAGCTATGCTCCTTGCAAGCGGCGAAGGAGTGTCGCTCTGATTTAAAGGAACTGTAGGTATAAGAAATACAGTATTTTACCGCTTAAATTACGGATAAAATATTATTGATTTAGTTACTGAATATTTTTTAGGAGAATAAACTTATGAAAAAGAAAACCAAAATAATAATATCGGCAGTTACTGTTTTTATCTTTTTGATCAGTGGATTTGTCGGGTATCTGTGCGGATATAAGATTGCAGAAGACAGGTATTCAAAGCTCATATCTGCTATTGAAGGCGACTCTGTTCCTGCTCCTTCAGCTAAAGGAATTTACGACTCGGCAGAGTTTTATTCAACGACATTACCTGAAGACGGTATATTTGATGAAGAACAGTTTAAATAAGGGGCGAAGTCTCGTTATTTTATAAAAGAGTATTTTAATTCGGAAATTATTAAAAATATTTTTTTAATCCGATTTTTTTGGGGGTGAGTCCGATGGTTTATATCTAGACACATACGTTTAACTTAATTGAGAGTATCGGTGATGATTAAAGAAACAGCAGAAAGGATAAAACAAATATTCAAAATTTATTCACATTCGGTAAAATATGAAGCCGCCTCTGCAAGCAGCATTTTCTTGCAGAGGCGGGAGACAAATTTCTTTTTTATATAACTTTAAGGGGTTAATAACATGAAAAAAACAATTACAATTATAATTTTCAGCATTATTTTGTCGGTTATATCGTCGGGCTGCGGGAATTTAAGCGAACAAGCCGAGCAAACAGCGGCTGATATTTCCATATTCAATATGTCTGTCGAAAACGTTTCAAAAATACAAATTGTCAGATATGCCGACGACGGAACAAATATTTATATGAAGGAAATAAACGGCGTTGAGGAATTATCGTCGGCTCTTGAAAAAATAAGGGAATGTGTTACACAACAGACTGCGGATGACAAAGCAAGCAGCGGTTGGAAAATAATGGTCAGGGTTTTTGACAGGGACGGAAATTGGCTTTTTAATATTTCCGAGCAGGACAGCGGCAGTCTGACCGCGATCGACGGTATTTGTTACGCTACAAATTCAAGCTTTGCGGATCTTGCCGAGGAATTATATTCCTCAAGCAACGCCGCCGAGCAATATTACCTAAACGGCGCGGACGGCGAATCGAGCGATACATAAGGTTCTTTTGAGAATCGGCAAAGAATAGGAGCAGTATTTATGATACAAGGTTTACACGGGAGAAAGGATTTATCCGTTTGTTCCTGTAAAAGAAAGCGTCTGTTATTCTGTATCGGTATAGCTTTTCTTATTTGCCTTATAATTTATGTCTCGGTCTTATTTATTCCGTATAGTTACTTTAGGCAATATGAAAGCAATATCGTTTGTTCGACGGAAAATTTAGTCTGGAATACTGAAAGCGGAGTAATTGGCAGATCAGGCTGTATTACGCCGTTTACATCATCCCGAAAAACAAAAAACATAAGCAAAAAAAGCGCAAATTCCGTGTTTCAATACTCGAATTTTTACAGACTTTTATCAAACGACTTTGAGCATTACGCTGTGTATGACGCAGGAAAGCTTAATTCTTTGAATTTTACATGGAACATAAATAACGGTGTTGTCAAAATGCTTATAGACCCCGAAAATTCTCCTGATTATTTATTCGGCGCAGAGAATATCACGCAATATATTAACGGTTATAATGTCTCTGCGAAAAAATCGGACTGTTACGGCAATAAATGCGAAATTGATATTGGTTTGGAAAAAGACGGCGTCTGCGTTTGGATTTTCGGAAATTCCGAAAATGAAGCTTATATCAATGAATTATTTAATTTGGTTCTTAACTCTGATATTGATCTTTCAAGTTTTTAAATCTGTTTTTTAGCGGAATAGGATCGCCTGTCAGCTAAACGACCGTGAAAACATATTGCGAACGAACGGCAGACGTCGCCGAATTTTCAGCTATTACGCCTGCGCTTAACTCCGACCGTAACCGCCCTGCAGCTTGAGAAGCTCGGGGCGGTTATCCTTTTACCGTTTTCAATGGCTGCCCGTCCGTCGAACCGCCCCCTTGTTCATTTGATATAAAAATATTTTTCAATCAGAACTTTAACGCTCGGCTAAATACTCTTTAATCTGAGCATAAAACTCTTCTTTGGGCTGCTTATCAACAGTAATATTTGATACGGAATTGTATTTTGCAACTTGTTCATTACACACATTTAAAGAATAGACCATATTGTCGATAATCTCAAATCTTCCTTGCGGACCGCTTAAAACGGTATAAGTTTCATCTTCGTTTACCTCCGCAAACACAAAGAACTCATCACCTATTTCCATTAAAGGATCGTCGGCGATTTCATAAATTTTCTTTTCCTTCTCGTCTATTTTTCCGGTCATCACAATGCGAATTGTTCCCTGTTCCTTACCGAACAAAGACTCTCGAATTTCTGCCGTGTAGATTGTCAAATCAACCCCGTAATCCTTATATTTATCATCGGTTTCCAGCCCTGTAATCTTCACATATGCCGCCAAATCACAATTATCTGCGAGTTCTTGAACATTTTCATAATTGTACGACCGGCTGGCATTAAGGAGGACTTTTTCATATTGACCGTAATCGGCAGTGTTTTGATTTGAGCAAGCGGCTAAAGCAAACACAACTGCAACTAAGCAGAAAGCAACGAGTGCTTTTAATATTTTTTTCATTAAACTCACCTCTCTGTAATTGACGGCATTTTAATATTTGGCATTAACCTCCTAATAAAAATGCGCAAATGACTCCCTGAAGAATAACTTGCGCTTTATTTCCACTATATCAACTTTGAGACAGTCTGCCTTGTGATCGAGTGAACGCAAGTCATTTACTTCTGTCACAAAAATAATAACACCTTGTTGATTGTTTGTCAATGATACGCAAAAAATCGGACTGTTACGGCAATAAATATGAAATTGATATAGGCTCGGAAAAAGACGGCGTCTGCGTTTGGATTTTCGGAAATTCCGAAAATGAAGCTTATATCAATGAATTATTTAATTTGGTTCTTAACTCTGATATTGATCTTTCAAGTTTTTAAATCTGTTTTTTAGCGGAATAGGATCGCCTGTCAGCTAAACGACCGTGAAAACATATTGCGAACGAACGGCAGACGTCGCCGAATTTTCAGCGCTCAATGTACGCAATTTGAATTATAATAAAATATGTGTTAATATGTAAAAAACGCTTTCGGGAGTGTACCGTATGTATAAAATAATGATAGTTGAGGATGACAGGGTAATCTCGTCGGAGATAAAAAAGCACCTTGAGCAGTGGGGCTATGACGTTTTTTCGGTAACGGATTTCAGAAACGTTATTACGGATTTCGTTTCGTTCTCGCCCCAGCTTGTTTTAATGGATATATCTCTGCCTTTCTTTAACGGCTACCGTTGGTGTACCGAGATAAGAAAGCTTTCAAGCGTTCCCGTCGTGTTTATTTCCTCCTCGTCGGATAATATGAACATCGTTATGGCTGTTAATATGGGAGGCGACGATTTTATAGCGAAGCCCTTTGATATAGACGTGCTGACGGCAAAAATTCAGGCGCTTATAAGGCGTACATACGACTTCTCGGGCGACGCGCCGCTCATTGAGGCGGGCGGGGTAATTCTGAACACAGCCGATACAACGCTTCGTTACCGTGACGAAAAGATTGAGCTTACCAAAAACGAGTACCGTATTGTACAGGTGCTGATAGAAAACAAGGGCAGGGTAGTCTCCCGTGATACTCTTATGAAAAGGCTTTGGGAAACCGACAGCTTTGTCGATGACAACACTCTTACCGTCAATATGGCAAGGCTTAGAAAAAAACTTGAAGATTACGGTATTAACGGCTTTATAAGGACTAAAAAAGGTCTGGGATATATGGTGGAATGAAATGAAACTGTTTACGGAATATTTAAAACTTCATTACAAAAGCCTTTTGATTTTCACATTGTTTTCGGCGGTTTTCGCATTGGTTTTTTACCTTTATTCCGTTCCCGCCGAGGCGGTGGGGTATGCGGTAATTATCTGCATTTTTTTTGGCTTGATTCTGTTGTCAATAAGCTTTCCGCGCTTTTTAAAGAAGCATAAAACGCTCTTACAGCTTCAAAACGAGGTAAAAGTAAGCCTTCAAAATATGCCCGAGCCCGAAAATATAATCGAAAGGGATTATGACGGTATTGTCAAAGCGGCTTACTCGGAAAAATGCCGCGCGCAGTCGGAGGCGGCGGACAAAATGAGCGATATGACCGAGTATTATACCCTTTGGGCGCATCAGATCAAGACGCCTATATCGGCAATGCGCCTTTTGCTTCATTCGGACGCGTCAAAGGAAAATGAGGAGCTTAGAAATCAGCTTTTTTTGACCGAGGAATATGCGGATATGGTTTTAAACTATATGAAAAGCGATTTTAACACGACGGATTACGTTATAAAAAAATGCGGACTCGACGAAATCGTTAAGGGAGCGCTTCGCAAATACGCGGGGCTTTTTATCTCAAAAAAGCTTACCTTAAAATATGACGGGCTTGAAAAAACAGTTCTGACGGATGAAAAATGGCTGTCGTTCGTAATAGGTCAGCTTCTTTCCAACGCCGTTAAATACACGAACGAGGGCTGCGTTTCAATTTATCTTGAACGCGGAAATGCTTTGGTGATCGAGGACACGGGAATGGGTATTGCCGAGGAGGATTTGCCGCGCGTATGCGAAAAGGGCTATACGGGCTACAACGGCAGAAACGACAAAAAATCGACCGGCATAGGGCTTTATCTTTGCAAAAAAATTCTTACGAACCTTTCCCACAGGCTTATAATTACGTCCGAGGTCGGCGTCGGCACAAAGGTAAAAATAGAATTTGAAGAATTAAATCTGAGTTTTGAATAACAACCTTACAAAACCGTAATGTTACAAGGGGAAAATGTAAGCCAAAGCTATGGTACGCGTTTTCCCTTTGAGTTTATAATGAGAGCGCAGAAAGGAAAAGGAGGACACTGAAATGTCAATTCTTGAAGTGAAAAACGTCAAAAAGGTTTATATGACGCGTTTCGGCGCAAATCAGGTTCAGGCGCTCTCAAACATCACCTTTTCGGTCGAAAAGGGCGAGTATATCGCAATAATGGGCGAGTCGGGCTCGGGCAAAACAACGCTTTTAAACATTCTTGCCTCTCTTGACAGGGCAACGAGCGGCGAGGTTATGCTCGGCGGAAAAAGTCTTTCCGAAATAAAGGAGTCGCGCCTTGCCTCCTTCCGCAGGGAAAACCTCGGCTTCGTCTTTCAGGATTTTAATTTGCTCGACACCTTTTCGTTAAGGGATAATATTCTGCTTCCCTTGGTGCTGTCGGGCGCTTCCGTGAAGGAAATGGAAAAAAGAATTGAGCCGATTGCAAAAAGGCTCGGCATTTACGAGCTGCTCGATAAATTTCCTTATGAGGTTTCCGGCGGTCAGAAGCAGAGGGCGGCGGTTGCAAGGGCTGTTATCACAAATCCGCAGTTGATTCTTGCGGACGAGCCCACGGGCGCGCTCGATTCAAAGGCGGCGAACGGACTTTTAAATCTTTTTGAGGAGCTTAACTCGCTCGGTCAGACGATTTTAATGGTAACCCACTCCGTAAAAGCGGCTTCAACAGCAGGCAGGGTGCTTTTCATAAAGGACGGAGAGGTGTTCCATCAGCTTTACAAAGCGAATATGACGAACGATGAGATGTTCGGTAAAATTTCGGACACTCTTACCGTTCTTGCGACGGGCGGTGAAGCAAATGTTTAATTCGCTCTATCCAAAGCTTGCCGCGCAGAGCATAAAAAAGAACGGCAGGTATTATTTTCCTTATATCATATCGGGGATTCTGTCGGTTGCGATGTTCTATATTATTCTGTCGTTCAACCGTTCGGAAAGTCTTAAAAGCGTTGTGGGCGGCGCAGCGTTGGAATCCATATTTTTCTGCGCGGTTACAGTCAGCGGAATACTGTTTACGATTTTCCTTTTTTACAACCAAAGCTTCTTAATAAAGCACAGGAAAACCGAGTTCGGTCTTTACAGCGTTTTGGGAATGGAGAAAAAGCACATTTCGGTGATGTGCGCTTACGAGCAGCTTTATGTTACGGCAATTTGTGTTTTCGGCGGTATAGCGGTAGGCGTTTTGTTTTCAAAGCTTGTTTTTTTGGCGCTTTTAAAAATACTTGCCGTAAGCATTCCGCTTGAATTTGAGCTTGACGCAGGCGCGATAAGCGGGACGGCGGCAATGTTTTTAGTGATTTACACTCTCATATTCCTGAACACCGTACGGCAGATTTATATGTCTAAGACCGTCGATCTGCTTCACTCGTCAAAGGTCGGTGAAAAAGAGCCGAAGGCAAAGCGGTTTGTAACTCTTTTGGGCGTTTTAACGCTCGGCGCAGGATATACAATAGCCCTTACAACCAAATCGCCGTTAGACGCAATTTCGCTTTTTACGTTGGCGGTTATCCTTGTAATAATCGGTACCTACTGTCTTTTTACCTCAGGCAGTATAAGTTTTTTAAAAATGCTTCGTAAAAACAAAAATTATTACTGTAAAACAAAGCATTTTATAAGCGTTTCGGGTATGATTTACAGAATGAAGCAGAACGCCGTAGGACTTGGGAATATATGTATATTCTGCACGGCGGTGCTTGTAATGGTTTCAACGACAATTTCGCTTTATGTCGGTATGGAGGATGTGCTTCGCACCCGTTTTATGAGAAATATTTCGACGGATATATACGTTTCGGATGACGGGCAGGCGCAGCAGATAAACGACAAGGTAGTTGAAATAACCGATAAATACGGCGTCAGCCGTAATAATATTCTCAGTTATAAATGCGCTGAATTGACTGCGGTTCAGGTTGAGCCAAATAAATTTTCGGCGACTGAGGCTGACCAAAGCGGACTTACCTATTCGAGCAATTTTTCATATATTTACTTTGTCAGCCTTGAAGACTATAACAGGGTGGCGGGCAAAAAAGAGACGCTCGGCGAAAACGAAGTTCTGCTGTGCGATGTAAACGGCATAATTGAGGGCGGCAGCGTCAGGTTCGGTGATTATTCGCTTGATATTAAGCAGAGGATAGATGATTTTGAACCTGCAAAGACCGACGGGGCGCTTATGATAAACAACTTGTATTTTATAGTCCCCGACGAAGGCGCGATTTCTCAGATTGCAAAATGCGTAAGCTCGGGCGAAATAAGCCGGTTGGAGTACAGCTATTACTGCGGGTTTGATACCGATGCGGATGCGAATACACAGATTTTATGCACTAACGAATTGCAGTCTGAGCTTGTCAATATGGGTTACGCCGATTCAAGCGTTGAATGTGCCGAGGAGTCGAGGGATTCTTTTTATTCGCTCTACGGCGGACTGCTTTTCCTCGGTATCTTTTTGGGGCTTGCGTTTATAACGGCAACCGTACTGATAATTTATTATAAACAGATTTCAGAGGGTCACGACGATAAGGACAGGTTTGATATAATGCAGAAGGTCGGGCTGTCAAAGCAGGAGATAAAAAAGACTGTAAATTCTCAGGTGCTGACGGTTTTCTTCCTGCCGCTTTTGGTTTCGTTTGTGCATTTGGCGGCGGCGTTTCCTATTTTGACAAAGCTGCTGGCGGCGCTTAATCTCACAAATACCGCGCTTTTCCTCGGCTGTACGGTAGCTTCGTCGGCGGTTTTCACACTGTTTTACATTGCGGTTTATGTGATTACGTCTGAGATTTATTATAAAATTGTAAATTAGTTGATATAAAATTTATCTGGCCCCTTAGCATTATTTGAGATTTGCGGCTGAAATAACGCAATATGACATTTGCTCCCATTGTCTTGCAAAAAATATATTGGAAACAAATTCCTTATTACACAACAAAAAAGCGTTTTACATTATTTGTAAGACGCTTTTTAGTTTTATTTCGGAATATTTTATCGGTGTATGCAAAAAATGTACTTGAAAGAAAAGGTGATTTTTATGCCTGCGAGACAGGGCAGATATACATTGAATTTACCCTCAAGACCGTCGATAATCGGCAGCGCCGCCGTTGTCGGCAGCACCGAGGGTCAGGGACCGTTAAAAAAAGAATTTGATTATATTTTTGAGGACGATACCTTAGGCGAGGCGTCGTTTGAAAAGGCGGAAAGCAGCTTGCAGAGAGAGGCTGTGTTAAGGGCGCTGTCAAAGGCTGACAAGGCGGCGGGCGACGTTGACTGTATATTTGCGGGCGACCTGTTAAATCAATGCACGGCTTCGTCATTCGGGCTTCGTGAGCTTAATATGCCGTTTCTGGGGCTTTTCGGGGCTTGCTCGACTATGGCGCTGTCTCTGGGGCTTGCCTCCGTGTTCGTTGACAGCGGCGCGGCAGGCTTGGACGTCGCGGTAACCTCGTCGCATTTCTGTTCGGCTGAAAGACAGTTTCGTCTTCCGCTTGAATACGGTGGTCAGAGAACGCCTACATCACAGCGTACCGTAACAGGCTCGGGCGCGGCGGTGCTTGCGGCTCATACGGCTGACAAGCCTTCGGTCGAAGCGGTAACCTTCGGCAGGATGATGGATTTGGGAATAAAGGACGCAAACAATATGGGCGCGGCAATGGCGCCCGCCGCAGCGGCAACCATAGCGGATTTTCTTACGGACACCGCAACCGCGCCCGATGATTACGACCTTATCGTAACGGGCGATCTGGGGCTTGTCGGAACGGATTTGCTCAAGGAGCTTATGCAGAAGGACTATAATATTGACATTTCCTCAAAGCACGCCGACTGCGGACTTTTGATTTATGACCTTGAAGCGCAGGACGTTCACGCGGGAGGCTCGGGCTGCGGATGCAGCGCGTCGGTTTTTAATTCATATTTTATGAGAAGGCTTACGGCAGGGGAGCTGAAAAAAATTCTGTTCGTTGCAACGGGCGCGCTTATGTCGCCGACGTCGTCGCTTCAGGGCGAAAGCATACCGTCGATAGCGCACGCCGTTCTTATTTCAAAACCTGATAATATAATGTAATTGGGAGATTAAAAATGGGCGATTTGGTTAAAGATATAAAGGCAGTGAAAATTATGACAACGGCAATTAAATGGACGGGCGTTCTGAAAACGGCATTGACGGTTGGGATAATAGTCTTTTCCGTTTTAGAGGGTATAAGGTATTCGTTAAGCCCCGAAATGCTGAAAAAAGCAGCGTTAAAATAATATAAGGCAGAGGCAGGACTTGCTTCTGCTTTTTTCGGGAGATTTTATTTAAAAACATTTATATTGAATTCCTACTGATTTTGTATTATTATATATAAAACGAAAATTTAAACCGTATAACGCTGCATTAAAGGTGATACAAATGAAGATTTCAACAAGGGGAAGATATGCGATAAGACTTATGCTCGATCTTGCGATGCACAAGGATGACGGCTATGTTTCAATAAAATCGATTTCGGTAAGGCAGGGCATTTCCGAAAAATATCTTGAGCAGATAATAAAAATGCTTTCCAAAAGCGGGCTTGTCGAATCGACCCGAGGCGCGCAGGGCGGCTATCGTCTTGTAAAAGAACCCGTGGAATACACCGTGGGCGAAATTTTACGGGTTACCGAGGGCAGTCTTGCGCCCGTTTCCTGCCTTATGGATGAGGAAAACCGCTGCGAGCATTGCGGCGACTGTGTTACGATAGAGATTTGGCAGAATGTTCTTGACGCGATAAACGAGGTCGTTGACGGGATAACTCTTGAATATCTCGCAGAAAAGCAAAAAACAAAGAAAACCTGCTGCAACAAAGGATAATTATGATAATAGACGACAGGGAAATTTACAGATATTTAGGGCTTCGGGGCAGTAAGCCCGACAAAAGAACCGCAGAGGCTGTAAACGGCGTTAAAGCGGAGGTCATATCCTCGATTTCACCGAAAAGCGTGTATAAAGAGGTCGATTTTAAAAGACTGTCCGACAGTGAATTATCGGCGGACGGCGTTATATTTAAAAGCGTAAAGCTTGTTGAGCATTTGAGAAATTCCGACAGGCTGTTGGTATTTGCGGCAACACTGGGCGTTGAGGGCGACATTATTTTAAAAAAATATATGCTTTCATATCCCGCCAAGGCGGTTATCGCCCAAGCGGTACTTGCGGCGGCAACGGAGTGTTACTGTGATGAGGTATGCAAAAAAATATCGCGGGCGGAGCAGAAAAACGGCTATTATCTCAGACCGAGGTTTTCCCCGGGATATTCCGATTTCGATTTAACGGAGCAGAAGAAGATATTTTCAATTCTTGATATATATAAGAGAATAGGCGTGTCGCTCAGCGACAGCTGTCTGATGAGCCCGTCGAAATCCGTAACTGCGTTTATAGGGCTTTCCAAAGATGAAAACTGTAATTTTAATTTATGCAAAACCTGCGGCAAAGCATATTGCGATTTCAGGAGGTAAGCAAATGGGCTTTTCAGATAAATTTTCAAAGCAACTGCTGTTCTTTGACGGCGCAATGGGAACGCTCCTGCAAAAGAGCGGTCTTAAAGCCGGCGAACTGCCCGAGGTTTGGAATATAACTCATCCCGACATTGTCTTTGACATACATAAAAGCTATGTTGACGCAGGCTGCGACGTGCTGACAAGCAATACCTTCGGCGCAAATTCCTTAAAGCTTAAGGACAGCGGCTATTCGGTCGACGAGGTTGTAAGCGCCGCAGTCGGCAACGCAAAAAGGGCGGCGCGTACCGCTGACAGAGAGGTGTTTGTCGCTCTTGATTTAAGTACAAGCGGGAAATTGCTTGAACCTTACGGCGATCTGCCCTTTGAAACCTCTTATAATCTGTATAAAGAGCAGATTATCGCAGGAGAAAGAGCGGGCGCGGATCTAATCCTTTTTGAAACCATGGGCGATCTGTATGAAATCAAGACGGGCGTCCTTGCGGCTAAAGAAAACAGCGCTCTCCCCGTGATAGTCACTATGATTTTTAACGAAAAGGGTCAGCTTTTAACGGGAGCGGACATTAAAACCGCAGTCTTTACTTTGGAGGCGCTCGGTGTTGACGGAATCGGTCTTAACTGCGGCTTGGGTCCCCGTCAGATGCTGGGCTTTGCCGAGGAGATGCGCCGTTATTCGAGCCTGCCTATGGTCGTCAATCCCAACGCAGGGCTTCCCGAGTGCGTTAACGGCGTGACATTTTATAACGTATCGCCCGAGGAGTTCTCCGAAGATATGCTTAAAATCGCAAGGCTCGGCGTTTGCTGTGTCGGAGGATGCTGCGGAACTACGCCGGAGCATATTAAAATGACGGTTGAAAGGTGCAGGGGAATTGTACCCGCCGAAACAGAAAAAAAGCATTATACCGCTGTTACCTCATATTCAAAAACAGCTTTAATAGGCGAAAAGCCCGTTATTATCGGCGAAAGAATTAACCCTACGGGCAAAAAGAAGCTGAAACAAGCCTTATTGGAAAACGATACGGCATATATTATAAACGAGGCTGTAACTCAGGCTGACTGCGGCGCGCAGATCCTTGACGTCAACGTAGGGCTTCCCGAAATTGACGAGCCGACTGTGCTTAAAAATACGGTTAAAGCTCTGCAAAGCGTTACGAACGTGCCGTTACAGCTTGACACATCCGATTTTTCCGCTATGGAAGAAGCGCTCAGAATTTATAACGGCAAGCCGCTCATAAACTCGGTTAACGGAAAAAAGGAAAGCATGGAAAAGGTTTTTCCGCTTGCTAAAAAATACGGCGGCGTTGTCGTCTGTCTTACGCTTGACGAGAACGGTATTCCCGAAACCGCCGAGGGCAGGATAAAAATTGCCGAAAAAATAATTAAAACAGCAGAGGAATACGGAATATCGAAGGATAATTTAATCGTTGACGCCCTCGCAATGACCGTAAGCACGGGAAAGGATAATGCGAATATAACCCTCGAGGCGTTGAATTATGTCAGAAATACCCTCGGAGTAAACACATGTCTGGGCGTTTCAAATATTTCGTTCGGTCTGCCTAAGAGGGATAACATAAACTCCGCTTTCTTTACCCTTGCTATGGATAAGGGTCTTTCCGCAGGAATAGTCAACCCCAAAAGCGAAAGTATGATGAACGCTTATTATTCGTTCTGCGCTCTTAAAGGTATGGATGAAAATTTCGAGAGCTATATTTCCAATGTAACCGATACCGTAAAGGCTGCCGAAAACGAAACCGTTGACCTTAAAACCGCAATCATTAAGGGCTTAAAGACTGCTTCGGGCGAAAGAGCAAGGGAATTGCTCGGCTCTTTGGAACCGCTTGAAATAATAAATAATTATATTATTCCCGCCCTTGACGAGGTGGGTCAGGGGTTTGAGAACGGCACGGTTTTCCTGCCGGGGCTTTTAATGAGCGCCGATTCTGCAAAGCAAGCCTTTGACGAGATTAAGGAATTTATGAAAAAGAACGGAAAGAAGCAGGAAAATAAAGGTAAAATCGTTATAGCAACGGTAAAGGGCGATATTCACGACATCGGCAAAAATATAGTCAAGGTACTGCTTGAAAATTACGGATTTAACGTTATTGATTTGGGCAAGGATGTCGACCCCGATATAATTGTGGAAACCGCAAAAGCCAACAGGGTAAAGCTTGTGGGCTTAAGCGCTTTAATGACAACGACGGTTGCAAATATGGAGCTTACGATTGAAGCGCTGCACAGGGAATATCCGGAGTGCAAAATAATGGTCGGCGGCGCGGTTTTAACTAAGGAATACGCCGACAGAATAGGCGCGGATTTCTATTCCAAGGACGCTATGGGCTCTGTGAGATACGCAGAAAAGCTATTCGGTGAAAATGCTTGAATACGGTAAGGCTTTTATTTGCATAATTATAATAAATGACTATTGACAATATCATACTAATGTTGTATGATATGTACGAATTCACACAGATTTAGTATGAATTAAAAAAGAGCAGGAAAAGAGTTGTATTTATGAAGGTTTATGCCGATAATGCGGCAACTACAAAATTATCAAAAACAGCGCTTGACGCTATGATGCCTTATCTTACCGACGCCTTCGGTAATGCGTCAAGCCTGTACGAAATAGGTCAGCAGGCGCACCACGGCGTTCAGGCGGCGAGAGAAACCGTAGCAAACGTAATCGGTGCGGACACAAACGAAATTTATTTTACCTCGGGCGGCAGCGAGGCGGACAATTGGGCTATAAAGGGCGTTGCCGAGATTATGTCCAAAAAGGGCAAAAAGCATATTATTACCTCCGCTTTCGAGCATCATGCGGTTCTTCATACAACGAAAAAGCTTGAGGAGTACGGCTTTGAGGTTACCTATCTCCCCGTTTACGAAAACGGCATTGTCAGGGTTGAGGACGTTCGGAACGCAATCCGTGAGGATACGGCGCTTGTTACGATTATGTACGCCAACAACGAAATAGGCACGATCCAGCCCATAGCGGAAATCGGTAAGCTCTGCCGTGAAAAGGGCGTGATTTTCCACACCGACGCGGTTCAGGCTGTGGGGCATCTGCCTATAGATGTCAAAGCGCAGAATATTGATTTGATTTCGATGTCGGGTCACAAGTTCCACGGACCGAAGGGCATAGGCGCTCTCTATTGCAGAAAAGGCGTCAGACTGCCGAATTTAATTGAGGGCGGCGCTCAGGAACGCGGCAGGCGCGCGGGTACAGAGGCGGTTTACGCAATGGTCGGTATGGCGGCGGCTTTAAAAGAGGCGAGCGATAACCTGCCTGAAAATATGAAAAAAATGACCGCGCTTCGCAACAGGCTTACAGACGGGCTTCTTAAAATTCCGTCAAGCAGATTGAACGGTGACGCAGAGCATAGACTGCCGGGCAATGTCAACGTCAGCTTTGAGGGCGTTGAGGGTGAGTCGCTTCTGCTTTATCTTGATTTGAAGGGTGTTTCGGCTTCGTCAGGCTCAGCCTGCACCTCGGGAAGTCTTGACCCGAGCCACGTTTTGCTTGCAATCGGGCTCCCGCATGAGATTGCGCACGGCTCGTTAAGACTTTCGCTTTGCGAGAGCAACACCGAGGAGGAAATTGATTATATTATAAACAGCGTTCCCGAAATTATAGACAGGCTTCGCGCAATGTCTCCGCTTTGGGAAAGAATACAGAAGGAAAGAGGTAATATCTGATGGAATATTCCGAAAAGGTAATGGAGCATTTCGCTCACCCGCATAACGTCGGCAAAATTGAGGATGCTGACGGCATAGGCGAGGTCGGCAACGCGAAGTGCGGAGATATAATGAAAATGTATATCAAGGTCGAAAACGGCATAATCACCGACGTTAAGTTCAACACTTACGGGTGCGCTTCGGCTATCGCTACATCGTCAATGGCTACGGATATAATTAAGGGCAAGCCGGTTTCCGAGGCTTTAAAGCTTACAAACAAGGCTGTTGTTGAAGCGCTTGACGGTCTGCCGGCAGTTAAAATTCACTGCTCGGTGCTTGCCGAGGAAGCAATCAAGGCGGCTGTTAAGGATTATTACGACAAAAACGGAATTGAGTACGACAAGAGCCTTTTCGTTGAGGATTGCTGTCATTACGACCATCATCACGAATAATTATTGTATTTAATGAATTATCACAGCGGACTTGCGAAAAGCGGGTCCGCTGCTTTAATCGTTAAAAGAGGAGTAACCGAAAGCAAGCGCATATGCTTTTGGTTATTTTTCCTATTGCTTTTATATAAAAAATAACTTATTATATATGTAAATTCCAATTAGCGGGTGTTATTATGATAAAAGACGTTCAGCAGGAAATATTAAGGCTTAAAAAAGAAAAGGATATTTGTATTTTGGCGCACAGCTACATCGCGCACGAAATACTTGAAATCGCCGATTTCACGGGCGACAGCTACGCGCTTTCCGTAAAGGCGAAATCAGCGCCTCAGAAAACCGTTTTAATGGTCGGGGTTCGCTTTATGGCGGAAACGTGCAAAATCCTTTCTCCCGAAAAGACGGTCATTCTCGCGCACAGCGAGGCAGGCTGTCCTATGGCGGAGCAAATGGATAAAGAGCTTATTTCCGCTCTTAAACGCCGAAATCCCGATTACAAGGTTGTCGCCTACATTAACACGACGGCGGATTTGAAAACGGTCTGCGACGTATGCGTTACTTCCTCGTCTGCCGTTAAAATAGTTAAGCAAATAGACAGCGATAATATTATGTTTATTCCCGACTGCAACCTCGGCGCTTATGTAAAACAGCAGATTCCCGAAAAGAATTTTATGCTTTTGCAGGGCGGCTGTCCCGTCCACGCCTCGGTTAACGAAAACGAAGCGACAGAAGCAAAGAAAAAACATCCGAACGCTTTGCTGCTTGTTCACCCCGAATGTACGCCGGACGTCGTTAAGCATGCGGATTATGTCGGCTCAACCTCGGGTATTATGGATTTTGCCAAAAACTCAAGCTGCAGGGAATTTATTATAGGCACCGAAATCAGTATTGCCGAGCATTTGCAGTATGAATGTCCGGACAAGATGTTCTATTATCTTTCTCAGAAGCTCATCTGCAAAAATATGAAAATGTCAACTCTTGTCGATGTTTTAAATGCTTGCAGGGGCGTTTCGGGCGAGGAAATCATTTTGGATAACGAAACAATAGCAAAGGCGCGAAAATGTATTGACGAAATGATAAGACTGGGCGGCTGACAGATTATGGCGGAAAGAAAAAAGGTAATGCTCGGTATGAGCGGCGGCGTTGACAGCTCGGTTGCCGCTTATCTTTTAAAGCAGCAGAATTTGGATGTTATCGGCGTTACATTGAAGCTGTTCAATAACGGGGATATTGACGTTCCGTCCGAAAAGGCGTGCTGTTCGCTGGATGATGTTGAGGACGCGAAATCAGTCTGTTCGAGGCTCGGGCTTCCGCACTATACGCTTAATATGACAGACGACTTTAAAAGCGAGGTAATCGAGCGCTTTGTTTCGTCATATCAAAACGGTTTTACTCCGAACCCCTGCATAGACTGCAACAGATATATAAAATTCGCCAAAATGCTCAGGAAGGCTGTTGAGCTTGATATGGATTATGTCGCGACGGGGCATTATGCGCGTATAGAAAAGCAGGGGAGCAGGTATCTTCTGAAAAAGGCGGTCGATTTATCAAAGGACCAAAGCTATGTTCTCTATTCGCTTACACAGCGGGAGCTTAAAATGACAAGGTTTCCTCTCGGGGATTACCGTAAATCGGAGGTTCGTGAAATTGCTGAAGAAAACGGCTTTGTGAACGCTCACAAGCACGAAAGTCAGGATATTTGCTTTGTTCCCGACGGTGATTATTTTTCGTTTATTGAAAAATATACCGATAAAAAATACCCGCACGGCGATTTTGTCGATTTAAACGGCAGACGTTTGGGCGAGCATAAGGGGATTATCCGTTACACAATAGGTCAGCGCAGGGGGCTGGGGCTTGCCCTGCCCGCGTCAATGTACGTTGTGGAAAAGGACGTTTCGCAAAACAGGGTGGTTCTCGGATTTAATGAGGATTTATTTTCAAAAGAGGTAAACGTTAAGGACGTTACGTTTACAGCCTGCGGCGGGCTTTGCAAAGAAGAACGGCTGAATGTTAAAATCAGATATAACCAAAAAGAACAGCCCGCAACGGTTACGCAAACAGATGAAAACCGTTTAAAAATAATCTTTGACGAACCGCAGAGAGCCGTGACGAAAGGTCAGGCGGCAGTTCTGTATGACGGCGATACTGTTGTCGGCGGCGGAACGATTTATTAAAAAATACCTGTGATTTAACTGTCACAGGCTTTTTTTTGCTTTATTTTATTGCTTTTTAATTTCCTTTTCAATTTTCTCTTTTTTCTTAACTGCGGCAAAGACAGAAAGGCAGGTCAGAAAAAACGAAACAAGCCCCGCAATAGTTTTAATTGTATCCTTCATACTGTCATATCCTTTCAAAAGTTAATATTTTATTCCGTATTCCTCATAATAGAGGTTTTCGTTTAAGTTAATATCGGGCAAATTGTATTTAAGCTTGAGCTTGCCAAGAGCGCTCTCCAAGGTCATATTATAAATCGGCACAGCGCCGAAAGACAAAAGCTCTTTTGTCGTTTCGTATTGGTTTTTGTTCCTTTTAACGGGGCAGATATAAAAGTCAACGCCGTTTTCTTTGCATCTGCTTATAAACTCGGGCAGAGCCTTTGACGAAGCTGTTCCCGAGTGATAAGCCGTGTTAAGGACCGCTTTAACCTTTGAAACGTCAAAGCAGGAATAATCGATCGACGGGAACGCCTTAATTAAAAGCACCTTATTTTTTAACGATATACCGTCTTTTACAATTCGTTCTTTAGGCTCTGAAAGCGCTTCTTTTGTAACTCCTGTCTTTTCTTCGTAGGTTACAAAATAATTATTGACGATTTCCGCAAAGGGAACAAAGCCTGCCGAGTTAAAGTCGTCGTTTGCAAAGTCGGCTTCCCTAAGCCTTGTCGCAAGGTGAATAAGCTGCCTGCCGCCTTTGTTTCTGTAAGGCACAATAAAGCCCCTGCCGCCGCAGGTGAAGTATCCTAAGGCCATTTTGAGGTTGTCAAGCGCGTTGCTGTTTTCGTCAGACGGCGCGAGGTTGCCCGAAACGAATGCGACGGGAACGGTAAGATGCCGAAGCGCCATACTCAAAAGCGACGAGGTATATGAAAGAGTATCCGTCCCGTGGGTTATAATCAAGCCGTCAAATTCGGATAAATCAAGGCTTAATATGTGATTTATAAGCCTTTCGTAAAAGCGGTCGTCGGCATTTTCGGAAAGAATATTACAGAAAAAATCCTCATTAAAATTATAGTCGCTGTCTGTTTCCTTGAACCTTTTAATAATGTCGGAACCGCTTTTAAGCGAAATTGTGCCGCCCTGCGTTTTACAGCCTATCGTTCCGCCCGTATGAATTACAAGAACATTCATGTGTTTTCTCCGATTTTATTTACCGCCGTTTTATAGTCCTCAAACGACAGGTATGTATTTATAATTTTAAGCATTGCGTTTGCGCTCATCCTCTCGGGCAAATCAAGAACCCTTAAAAGCGTTTTTCTCTTTTCCGAGGAATCGGGCTTTCCGCAGATTCCGTCCTCATATAAATCCGTTTTCGTAACCAAACGCTTTTCCGCGGGCATATCCGTTTCGTCGCAAATAACGCCCGCCTTTGTAAGCGCGTCAAGTATAATCCCCGAGCTTACGCCCTCAACGCCCAGCTTGCCCTCCTTTGACGGCGAACCCTTTCTTTTTTCCTTGCCGAAAATATCAGGAATATAAACGTGAGTTATTTGCTCGGGCTTTACAATTCCGCTTAAAAACGAACGTATGACAAAGCCCGCCGAATCGCTGTCGGTCAAAATGAGTATTCCTCTTTTTTCAGCGAGCATTCGTATGAGCCTCTGCTTTTCTTTATCCTTAAAAACCGCGAAGCCGTCTGTTTCTATTATTACCGTATCGAGAATACCCGAGAGCTTTATTTTGTCGTATTTCCCCTCGACTATTACGGCTTGTTTTATCTTGATCATTTTGTTTTTCACCTTTAAATCGCATCGGCGCTTCTCAGCCTGCGGTTGAGAGGCGGGGACGTCTGCGTTTGGGTTATATCTCCTCATAGATTTCAACGAGAAGCTTTTCAAGTATGATTCTTTCGTCCGTAACTCTGTTTTTAAGACGGCTGTCGGCGTTTGAAAGAATTATTATGCACTTTTTTATCTGTTCAAGGCTTAATTTTGAACAGTCGCGCGCGGCGTTGCGAAGTCTGAACTCTGTGTTCCTGTAATTATAAAAGATCTTCATATAATCTGCGCTTTTACCCGAAAGCACGGAAACCTTTACGCGGTACATATCAACAAAATTGCCGGCTAGCGCGCCCAAAATCATTTCAGGCTTTTCCTTATCTGCCAGCAGCTTGTTAAGAACGGACATCGCCCTTGAAAGGTCGCCCTTTATAAGCGATTTTGACAAATCAAATACGCTTGCCTGAAGCGTTTTAACGCATATTCTGTCTATATCGTCCCTTGTAATTGCCGAACCGCCCTTGAGGTTTGAGAGCTTTTCGACCTCGTTAAACAGTATGTTAAGGTCGTCACCTACAGCGTCAACAAGGTAAAACGCCGTTGCCCTGTCAATTTCACAGTTTCGCTTTTTCATACCGCTGACTACGGTTTTACAAAGCGAATTTCTGTCCATTCGGTCAAGCCTTACAGCCGCGCCGTATTTTGAGAAAAGCGAAATAACGCTTTTCCATTTCGCGTTTTTCTTGGGGTTGATTTCCGTTGTGTCCTGCCAGAAAACCGCAACTGTTGTTTCGGGCATTTCACGAAGCCACGCTTCAAATTTCTCTTTATCGGAAGAATACATACTGTCGAGCGGAAAATTCTTAATAAGCGTACAGCAGTATGCGGAAAATGCGGGCAGGGTATCGGTCGAGTCGATAAGCTCGTTTATATCAACGCCGTTTTCCGCGTCGAATTTACGCAGATTAAAGCCCTCCATTTCGGGAGAAACGCATTTTTTCGGTATTAAATTTGCATAATACTGCTTAAGATAAGGCTCGTTCCCGTATATGAGGTAAGAATTTATAAAACGCTTTTCCCTTATCTGCTGCTTTAATGTCATTTCATCAATTTCGGGCATTACTGCATCCTCCTAAAAGAAAATTCGCCGTTTGGTTTAACCAAAAAGGAAATACTGCCGTTGTCGGCGGTGGAGCAAATATTATCGGCAAATTCCGCCTGTATTATTTCTTCTGTGCTGTCGGCGCTTACGGCGACCGTGTCAAACCTGCCGACGTCCGCGCCGTTCGGTATTACGGCACGGCATATAAGCAAATTGCCGTAAGCTCCGTTAAGCGTATCGTCCGCCGAAAAAGCTATTACCGCGCGGAATCCGCCGTAAATTATCTGAGCGGATGCGCAGACGGAATCGTTTTGAACGGCTATAAGCACTTCGCCGCCCGAAAGGGATATAACGCTTCTTTGCGCGGCATTGATTTCACCTTTATAAGAATATCGGTTCTTTTCCTGCTCCGAACCGAGATAAAGCCTTTTAACGTCATAGCCGTCAATAATGCCGTCGGCGGCGGAGCTTAAAGCGTCTGAGCTGTCAGGCACAATAAGAGCGTCTATTATGTTCACGCCGTTTGTCTTTATTATATCACAAATCGCGGATTCTGCATAGTAATCTCCTCCGCAGCCTAAAATTACCGTTTCACCTTTATACATCACGACTACCGACATACCGTTTCCGACGTCGGCGGCGCATATCCTCAGACTGTTGAAGTTCAAAGAATAAACCGCAATATTGGCGGTCAAAAACACGACCGCCGTCACAGCGGCGAATGAGCGGACAAGCTTTTTGTTTTTAACATTTAATATCAGAAATACCGAGAGCGCCGCCGCAAACACAGCCAATATTATTTTTGAATAGTTTGAATCTACGGGTACGAGCGCATACCTGAAGCGTGAAAGAAACAGCGCGGAATTTAACAAGAGCTTTGAAATAAAGCCTGAAAAGAGCAATAAAGGAGCGCCGATAAATTTTACGCCCAAAACCAAAAGCACAGCCGCGATTCCGCCCGTCTCCATACAAAGAGTACCGACGGAAAGCATAATGAGATTTGAAACGAGCAGTAAAACGGAAACCGTCTTTATTTTAAGAACATAGACGGGCAGGGTAAATACCGTGACCGAAACGCTCACTGAAATTAACGATAAAATCGAACTGCACGCTCCTTTTAACGCGCGGCTTTTTATATTTTTTAACGGCTTTGAAATATAAGCGTTAATTCTGCCGGAAAGCATGAGTATTCCCATTGTCGCAAGAAGCGACAGCCACAGACTCGTGCTTAACGCGCTGTACGGGTTCAGTATAAGCATTATTGAAAGCGCAAATCCGATTGAGTTAAAAGCCTCCGCCTCTCTTGAAAACAGATTGGACGCAAAGATCAAAATCATCATAACTCCCGATCTTATGACGGGAGGGTTGCAGCCCGTAAGCAGTATAAAGAAAATGCAAAACAGAATTGAAATTGCCGAAGCGGATTTCCTTGAAGCGCGAAGCCTTTTTGCAGACCTGTAAAACAGCATAGACCATATTGACATATGCAGTCCCGATACGGCGAAAAGGTGCGAAACTCCGCAGGCGGCAAAGGCGTTTTCGGCTCTTTGGGACAAATCAGTCTTATCTCCGAGGGTAAGTCCCGAAATAACAGCGCCGTAATCGTTAGGCAGGTAGTACATTACCGAATTTATCATTTTGTATCTGATATTAAGTATCTCGTCATACAAATCGGTACATACGCCCTTTTTAATTTCGGCGTCGCCCGTTGTAAATCCGCCGAGCATAAGCCCCTTTGATTTGTAATAATTCAAATATTCGTCGCCTGTTGTTCCCAAGAGAAAGGATTTTACATCGACGGTGATTCTGTCCGTAGGCTCTAAGTCAAGAGGGGAGGAGGAAACCAATCTCATCTTGATGCTTTCGCCGACGCCGTTTATTGCGTCTGTTTCTATTATATAATAATTGTTGCCGTTTGCTTTATACGGAAGCTCTGTGAGCTTTCCCGAAACAGTAAGCTCCTTTTCGGAATACAAAACTGCGTTCTTAAAATAGGCGGAGTTATTAAAAAACAGAACGCAAAGCGCGATAAGAACAGACAAAAAGGCGGTCGGGAGCGTGCCGTTTCTTCTTACGGGCTTAATAATTAAAGAAAAAAGCAAGGCGATAAGCGAGGCAATAATTGCCGCGCCCATCGCCGTATCGCTTTTTACGTTGCAGAACACCGTTAGGATGCCCAGCATTGAAAAACCTGTAACCGCAAGAGCTCTTTTCATAATTTAAACAAGTCTTTCGCCTAAGTTTTTGCCGCTCAAAACATGGAAGTGAAGGTGCTTCACCGTTTGTCCGGCGCCCTCGCCGCAGTTGTTTATTATTCTGTAGCTGTCAATAGACATCTCGGCGGTTAATTCGGCAATTACTTGGAATATATGCGCTATGACCGCGGAATTTGAAGCGTTGATTTCCTTGGCGCTGTCAAGATGAATTTTGGGAACTACCAAAAAATGAACGTCGGACTGAGGGTTAATGTCATAAAACGCATAGCAGATTTCATCCTCGTAAATTTTTTTTGACGGAATTTCGCCTTTAATTATTTTGCAAAAAAGACAGTCGTTCATATTGACACCTCATTTTATCATTGATTTTATTATATTTTCAGCACCGGAAAGGGCGGAACCGATTTTTGAAATATCCTTTGCGCCTGCCATTGCGCTGTCGGGCTTTCCGCCGCCCGAACCGCCTGCAAGCCTTGCGATTTCACGCGCGATATTGCCTGCATGAGCGCCTCTTGAAACGGCGTCCTTGCCTGCCGCGCAGGCAAACGAGCAAGTGCCTTTTTCGGAGTTCCTGCCCGCGAAAACAGCAATAATATTTTCACCCTGCTCTTTAGCCTTGTCGCACATTGAGCGAAGCGCGACGGCGTCCGCTTCGCCGAGGTCTGAAGCAATCAGCTTAACCCCGTCAATATCAACGGCGTTTTTCATAAGGTCTGACGCTTTCTCCGCAGCTGATTCCGCTTTCAAATTTTCAAGCGCCTTCTGCGTTTCTTTAAGCTCCGCGGAAACTGCCGCCGCCTTTGAAACTATGTCGGCGGTGTTTGAGATTTTCAGCGCCGCTGCGGTATCGGTTAACTCCTTATCGGTCTTTTCAATGTATTTCATTACATTAAAGCCCGTGACGGCTGTAATTCTGCGTACTCCCGAAGCTACCGAGGATTCGGAAACTATCTTGAACAAACCGAGGTTCCCCGTGTTTTCGGCGTGAGTACCGCCGCAAAGCTCGGTCGAAAAATCTCCCGCTTTTACAACTCTGACAACCGCGCCGTACTTTTCGCCGAACAGCGCCATAGCGCCGAGCTTCTTTGCTTCGTCAATAGGCATTTCCTCAGTCGTGACGGGAACTGCGCTTAAAATAACGCTGTTTACCTCGTTTTCGACAGCCTTTAATTCCTCTTTGGTTAAAGCCGAGAAATGCGTAAAATCAAAGCGTACCTCGTCGGCGTTCACAAGCTGACCCGCCTGCTCGACATGACTGCCGAGAATTTTACGCAGCGCCGCCTGAAGAAGATGCGCTGCCGTGTGGTTTCTCATGGTCGCTTTTCTTGTTTCGGCATTAACCTCCGCCTTAACCTCACAGCCCGCCGAAACCGTTTCGCCGTCCGTTATTTCGCCGTGGTGAAGAATAACGCCGTCGTGCGTTTTAGTGGTGTTTGTAACCTCGAAGGTAAAGTCTTTGCCTGTGATTTTGCCGACGTCGCCGACCTGACCGCCGCTTTCGGCATAGAATGAAGATTTATCAAGCACAAGCGTTATGCTGTCGTCAGCTGAGGCATAATCTCTTGCTTCGCCGTCAACAATAACAGCCTTGATCTCAGCTTCTGTGCAGAGCGCTTCGTAGCCGACAAATTCGGTCTTTTTCATACCCTTTGTGGCATTTCCCGAGCCTTCCCACGCTTCCGCGCCCGCGCCCTTATGAGCCTTCCTTGCGCGAATTTTCTGTTCCTTAACAAGCTCAAGCCACTTTTCCTCGTCAACCGTAAGCCCTTTTTCTTCGAGCAGCTCTTTAGTAAGGTCAATCGGGAATCCGTAGGTGTCTGAAAGCTTAAACGCGTCCTCGCCCGAAAGGACGGCGCCGTCAAGACCTTCAAGCATCTGATTAAAAATCATAAGACCCGTATCAACGGTTTTTGCGAAGCTCTCTTCTTCAGCCCTGATAACATTGATAATAAAATCATGCTTTTCGACAAGGTTGGGGTAAGCCGATTTATTTTCGTTTATTACCGTTTCGGCAACCTCGTAAAGGAAGGTGTCCTTAATTCCCAAAAGCCTTCCGTGCCTTGCGGCTCTTCTGAGAAGCCTGCGAAGGACATAGCCCCTGCCTTCGTTTGAGGGCATAACGCCGTCGCTTATCATCATTGTGGTGCTTCTGATGTGGTCCGTAATGACGCGCAAAGAAATATCTTTTTTTTCATCCTTATGATATTCAACGCCCGCAATACGCATAATGTGCTTCATTATGTTCTGAACGGTGTCAACCTCAAAAAGATTGTCAACGCCTTGGACAATACACGCAAGTCTTTCAAGCCCCATACCCGTATCGATATTCGGGTGGGCGAGCCTTGTATAATTGTTATTGCCGTCGTTGTTAAACTGCGTAAAAACAAGGTTCCAAACTTCCATGTACCTGTCACAGTTACAGCCGACTTTACAGTCAGGCTTACCGCAGCCGTATTTTTCGCCTCTGTCATAATGTATTTCGGAGCAAGGACCGCAAGGACCCGCTCCGTGTTCCCAGAAGTTGTCGGCTTTGCCGAAGCGGTAAACGTGAGACGGATCAACGCCTACGGTCTTGGTCCATATGTCATAAGCCTCGTCGTCCTCTTCATAAACGGTAACATAAAGCTTTTCCGGCTCTATTTTTATAACCTCCGTGAAAAACTCCCAAGCCCACGGAATAACCTCTTTTTTGAAATAATCGCCGAATGAGAAATTGCCGAGCATTTCAAAGTAAGTGCCGTGGCGCGCTGTTTTGCCGACGTTTTCAATATCGGGAGTTCTGATGCATTTTTGGCAGGTGGTGACCCTTTTTCTCGGAGGGGTTATCTCACCCGTAAAATATTTTTTCATAGGAGCCATACCCGAATTTATAAGCAGAAGGCTCTTGTCGTTGTTTGGGATAAGAGAAAAGCTCTCTAACCTTAAATGCCCCTTGCTTTCAAAAAATTCAAGGTATTTTTCACGCAGCTCGTTAAGACCTGTCCATTCCATAAGTCAATATCTCCTTGCAGGAAACCGTATTCGTACAATTTCACTGTGTAATCTAAAAAATTATACATTTATAATTGATTATTGTCAACTGACTTTGCAATAAATCTCTTGTTTTATTTCTGCGTTGTAAATAGATGTGACCCAATTTAGGTAAAAATAAAGTCAAAGGT
>CAZLCG010000020.1:0-34246 GCA_964557975.1 uncultured Eubacteriales bacterium
TTGCAAAAAAAATAAATGTTAGAGTATTCCCACCCCAACATTTATTATAGAACCTATAAAAATAATTTGACCGAAGCAGGCGGCGGCTTCGGTTCTTTTTTATTCGTTTCTACCGTATTCTGTAACGGAGGTGTGTTGTTATGAATACGGTAAAATCAGGAAGTACGGGAACAACCGTTGAACAGCTTCAGTTAAGCTTAGAACGTTACGGGAGCTATGACGGCGGTATCGACGGAATTTTCGGAAACGCGACAAGGCGCGCGGTGATACAATTTCAAAGCGAAAACGGCTTGCAGGCGGACGGTATTGTCGGCGCGGGCACTTGGAAAAGGCTTATCCCTTATCTGAAGGGCTATACAACCTATGTTGTAAACAGGGGAGATACGCTTTTTAATATCTCACAGAAATTCGGAACATCCGTGCGTGCGGTTATGACGGCAAACCCTACCGCCGTGCCCGACAACCTTAAAATCGGCTCGACGCTTTATGTGCCTTTTTCATTTTCGCTTGTACCGAGCAATGTTACTGTATCGTCCGAGCTTAACGCCTTTATCTCTGAAGGGCTTACCGTCAGGTATCCTTTTTTGGTAAGCGGGACGATCGGCAGAAGCGTGATGGGAAAGAGCATTATCCTGCTTAAAGCGGGCGAGGGGAGCAAGGAGGTCTTCTATAACGCTTCTCACCATGCAAACGAATGGATCACAAGCCTTGTGCTTTTAAGGTTCTTAGAGGAATACGCCTATGCGTATTCCGTCGGCGGCGATGTGTTTAATACGCCTGCCGCGCGGCTTTTCAGGGAATACACGCTTTATCTTGTTTCTATGGTAAATCCCGACGGCGTGGATCTTGTAACGGGAGTGTTAAGCTCGGGCGGTTATTATAACGAAGCGGTTTCAATTTCGCGCAAATTTCCCGATATACCTTTTACAAACGGTTGGAAGGCTAACATATCGGGCGTTGATTTGAATTTGCAGTATCCCGCAAACTGGGAGCGGGCGAAGCAGATAAAATATTCTCAGGGCTTTACGTCGCCCGCGCCGAGGGATTTTGTCGGTACTGCGCCTGTGACCGCGCCCGAAAGCAGGGCGGTTTATGAGTTTACGCTGAGGCATAGTTTTTTGCTTACGCTTTCCTATCATTCGCAGGGCGAGATAATATATTGGAAATACCTTGATTACGAGCCTGCCCGTTCGCGTGAAATCGCCGATTATTTCGGTGAGGTCAGCGGCTATGCGGTGGAGGAAACGCCGTATGCTTCGGGCTTCGCGGGGTATAAGGATTGGTTTATCGGGAATTACGACAGACCGGGCTACACCATAGAGGTAGGTGTGGGGCAAAGCCCCTTGCCGCTTTCGCAGTTCCCGAAAATCTATTCCGATAACATAGGTATTCTGACAGGGGGAATGACGCAGATATAACCAAAACGCAGATGTTCCCCGCCTCTAATGGTGCGGGCGTCCGGCAGACGCCTCTCAGCCGAAGGCTGAGAGGAGCACCGACCGAGCCGACAGGTGAGAAGCCTCGCTCCGATTTAAACCGCAATCCGAAAACATAAACGGGGTACGGTATTGTTACCCCGTTTATTTGTTATATTTGTCTATGCTTGTGCGCTGAGGGCTTGTCTGACGGCGGGAGCAAGCCGTGCCTACGCGGTCGGCGCATCCGACCGCGTCATAGGTTCGCGAAGCAAGCATAAGCTAAAGTAAAGATATGATTTATAACAATTTTAAGGATATTTTTATTTGTTAAATGTAACAAACAATTATAAAATATTTCGTAGAAAAAGACAATGGATTTTTTTGCAAAAAATGTGATATTCTGTAGATGAAAAGTATAGGGGGTAATAAAATGAAATATTTAAGATTTTGTCTTGCGGCTGTTTTGGCGATTACGGTATTGCTGAGCGCATGCGGAATACAACAGGATACATCCGAAAGCGAGCCGTCAACATCGGAAAACGTAAACGTCTCGAATGATTTGAGCGCTTTGCCGGATTTGCCGTATGTTCAGGCTGTCACCGTGCCTTATAAAAAGGCGCTTGACCCCGTTTTAGTGGACAATATTTTATATATGGCGGTCGCTGAAGCCGACCGAACCGAAACCGATACCAACCGATTGGTCGCATATAACATTGAAACCGGCGAGGAAACTCTTTTGTTTACAAGCACGCAGGAGTACGCGTATATGCAGCTGCTTCAGACCGATGGCGAATGGCTTGTCTGGATGGATCTGCACTTGTACGGCGGGGAATGTAACATCTATATGATGCGGCTTGAAACTCGGGAAATAACGCAGGTGTCCCATTTTTCTTCGGAAGCTCCCTCCTATACCTCTCCCGTATATATGGACGGCAAGATTTATTGGATTGAGGAGGAAAACGTAATAGGCTCGGAGGATAATCTCACCATTGCGGGGCATGTTTACGAATACGATTGCAATACCAAACAGAAATCCGCTGTTGCCGAAATGCAGAATATTTTTACAAATAATCTGGATTTAGCCGCCAAGGACGGCAAGGTTGTTTGGTTTGAACGCGTCGGCGACGCGGGGAATTATTATATTTACGATGCGGCGAGCGGTAAAACAGACGTTATTGCGTCAAAGCAGCCCGACGCTATGAATATTCAATATTCGGACGGCTGTATTTTTGCGTTTGAAACCGAAAACTATAATGAGCAAACAAGTAAGCAAATGGTCTGTATTGATATTAAAACAGGCGCTTACACCGAGCTTGTGCAGAATTTCATCAATTTCCGCGTGACAGATAATTATTTGTTCGGTACGACAGGCTCGGTCGTTTGGTTTTATGAACGGAATAAAAATAATGAGCCGGTTGTAATTCCCGAAATCGCGTGTTCGGATTTCAGCAGCTATAACTCGGGACAAGGGGATACTGTTTTTATTGTAGAACAAAACGACGGTATCAGCGAAACGCCGTATCAGGGGCTGAAGAACGAGACTACAATTCGCATTTATAAACTGGGCGAACGCGCCGCCGCATAAGCGCTGCCGAAATGCTGAGCGCAATATCAAAAAAATGTACAGCCGCTTTGGAGGAAAAACCCTCCCGAGCGGCTTTTGTTTGAACCGATAAAAAAGGAACGCCGAAACAAACGGCGCCCCCAAGTCGTTTTATTCAATTCAAAAATCGGCGCAGGCTCCAATCCCTATAAAAGGCTCGCCGCCGCCTTGTCAAGGTAAACCTCGACGTCGTGGTGGAACTGAAGAATTGAAGCGGGACAGACGGGCGTAACCTCTCCGTTGACCATAGCCGTAATCGCGTCCGCTTTTTGTATGCCCGTTGCGATAAGCACGATTTTTTTCGCTTTCATAATAGAGCCGATACCCATGGTCAGCGCCTCGGTTGGCATTGGGTTTTCGTCAAAATACTTTGAGTTTGCGTTTATCGTGCTTTGCGTGAGCTTAACCTTAAACGAACCCTTTGTGAAGCATACGGAAGGCTCGTTGAAGCCTATATGCCCGTTTCTGCCGATGCCCAAAAGCTGAATGTCAACATGCGCGCTGTCAAGCATTTCATCGTACCTTTTACATTCCCTATCGGTGTCCCTTGCGTTGCCGTTAAGGAAATGAACGTTCTTTTCTTTAATGTCGGTCATATTAAAAAGCTCGTTGTGCATAAAGCTGTAATAACTGTTTTTGTCATTTTTGGGAAGATTGACATATTCATCAAGGTTATAGGTTCTTACGTCCTTAAGGCTTACCTTGCCCTTTTGACATTCTTTATATATATATTTGTAGGTCGGCACGGGCGACGCTCCTGTCGCAAGACCCAAGGTAATATCAGGCTTTTCTTTTATTGCGTCGACAAAAAGCCTGCCTGCCGCTTTGCCGATTTCCTTTGCGTTTTCCATAATTACGATTTTCATAGTGTCACCTGCCGATTAAGTTTCAAATATTATAGCAAATAATACGGAAAAATCAATATTTTTACAGAAATAATTTAAAAAAGCGTTTTTATGTGGTATTATAGTGTTACTGCAATATTTTCGGGAGCAAGGCTATGATTTCAAACGGAATAGATTTGGTCGAAATAAAGAGAATAGAAAAATCAATTAAAAGCGAAGCTTTTTTAAAGCGTGTTTACGGCGAAAACGAGCTTCGTGAGCTTGATAATAAATCTCCCCAAAGCTATGCGGGCGCGTTTGCCGCGAAGGAGGCTTTTTCAAAGGCTCTCGGCAGCGGAATTGTCGGCTTCGGTCTTAATGAGGTCGAGGTCCTGCACAGGGAAAACGGCGAGCCGTATTTTTTCCTTTCGGGCAGGGCAAAGAAAACAGCCGACGAAAAAGGGCTTTCGTTTGCGCTCAGCATAACGCATACAGGCGGATATGCCGCGGCGATTGTGACCGCTTACACAGAGAATTAAAAGGCGTGAAAGGTAAGGTAAAGGAAAATGATGAAAATACTTTCCTCAAATCAGATAAGAGAGATTGAAGAGCTTGCCGTCAATAACGGTATTACGTTTCTTCGCCTTATGGAGAACGCAGGCTCTGCGTGCGCTAAGGTAATCAGAAATAAATTTGACGACAGCGGGCTTCGCAGGGTTACGGTTGTCTGCGGAAAGGGTAAAAACGGCGGCGACGGTTTTGTTATTGCAAGAAAGCTGTACGAAAACGGCTATAATGTTTCGGTGCTTCTCGCTATGGGCGAACCCTCGGCGGACACGGCTTGCGAGATGTATTCAAGGCTTTTGAAGCTCGGGGTTGATGTTGAAAAATATGACGGGGACAACGAAAATCAAATAAGACGTATGCAAAAATCCGATATTATTGTTGACTGCGTGTTCGGTACGGGCTTTTCCGGAACACCCGACCAAAGGCTGTCAAAGCTGTTCGGGATTATGTCCGAATGCTGCGGCTTTGTTGTAAGCGTTGACCTGCCGAGCGGTATGAGCGCGGATTCAACGGAGCTTAACGGCGCTGTCGTTAAGGCGGATATGACAATAGCGGTTATCGCGCTTAAATTTTCGCTTGCGTATTACCCTTCAGCTGAATTTGCAGGGGATATAAAGGTGGTTTCAATAGGTATTCCCGATGAAATCATTTCGGGCTTTCACGGCGGATTTTCGCTGAACGCTAAGGAGATAAAAGCTCATTTTAAAAAGAGAGGGGAAAACTTGAATAAGGGCGATTACGGCAAAGGACTGATAATAGCGGGCAGCTACCGTATGCCCGGCGCGGCTCTTTTGTCGTCTGCGGCGGCTGTCGAAAGCGGAATAGGTCTTTTGAAGCTCGCTTTTCCCGATTCGGTATACTGTCATATGATGAATATGACGCCCGAAAAGGTGCTGATGCCTTTGCAGTCAAACAGATATGGCAGAATATCCCTGCGTTCGGGCGGCGAAATTATTGAAGAGCTTAATAAATCAACCGCCGTTTTAATAGGCTGCGGTATGGGCGTTGATTACGACACAAAGGCTGTAACGCGCCTTGTGCTTGAAAATGCCGAAATTCCCGTAATTCTCGACGCTGACGGCATAAACTGTATGTCCGACAGCATAGATATAATCAAGAGCGCGAAAGCTCCGGTTATTATCACACCGCATCCGGGTGAGGCGGCAAGACTTCTTAACTGCTCGGTAAACGAGGTTCAGGCGGACAGAATTTCCGCGGCAAAAAGGCTGTTTGAGCTTACGGGCGCGGTTGTGGTTTTAAAAGGCTCAAGAACCGTTGTCACTCATAACGGCATAGATTTTTATGTCAACATGACGGGCAATTCGGGGCTTGCAACCGCAGGCAGCGGCGATGTTCTCGCGGGGCTTGCGCTATCGCTCGTCTGTCAGGGTATGCCGCCGTTTTGGGCTTCGGTCGGCGCGGTTCACGCCCATGGCGCGGCGGGGGATATTACAGCCGATAAATATTCCCGAATGGGTACAACTCCCGTAAAGCTTCTTGCGGAGATACCGAGGGTTATGTCAAATTACGAACAGAACAGGTGATTCCTTTTATGAAAAAAATCCTGTGTATTGCTGCTGTTTTTACGCTTTTATTCACAGGATGTGCAAATAAAAATGAAGCTGAAGCCGCAGAGCCTGTCCCGCCGAGCTTTACCGCGGATATAACGGTGAATTACGGGGAAGCGCAGTTCGGCGCGCAGCTCAGCAGGACGGCGGACAGTATTACCGTTTCCTTTTATTCGCCCGAGGCTTTAAACGGGCTTACGGCTTCAAAAAACATAAACGGAAGCAGCATAAGCTACTTAGGGCTTTCCGTTTCGTCGCTCAACGGCTGGCTTCCCGAGAAATCCGTTTTGAATATTTTAAATGAGGTTTTCAACGCCGTTTGCGGCGACGGCTCTGCTTATTCGGTTAAGCTTCGGAACGGCTGTTATGTTTATCAGGGAACGGGAGGCGCAAGCGCATTTGAGCTTTTAAGGGACTGCGAAACGCTTAATATCAAATCGTTATCAGTACCCGAAAGCAATTTAAACGTAATCTTTAACAGCTTCGGCTGATATTGCGCCGTCCGTTTTAACGGGCGGCATTTTTTGTTTTCACTTTTTGTCGCATTTAATAATATAATGTATTGCTCCCCGAAAAATGTTTATAGAGGTAATTTACGGGCAAAAATAATAACGCGACACATAAATTACCTTTGGAGAGTGATAACAAATGACAGTAAAGCGAGGGGAAATCTATTACGCCGATTTAAGCCCCGTTATAGGCTCTGAGCAGGGCGGAATGAGACCTGTCCTTATCGTTCAAAACGACGTGGGCAACAAATACAGCCCGACGGTGATTGCGGCGGCAATCACAAGCCAGAAATATAAAACGCAGCTGCCCACGCACATAAGCGTTAACGCCGACAACTGCGGGCTTCAAAAGGACTCGATCGTTTTACTTGAGCAGGTGAGGACGATAGATAAAACCCGTCTTAAAGAAAGAATGGGAAATCTTCCCGATAATGAAATGAGCAAAATCAACAGGGCGCTTTCCGTGAGCTTCGGTCTCGGAACGGTTTGATTTTCAGCCGGCAGTTTTGTCGGCTGTTTTTGTATATTTCGGGCTTCGGTCGGAATAATAAAACCGATTTAAAAGCAAAGGAGGAAGTTATGCCGAACCTGACCGAAAAGGATATATACTGCATTGAAAAACTGCTCGCTGAGGAAAAGAGGATAATATCAAAATATACCGATTATGCCTCGGCAACGGATGACGCGACAATCCGCGCGGTTTTGGAACAGAGCGCGGCACAACACAGGAATTTTTATGAAACCGTTTTTTCCGTACTCGGTTAGAACCGCAAACAAAAGAAAAAAAGCCGATGAAAGCCGTAAAGCGCCCGAAAAGAAGGATAAACCCGACATAACGCCCGATACAAAGCAGCTTTTAGAGGATGTTATGCTTTCACAGCTTAAAATTGCGAAAGTTTATAACGACTGCTGTCTGTGCTGCGTCGATGAAGGCTTGAGAACGGAGCTTCTTAATATTTTAAGAGATAATTACGAAATCTATAACCGGCAGTTCAGCGAGGCGGAAAAAAGAGGCTGGGCGCCGCAGAGCCCTGCAAACAAAGACTCTATCGAAGCCGTAAAGGCGAAATTCGGCACGGATAATTAAGGCGAGGGGACGAAATTAAGAATTGCCGCCGAGACGAATGTGTAAATTGTGAATTTACCGCCGCCCAAGCGGCTTTTATTTGCCCGTTCCGACTGTTTTTTACCCTTAAATAGTTTAAAACCGTTTCGCGCAAAAATATGTTTTTAGCGTTGACTAATATACGGTAATTTTGATATACTTATTACGGTAATTTATTATGACGGAGGTAAAATATGATAGATTTTTCGGATTATATTGAAAGCTGTCTTAACGACTATCCCAATGACTCCGATACATACAAATATAAACGGAGCGTTCAGGACGGTATGCTGGCGCGTGTTAAAGAAGTAAGGTCGCACGGGCTTGACAATGAAAAGGTTATATACGACCTTGTTGTTTCCGAAAACGGGGAGAAAAAAATACGAAACGGGTATTTTGAATATTTAAAGGAGCTGAAGGTTAAAAGGTTTGAAAAGATGCTCCCGTTTATTTCAATAGGATACATTCTTTTGCTTTTAATTTTATTCTTCTTCGTCGGCGGTGCGTTTAATTTATGGCATCCCGGCTGGCTTATTATCGAGGGCGGCGTTACGTTTCTCATTATTTTCCTGTTGATGTTCCTTGCTTCAAGGCTTAACAAGCATAAGTGGTATCCTGTTATGAGGATAATCGTCGCGGGTTCTGTAATGATTTTGACGCAGTTTTTGTTTCTGTTTTTCAGAATACCGTTTCATCTTGAAAACAGCTATATGATTTTTCTGTGCGCGGTTCCGCTTATGTTTATCTGCGACACTGTGCTTGCAACGCTTACAAAGCAGAGAATGGTTATAGTTAATTACCTGATTTGCATACCCGTTGTGTCCGTTTTCGTATATGTTCTGTTAGGGCTTTTACATATCGTTATGTGGTCGCCGGGATGGCTCATAATCATTGCGGGGCTTCTTATTGACATAGGGGTAATTTTGGGCGTAATCAAGTATAATCAGAAGTACACTTATAAACCGGAGGAGGAAGACTGATGGAAAGAAAACTGAACGCGGAGCTTTGGGATAAGATGCACTATCTTTTCCGCGATTTCAACGACCGTATGGTTCACGTTGAACTGCACTACGATTTTTTAATCGACATTCAGGCGCTTAAAACGGTTTTAACCTGCTTCCTTGAAAAAGCGCCCGTTCTTCATTCCTCATTTGTTGACAACAAGCTTTTTACATATTGGAGGGTTAACGACTTTACAATCGACGATGTTCTGACCGTGTCTACGCCCGATAATCTTGACGAAGCGATAAACGATTTCTTAACGCAGTATATCTCGTATGACGATAAGGTTCAAATACAGGTCGCGGTGTTCTTTCATGAGGGGAAAAGCACGCTGTGCGTAGTTGAAAACCATATGTGTATGGACGGCGGCGATTTGAAATATTTTATGAAAGCGCTGTGCAAAAACTATAACGAATATATTGAAAACGGCGTAAGCCCGATTGACCTTAAAACGGGTTCGCGCGCATATGACGAGGTCTATGAGGACTTTTCGAGAACCGAAAAGAAGATGGCGAAGAATTTATATAAAAACATCTGTTCCAAGGACGACCACAAATTTCCGCTTACGCCCGACAATATTAAGGACCGCTCGTTTATTGCAAGGCATAAGATCGATAAAGAAAGATTTGCAAGGCTTCGCGCGTCGGGCAAAAAGGTCGGCGCAACGGTTAACGATATGCTTGTAACGGCGTATTTTTACAGCCTTTATGAGCTTGAAGGCTTCGGCGCTCGGGAGAGCGTTACAATTTCGTGCGCCATTGACCTTCGCCGACATATGAAGGACACTGACGATACGGGAATTACAAACCAGACGTCGTGGATGCAGTGTAACATCCCCGAGCTCGGCAAGGATATTTTTGAAACCCTCGAATACGTTAAAAAGAGCGTCGCAAGGTTTAAAAAAGATAAGTTTATGGGGCTTTACGGTCTGCCTCTTTTAAAGCTCGGCTACAGCATTATGCCGCAGGCGGCGTCTGAGCAGGTAATTAAAATCGGATACTCCAATCCGCTTATCGCGATGAGCAATATCGGCGTGCTTGAAACCGATAAGCTTGCGCTTTCGGGGCATCAGCCGATTGACGGATTTATGACGGGCGCGGTTAAATACAAGCCTTATGTTCTTTTGTCCGCAACCTCAATCAACTCTGAGCTTACGCTTTCAATGTGCGTAAGGGGCAATAAAGAGGATGAGAAAATCGTTGACGAATTTTTCTCCCTTATGGATAAGAACATTGAAACGCTTTCGTCAAAGGAATAAAATAACAGCGCCTTAAGGCGAGGGGAGCTGAACCCGATATGGTTTAAAACGGTATCTTTCCGCTAAAGCATCGTTAAAAATCTCACCATACGACAGTATGGCTTCGATTTTATGCCTTGCTTTAACGAAAATCTCCTCGTTTTAAACTGCTGAGCACCTAAAGCGCAGGAATTTCGGATGAATTTTTGCTTTTGAGACGGCAGACGGGCTGTCGCCCGTCAACGGTAAAAAAGTGAAAATTTACCGAAAGACCAAGCTTTAGGCATATTTTGTTCAACTCTCCTCGCCTTAACCGTTAGGTTAAATAATCGAATGGGTTGAAAGTATGATTTTATATCACGGCAGTAATACTGAAAAAATAAAAGTGCTTGAACCGAGACAGGCTGACCATGACAGACCTTATGTGTATATGACCACGCTTGAGGTCGTTTCCGCATTTTATTTGTGTAATGCGGTTGAGCGACCATACAATTATTTTATTGACTGTGAAAGAAAAGGTATTTTAAAGATAGGAAGATTTGAGGATAAATCGGACAAGGAGTTACAGGGCCGGTATAATATGATATACGAATATATCAAAGAGAAAAATATGATTGCCGTTCCCGATTGTTCGTATGCCAAATTTGTACGGGCTGAATTTCCGCAGGTATGGGAGAGATATATAAATGACTGAACGGCATTTCGGACGCGCCGTTAAAAAACTCCCTCAGTCAGCTTGCGCTGACAGCTCCCTCAAAGAGGGAGCGGAAATACAAGTTACTATTATCATAGAGGAGAAAATGGTTTTTCTACATAGTAAAAGGACGGCAAACGCCGTCCTTTTTCACAATAAATATTGAGATGTTATTTAAGCTCTGAAAGTCTTAATTTAATCGCCGCAAGCGCTTCTTCGGCGGTTTGGCAGTTCTTTACCGCGTCCTCCATAGGGCATATACCGTCGTTTCTTCTGTTGCGTATTTCAACCGCAAGCGTTTCATAAATCGGCGTAATTCCGTTTTGAAGCAGGGTGTTAAGCGCTTTTTCGCTCATAACCTCGGCGTAAACCTCCGAAACGTCCAAAAGGACATATAAAAACGCGGCGGCGTTTCCTACAATTCTGTCGGCGGCGCAAAAGCCTTTAAAATCGGTTACCGCGCCGAGAAAATCAAGAAGGGGCTTAACCCCTCGTTCTCTGCTTGTAAATTCTTTGCCGTCAAGGCATAGAACGCAGGTAAACGCGCCGTTTAGCATAAGCTCTTTGGCTTTTATGGTATCACTCTTCATTTTTCTTGAGGTTTTCAACTCTGTAAACTATGAGAGGTATAAGCGCCCACTGAAGGCAAAGACCGAATAGACCTGTTTTTACACTAAGCCAGATAGAAGCGACCTTTACGCTTTCAGCGCCGAGGGCATAGACCGCGAAAAGGATTGCCGCCGCGCGGACGATACGCCCTGCGACCTGAACGGTCAGAACCTTTGCAAGCACGGGCATATTAACGGTTCTTAAAAGACCTGCGAAAAGCCCGTAGGCGCATAATTCAAGCATCATAAACGGAAGCATTGCCGCTGTGGGCATACCCGAAAGCGCAAAGCTTACAAGCGGACCGAAGAAGCCTGCCGCCGCGCCCGCGTACGGACCTGCAAGAAGCCCTACAAGGATAATCGGCAGATGCATCGGCAAAAACGTTTCTCCGAGGGCGGTTCCAAGCCCCGTAACTGCGCCTAGTGCATGGAAAATTTGAGGAAGAATAACCGCTCCCGCGGTTGCGGCAAGAGCCGACAAGGTTTGAGCCTTTACAGACAAACGTGGCTTTTGACAGGTTTTAACAAGTGTTGACATAATATGTTCCTTTCACAATTGGTATCTTAATTAAATTACATTCCGAGCATTTCGGAAAATTCCTTCATCATATTTGAAATCTTGATCTGCTGGGGGCAGACTTGCTCGCAGCTTTTACAGCCTACGCAGTTGGATGGGCGTTTATCTTCTTCCATAGTTTCGACCGCCATAGGCGCTAAAAATCCGCCGCCCGAAAGCTTATGCTCATTATAAAGCGCGATAAGCTCGGGAATGGGAAGCTCTTTGGGGCAGTGGCTTGTGCAGTAGTGACAGGCGGTGCAGGGGAGTCCGCCCCTGTATGTTTCGTCGTCTATAAGAGTTACGATTTTATCAAATTCCTCTTTGGTAAGGGGCTTATCCTCGCTCCAGGTTTCTATGTTCGACTTTAACTGCTCCATATTTGACATACCCGAAAGCGTCATTGTAACCCCGGGGATTGACTGAATAAACCTGAACGCCCAAGCAGGTACTGTTTCGTCGGGACGCATTTTTAAAAGCTCGGTTTTAATTCTGTCGGAAGCCGTCGCAAGCTTGCCGCCCCTTACGGGTTCCATTACCCAAATGGGGATTCCCGCGTCGTTTAACAGCTTAACCTTTTCGTCGGCGGACTGAAAATGCCAATCCATATAATTTATCTGAAGCTGGCAAAATTCCATATACTCGCCGTAAGCGTCAAGGAATTTTTTGATAATTTCGATACTGCCGTGGGCAGAGAAGCCCAAATGCTTTATTCTGCCGTTCTTTTTCTGCTCGGTAAGGTAGTCGAAAATGCCGTATTTTTTATCAAGATAGCCGTCAACGTTGCCCTCGTAGACGTTATGGAACAAATAGAAGTCAAAATACGGCGTTCGGCACTTTTCAAGCTGTCTTTCAAAAATTTCTTTAACTCTGGGCATATTTTCGCTGTCATAGCCGGGGAATTTGCTTGCAAGATAATAGCTTTCTCTCGGATATTTTGATAAAAGCTTACCCACTGCAAGCTCGGAATTTCCGTTATGATAGCCCCAAGCGGTATCGTAATAATTTATACCGCTTTTATAGGCGTAATCGACAAGCTCCGCGGCGGCTTTTTCGTCAATCTCCGCGTCGTTGCCGTCAATTGTCGGCAGGCGCATCATACCTAAGCCTATGCCTGAAAGCTTGACGTCCTGAAAATCTCTGTAAATCATACTTTTCCTCCGCAAAAGTTTACTGAGTATATTTATGAGTATATTTAATTGAAACAGCGCTTCGGTAGGGGTTATAACTCACACCGAAATAATGACCGTCTCCCGCCGCCTTGGAGGCGGGGACGTTGTCGCATAAGTTATAAACGGGAATTTTTCCTTTGCAGCATATTTTTCTGTTTTCCCTCGTTTTTACCGAATTTCAGTTCTTTTCCGTCACTGCCGCTTTTTTACGTTTTCCCGTGATTTCGGAAATATCAATTTTCCATACGGCGGTACGGGAAAGGCTTTTATTTACGGCTTCGTCAAAATTCGGCATATTTGTGGGCGTATGCCTCAAACACAGCAGCTTGAGCGCATGTATTTTTTCTTCATCTTCTTTTACTTCTTCAGCCGTTCCCTTTATAATCGCGGATTCATATTCCGTTGTGAATTTATCGACTGCGCGCTCGGTGTCTCCAACGCAGGCAAGGCAAACCTTCGGGTTATGTCTTAAACAGTTGACTTTTTCGCCCTCGGCGGCGCAGTGAAAATATACGGAGTTTTTATCTCTTACTATTGTAATCGGAACGCAATACGGTTCATTTAAAGCGTTTACCGTTGAAAGCACAGCATATTCGCATTTGTCCGCAACGCCGAGCGCAAATTCCTTGGGCATTTCACGGTCTTTTCTTCTCATTTTTCCGCTCCCTTGCATATAAATATATTTGATATTATACTTTATTTTCAGGTGTTTGGCAATTGTATTTTATTTATTACCGTACGGATTTTAAAAAAATAATGTTTCGGTATGGAAAAACCGTAAATTATGTAATATAATTATATTATAGGATTTGCCGAGTTGGGTTGAAAATGAGAAAAGCGAGGCTTTGTATGAAAAACTCTGAAAAACAAATAAGACCTTTCGGTATGCGTGATAAAATCGGCTACGCTTTCGGCGATATGGGGTGTAACTTTTCGTTTCAGCTTGTGTCGTCGTATATGTATCTGTTTTACACGCAATGTATAGGCTTGAGCGCAGCCGATTGGGCGTGGATCATTGTTGTTTCAAAGGTTTGGGACGCAGTTAACGACATAATAATCGGCAATATGGTTGACCGAACGCACATAGGCAAGGGAAAAAGCAAGTTTATGCCTTGGATTTTTATCGGCTCGATACTGCTTGTGATCTTCTCGATTATGATTTTTGCACCTGTTTCGTCATTACCTCGAATCGGCAAAATACTGTGGTGTCTTATTTCATACTGTCTGTGGTCGGTTGCATATACTATGATCAACGTGCCATACGGTTCGCTTCACTCCGTAATTACCGAAGATCCTAAACAGCGTACAACGCTTTCAACATTCAGAAGCATCGGCGCGGCAATCCCCGTGGTTCTTGTTATGATTCTGCCTAAAATCGTTTATAAGGATAATATCCTTTCGGAAAACAGGGTTTTCATAGTTGCGGTTGTGTTCTCGTTCCTTGCGTATTTTGCGTTTTTCGGACTTCGCAAAACGGTAACGGAAAGGGTCGTGCGAGAGCAAAAGGTTGAAAAGATAAGCTATGTTTCAACGCTTAAATCCTTCTTTACCAACCGTGCGATGCTCGGCATCACGGTGGCGACCGTAGCTGTGGTTGTTTTCTATAACTCGTCTATGTCCGTTAATAACCTTGTTTTCCAGTTCTATTTTAACGACGCGGGCAAGTCCGCTCTTGCTATGATTGCTTCTTATATACCGCTGGTTGCGTTTATGCCGTTTGCGTCAAATATAGTTGCAAAAATAGGCAAAAAGAAGCTTCTTACGCTGTCGGGGCTTGTAAGCGTAATTGCCGGCGTCATTATGCTGTTCCTGCCGATTACGCCCGACACAAAAGGCATTGTTCTTTACGTTATCGGTCTTATGTTTGTAAATACGGGATGCTGTGTTTTCCAAATTATTGTTTGGGCAATCGTAGCCGACTGTATTGAGGACAGCTACCGAAAAAAAGGCGTAAGGGAGGAAGGCTCGTTATATGCGCTTTACTCGTTTTTCCGCAAGCTTTCTCAGGGCATAGGCTCGGCGCTCGTCGCGCTTTCGCTGCGGCAGGTCGGCTATGTTGAAACCTCCGCCGTACAGACCGCCGAGGCTTCCGAGAATATTAAAACCCTATATATCGTTTTGCTTGTAATCGGTCTTGCAATTATGACCGCGTCAATGAAATTTATATATAATATAAGCTTCGACGACGAGCGTAAGCTCGGAAATGAAGCCAATCAATAATAAAGGAGAACTTTTTATGGCATTGGGAGAAAAAATTGAGATAAGAACCGACAATCCGCAGTTAAAGCTGGAAATCTATAAGGGACATTACGCCACGGCGCACGGTCATTCAAATTATTACATTGACATCGCCAACAACAAGGCTAACCTTTCGCAGGCGAAGGCGGTCGCAAAGGCGCTTGCCGTAAAATACAGAAACCATACAATGGTAGACACCGTCCTTTGCCTTGACGGAATGGAGGTTATAGCAACCTGCCTTGCAAACGAGCTTACCTCGCACGGATTTATGAATATGAACAGCGGCAGGGATATTTTTATTCTCACTCCGGAGCATAATTCGGGCAGTCAGCTTTTCTTCCGTGACAATACCTCTCCGATGATTACGGGTAAGGATGTGCTGATAATTGCCGCGTCGGTTGCAACGGGCTTTACCGTTAAATCAGCGGTGGAATCCATAAATTATTACGGCGGTAATCCCGTCGGAATTGCGTCGATTTTCGCAACGGTCGATGAAATCGCGGGCTTAGAGGTAAATTCCGTGTTTAATCCCAAGGATTTGCCCGACTATGCGACGACGCTTGCGCACGATTGCCCTATGTGCAAAAGAGGTGAGAAAATTAACGCGCTTGTCAATTCCTTCGGCTGTTCGCAGCTCTAATTGCCGAAGCATAATTACTATGGGCTTTACGCGGAGGAATAAGAGATGAAAGAAACAATAATTCAGTTTGGAACAGGCAATTTCCTGCGTGGCTTTGCAGATTATTTTATTGATGAAATGAACAAACAGAGCCTGTATGACGGCAGAATTGTTATTGTATCGCCTACAAATTCCAAAACAGTTGATGTATTGAACAAACAGAATTGCCGATATAATCTCTATCTTCGCGGTATTGAAAACGGAAAAGAGGTCTGCAGGCATACGGAAATTAACTCAATCAGTCGCGCCGTAAATCCATATATTGATTTTGACGCATATATTGCTATTGCTCATAATCCCGATTTCAGATTCATCATTTCAAATACAACGGAAGCGGGCATTGAGTATGCGGCTGATAATAAGTTTACCGACAGACCGACAAAATCATTCCCTGCCAAGCTTACTCAGCTTTTATATGAAAGATTTAAGACAGGACTGAACGGCTTTGTCATTCTTGCATGTGAGCTGATTGATAATAACGGAGAAAAGTTAAAAAAATGCGTTGTTGAATATGCAAAACAATGGAAGCTCGGCGAGGATTTTTACAACTGGGTAATTGAGGAAAATACATTCCGCAACACACTTGTGGATAGAATTGTTACAGGCTATCCTAAAGACGAGGCGGGAAATTTATGTCCTGACGACGCGCTTTTGAACACAGCGGAAATTTATCATTTCTGGGCTGTTGAGGGCGATTATGAGGATGAATTACCGTTACAAAAAGCAGGCTTTAATGTGGTGTGGACCGATGACGTTTCACCGTATAAGAAACGCAAGGTGCGCGTGCTGAACGGTGCCCATACTTCAATGGTTTTTCCTGCCCTGCTTTGCGGTATTGAAACAGTCGGCGAATGTCTTAACGACGAGCTGATAAACAGGTATTTACAGGATATTTTATTCAAATATATCATCCCTGTTCTCGGCGAAAATGATGATAATATCGCTTTTGCAAACGCTGTCCTTGAACGCTTTGCAAATCCGTATATAAAGCATCGGTTAAAATCCGTTTCGCTTAATTCCGTAAGTAAATTTTCCGTTCGTGTTCTGCCGACTGTTATTGATTATAAAAATAAGAACGGAAATTATCCGAGAGCGCTTGTATTTTCTTTAGCCTGCCTTATTGAGTATTATAAAAACCGTACACCGCAGGATAGTGAAAATCTGATTGAATTTATAAAAGAAAACAGTGCCGAAGCAATCCTTTCAAACGCAGATTTGTGGGGATGTGATTTATCGGAAATGCTTGATATTGTGAATGAAAGCTTAGAAAAAATACACAGCGTCGGAATCAGAGAGGCGGTAAAATGGGCTTTGTCGTAATCAATAAAAACGATAATGTAAGGGTATCTTTGGATAACGGTCATAAATATGCCTTAACCGACGTCAACAAGGGTGAAAAAGTAATTAAATACGGCTATCCTATCGGCACGGCAAGCGAAGATATAAAAAAGGGCGAGCATGTCCACAGTCATAATCTTAAGACTTCACTTTCAGGCGAGCAGGAATATACATATACGCCCGAAGCGGTCGAATATGAAACAGAAGCGCCTCTGACAATTTCCGCCTATGTTCGTAAAAACGGCGGCATAGGAATCAGAAATGATATCTGGATTGTGAATACGGTGGGCTGTGTTAATAAGATTGCACAGAAGCTTGCAGAGAAAACAGGCGCATTCTGCTTTACACATCCCTACGGATGCAGTCAGCTTGGTGACGACCATTTGCATACACAGCAGATTTTACGCGGTCTTATAAAGCAGCCGAATGCAGGCGGAGTGCTTGTTATCGGCTTAGGCTGTGAGAACAACAATATTGCCGAACTCAAAAAAATCCTCGGCGAATATGACGGGGATAGAGTGAAATTTCTGAATTGTCAGGATTGTTCCGATGAAATTTCAGAGGGTGTAAAAATAATCAATGAACTCAAACAGCAGGCAGAAAAGGACAACAGAGTTAATGTTCCCATATCCGAGTTAAAAATAGGACTTAAATGCGGCGGAAGCGACGGACTGTCAGGTATTACCGCAAATCCGCTTGTCGGCAGAATCACAGACAAAATAACAGCTATGGGTGGCACGGCAGTACTTACCGAAGTGCCCGAAATGTTCGGTGCAGAGCAGCTGCTGATGAACAGATGTATTGATAAAACCGTGTTCGATAAAGCCGTTTCAATGATTAACGGCTATAAGAAATATTTTATCAGCCACAACCATCCTGTCAGTGAGAATCCCTCGCCGGGCAACAAGGAGGGCGGCATTACAACTCTTGAGGAAAAATCGCTCGGCTGTGTTCAGAAGGGTGGTAAAGCACCGATAACCGCTGTGCTTGATTACGGCGATTTTGCCAATCACAGCGGCCTTAATCTGCTTAACGGACCGGGCAACGATATTGTTGCAGTAACAAATTTAACCGCTGTCGGCTGCCATATGATTTTGTTTACAACAGGCAGAGGCACACCGCTCGGCGCGCCTCTGCCGACAATCAAAATTTCAACGAATACAAGCCTTGCCGACAGAAAATCGAACTGGATTGATTTTAATGCAGGCAAATGTCTTGATACCGAGTGTGACAAAGACCTATTGGATCTCATTGTTGAAACAGCAAACGGAAGGGAAACGAAAAACGAAAAAAACGGCTACCGTGAAATCGCAATCTTCAAAGACGGCGTAACGCTATGATTATTGATGCTCATACACATTTATGAAAAAAACAAAACAGCTTTGTTTACGGCAGACCGTTTATCGCTCTGCGAAACGGCAAAAGCGTCAGAGGGAGACGGAACGGTGATGCAAATTTTCTTTGTCCGAAATTTTGATGTTCCCGCGTAAGTATTTGAAGAAAGTCTAAATAAAAAGCCGATGCAGTTAAAATTCACACTCTGAGGAGTAAATTGTTTATTTCTCAGAGTGTGTTTTTTGCTATAAATTTTGTTGCCTACGATATGGTTTTGCATAGGTTGTAATAAGTCTGTAAACAGAAAAAAAGCCTTGTGTAACGTGGTTTTACACAAAGCTTTTTCTGTGGTGGAGATGGCGAGAGTCGAACTCGCGTCCGAAAATTCATCCCCGTAACTTTCTACGAGCGTATTCGCTATTTTAAATTTCCCTATGCCTGACGCCTAACGACAGGCTTCAGACTTCGGTAGCTTCGTTATGTGTGACGGGTTACGAAGCTCTTGCCCGTTCACATTTACCGCTGATGACGCTCCTTACTCGGCCGCGGTGCTCCGAGAGGAACGCTTACCGCTGATTAAGCGGCAAGAAGTACTTTAGAATCTTTGTCGTTTATTTTCATAAACTGTGGCTGTTTTAAGCGGTACCACACCGCTGCTCGCTTATCGCAGTTCAAAATCCCCGTCGAAATCCTTTCATCCCCGTGTAGAATGTTATTTTAACACAAATCGGAATTTTTGCAACAGGAAAATTTTACAAATTCGTTCAATAAATATATAAACTCGCCGTCAGCGCGATCTTTCCTTCATTTCACGCTCAATATTGCGCTGCGCTTCCTTTTTTGCGGCGACATCACGCTTGTCGTATAGCTTTTTACCCTTGCAAAGCCCGACCTTGACCTTAGCCCTGCCTTTAACAAAATAGACGGAAAGCGGAATAAGAGTTAAGCCCTGCTGTTTTACCGTGCCGTAAAGGCGGTTTATCTCTCTTTTATGCATAAGAAGTTTTTTTACTCTTAACGGATCTCTGTTAAAAATATTACCCTGCTCATAAGGGCTTATATGCATACCGTTTACGAATATTTCCCCGCCGTCTATACTGCACCAAGAATCTTTTAGATTCACTCTGCCCGCGCGGACTGATTTCACTTCCGTGCCGAACAACTCAATGCCCGCCTCGTACTCCTCCAAAATGAAATAGTCGTGGTAAGCCTTTTTGTTTTGTGCGATTGTCCTTTTTTCGTCTGTCATAAGTTAACCTGTAATAAATGACGCCGTTTTGAGACGTATCGGGTTTGGCTGTCCATGCCTAAATTATCCGTCTGCCCTCAAGCGCCCTTGAAATCGTAACCTCGTCGGCATATTCGATATCCGCGCCGACGGGAATACCGTAGGCGAGCCTTGAAACCTCAATACCGAGGGGCTTTAACAGCCTTGATATATACATAGCCGTTGCTTCGCCCTCAACGGTAGGGTTGGTTGCCATAATGACCTCTTTAACAGTATTGTCATTTAATCGGGACAATAACTCTTTAATTGTCAATTCTTCGGGTCCCACGCCGTTAATTGGGGAGATAACCCCGTGCAAAACATGATATAACCCGTTAAACTCACGCGTTCTTTCAATAACGACTACGTCTCTCGGGTCTTCAACAACGCAAATAATACTGCGGTCGCGCTTCTCGCTTTTGCAGATAGGGCAGACCTTGTCCTCTGTAAGATTTCTGCATATTTCACACTGATGAATTTTATCGTGCGCCTCGCTTATCGCGTCGGTAAGGCTTTTAACGTCCTTTTCTTCAAGCCCGAGCACATAAAAAGCAAGCCTCTCGGCTGATTTGCTGCCTATTGAAGGCATCTTTCTGAATTCGTCAACCAGCCTTTCAAGCGCGGGAATATCGTTCGCCATTAAAACATACCGTCCATTCCGGGAATGTTAATTCCGCCCGTAATCTTGCTCATTTCTCTTTCGGCGGTTTCGTCAGCCTTTCTCATAGCCTCGTTAAGAGCCGCCAAAAGCATATCTTCAAGCATTTCAACATCCTCGGGATCAACGACCTCCGGCTTGATTTTAACCGATTTGACCTCGTGAGAGCCGTTGACTGCAACATCGACAGCGCCGCCGCCCGACGATGCGGTATACTCGGCGACCGCCAATTCCTCTTGCAGAGACTGCATATTAGCCTGCATTTCCTGAATTTTTTTCATCATATTTCCGCCGGCGGATTGATTGGGGATTCTTGCTTTCATAAAAATTCTCCTTACTGCTCAATAATCTGTATGTCAAGCCCCTTCGCCCTTTCCAGTAAAAGGTCGAGCGGGCTTTTTTCGCTTATAGGTTTTTCGTCGGCGCCGTTTATTAAACTGCCGTAGCTTTTTGCCGTAAGATTTTTGCCCGTTATTTCAAAAACCGCGGCTTCGACGGAGCTTTTTAAAGCGCCCTTGCCGAGCTGGGATTCAAACATTTTGTTGTCGGCTTTAATGTAGATTGAATTTTCGTCCGCATACGCCGTTGAATTGCGAATTAGACTTTGTGAAAACGGATCCTTTTCACGAAGGCAGTCAAGTACCTCGAGCCAGTCGGGAAATTCCGAAATCGCGCCGTTTTCGCTTTCCATCCGCGGCGAGGTAACGGGCTCGGGCTTTTCCGATGCAAACTGCTGCGAAACGGGAGCGTCATCCTTTTCGTTTTCCTGCCGATCGAATATCCGCGGCGGCTCGGGAAATTCCTCCTCGGGGGGAGGGGGAGCGTCAAACGGAATACCGTCATTTTCCGCGTCGCCGACGGGCTGTTTTTCCTCAATCGGCGCAGGCTTTAAGGCTTGCGCGCTTATCGGCGTTTCAATTTTCGGCGTTTGCGTATTAACCGAGGATTTGGTAAAATCTCCGTTTTCAAGCTTCCTTTCAAGCTCTGATATTCTGCGCAGAAGCGAACCTCTGTCATCGCACAGGGCGGGAGAGGTAAGCTTTATAATTGCCATTTCCGCGGTTATTCGTTTGTCCGTTCCGCGCTTAAGCTCCGCAACCGCATCGTTTATTATATCCATACACGAAAGCGTGGTTTCAAGAGTGAGCTTTTGCGCCTGCGATTTTATTTTATTCACTTCGCTCTCGGACGACAGAATAAGCTCCCTGTAATTCGGAACGGTAAGCGTAATCATCATATTTCTGAAATGCGAAAGCAGTTCTGAAAAAAGCCTCTCCATATCGCAGGAGCTGCGGTAAAGCTCATTTACCGTATTGAGCGCCGTTTGGCAGTCGTGCCCGACTATTGCGTTTACAAGAGAATAGATATGCTCCCGTCCCGCAATACCTGCGGCTTCGCTTGCAACCTCCTCGGTAATTGTTTTGCCGTATGACGAGCATCTGTCAAGAAGCGAAAGCGCGTCGCGCAAAGCGCCGTCGGCAATTCTCGAAATAAGCATAGCGCCGCCGTCCGTAAGGTCGATTTTTTCCTGCTCGGCAACATATTTTATTCTTTTTGCGATAACGTCGGGTGAAATCCTTTTAAAATCAAACCTTTGACAGCGTGAGAGAATAGTTGCGGGGAGCTTGTGTACCTCGGTGGTGGCGAGAATAAATTTAACATGCTCGGGCGGTTCTTCAAGCGTTTTTAAAAGCGCGTTGAACGCACCTGCGGAAAGCATATGAACCTCGTCTATTATATAAACCCTGTATTTAACGCAGGAGGGCATATAGTTGGTTTCTTCACGCAAATCGCGGATATTATCAACGCCGTTATTTGACGCGGCGTCTATTTCGACAACATCGACGACCGAGCCGTCGTCAATACCCTTGCAGGCGGCGCACTCGTTACAGGGGTTGCCGTTTACCGGATGCTCACAGTTAACAGCCTTTGCGAGAATTTTAGCGCAGGTCGTTTTGCCCGTACCCCTTGAACCCGTGAAAAGATAGGCGTGCGAAACCCGATTGTTCATAACGGCGCCCATGAGCGTTTCGGTAATATGCTCCTGCCCGACAACGTCCGAAAAGACCCGAGGCCTCCATTTGCGGTAAAGCACACGGTACATATTACACACCTCCGAAAATCAACAATAATAAAAACCTTAATTCGGTCATGCACCGTGCAGGCTTGACTGTGGCGCACAGGCTGACCGCTTAATGCTGCTCGGTTCCCCGCCTGACATGATTCACAGAGCGCTGTCGCACAGGACCAACACGGTACACGACCCAATTAAGGCAACAATATTATAATATAAAAAATAATTTATTGCAATAGAAAAATCATACATTTTATTATGCTTTTTTATTGTTATTCATTTTCTTTTTTGATATAATATCACTGTATAAAAAATACGCGTAAAAGAAGCCCTGCGGTTATTCGGAGGAAAAGAATGTTTAATATTATTCCCCAGCCCAACGAAATAATAATTACAGGCGGTAAAAAAGGGTTCTTTCTGACGGAAGAAACCACCATTACAAAAATGCCTGTTATCGAGGAGTTCCGCGATTTTGTTAAAAAAGTGTTTGACATAAGGATTCACCGAGGGGACTTTGACGAAAATTCGATAATTCTTTCTTTAACGGATGAAATTGAAAGTTCGGAGGGCTACCGCCTTGTTTCAAGAGACTCGAATATATATATTTACGGCAGAACGCAGTGCGGAATTTTTTACGCCCTCCAAACCCTTAAGCAGCTTTTAATTCAGGGCTTCGGCAAGCTTCCCGATATGTATATTGCGGATAAGCCTTTATATTCGTACCGTGGCTTTATGCTTGACAGCGGAAGATATTACCGACCCGTAAAGGAGATAAAGCGAATTATAGACCTTATGGCGCTTCATAAGATGAATGTCTTTCATTGGCATCTCACCGAGGATCAGGGTTGGCGTGTCGAAATAAAAAAATATCCCGAGCTTACAAAAACAGGCTCAAAGAGAAGCCACACAAATTTCGGCATAAAAAGCGAGGAAGGGTATTACACGCAGGAGCAGGTCAAGGATATTGTGGACTACTGTCACAGTCGGTTCATAAAGGTTATACCCGAATTTGATATTCCGGGGCATACCGTGTCGGCTATCGCCTGCTACCCTTGTCTCAGCTGCTTTGACAGGGATTTGAAGGTCGCCACGCATTGGGGCGTTAAGCACGATATTTTATGCGCGGGCAAGGACAGTACATACGAGTTCGTGTACGGAGTGCTTGACGAGCTTATGGAAATGTTCCCCGACAAAGTAATTCATTTGGGCGGCGACGAAGCGGTTAAGACGAGATGGAAGCTCTGTCCAAACTGTCAGGCTCTTATGAAAAAAGAAAATATCAAGTCGGAAGAACAGCTTCAGCATTATTTTATGAGCAAGGCTAACGCTTATTTAAGAGAAAAAGGCTATTCTTCAATGATGTGGAATTACGACGGAAACGAGCCGACGGATTTGCTTGACGCCGATATAATCTGGCAGATATGGAGCACCTCTGATAAATCCGACGTTGTTTCAAGGGAACAGAAAAGGGGCAGAAAAATCGTTAATTCCGACTCGAAGGCTTATTATCTTGATTTTCCTTACGGGTGGATAAGCCTTAAAAAGGCTTACGAATATACACCCGAATTGCCCGACGGCGATATTTTGGGTATTGAAGCGCCGCTGTGGACCGAGTATGTTCCGAACCTAAAGAAAGCGGAACACTGCATTTTTCCGAGGCTTGCCGCCGTAAGCGAAATTGCCTGGTCTGCCGTAGAGGACAGAAGCTACGACAGATTTTCACAGTCGATTTTGGAATATTTTGATTTGCTTAACGTTTACGGCGTTCGGTACGCCACGCTTTCAAAAGCAAATCCGTCAAAAATAACAGGCTTTTTAGAGTCTGTGTGGTTTGAGCGCAGACAGCTTCACTGGCAGGGGCTTCACAATATTATCGACGATAAAAGAGTAAGTAGGCTCGCAAAAAAACATAATAAATAACAGGGGTGTTAGGTTATGGCAAAATATGTGTTGGCATTGGATCAGGGAACGACAAGCTCAAGGGCGATTTTGTTCGACAGAGGCGGCAATATCGTTTCAAAATCACAGCACGAGTTTAATCAGATTTATCCGAAAACAGGCTGGGTTGAGCATAATCCGCTCGAAATTCTTTACTCACAGTTTCAGGCTGTGACGGAGGTCATTTCGGAAAGGCGTATCTATCCGTCGGATATTGCCTCAATAGGCATTACAAATCAGCGTGAAACGACAATACTTTGGGATAAAGCGACGGGCAAGCCCATTTACAACGCAATCGTCTGGCAGTGCAGAAGAACGGCGGAGCTGTGCGAGGAAATCAAAAAGGATAAGGAATTTACACGGTACATAACCGATCATACGGGGCTTGTAATAGACGCGTATTTTTCGGCAACTAAAATTAAATGGGTGCTTGACAATGTTCCCGGAGCAAGAATCCTTGCGGACGCGGGTCAGCTCCTTTTCGGCACAGTCGAAACGTGGCTTATTTGGAATTTGACCGCAGGCAAGGTTCACATTACCGACTATTCAAACGCTTCAAGGACTATGCTCTTTGACGTCGATAAGCTTTGCTGGGATGAGCATATCTGCGAAAAGCTCGGAATACCTATGCAGATTTTGCCTAAGGCAGTGCCTTCAAGTCAGGTTTACGGGGTCGTTGAACCGGGCCTTTTGGGCTTTGAGGATTTGGTAGGCGTTCCGATTGCGGGCGCTATCGGCGACCAGCCCGCCGCTCTTTTCGGTCAGGGCTGTTTCGAGCAGGGTCAGGCGAAAAACACATACGGCACGGGCTGCTTCCTGCTTATGAACACGGGCGAAAACCGTGTAATTTCAAAGAACAACCTTGTTACGGGCGTTGCGTGGGGGCTTGACGGCAAGGTTACATATTCGATCGAAGGCTCGGCGTTCAACGCGGGCTCGGTCATTAAATGGCTCAGAGACGACTTAAGAATAATCGACTCCGCGCGCCGCTGTGACGAGTATGCCGAAAGCGTACCCGACGCGAACGGAATATATATGGTCCCCGCGTTTACGGGGCTCGGCGCGCCTTATTGGGATATGTACGCGAGAGGTCTTATTATAGGTCTTACAAGAGGCGTTAAGGCTGAGCATATATGCAGAAGCGTGCTTGAGTCGATTTGTTTGCAGATGACCGATTTGCTTGAGGCTATGCGGGCGGATTCGGGTATCGAGCTTTCGGAGCTTCGTGTTGACGGCGGCGCGTCGGTAAGCGATATTATGATGCAGATTCAGGCTGATTTGATAAGAACAAAGGTCAACAGACCCAAGGTCGTTGAAACAACAGCCCTCGGCGCGGCATATCTTGCAGGTCTTGCGGTAGGCTTTTGGAAGGATATTGACGAAATTCAGACAATAAGACAGGTCGAAAAGATATTCGAGCCTAAAATGAGCGTTGAGGAAAGAAACCGTTTCTATGATGGCTGGAAGAGAGCGGTTGAACGCTCGAGAAATTGGGAAGAACACTGATGATAACAAAAAAATGTTCGCAATGCGGCAAAGAATTTACTCTGACTGACGGCGAAATCGAATTTTATAACAGTAAAAATCTTTATTTGCCGAAAAGATGTAAAGAATGCCGTGATAAAAACAAGAATAATAATACAAAAACTCAGAATAATGTTTCACACAATTCGCAAATTTACGTTATGGGCAATACTGCGAATAAGTCAAAGAACTCAAACGGGTTTAATTTTATTAGGCTGGCTCTGATTATAATTTTAGCTGTCGTAGCTGTTATAACGTTAACTATCAGCGTAAGTAATAATCCAATCAGTAACAGTAAACAAGATTATTTGAGCAGCACTGAAAACACAGTTAGCTACAGCTTTGCTGACCAAAACCATTTGACATCTCACTTTAACAAACATGGCAAAGAAGTCGGCGCTGTAAGTGAATCGGATTACGTTGCAAAGGCAAATGCGGTTATTAATAACCCCAATTCTCTTCATAAGCTTGAAGCCGAAGACAACGACCACGTTTATTTTAATAAATCGACAGGGGAAATTGTAATTCTTTCGCAGAAGGGAATAATAAGAACATATTTTATTACAGATTATGATTATTATGAAAGGCAATAATTTCAGTTAAAAAATTTTTACATAGAGGTACAAAAAATGGATTATGCAAAGGAAAGTCTGAAACTGCATTATGAGTGGCAGGGTAAAATTGAGATTAAAACAAGAGCGAAGGCAGGGAACAAGGACGCTTTATCTCTTGCCTACACCCCCGGCGTTGCCCAGCCCTGCCTTGAAATACAAAAGGATATAAATAAATCCTACGAGCTGACGCGCCGCTGGAACACAGTCGCCGTAGTAACGGACGGTACGGCGGTTTTGGGACTCGGCGACATAGGACCCGAAGCGGGAATGCCCGTTATGGAGGGTAAATGCGTTCTGTTTAAGGAATTCGGCGGCGTTGACGCAATCCCTCTGTGCGTCCGCTCAAAGGACGTTGACGAAATTGTCAGCTGCATTTCGCTTCTTGCAGGCTCGTTCGGCGGAGTTAACCTTGAGGACATCGCCGCCCCGAGATGCTTTGAAATTGAGAAAAAGCTTAAAGAAAAAACGGATATACCGATTTTCCACGACGATCAGCACGGCACGGCGGTTGTCGTCGCGGCGGCGATTATCAACGCGCTCAGGGTCGTAAACAAAAAAATCGAGGACTGCTCGGTTGTCTTTTCGGGCGCGGGCGCGGCGGGTATGGCTATTGCAAAGCTCCTTTTAAGTCAGGGCGCAAAAAGCGTAGTGATGTGCGACCGTAAGGGCATTATTTGCAAGGGTGACGAAAGTCTTAACTCCGCAAAGCGGGAAATTGCCGAGCTTACGAACAAAGAGCATAAAACGGGAACTCTTGCAGACGCTTTAAGGGGAGCTGATATATTTATAGGCGTTTCCGCCCCAGATATTGTATCCGAGGAAATGATAAGATCCATGGCGAAAGACCCGATAGTGCTTCCCATGGCAAATCCCGTTCCCGAAATTATGCCCGATATTGCAAAAGCGGCGGGCGCGGCTGTTGTCGGTACGGGAAGAAGCGACTTTCCCAATCAGATTAACAACGTATTGGCATTTCCCGGTATTTTCAGGGGCGCTCTTGACTGCCGAGCAAGCGATATTAACGAGGAAATGAAGCTTGCCGCGGCAAAGGCTATTGCTTCGCTCGTTTCCGACGAGGAGCTGAATGCCGAGTACATTCTTCCCAAGGCGTTTGACGAAAGGGTAGGCAAAGCCGTTGCCGAAGCTGTTATGAAAGCCGCAAGGGAAACGGGAGCTGCAAGAATATAGTATATAAAAATACGGTTTATAAAAAGACTTTTTGCATCGCATTACCGTAATTAACATTACATAAAAATATTCTGAACGGAGGAAACAATGGACAAGATAGCGGTTTTAATTCCCTGCTTCAATGAAGCTGTGACAGTTGCCAAGGTTGTCGCCGATTGGAAAAGCGCGCTTCCCGAAGCGACCGTATATGTCTATGATAATAATTCCTCGGACGCTACCGCCGATATTGCAAAAGAAGCAGGCGCTGTCGTTCGGTATGAATATCAGCAGGGCAAGGGCAATGTTATCCGCCGTATGTTCAGAGAGATTGACGCCGAGGCGTATATTATGGTGGACGGGGATGATACCTATCCTGCCGACTGCGCCCGTGAAATGGCTGATTTGGTCTTGTATAAACAGTCCGATATGGTGGTCGGCGACCGCCTTTCTTCAACCTATTTTTCAGAGAATAAGCGCCGTTTTCACAATTTCGGCAACTCTTTCGTCCGTTTCGGTATCAATACCTTGTTCCGTTCCGACATTCGGGATATTATGACGGGCTGCCGCGCGTTCAGCTTTGAGTTTGTCAAGACCTTTCCCGTGCTTTCCGAGGGCTTTGAAATCGAAACGGAAATGACCATTCACGCTCTTGATAAAAATATGAAAATCGACAACGTGGTAATTCCTTACAGGGACCGCCCCGTCGGCAGTGAGTCAAAGCTTAACACGGTAAGGGACGGATTAAAGGTAATAAGAACCGTGGTTTCTCTTTTCAGGAACTATAAGCCCTATTCCTTTTTCAGCATTATAAGCGCCGTGCTTATACTTCTTGCAACGGTGTTTTTTATTCCTGTTATGATTACTTATATAAGAACAGGGCTTGTGCCTGATTTCCCGACCCTGATTGTTTGCGGCTTTACGGCAATTGCGGCTTTGCTGTCGTTTTTTACGGGGCTTCAGCTTCAAAACGCGGTGCAGAAGAATAAGCAGGATTTTGAGCTTGAAAGAATGAAGGTCAACAGGCTCTACCGAAAATTGACGGGTTTACGGGGAAACGATAATGAACAATAGAATCCGAAGCGGAGCGCGGCGTTCCGATGCTCACGGTCTTACCGCGCAAAAAACCTCTGTTTATAAAACGGTTTTAAGTATATTGATGTGCATTATTACCGTCGCGGTATTGATATTGCCTATGGGCGCGCTCCCGATTTGGAACGGGGAAAAGCCCGGACACAGGAATCAGTATGAGCTGATGGCGGAGGCTATACTTGACGGTCATATTGACTTTGATTACGGCGATGAGGATTCGCTCTCGCAGCTTGAAAATCCGTATGACCCCGTTGCCCGAAAGGAAGCGGGGGTGAAATACCATTGGGATCACGCCTATTATAACGGGCATTATTATATGTATTTCGGTATAGTGCCCGTGTTTTTGGTGTTTCTCCCATACCGTATTTTAACGGGTACGGCGCTGACAACTTATCACGCCACGCAGATTTTTGTTGCCTTTTCGGTAGTCGGCATATTCGTGCTGTTCGATTTGCTGTCAAAACTTTTTTTTAAAAATCTTAATTACGGCGTTCGCCTTTCTCTGTCGGTCGCTTTTTCGGTTATGAGCGTTTGGTACAGCACCGCCGAGCCCGCTTTATACTGCACGGCGATTACAAGCGCGATTGCGTTGGAGGTTTGGAGCTTATATTTTTTCATACGGGCGGTTTGGGGCGAGCAAAAAGAGAACAGACAGATACTTTTTGCAGGTATCGGCGCTTTATCGGGCGCATTGGCTTTCGGGTGCAGACCGCCGATCGCGCTTGCAAATATATTGGTTCTGCCGATGCTTGCTGTGTTCTTAAAACAGCGTAAATTCACGCCGAAGCTGTTCGGCAAGCTGTTTCTTGCCGCTCTTCCTTATTTTGCCGTGGCAACAGGGCTTATGATATATAATTATGTCCGCTTTGACAATCCGTTTGAATTCGGTCAGGCGTATCAGCTTACCGTGGCGGATCAGTCGCAGTATAAAATCACTTTGGATTTTAATACGGTTACTCGTATATTAAAGGGCTTGGCGCAGAACTTTTTAGCAATCGGAAAAATCAGCGGAGAGTTCCCGTATATAAAAGCAGGCGGCGTGTTCTTTAACTTCCCGATTCTTCTGTTGTGCTTCGGCATAATCAGCCCGTCGGTTTTAAAGAATATGAAAAAATCCAAGATACTGACGTTGGTTATCGGTTTCTTTATAACCGTTCTTATTATCACCGCCGCGGACGTTATGTGGACTCCGTATCTTTTGGAGAGATACCGTATGGATATTTATTTCATAATGGGTATCGCGTGCTTCACGGTAGTTGGTATGATGAGTAATTCCTATGACGGGAAAATCCGCCGTTGTGTGAACTGCGCGGCGGTTATTCTGCCGGTAATAACCGTAATTTCTTCAGTCCTGCTTTGCGTCAATACCGTCGGTAAATATTATCCCGATAAGGTAAGCGAAATCGCCGAAGCTTTACATCTTGTGTAATATCCTTTTTTGAGATGATTTTATGAAAAAACGTTATTATTTTATAATGCTTTCGGCGCTTGTTGCCGCCGTTATCGCCGTCTGCGTAATTGCGGGCGGATTAAAAAACAAAACGCCTGCCGTATGTATCGACGCAGGTCATGGCGGTGACGATGCAGGCGCGGTTTTCGGCGAGAGATATGAAAAGGACGACAATCTGCGGCTTGCCGAAGCGGTCAAAACCGAGCTTGAAAACAAGGGCGTTAAGGTCATAATGACAAGGGACAGCGACGAATACATAAGCCTTGAAAACAGATGCCGTATCGCGAACAGAAAAAAGGCCGATTTGTTCGTCGCCCTCCACAGAAACAGCGCCGAGAGCGGAAACGGCGTTGAAATATGGATTGACAGCTCGCCGTCCGAAACCGAAAATGAGCTTGCGGAAAACATTTTGACAGAGCTTGAAAAGGTCGGCATTTCAAGCAACAGGGGAGTCAAAAGCGGATATGTCGGCTCAAGCGACGGCGATTACTATGTAAACAAGCACACCGATATGCCGAGCTGTCTTGTCGAAACAGGCTTCATTACGAGCGATAAAGACAACGCTCTTTTTGATGAGTATTTATCGGAATATGCTTCGGCGATTGCCGAGGGAATATACAGCACCCTGTCAAGCGAGAGCGAAACGGAATCATACATAACGGAAAAATGAAATTAGTTTTATAACGGTTATATCTATGCCGCGTTTTTCGCTCCATCTACGAGTAAGCTTTCACGAAGTGACTGAGGGGGCTCAAAGCGGCGGGAGCAGATTCCCGCCTGTCGGCTCGGTCGGTGCTTTCGCTTGCAGCGGACGTCTCCGCCCTATGTATAGTTTGAAATTTAAAAAAACGGACGACAGACGGTCGTCCGTTCGTGTTTCGGCATAAAAGCATCCGAAGAAGAATGAAAAACTCTTCTTCGGATGCTTTTAGTGATATTACAGCCTTTGCGGCTGCAGGTTTATTTTATCCGTCTTAAAACTCGGCAGAGCCGAATGTCACTTTGCGAAGCACAATAAAACTGCGAAGCAATATAACTCGCCGCAGGGCGAACGGCAGCTTTTTATATTCAGCTTTTAATTCTCAAGATTTTTTTGTGACTCTGATTTTAAATAGGCGTTTATAAATCCGTCAAGGTCGCCGTCCATAACGCTTGCGATGTTACCCGTTTCATAATTCGTTCTGTGATCCTTAACAAGCTGATAGGGCATAAACACATACGACCTTATCTGACTGCCCCAGCCGATTTCTTTTTGGTCGCCCTTTATATCAGAAATCTTATCGAGGTGCTCTCTCTCTTTAATTTCAACAAGCTTTGAACGCAGCATCCTCATAGCAACCTCGCGGTTTTGGTGCTGGCTTCTTTCAACCTGACACGAAACGATAATGCCTGTCGGAATATGCGTAAGGCGCACAGCCGACGAGGTTTTGTTAACCTTTTGACCGCCTGCGCCCGAAGCCCTGTAAACATCCATTTTAATGTCTTCGGGGGCAATTTCGACCTCAATTGTATCGTCTATTTCGGGCATAACCTCAAGCGACGCGAAGGAGGTGTGCCGTCTGCCCTCGGAGTCGAACGGAGAAACCCTGACAAGTCTGTGGATTCCCGTTTCGCTTTTCATAAAGCCGTAGGCGTTTTCGCCCTCAATAAGGATACTTGCCGATTTAAGCCCCGCCTCGTCGCCGTCAAGATAATCGAGCGTTGAAACCTTATAGCCGTGTCTTTCACCCCAGCGGCAGTACATACGGAACAGCATCTGCGCCCAGTCCTGAGCTTCCGTTCCGCCCGCGCCCGCGTGGAAGGTCAGGATCGCGTTTTTTGCGTCATACTCACCGCTTAAAAGGGTGGTAAGAGTCATATTGTCGAGGTCGTTTTCAAACCTTTTAACGTTTTCCTCGCACTCGGGGAGCAAGTCCAAATCCTCCTCCTCATTTGAAAGCTCGATCATAACGAGAGCGTCGTCATAATCCTGCTTTAATTTTTCGTAAGCCGAAACCTTTGCCTTTAACGAGCTTTGCCTTTTCAAAACGACCTGAGAGCCTTGAATGTCGTCCCAAAATCCGTTTTCGGCGGTTTTAAGCTCAAGGGCGCGGATTTCTTCTTTCATCTTTTCAAGACCCAGAGCGTCCGAAAGATCCGCAAGGGCGTCCGAGTGCGAAAGAAGCTGTAATCTTAATTCTTCAAATTGAAGCATACAAATACCTTTTCCCTTATTCTTAGAATTTAAAAATAAAAAACAACCGATACATTATATAGGATAATAATAATTTATGCAACTATTTTAACAGCAAAGGAAGTATATTATCGGTCACAACCTTATAGCCATCGGCGTTGAGGTGCAGACCGTCATAGGTATATTCCTTTGCAAGCCTTTCCTTTTTATCGCTGAGAGCCTCGGTCAAATCGACAAAAGCGATTGCCTGAGCCTCGCTGAACCTTTTAAGCCTTGTGTTAAGCTCCTTTATAACCTCGTTATCCCTTTTGCCGACGGGGGAGGATATAAGCATCACATTTTTGTTAACGGGATAAACCGCCTGCAAAATTATATTCGCGTCGGGAAGTACTTCCTTAATAAGATTAACCGATTTTTCAATGTTGCAATAAGTAAATTCAACGGGCGCGCCCAGACCGAAATCGTTTGTGCCTATAAGCATTACTATATTCTTAGGCTTTAGGTTGATAACGTTGTCAATAAGCCTTTCGTACAATCTGTCGCTCGTATCGCCGCTTATGCCTCTGTTGAAAACAGCCTGTCCCGTCTTTTCTGTGAAATCAAAGAAAAATTCGGGATTATACATTTCCGTTATGGAGTCGCCAGCAAGCACAGTGCCGTTTTCGAGCGGAAAAGTCTCGTTCAGATATTTAAAGTTCCGTCTTTTTGTTTCTTTTACGAGGTCGTATTTTGTCTTTTTTGAAAATTTGTCGTTAATTGTTTCCGTAATAATCACCTCACCGGAATATTATACTATTTTTTATTCATTTTGCAACATTATATTGAAAATGTCTTCTTGTTTTGTTAAAATATTTAAGGTGATAAAAGTGACTTATCGATTATATTCCGAAAACGAAATAAAGGAAAGACCTTCAAGAAAAAATGTCAGGCTTGAAGGCTATTTAATAGGCAACAACGCGCCGACGGTGTTAATTTGCCCCGGCGGCGCGTATAAATTCGTTTCCGACTCTAACGAGGGCAAGCCCTTTGCCGAGTATTTAAACGGCAGGGGATATAACGCGTTCGTGCTTTTTTACAGCGTAGGCGGCGGAAATGCAAGATACCCTTATCCGTTAAAGGATGTTGCAAGGGCGATATCCTTTATCAAGTCAAAGCAGTCCGAATTTAAAACAGACGCCGAAAGGCTTGCGCTTATGGGAAGCTCGGCGGGCGGACATCTCTGTTCGTTCTTTTCGGTACAGTATGAAAGATTTGAATGTGAATACGAGGGGAAAGAGTATTCGCTGAAGCCCTCGGCGCTGGTGCTTGCATACCCCGTAATAACTATGGGCGAATTAACGCACAAGGTATCGAGAAACAATCTTTTGGGGATGTTTTCGGGTAAGGCTGAAAGAACGGCGGCTTCGGTCGAGCTTCAGGCGGAAGAGGATTATCCGCCGACATTCGTTTGGCACAATAAGGACGACACGTCCGTCGATTACCGCAACAGCGTGATGCTTTGCGGCAGACTTCGTGAAAAGGGAGTTGAGTGCGAAATGCGCCTTTATGAAAACGGCGGTCACGGAATAGGTCTTGCCGTCGGTAAAGACGCTGAAGGGTGGATTTCTTTAGCGGCGGATTTTCTTGACAGGCACCTTAAATTATCTGAATGAAAAATAAAAATGATGTGAAACAAAATTTCGATTTTAAAGGGGAGACGGCACGGCAAAGACATGTCGAAGGGAGAGACTGCATAAGGAAGCGGTTTTTCCATTGTTTTTATGTGCAGAACATGACATGATATGATTTAGATATAGTTGATTTTGAAAAAATGAGGAGATTTGCTTATGTGTTTAATTT